>JBOFUV010000034.1:0-220079 GCA_051652765.1 Microcoleaceae cyanobacterium | reverse complement strand
TTTCTGTGTTGAATATTAATGATCTTGTTCAGGCTGTTCGACCGAACTATCTACCTGGAGACATCATTGATTTAAAAATTCGCAAGGAAGGCAAAGAACCTTCCCAGGGAGTTGGCTATCTAGATGACGGCACAATGGTCGTAGTCGAGTCCGGGAGTGAATACGTTGGGGATCAGGTGCGAGTTGTTGTCACCAGTTCTTTGCAAACTTCGGCAGGTCGCATGATTTTTGCGAAGCCAGATGAACATTCTGTTGCAGCTTAATCTGATTCCCAGGACTTGGTTGGTTCTAGGAAGCAAACCTTAGAAGTCAACAGGAGTTCACCGCTCTATCGAGTGACCCTAGCAAGAATCGTGCGATGTCGTGGGCTGTTTAGGCTGATTTTTCTAGGATTAAAGCCAGCTTTAATCAAAGCTTGCTCAATGTTCAAGCTCAGATACTGATCCAAATACGGTTCAGTGCTTTTCAACAGGGTTAATACATAGGGGGGCATTTGAGTCAGGACTTTGGACTGAGGGTTCATGTCCATAATTGCTAAATACCCACCAGGACGCAATAATCGCTTCGCCTCCTGGAAAATGGCTTGAGTGGCAGTCTGGGGAAGTTCGTGACAGACCAAACAGAGGGACACTAGGTCAAAAGATTGATCCAATAGCCCCGTTGACTCCGCCGCCGCATGTACCCAAGTTGGAGTCGGCAGATCCCAAGTTTGGCTTCTGTAAAGGGCGATCGCCAAAAAATAAGGGGAGAGATCCAACCCTGTGATTATGGCTTGAGGGTAGAGCCTTTGCAGAGCGAATGTACTCAATCCCACGCCACATCCTAGATCTAAAATATCTTGCGGTTCCTGAGTCAGTTCCGTTTGCAGCACCTCGTTATAACTCTGTCGCAGTTTTGTATCTCCTGCAATCCCAGCCTCCGGCCAGATTTTGGCATGAACCGCCTTTGCGGCCACTTCCACTTCTGCTGCGGCTTGCCAACTCAAATTGCCCGCTGCATAGGCATGGAAAGGCTTGAGATAATAATCAGGGTAAGTGAGATCGGGATGACTCATTTGAGAGAATTCTAGGTTCCAATCCCGACTGAGAAGGGTTTGTGCTTCTTGACTCCAAGAAATTCCCAGTTTCTCGGCCCGCTGTATCATCATCTGTCGAGCTTGATTCTTGGCCCAATTTGCCAGGGGTTCAACGGCCAGAATTCTATTGATGATCTGGGAAGCCAATCCAGTCTCAGAAGAAGATACTACCATTTGTGCCAACTGTACTGACCCGTTGTACTTGAACCTTGCCGCTTAAACCTTGCCGCTTGAACCTTGAACCCCTAGTTTGTCATTTTCCAGGAAAGTTAGCAACACTCTTCAGCTATTATTACCGCCATTTTCCAGCTTTAGCCTCAATCCCTACGATCATCCCCCTAAAAGATCTAAACCGCTTCTAGTAAATCAGAGGCAAGGGCTTGAGTATCCACTAACACTTGATATTTCTGCAAGATTTCATAGAGGTCAACATGGGCCTCTAACAGACAGGCATGACCACTTTGGGGCAAAATAGCTGTCTGGACATTAGGTAAACATTGAGCTAAAAGTTCAGCTTCTATGATCGAAGGCAGGAGTAAATCCCGTTTTCCAGCAATCACCAAGGTTGGGATCTGGAGTTGACCCAATCGCTTGATATCCCGCTCAAACCCCCGCAATAAGTCCATGCGCCACACAGAGGTTGCTTGAGGCACTGAACGCATGGCTCCAATCAAGGCTTGGCGTTCACGGGGAGCGATGTGCCCCAAGGAGGCCAGGAGTGGCAACAATCCCAAGACCGAGCTGGAATAAAACAACTGGGGAATCCACTGCGTCAGGCAAGACCCCCATTGAACCCAGAGATTATGTCTAAACGAAGACGCTGGATTAATCAAAATCAGATAACTGAGCAGTTCAGGAGCTTCTAGGGCTAGTTTTAGACTCAAGCATCCACCGAAAGACTCACCACAGAGATAAACTTGAGAATTTTCCCGCTGGTTGAGTTCTGCTTTGATCAACCGAATCGTTCCAGCAACCAGCGCACTCCAATCAGAACGGTCATTTGGAGGTATCCGTAGGCAACGAATATCAACTCTCGAAGCCAGCTTGGGAGTTTGGGTGTAGAACAACTCTCCAGTTCCATCCATGCCAGGCAAATAGACAAATAAAGGTAGCTCTGGCTTGGGAGAGACAGGGGCAAGAAACCTCAGCTTGTCCTCAGGTTGAGCGCAAGATGCTAATGGGCCTACCGCTGTCATTTTAATCTTTCACCTTAGTAAAGCTTTACCTTCCATTTTACGGGTCAATTTACGAGAAATCAGAATAATCAGCAAACTTTTGGATGTTGCTCTAAAATCATGCTCTCATCCCGCCTCATTCGTCTCTATATTTTAAATTTCTCTATATTTTAAATTTTTTTTTAAAATTTTTTAAGATTCTAAATGTCTCAAAGTTGATCGAGAATGCTCCTCCAGGAACTAAAAAATAGGACAGTAGGACAGTAGGAAAAAAGTTGATCTCCAGTTCAAGCCCTGTCTCAGGCCAAAGAGCCGCACCCTCAACCCACCCTCGAAAACACTAGATGTAGTGTTTGATTTTCTCTGATTGCATTATTTGCACTATGATTGTGAGGATAACTGATTCTTTAGTAGAATAAAACATCAAGACTAATGCGTATGTTGACCTCCCTCATGGACAACCAAAGCAAAATCTATGACAGTGCCCTCGGCATTCGTCCCCCCACACCCCGCCCGAAATATCTAATTCCGGCGGGCCCCTGGCTGAATGAACAAGGACAACTCCATCTGGGCTTGCTACGATGGAAGGCCAAGCAATGGCAAAAAAGTGTTAACTTTGGCTTCAAAGAGATGCATTTGGAGGAGGTCATCGGCGAGGTCTTCAAACACTATGTCTCCCGTCCCGAACGCCTAGTGATTGACTGGGAAACCTATGCCCGCATTTGTAAACAACATCTACAGGCCGTACAGGAGAGGCTAGAGGCCGGAATAGAGATTCCCGAACCTGAACAGCAAGAAATTTTAAGTAAAACAGCCGCAATTTGCTACAAACCCGAGGAACTCATGATTGCCCCTGACCCAGACTTAAAATCATTGCAGGTTCAACCTCAATTGAATTCAGAACGCCCCAAATTGGAGTTGGGACATTCTCCCCAACTTGTCCCCGCCCATGAAACCAGCCAAAGAGAAACTCCTCAGGTTGATCCCGACTTTTCAGTTAATATTCCGATTGATCAAGACTTTCAGCAGAAGTGGAAAGCCGCGATCGCCCAAATTGCCAAACCCATGCCCAAAGCCTCTCAAACCCGCAGTATTCCCAGAAACAGCCCCCAATCCCTGGAAGAAGCCATCCGTTGGTTGCAAGATCCGGTGTTGCAACCGTCAGCCGTCACCTGGGCAAAACGGAACGGCTACTGTATTGAATCTAGTGAAATCGGAACCCCGATTGATATCTATCTGTTTTGAAGGTTTTGGTTGATTAATTCTTGTTGATTAATTCTTGTTGGCGGTCTTCTCTCTCCTCAAACTTGTGAAATAGATGTGAAATAGATCAGGTAGGATAGTCCTCCTCATGGTCTCAGTTCAGTCAGATGCTTAACGTAACAACTTCGTGATCTCCTGTTCGCAGTAGTGCGTGAGCTGATAAACCGTATCGCGGGCCTGTTTCCCCTGATAGGCTTGTTTCAGTTGAGGGGTAATCCAATAGGGGCGACCGACTAACACATTCACTCGCCGATAAAACACGACGGGATGCCATCCAGGCTGGTCAAATAGCGGTTCTGAGGGATCAAACCAACTCAGGGCTTTTAACGGAACCAAAGACTGAATCAGTGCCTCCTCAGAGGTATGGATTGCTAGGGGCAAAACTGCCAAATTCTCCGAGTCAGACCGCAAGGCTAGATGGGCGAAGCCTCGCTGAAAACTCCCAATCTCAAGGGGTGGGGTCACTTTAACCATCGGTTTAGCGCCCTCTGGAAAAATACCCACCATTTCACGATTTGCGAGCAGAGCATTAGCTTGCTTAAAAAACTCTTGAGGTCTATGCTGAGGGTCTTCCAAAGGAAATGCCCCCAGAGTTGTCACGAGTTCTCGCAGGAGAGGAACCTGTCCCATGTAGTGATGGCAGGCAAACCGGATTGGACGGCCTACTGCCGCAGTTAACACAATCGGGTCCATAAAACTGCGGTGATTGCTGACAACTAACACCGATCCAGTTTGAGGAATCAGGTTCCGGTGGTGCAGGGACATCTGAGTTCCCCAAAGGAACAATAGCCAACGAGCATAAAGTACTGTTTCAGAGGAAAGCATAGACACAGGCAGTTGAAACCTTTGAGGTAAAGTTAGTGCAGAAATCGTCAGCATTACCCTGATAGCTTAACAAGCCTAGCCAATGGTTTGGCAACCTGAACCAGTCGATAGTCGAATTGACTCGACTGACACACTGCTGAAACTCGAGTCAAGGAACAACAAATCCTGCTGATTTGGCTTAAATCATGACTCAGAAAGTGTTGTAACACTCGGCTCAGCCAAAGTTACAGCAAACCGAATGATAACTGCTCAGACATTAAGAGTAAAGTTATCCTGAACTGTCTAGTCTAGCCTTTGAGCTATGATAATAAATGAGTCTTAACACAGTAAGCTCAGTTAAAACCTCTACATTTCCGAAGCACTCTGATTGAAAGCCTTGCGGCTTAGCAATTTTTAGGCTTGTGGAGTATGGGATTTTTTGAAATTGAGAGAAATGTATCAGTTTCGCTGGATATTGCGTTTTGCTCAGTTTTAAAACCTTTTGTTTTTTGGGACAGCAGAACCCCGCCTTTCTCTACTCTGCCTTTGGTGAATTGTGCAAAAGCACCTTTTTGTAAAAGCACCTTTCGATAAGGGTATCTTTTCGCCCAGTGAGAATTTTTATGAAGCCATTCAATCCTAGCCAAAATACCTTTACCCTCACAACCCCGCTCTACTATGTTAACGATGTCCCTCATATGGGAAGTGCCTATACCACAATAGCAGCCGATGCCTTGGCTCGATTTAAACGCCTTCAGGGTGATTCAGTATTGTTGATTACTGGGACGGATGAACATGGCTTGAAAATCCAGCGGGCAGCCTATAGCGCCGGATATTCTCCTCAAGAACACTGCGATCGCATCGTCGCCAGTTATGAGGCCCTTTGGGAAAAACTCAATATCCACTATGATCGTTTCAGCCGCACCTCAGCCCCTCGTAATGAAGCAATTGTGCAGGAATTTTTTCAACGAGTTTGGGATAAAGGAGATATTTATCTCAATCAACAGACCGGATGGTATTGTGTCGCTTGCGAAGAATTTAAAGAAGAACGGGACTTAATCGGCGAAAAATACTGCCCTATTCACACCCAAAAACAGGTTGAGTGGCGAGATGAACAGAACTACTTTTTTCGACTCTCCAACTATCAACAGCAACTTGAAGCATTTTATCAAGACCATCCGGATTTTATTCAACCGGAGATGAGGCGGAATGAAGTCCTGAATTTTGTAGATCAAGGACTACAAGATTTCTCCATTTCTCGGGTCAATATCGACTGGGGTTTCCCTGTTCCTGTTGATCCCAGCCATACTCTTTATGTTTGGTTTGATGCATTGCTAGGGTATGTAACAGCTTTACTTGATCCGGATAGTGAACCAACTCTAGCGAATGCTGTATTAGAATGGTGGCCGATTAACCTGCATCTAATTGGAAAAGATATTCTGCGGTTTCATGCAGTTTACTGGCCAGCGCTGTTAATGTCAGCCGATTTACCCATTTCAGGTCAAGTTTTCGGTCACGGCTTTTTGACCAAAAATGGCAAAAAAATGGGGAAAACTGAGGGAAACACCCTCAACCCCTTTGATTTGGCGAATCAATTTGGGGCAGATGCAGTTCGCTATTATTTCCTCAAGGAAATTGAGTTCGGTCAGGACGGAGACTACCGAGAAGATCGGTTTATTAATACCTTGAATGCTGATATTGCCAATGACTTAGGGAATCTCCTCAATCGAACTTTGGGAATGGCTCACAAGTACTTCAAAGGATATGTCCCTGGTGGTTTAGCCGGAGCATCGGTTTCTCTAGACAACCCTTTGAAAAAAATAGGTGTTAAATTAGAAGAAAGGGTGACTCAAGCCTACAACTCTCTAGCATTCAATCGAGCTTGCTCTGAGGTTTTGGTCATTGCCCAAACCTGCAATAAATATATTGACGAACAAGCTCCTTGGACACTCTACAAACAGGGAAAGCTCGACAGACTCAAGGAGGTACTGTATTCTGTTTTAGAGTCTGTTAGACTGGCAGCTTATTTTCTCTCCCCGATTATTCCAAGCATTAGTAGTGCTATTTATCAGCAACTTGGATATTCTGTTGATTTTAATGATGAAGCCAGTTGTAGGGGGGATGTTCCATTCGAGACCCATCGCTGTTGGGGAATCTTACAGCCAGGGCAAGCCTTAGAAAGTCCTCAACCCATTTTTCAACGGTTGGAGAGTGCTCCTCTAGAGGGTTCTCCAATGGCTGAAGCTGATCGAGATTGAATTTTTAGCTAATTTTTTACCATTCCTTAACGTTTTTGTTTTACCACTCTCAAAATTTTAATCAACTTTTAACAAGAAAGAGACATGAATAGTATGTTGAATGCAGTTAAGAATGGCGAGGTATTTACGCCAGAACAGGTTTTAGAAAATCGAGGGCGAGTTGCGATCTTTATTGATGGGTCTAATCTCTTCTACGCAGCCCTCCAACTTGGCATCGAAATTGACTACACTAAGCTCCTGTGCCGTTTAACAGCCGGATCAAGGTTGCTACGTTCGTTCTTTTATACTGGAGTTGATCGAACCAATGAAAAGCAGCAAGGGTTTTTATTGTGGATGCGACGCAATGGATATCGTGTAATCTCTAAAGACTTGGTGCAACTCCCCGACGGCTCCAAGAAAGCAAATCTAGATGTTGAAATTGCGGTAGATATGCTTGCCTTGGTGGGTTCCTATGACACAGCAGTGTTAGTGAGTGGAGATGGAGATTTGGCCTATGCGGTGGACTGCGTCAGCTATCGAGGAGTGCGCGTCGAGGTTGTGAGCCTACGTTCCATGACCAGTGACAGTCTGATTAATGTTGCTGATCGCTATATTGACCTAGAAATGATCAAGGAGGATATTCAGAAACTGCCTCGCGGTTCAGGATATACTTACCGTCCTCTCACTGGGATTAGCCTGATGGACGGCCAGGTTGAAGGGCCTTGAGCATGAAGCGTTAAATTGGAGATGGGATGAACAGGCAATATTCTAGTTTGCGGCCAATGATCTTAGCCAGTCTGGTTGTCGGAATGCTGGTTGGATGCCGTCAACCCAATCCTCCTCCTGAACCCCAACCCACTAACAGCAGCGCGCTCGAGTCTGAAGAGTTTAGCAGTGATCTGACCCTGGATGAAGTAACGTTGGAACAAGCCAATGAGAAAGGGAAGTTGCTCTGGAAAATCACCTCAAAACAGGTTCGCTATAGCCCTGATCAAAAAGTTGCTAGGGTGATTAAGCCCCAAGGAGAGATGTTCCAAGATGGGAAGCTGATTTACAAAATGCAAGCTGAATCTGGAGAAATCCAACAGGATAGTAAGCGGATTTTTTTAAAAGATCAGATTGTTGCTACAGATGTCCGCAACGGTATTGTCCTCAAAGGGAAAGAACTAGAATGGATTGTTGATCAGGAAATTTTGGTGGTGCGGAATGGGGTGAAGGGAGATCATCGCCAAGCTCAGGCGATCGCATCAGAAGCTCAAGCGTTTACTCGGGATAAACGGGTTGAATTCTGGAATCAGGTGGTTGTCACGTCCAAAGATCCGGTCGTGCAACTGCGAAGTGATCATGTGATTTGGTACTGGGATCAAGAAAAAATGATCAGCGATCGCAAAACCAACCTCGATCATTACAAAAATCAAACCGTGATGGATCGGGGGGTGGCAGAGACCGCTGAACTGAACCTGAAAACTAAAATAGCGACCTTACGAAAACAAGCTCAGATTGCTATGTCAGACCCCCCGCTACAAATTGGCAGTGATGAGATTAACTGGAACTTTGAGCAACGGACTCTGGATTCTCCCAAGCCCACGACGATTATTCATCGAGGGGAGAAAGTGACTTTAACAGCGGATCGAGCCCAAGGGAATTTGAAGGAACCAACGTTTAATCTCCAAGGCAATGTTGTCAGCATCGGTGAAAAGCGTCAGGCACAGCTTAATGCCGATCAACTGACATGGTTTGTAACCAAACAGCAGTTTCAAGCCGCCGGAAATGTGATTTATCGTCAACTTGATCCCGCATTTACCCTAACTGGAGAGCAGGCCACGGGAGAACTCAAGAATGAAACCGTTGTCGTCAGTCGCGGGCAATCAGGGGGTCAGGTTGTAACAGAATTTGTCCCCTGAGAACACGATAATATAGCGAATCTAGCAAGAGTTCTGCTGCAGCGATCGCTCTTTAATCTTGAGTGAATGAAGAATTTTGATTTGGGAGTCGTACCAGGTTCCAGATGATCCACGGGCGATCGCTTTCTTTCTTGACATTTGAAGCTCGGCTATTCTGCCATCTATTAACTGGTTCATAACTCAATGTCAAACTGATATGCATTTAAGCGACAGTTTCAAGCGCCAAATCTTAAGTTTCGCAGGCTTAGCCTGCGAAACTTGAATGTAGATTAACAGCTATCCAAGCTGGAAACCCATGAAGTGGATGTGCTGCACAACCCAGAAAACTACATCATCCATAGCATTCATCCATAAAAAGTGCAGTGCTTAAAAACGCTATGTACAAGAGTTGTCAGAGTCAGTGTCAAAATTAAACAGAACTCTAAACAACTGCACTGATTGCTTCGATTGGGTAACCTAACGCTTTCCAACCTTCCAAACCACCAATTAACGTAGAGACGTTAATGTATCCTGCTCCCCGCAATGTTGCTGCCGCGTCCTCAGATTCCTCGATCGTTTCACCATAGAGGTAAATATCACGGCTTATTTCCAGGGTGAGCATAACCCGCTGAACCAGAGTCTCTAGGGGCAAAGAGATTGCACCCTGAATATGACAAGCATTAAATGCTTTCATATCTCGCACATCAATAATAGTCAGAGCGGGTTCGCCCCAATCCAAACGGGTTTTTAAATCAACAGCGCGGGACTTGGCTTGCATCGGTTCAGGAACAGGAATCAAGTTAAAAATTGCCATTGGTCTACCTCAGATACAGTAATTATTTTGAATTCCCTTAGAATGTAACGAAAATTTTACAATTTTGCAAACTTTTGTTACTTAACCTTGACTTAAATTAAATATCAAGCATGGCAGATGCCGAATCCGACTGATCACTTGCAAGCGTCCGGCCATCATCTCGTTAAGCATCTGGTGCGTGTTTACTGCTTTGGCAAGACTTATCCTCGTCAGATTCCTAACAAAGCACTGTTTTATGTTTGTTTTATATTTGTATCTAAAAACTCTAAAAAGCCCTGTAGATAAGCATTTTTTTGAGCTGCTTACATATACTACTCCACCTACAATGCTCTTCCCATTCAAGAGGAATGACTGGGTCGTCATCCACCACCATAAACTTGTATGGGTTGTCCTGATGCAAGTCGCCTCTGCAAGAATAGGGGACTTCCAACTGTGAATGCAGCTAACCTTCAACAGAAAAATTAATCAATGTGAAGGGTACTAGAGGGACAAACTTAGTTTACTGTTATAGTTCAGGCAGCTATTTCAGGGGATTGTTCTATCGCAATTCTCAATATTTTACAAATCATCTGGGGTTGCTACAGGAAGCTGTCTCTCAGGAAACTGTCTTCTAGGAAACTGTTGTTAGACGATTGATGAATTTATGAGTGTGTACGGTATTTTCAAATTCATCGTTGGCTTTGTTCTAGCCCTACTGATTTTGGCGGGGGCAAGTGTTGCTGCAGCTCTCTACTTTGCAGCTCGATTAACAGAGCTTCCTGAACGACCCACCTTTCCGAATGAGCAAACAACCACTGCAAAAGCTAGTCCCAAAAAAGCAATTCCCGCCTCGAAACTTGCCCCTAGCCCTAAGCCGACAGCCACCCTGCCCAAGGGCAGTTATCGAGCCGTCGTAGTGCAGCCCATTGGTTTGATTCTGAGGGATCAACCTAGTTTTGAATCCAATCGAATTGGGGGAATTGCCTATGAAGAAGCCGTCATCGTTCTGGAAGAAAGTGTAGATAAAGCTTGGCAACGCGTTCAGGTCGAGGAGGACATCAACCGCGTCGGATGGGTCAAAGGGGGCAACACTGAGCGGATATCTCAATAGGAGAGCGATCGCGAGGATTTAGACCAATCGAGCTTGTTTACCCCTGACTCAATCAAAAGTGAAGTGAGGATTCAGGGGTAGTCTCTAAAAAAGTTAAGATAAAGAAATGTTTCTTTTGACTCCTCAAGTGTCACGCAATCATTAAACCTAGCCCATAGGGTTAATGCAGACGAGAGGATTATTAGCCAAGATATCGTTCTGGGAATCGTTAAAGTGGATATTATTATTGGACGGGGCAAAACAGCTCGTAGAGCTTACGGCATTGACGAAATTGCATTGGTTCCTGGGCCTCACACCCTTGACCCTAGTCTAGCAGATACCAGTTGGACACTGGGGGGCATCCATCGAGAAATTCCGATTATTGCCAGTGCCATGGATGGCGTTGTTGATACCCACATGGCTGTTCTCCTCACACAGCTTGGAGCAATGGGGGTTCTCAATCTAGAGGGCATTCAAACCCGTTATGCCGATTCCACTCCCATCCTGGATCAAATTGCTGCCGTCGGCAAAACAGAGTTTGTGGCCTTGATGCAAAAACTCTATGCAGAACCCGTTCAGCCTGACCTGATCAAGCAGCGAATTCAGGAGATCAAGGCTCAAGGCGGGATTGCTGCTGTGAGTGCGACCCCAGTCGGAGCGATGAAATATGGTTCAGTGGCGGCGGAAGCGGGAGCAGACTTATTCTTTGTCCAAGCAACGGTTGTGTCTACCGCGTTTCTTTCTCCCCAATCTGTAAACCCTCTGGATCTAGCCCAGTTCTGCCAAGAAATGTCCATCCCAGTAATTTTGGGAAACTGTGTGACCTACGAGGTGACCCTGAACTTGATGAAGGCAGGCGCTGCGGGAGTTCTCGTTGGGATTGGGCCGGGGGCTGCTTGTACGTCCCGTGGGGTTTTAGGCGTTGGTATTCCTCAAGCTACTGCCGTGGCTGACTGTGCCGCAGCCCGAGAGGATTACTACCGCGAGACGGGTCGTTATGTACCTGTGATTGCAGATGGCGGTCTGATTACGGGAGGAGATATCTGCAAGTGTATTGCTTGTGGTGCCGATGGGGTGATGATTGGTTCTCCCATTGCCCGCGCTCAAGAGGCTCCCGGACGGGGATTTCACTGGGGCATGGCAACTCCTAGCCCAGTCCTACCTAGAGGAACCCGAATTCGCGTGGGATCAACCGGAACCCTGGAGCAAATTCTGCGTGGCCCTGCCCTGCTTGATGATGGAACGCATAATTTGTTAGGCGCTCTTCGGACAAGTATGGGAACCTTGGGGGCAAAAACCATTAAGGAAATGCAGCAGGTTGAAGTAGTCATTGCACCCTCTTTACTCACCGAAGGCAAAGTTTATCAAAAAGCCCAACAGCTTGGGATGGGCAAATAGCCAAGTCAAGTCTGGCGCAATCTAGGCACTATTTAGAGAGTACTTAGATAACACTTAAGCAACGCCTAGATTGTAGCCGCTTAGTAGCTAACTTCATCTCCCAAACAGATTCCCAAGCTGCGAGCGGTTTTGACCATGATTTCATTCGGATCAACCGCCTGATAGTGAGCGATCGCCTCAGCAATCGGCACACTACTCACTTCTCGATTCTGCCAAGTGACCATGCGGTCGAACTTTTCTTCGGCGATCAGATCAATTGCGGCAACTCCAAAGGCTGAACCAATCACCCGATCCGTGACCGTAGGTGTGCCGCCCCGTTGAACATGACCCAAGACAGTGACTCGAGTTTCTGCTCCAGTAGAGACGGAAATCCGATCCGCCAAATACTGGCCCACTCCACCCAAACGAGTTTGACCCAGGGTATTAGTGTTGCTCACAGGTTCTCCCTGTTCGGTCTTCACTGCCTCAGCCACAACAACGATGGCATAGTTTTTACCATGTTTCTGGCGATCAATGATATGCCGACAGATTGTATTGAGGCTATAGGGAATTTCCGGGATCAGAATCACATCTGCTCCCCCGGCGACTCCAGCCCGAAGGGCAATATGTCCAGCATCCCGTCCCATCACCTCAACAATCATCACGCGGTTATGACTCGCAGCCGTAAAATGCAGCCGATCAATCGCTTCTGTAGCAACCGTTGCAGCACTGTGAAATCCAATCGAAAGCTCTGTACTGCCAACGTCATTGTCAATAGTTTTCGGAATTCCGACTAAGTTGAGGTTGCCTTGTTGAGCCAATCGTCGCAAAATTGCAAGACTTCCGTCTCCCCCGATCCCAATCAAGGCATCTAGCCCCAGAAAACGGTATCCTTCAATGATTTCCTCGGAGCGATCGCGGGTTCCTCCCTCCGGCATGGGAAATGCGAAGGGGTCGCCCTTGTTGGTTGTCCCCAAAATCGTACCGCCAACCGTTAGGATTGAACTCACTTTCTCCTGGGTCAGATTGATAGCCTCAGGAGGACGCTGCATCAGTCCAACGGTTGCTTGACGAATCCCTAGCACCTCCCAACCGTAGGTACCAACAGCTCGATAGACGGCGGCTCGAATCACCGCATTGAGTCCAGCACAGTCTCCTCCACTTGTGAGAATGCCAATGCGTTTGTGTTCTCCCATGACTTGCCTCTGCACACATTAGACTTTAAGCGTACGTTATTAGGACTCAGGACTTTGCTAAACTTTGCTAAGCTTGCGAGTTGGGCAACCTTAATGCTTAACCTTAATGGTTGTCAATAGTTGTAATACTCTCTATGCCATTCTGAGCCAAGACTGCTGTTCCATAAGCGGCCTGGGTCTGTACAGGATTTAACAGAGGAACCTTGAGGTGATGCGCCCGAATTGTTGTCCAAGCTAAATTTTTTGCCCCACCGCCAGCCGTATAAACCCGAGTCAGAGGAGTTGCCCCCAGCTCCTGCAACCGTTGATAGCCCTGGGCCTCAATCCGAGCCATACCTTCTAACAAGCCCTGTAAAAACTTGGCCGAACTCTCAGGCCGGGGTTCCATCCGAGGGGGCAAATTGGGATCATTGATCGGAAAGCGATCACCGGGTTGCAATAACGGGTAGTAATCCAGCCCAGTGGACTGGCGGGGATTTATCTCCTGGCTCAGATTGCTTAACTCCGCATCAGTAAAAAACTGTCGCAACACTGCGCCCCCAGTATTTGACGCGCCCCCAGTCAACCATAAATTCCCTAGGCGATGGCTGTAAATCCCATATTCAGCACTATTCACCGGAGTCCGACTCAGGAGCTTGATCACCAACGTTGATCCCAAGGAGGTAACGGCATCTCCTGGAGTCGTCGCGCCACTGGCTAGAAATGCCGCGATACTATCCGTTGTGCCTGCACACACTTGGCAAGTCTGAGGGAATTGAAACCGATTAGCAATATCTGACGTTACTAAACCTACGGGAGTACCCGGAGCAAGCACCTGGGGCAATTGAGGAACAAATGCCGGAGATGAACGGTGAATCCCCTGAACCAACCAATGGGGGTAACGGAGATTGACGACATCGTAGCCCAGTTTTAGGGCATTGTGATAGTCAGTGACCCCAACTTTACCATGGAGTAAAAATCCCAACCAATCTGCCTGATGCAGCAGATAGATCAAAGTGTTAGAGCGGGTTGCCGCCAAACCGCCTGAATTTGAATTCCACTGTTGTTGCCACCACAGCACTTTAGCCAAGCTGGAGGTTGCACTCAAAACCGGGTGATTCTGGGGAGCGATCCGACGCAACTGCTCCATCACCGACGCACCTCGCCCGTCATTGTAAAGCATCGGCAACCCTAGAGGATTACCCTCGGAATCGCACAGTAAAACGGTGCCTGAGGTGCCATTAATCGCGATCGCCCTTGTCTGCGATCGCAACTCCGCAGGAATCTGGGCAATCAAATCAAACAGGGCTGTTTTCCATTGGCTCAGCCATTGATCTGCGGTACTTTCCAGGACAAAGGGTTGTTGGACTTCTAACTGAAGTTGATGCTGGGCATTGATTACAATCGCCCTAGCCCCAGAGGTACCAAAATCGAATCCGATACAAAAGTTCATCTACAAAAGTTCATCTACAAAAGTTCATTAAAAGTTCATTTAGGAGCTCAAAAAAGAGATCGAAATTAATGCTTCTGAGTGACAGTAACCCTTTTGTTCACCTGGAATCATCTCTGATCGTGAGTGAATGTCTACTCAGTTTTGATCAAAAGTCATGAAATTTATTCTGTAATCTCTGGACTTTTGTTTCTCTGACCGTTATAACCTAGGATATAGGGGCGCAATCCAACAGGATTCAACCCCATACCTGTATTTTGCGAACTTTACAGAGGATTTTCATGGATACACTAGCGTATACGCACTTGGCCTCTGCTTATGAGGCTTCTGATACCCCGAATTGTGATGGCATTCTGGTGCTCTTCCGGGGGTTGAACTGGAATAAACTCGCAAACAAAAGCTGGCTGCCAATTTTGTCCCTTGCAGTTGGAGCTGCGGTTCTCAATACTGGCAACGCCGAAGCTGCTCTTGGCTATGGGGATCGGGGCCATGATGTCAAGGCCGTTCAGTACAAACTAGCTGACTCTGGCTACTTCCACGCCAGAGCAACAGGCTACTACGGCAAAATCACCAAACATGCAGTCAAGGCATTTCAGGCTGACTATGGGCTTTGTGTCGATGGTATTGTTGGCCCTAGTACTGCCCGAGCAATGGGTCTGTATCACTCTGCAAGTTATCCCAGCAAGCCCCACTATAGAAAAGCAAGCCATAGCAGCAGCTACCATGGTGGCTACCTCTCCAAGGGCGCTCGCGGTTATCAAGTTGCCAAACTTCAGAATCGCTTGGCTCATCATGGCTATTTTCATGCCAATAGCACCGGTTACTACGGCAGCATTACTAAGCACGCAGTCATGGCATTCCAAGCGGATTATGGCCTTTCTGTAGATGGCGTTGCTGGCCCTAGAACGCTACGGGCAATGGGTCTCTAAACCCTTTCCGAGCAAACTTCAAAGTTGACTTTGAAGCGTATCTACTTTTAACCCCCGAGCCTAGGGGGTTTTTGAGCGGGGCCATTTTTACTTATCTGTCCATTTGTTGCTTTAACTGCTCTAGCTCTTCATCCATTTCCCATTGCTGGAATTGCTTTTCTAGAAGGTCAGCCCCCGAACCCGGACTGCGATAGGTTGTCCCCCGATTCCAAGCCTGGGTCTCTCCACTTTGCGGTTGATTTGCCTGGGCCTGGGAACGGCTCGCCTGAACTTCTGCAATTTTTGTCTGAACTTCCTTGCGGCGTTGTTGAACTTGGCGATAAAGCTCTTTAGAACTTTCAATCCGCTGCTTTATCCCTTGCATTTGCCCCCAACATTGATTGCCTTGACGGAGGAGTTCTGCTTCTCGTTCTTCGGCAGCTTGGGCGAGATCGATACGGTTTGCGGCTTTGGATTTGCTAGCGCGCTCGTGCCACCGTTGAATATCCTTAGCAATCTTTAAAATCTCATCCTGCAAGCTCTGCTCTTGACGTTGGAGATCGGCAATCAAGCGCAGCGTTCCTTCCTCCTGTTCCCGCAACTGTTCCTCAAGGGCCTGCAGCTCAAGATGGGGATGGGCCTTGAGAAAATCATCAAGGCGCTGCTCAAGGAATCGGCTGAAGTCATCAAATAAACCCATCCTAGTCTACATCCTACTCCAATTCACACTGACTCAATTCACACTGACTCAATTCACATGACTAGAACTGTTGCCCAACAAAAATCGTCCGAACCTCACCATTGCGACGAATGACCGCTTCTTGATTGGCAACCTCAACGAGTGTCCATCCGCTGGCTGCAACGCTTTCACCCACATAAATCCGACGGGCAACGCCGTTGACTTCAAACAAAGCCGCAGAGCGATCGCCAAGTTCTAACACCCCAACCAAGGTATGCAAGGTTTCAGCCGGGGAGGAACTTGCAGGTGCAGAAGAATTTGCAGCAACCTCTGGAGCAGCCTCAGATGAGGCTGAAGGAGCTGCCGAACCGGAGGGGATCACTGCACTATCAGGAGCCGGGTCAGCGTTAGCCGATTCAGCCCCTGATCTGGCTTCGGTTGTTGTTTGACTGGTCGGAGTCGTTGCTGGTTTGTCGGGTTGGGCGGATGCTGTGGGTGCTACACTTGTTCCAGAAGTCTGCCCTCCCGGCGTTGGAGCTTTGACTTGAGGTTGTTGTACCTGTTGTTGCAACGTTCTCAAGACCTGGTTCGAAAGGGCTGCTGTTTGATTTGAGGCTTCTTGAACAGCATCGGCAACCCGATTAATGGCCGCAATCAGAGTATTAGTATCCGAACCTAACGGAGTGCTAGGAACAGGCAGAGTGGGAAGGTTGTTCACTGGAGGTGGCCCAGGAAACATTGGTAAGGCAACTGGGCCGCCTGCTTGGGGCTGCTGGATCATACTCAGCGATCGCTCGATATAATTGGCAAACTTACTGTCAGCTTGGGCCTTTGCCCCCAAAGCTGTTTCAGCAGGTTGGGCAACAGGGGTAGGAGCAAAGAGCCGTCCAAATCCGCCCCGTGTTGCGAGCCAGAGAGAGAGAGTAACCAGCAGGGACGTGAAGGCCGCTCCCAACAACAAGCGATCAATTAGTGTTTGGCTAGAATCTTCAGCTTTCGCATCCCGCAGTGTCGCCTCGTCCTCCTTGATTTTTGGCTTTGGAAGAACGAGGGGTGGCAGGACAATTTGAGGAACCTTAATCGGCTTGAGAGCAATAAATTCAGGGGGAACTGAATTATCTGGGAGCTTGGTGCCTCCCTCCAAAACCCGTTCCACATCTTGAAACAGGTCGTCCATCAACCGATCGGCATAAGCCTCAACGGGAACAGGTTCGCTGAAATTCTCTTCTTTCAGCTTCTCTAGCTTGATTGAGGTGACTTGATTTGCTGGCATTTGCACTCCCTCTCCGCTCTATACCTTATCAATTGCAAATTGTACTCGATTGCGAAGAATCGACGCTTAACTATAGTAGTCCGGTTTATAAACTTTATCTACCTTAATAGTTTATATTTTTGTAATTTTTTTTGTAATTTAAATTTTGATCCAGGGTTCCACAAGGGTTAATCCAAAATTAATCCAAGATTTTCTGTTGCCGCTTGTTTGCGTCAGGGCAGCTATTGGATGCGCCTCTGGAGGGGACTGCTAGCAGTGGATTCCCAGTGATTGTTTCCAACTCTTGGTGTCCACAGTTATCATCCAAGGTTCCGAGAGAGGCTAAGATGGTGATGAAGATTTGGGATAAGCTTGATCACGAGTTTTTTAGCTGTTGGTCTATGAATTTGGTTTATGAACTACTCCTCCAATTCCCTAAGTTCGCGCTACCAATCCCTGCGATCGCTACCTGATATTTGGCCGATTCTTGCTGAAGCCATTGGGGAACAGTTAGCCCTTCATGATCCCCATAGTCGCCCCGAGATCAAGATTACGTTTGGGGAATTTTGGAGCCAAGTCCAAACCTTTGCGGCTGGGTTACAAACCCTGGGAATTGAACCCGAGGGTGGCGCTCTACCCAGTCGCGTGGCGCTGTTTGCCGATGATAGCCCGCGCTGGTTAGTTGCGGATCAAGGGATTATGTTGGCTGGAGCAGCAGATGCGGTTCGGGGGGCAATGGCTGATCCAGCAGAACTGATTTATATTCTGAACAATAGCGGCAGTATTGGGTTGGTCGTAGAAACCTTGAAACTGCTGAAGACCTTGCAAGGAAATCTGGTAGATTTGCCTCTAAAGTTTGTGGTGTTGCTCTCTGATGAGGAACCAACCGATATTGATTTGCCGTTTCCCGTCTTCAACTTTGCTCAACTGCTGACCAAGGGGGAGAATTCCCCTTTGAATTCATCTTCAAGGGATTCATCCTCAAGCGGTTTAGAGTCTAATGACTTGAACCGTCTGGCTACTCTACTCTACACCTCAGGAACAACCGGACAGCCGAAGGGCGTGATGCTCACCCATGGGAACTTGCTGCATCAAGTCAATGCCATTATCGATGTTCTTCAGCCTCAAGTGGGGGAATGTTATCTCAGTATTTTGCCGACCTGGCATAGTTTTGGACGAATTGGCCAATATTTTTCCCTCTCCCAGGGGTGTGTCCAAGTTTATACCAGCATTCGCCACTTCAAGCAGGACTTGAAACAGTTCAAGCCCCACTACATGACCAGTGTGCCTCGAATTTGGGAATCCATCTATGAAGGGGCACAAAAACAGTTGCGCGAGCAGCCTAGTAATCGTCAAAAGTTGGTGCGGTTTTTCTTTACCACCAGCGAACGCTACGTTCTAGCTCGTCGAATTGCTCAGGGTCTGACCCTGGATTCCCCCCCACCGTCTGCAACTCAACAGGCGATCGCTCGGCTTCAAGCTCTATTGTTGTCTCCAGTTCATGCCTTAGGCGATCGATTAATTTATCAAAACGTGCGAGAGGCCGTTGGCGGGCAATTAAAATCGGCCATTAGTGGCGGCGGGTCTCTAGCAACGCACCTTGAGAACTTTTATGAAACCGTTGGGATTGAGCTCTTGGTTGGCTACGGCTTGACCGAAACCGCCCCTGTACTCACCGCCCGCCGTAGTCACAGCAACCTCCGAGGATCGGCTGGACGACCGATTCCCCAAACCGAACTCCGGATCGTTGATCCAGAAACTCGCCAGCCCTTACCCATCGGGGAAAAGGGGTTGGTATTGGCGCGGGGGCCTCAGGTGATGGAAGGCTATTTCGCCAATCCTGAAGCAACGGCTAAGGCGATTAATCCAGAAGGGTGGTTTGACACGGGGGATCTGGGTTGCCTCACGCCGCAAAACGATCTGATTCTGACAGGTCGGGCCAAGGATACAATCGTCCTGACCAATGGAGAAAATATTGAACCTCAGCCGATTGAAGACGCTTGTATGCGTAGCCTTTATATTGACCAGATTGTCCTTGTGGGCCAGGATCAGAAAATGTTGGGGGCGTTAATTGTGCCCAATCTAGAGACCTTAAAGCAGTGGGCCATTGAACAAAATCTTTCTATTCAATGGCCAGACCCATCAGAACTTCAGACTTCAGAACTTCAGACGGATGCGACCGGGTTAGACAGCCCAGCCGTTCAGGAACTGTTTCGTCAAGAGTTGACCCGAGAGGTGAAAAATCGCCCTAGTTATCGTCCGGATGATCGGATTGGCTGCTTCAAATTAGTTTTAGAACCCTTCTCGATGGACAATGGATTACTCACTCAAACCCTGAAAATTAAGCGCCCTGTTGTAACGGAACGCTACCGCGATATGATCAACGAAATGTATCGATAACGTTTCTCTAACTGACCACTGACAGGCAGATATTCATGGATATTTCCAAGACTGAACTCTTACTCAAACGAGTGATTGCTGTCAAGGCAATTGTTACCCCACGCTTTAAAGAAGAATTCCAATTGCAACTCCAAAATCAAATCAATCAAATTGATAGTCAGTTACAACAGTTAGAAATGCAAGGACAGCGAATGATTGCAGATATCAAACGACAAAGCATACAACCGCCGAGTCAGGAGATTTTGCAACAAATTGATAATATTCAAATCCAGGTGAATGAGCAAAAAAGTAAGTTGTTAGAACAGAAAAATCAAAATTTACAGCAGCTTCAGCAAGTTCAGACTTTTGAGCCGGAACAGGAAGTCAATCAGGGGCAAATTGAGGGCTTTTTTAGCGTGGTAAAAGGGGATAATTTGATTCGGAAAATGCAGGTGGAAATTGTCCTGCGAGATGGCATTATTGAAGAAGTGCGGGGTGATCTCTAGAGACTCTTTTTAACTTATGCTTTAAGATTGGCTTAATGAATGTTGATCTTCATCTCTGAAGTCTGAACATTGAGATGGTTTAGCTCCTAGCAATAGTCAAAATTTGCACCTATGATTCACGAAGTGTTCATGCCTGCTCTCAGTTCCACGATGACCGAAGGAAAGATTGTGTCATGGCAAAAAGCTCCTGGCGACAAAGTTGAAAAAGGGGAAACGGTTCTAATTGTCGAATCTGACAAAGCAGACATGGACGTAGAGTCCTTCTACGAAGGATATCTTGCCACTATTCTGGTTCCAGCCGGAGAGGCTGCGGCAGTTGGTAACACCCTGGCCTTAATTGCTGAAACAGAAGCTGAAATTGAGCAAGCCCAACAAAAAGCCGCCAGTTCAACCGTAACTTCCTCCAGCTCCGCACCTGTTGCTGCACCAACTGAAGCCTCAGCTTCCAGCGCACCTCCTGTAACTGTTCAGCCCTCTAGTCAGCGCAATGGTCGGATTGTGGCCTCTCCTAGGGCCCGAAAGTTAGCCAAAGAACTCAAGGTTGATTTGAATATGTTGCAGGGCAGTGGCCCCCGTGGTCGGATTGTGGCCGAAGACGTGGAACGAGCCATTGGTAAAGTCCCTGTCCCTCAACCTCCTGCAATTCAAGCTCCTGCCAGCCAGCCCATTCCTCAACCTGCTGCGGTTCAGCCCAGTGTTCAGTCGGCTGTGCCTCAACCTGTGGCTGTTTCGGTAACTCCGGGCCAGGTTGTGCCAATGAACACCCTGCAAAATGCAGTGGTTCGGAATATGATGGCTAGCTTGCAAGTGCCAACCTTTCACGTGGGCTATACCATTACGACAAACAACCTGGATCAGCTCTACAAACAGGTAAAATCCAAAGGCGTGACTATGACGGTGCTCTTAGCCAAAGCGGTTGCAGTCACCTTACAAAAACACCCCGTTGTCAATGCGAGCTATGTTGAGTCTGGGATTCGCTACTCGACAGGGATTAACATTGCCGTGGCTGTGGCAATGCCAGATGGCGGATTAATTACCCCGGTGTTGAGAAATGCGGATCAAATGGATCTGTATTCCCTATCTCGCACTTGGAAAGATTTGGTGGAGCGATCGCGAGCCAAGCAGCTACAACCTGATGAATACACCACGGGAACCTTTACCCTGTCGAATCTGGGGATGTTTGGAGTTGATCGATTTGATGCGATTTTACCTCCGGGTCAGGGATCTATTTTGGCGATTGGGGCCGCTCGCCCTCAAGTGGTCGCAACGGCAGATGGATTGTTGGGTATCAGGCAGCAAATGCAAGTTAATATTACCTGCGATCACCGGGTGATTTATGGGGCCGATGCTGCAGGGTTCTTACAGGATTTGGCCACCTTGATTGAGACTAATCCCCAATCTCTTACCTTGTGATCCCAGTTTTCTGATCCCAGCTTGCGGTTCTAAATTTCTGGTTCTAAGTTTCTGATCCTAAATTTCTGGTATCACTTGAGGCAATCTTTCTCTTCCTCCCCTTTGTCAGGGGAGGATCGACCGTTCAAGGTTATTAGTTTAAGGTTATTAGTTCAAAGTCATTAGCTCAAAGTATTCACAAATTCCTCTGGGTTGAGGATTTTTCAGCCGTTAGGAACTTGGCTGCTACGATGCCCCCAATCAACCCAAACAGATGTCCCTGCCAGGATACCCCATATTGGAGGGGCAATATTCCCCACAGCAGGCCACCGTACAGAATTGCTACCACGATTGAAAATAGCATGGAGCCAAGCTTCCGCTCGAAGTAACCCCGAGCTAGCAGGTAACCCAAATAGCCAAAGATCACGCCGCTCGCCCCAATATGAACTGAAAAGCGAGGCGCAAATAACCAGGTTCCCAAGCCTCCTACCACCATTGAGATTGCTGAAACCCAGAGAAAATCGCTAGTGCGCCGCAACATGACTAACCAGCCCAGGGTAACAAACGGAACGGTATTGGCAATCAAATGAGCAAAATTACCATGTAGGAACGGCGCAAACAGAATCCCGCGCAGTCCGACGACAGTTCTGGGGATAATGCCAAAACGATTTAATGCGCCTCCCAGAAAGAAATCAATGATTTCAGTGGCCCACATCAGGGCAACTAAGCCACCCAGAATTAGCACTTGGGATTTGACTTCTTGCAGCAGTCCTTGCGCTTCTCGACCAGTAGTAGTATTGCGGCTCATGAGATTTAAATTAAATTTAAATAGAGAAGGTGTTGAAATAGAAGAATGCTAGAAAGGGAACTGGCCAAGCAATGCCCTCTCCTCGCTTCTTTCTAGCACATCGACGTACACTTCAGGTTCAGATTACATTCCCATGATTGAATACCCAGAATCAACATAGAGAATCTGACCGGTAATTCCACTTGCTAAATCACTACAAAGGAAAGCCGCCGCATTCCCGACTTCAGTTTGAGTGACTGTTCGGCGCAGGGGAGCCATCCCCTCCACGTGGTGAATCATGTCTAGGATGCCGCCAACTGCCGAGGAAGCCAGGGTGCGAATTGGGCCTGCAGAAATCCCATTCACCCGAACCCCTGAAGGCCCCATCTCTGCTGCTAAATAGCGAACGTTCATTTCCAGTGCTGCCTTGGCGACTCCCATAATATTGTAGTTGGGGATCACTCGGACTCCTCCGAGGTAGGTGAGGGTGATAATACTGCCACCGTCTGTCATCAGCGGTTTAGCCCCGGCGCTGAGTTGAACCAGGGAGTACGCACTAATTTCTAGAGCCTGGTTGAAACCCTGACGAGAAACTGCACTAAAGTCCCCGGCAAGGAAGTCTTTGTCTGCAAAAGCAAGGCAGTGCACCAAAATATCGAGTTTGCCCCACTGATCATGAATTGTCGCGAATGTTGCCTCAATCTGGCTATCATCTTGAACATTGCAGGGCAAAAATAGGGCAGGGTTCAAGGGTTCAACCAGTTCTCCAACCTTTTTTTCAAACCGTCCTTTGTCATCGGGCAGGTAGGTAATTCCTAAACTTGCTCCTGCTTGATGTAGCTGTTGAGCAATTCCCCAGGCAATGGAGCGATTGTTTGCAATCCCAGTTACCAGCGCAGTTTTTCCAGTCAAATCCAACATAGTTCATTACTGATTCATTCATTCAGAATGATATCTGCAAATTGATGCTTGAAATGCTTACCACAACAACTAAAAAGTTGGTAGATAAATCATAAGTTTTGGAGTGAATCAGATCCCTAGCGGTTTATCCAGGCAAATTTTGTAGATTAGGTAGTGGCTTGCTGCTCCGGGGCAGCACATCACAAAACCTAATAATGGCTTGAGCATGTTAGGTTTCAATGCCAACCCACAAGCGCAAATAAGATTCGTCAATCTGCATCAGACTCAAATTGTACTCAGTAAAGTTGCTAGGTTCTGTCTATTGCCCAAAAAAACAGATACAATGATACATTAAGCTAATATAAGAACGCCTGATAATTCTAAATCTTGTGGTTCTAGCTTTAGACATTTCCAACTAAGCTCAGTCCTTTTCTGCTTAATGAGCTAATCTCTGAGGGAGGAAATCTTAGCTCGGATTTACGCAGCATCATAGCAATTATTACCTTTTGAGATTAAAACCCATTGTTAGAGCATTGGTTAGTGCAAGGAATCAAGTTGTGACGTATGATAAGTCCCTCGCGACAGTATTTCGTCAGATTGGGGGCGGAGCTTATCCTCCTGTAGTAGAGACTTTTGAACGGGGCAAGACCATCTTTTTTCCGGGAGACCCGGCAGAGCGAGTCTATGTCTTGGTCAAGGGAGCTGTTAAGCTGTCTCGAGTGTACGAAGCAGGTGAAGAGATCACAGTTGCCCTGTTACGGGAGAACAGTGTATTTGGAGTGTTATCCCTCGTTACAGGACACAAATCAGATCGGTTTTATCATGCAGTGGCTTTTACCCCCGTCGAACTGATGTCGGTTCCGATTGAGCAGGTAGAGAAGGCAATGAAACATGATCCCGAACTTTCCATGCTGATGTTGCAGGGATTGTCTTCCAGGATTCTGCAAACTGAAATGATGATTGAAACCCTAGCACATCGGGATATGGGCTCCCGTCTTGTCAGTTTCCTACTGATTCTCTGTCGAGATTTTGGGATTCCGAGTTCGGATGGAATTCGGATTGATTTAAAGCTTTCCCATCAGGCGATCGCAGAAGCAATTGGATCAACCCGAGTGACCGTAACTCGTTTACTCGGAGATCTGCGCCAGAAGCAAATGATTTCAATCCACAAGAAAAAGATTACGGTTCACAACCCAGTAACCCTCAGCCAACAATTTACGTAGGATATACGTAGGATAGAAGACAGAAAACTTGAGGTCAACATTCTGCTGGACAAGCACTCCCGATGATTCAGATCGTCAAGTGGTTTGGCTCTTTCTGTCAACTTGAAGCTATTTTTAGGATAAAGCCCTAGAACAACACCTAGAACAACACCCTAGACCGAATCGTTTCTGGCCCTTCCCTCTGCTCTGTGACGAGAACCCATGACTGCTGGACTCATTTTTGTTGCTGTCATTCTAATCTTAGGAGGTGTCATTGCCGTTGTCAGCGATCGCCTCGGAAGCAAGGTGGGCAAGGCAAGGCTCAGCTTGTTCAAGCTACGTCCCCGTAAAACAGCGGCATTGGTCACGGTTTTCACGGGAACCGTGTTGTCTGGGTTGACCTTGGCCATTCTGTTCTCAACGAGTAAACCCCTCCGTCGAGGCGTTTTTCAGATCGATGCAATTCAGGAGCGTCTGAATCAATCCCGTAAGGATCTGACCCGCACGGAGGACGAAAAAGAGCGAGTTCAGCAAGAGTTAGACAAGGCAAAGGCCGATCTAGCGGCAGCAATGATGCAACTCAATCAAGCTGGAGAGACCCTGAAACAAACCAATACTCAAACAACTCAACAGGAGCAGCAACTCCAACAGACTAAGGCTCAACTGCAAACGACTCAAACGCAATTGGATGGTTTGCGAACTCAAATCAATCAAATTAATCAGGCTAAAACTTCGACAGAGTCAGCGCTTCAGAAAACTCAGGCCGAGTTGCAGTCCGTCTCTCAGCAGAAACAAGTGTTGCGATCTGAGATTCAGCAACTCCGCATCGAACAAGAAAAACTGATTCAGCAACGCTCCCAGAAACAAGCTCAGATTAAGGTGCGGGATCAAGAAATTGCTCAGAAAGATCAATCCATTACAGAACGCGATCGCACCATTGCCGAACGGGAAACTCGACTCGTCGAACTTGAGCAGCAGCAAACTCAATTGGAAGCCCAGAAGACTTACTTAGAACAGCAAGTTAATCTGGCAGAGCAAGATGTTCAGGCCCTGGGTAGAGATTTGCAACTGTTGCGGGAGGGGAACGTTGGATTACGACGCGGTCAAGTTTTAGCCAGCGGTTTAGTGCGCTCCCCCAATGCTTCTGCTTCAAAGCAAGTGGTTGATCGGCTCTTGCAGCTCGCCAATCGCAATGCCATCAACTCCGTCCAAATTGGCAATTCCAACGCAGATCAAGAACAGGTCGTTCAAATCACCCGCAAAGAGGTCGAAAAACTGATTAGTGAAATTGATGATGGGAAAGACTACGTGGTACAGGTGATTTCGTCTGCCAATTATCTAGTGGGAGAAACCCGCGTCGATGTATTCACCAAAGCTGAACTCAATCGTCTGCTATTTGCCTCTGGAGAAGTGATTGCCGGAACCTCAATCGAACCCTCTGCCCTAACGAGTTCAGAGTTGCAGCAACGTTTACAACAACTGATTGATGCATCCAGTTTTAGGGCCCGGTTTGTGGGAGTAGTGGACGAATCGGTTCAGATTAGCGATGAACGGATTGAAACGGTCGTAGACTTTTTTCGCCGTCTTCAAGCACATGGAGAAAAAGTTGAGTTACAAGCCGTTGCAGCGGCAGACACGTATACATCTGGCCCCCTTAAAATTGAGCTTTTGGCCCGTCAGGGGGAAAATATTATTTTCAGTACCCAACCGGATCTGAACCCTGATTTATCATTTCCAGATTTCGACATCCAGACCCTTGAGCCCGAGCAATTCAATCGCTCTAATCAAGCCAAACCAGCCCTAGACAAGGACAAGCAAAAAAAATAGCTCAGGATTTGTGCAGTTTTCAGCCCCTAGACATCAAAGCTATTGCAGCGATCTTTAAGTATCCAGCATAAACATTAAAAACAAATTAAACTTCATGTCAAGAACCAATACATTAAATGAAGAGATTTGTATCTCCTATGACATCTTGTATCGCTTGGGATTTGTTATAGCTATTATCAGCTATTCTAAATATAAAGAAAAAATTAAGTTTCTCAATTGACTTAAGCCTTATTTGGCTTGGTGACTACTCTGAGTAGGTCTTCGGTTAGGGATGCGAGAGGATAATTTAGCGCAAGGAGATTCTATGAGTCCCAGTCTGCTCCGTAAAGTTTGGTCTCTTATCGAAGCGACACAAGCTCCACTATTAGTCACCCTAGATGATGCGGCCCTGGTGCAGTGGCTGCTCAAGCGACTACAAGCCGAATCTCAAATTAACGGCAAAGAAGCTGCCCTGATGAACGACTATATCAGCTCTAAGGTCTCCCTGATTCGAGATCTGGCAGAGTCTCGCCTGAGCAGCTAATCTCTTACCGAATGAATGAATAAATAGAAACTTCTTGTAGAAATTTTCATTGAGAAGTTTGTAGGAGAAACCTGTAAGAGGAATTTGTAGGAGAAATTGAAAAAAAGACTTGAGTAAATTTCTTGTTAAGGTAAGCTTAAGAATGTCTTGGAGAGCTTCAGCTACATAGCTTGGGTCTTCCTAAAGACGTTGTCAAATAGAGTGATGAAAGCATTCAATGAAAAACATCGGTCAGTGGAGTTCTTTACTCATTACAACTCTTTTTGTTGCTATCCCTTTAACGGCTTGTGTTACGGGCACTTCTGGTTCAAACACGGCAGGCACCAGTACTAGCACAACAAATACAACTGGGGAGACTGAAACAGCGAGTGCAAAGGTGACAACGAGTCGGCTAGATGCCATCAAGACCCGTGGCAAGCTCGTCTGTGGTGTAGATGGCGGCATCCCTGGATTCAGCTTCGTTGATGAAAGTGGAAAATATTCAGGTCTAGATGTAGATATTTGTCGGGCTGTGGCCGCTGCGCTGTTTGATGATCCGGAGGCAGTTGACTACCGTAACCTTGACTCTACAGAACGCTTTGAGGCGCTCAAGGCCGGAGAGGTGGATATGCTCTCCCGGAACACAACCTGGACGATTAGCCGGGATAGTTCAGTCGGGATGGAATTTGCGCCAACAACCTTCTATGACGGTCAGGGCATGATGGTGCGCCAGAGCAGTGGGCTTGCTGCCCTGCAAGACTTTGCGGGAAAAACAGTCTGTGTTGAAGCCGGAACCACCACAGAATTGAACCTCACGGACAATATGCGGAAAGCCGGAGTCACCCCTGAGACCAAGACCTTCCAACAGGCTGATCCTGCCTACCAAGCCTACGCGGAAGGGGCCTGTGATGGCATGACCTCGGATAAATCCCAGTTGGTTGCCCGCCGTAGCACCCTACCCAATCCTGAAGAGCACATCTTGCTAGATGTCACCATGTCCAAAGAGCCCCTCGGCCCAGTAACGATCAACAATGACTCTGCTTGGTTCGATACGGTGAAGTGGGTCACCTATGCCCTGATTGAAGCTGAAGAGCTAGGGATTACCCAAGCCAATATGGAGGAGTTGGCAAAGACGAGCCAAGATCCAACCATTCGTCGTTTTCTTGGTGTTGAAGGGGAGTTGGGAGAAGGTTTGGGCTTAACCAATGATTTTGCAGCTCGTGTTATCAAACACGTCGGAAACTATAGTGAAGTCTATGAGCGCAACCTGGGAGAAGGTTCTCAATTCAAGCTGCCTCGGGGTCAGAACGCCCTTTGGAAAGATGGCGGCCTCATGTATTCTCCACCCTTCCGTTAACGTTGAACTAGCGGCATTAGAGTGGAAAAATGCGTCGGGGTGAGGTCTCCTCACCCCGACTAGAGTCAGAGTACACAAGGACATAACAATTCGATGACAACAAATCCCCAACAAAAAACCCCCCTTTGGCGCGATGAACGGTTTTGGAAAATTACGCTGCAGGGAGTGGTGTTGCTTGGAGTCATCGCATTGTTTAGTCTCTTGGCGAATAACCTGACCCTCAACCTCAGGCAGACCGGAGGAACCCTCTTTGATTTTGGCTTTCTAGATAGCACTGCTGGGTTTGGCATCGGCGAGAGTTTAATTCCCTATCAACCTACTGATCCCTACGCCAGAGCTTTGTGGGCAGGGTTGATCAATTCTTTGAGAGTGATGGTTCTAGGCATTATTCTGACTACGCTCTTGGGAATTACGGCTGGAATTACTTATTTTTCTAATAACTGGCTGATTCACAAAATCAGCGTTGTTTATGTGGAAATCGTCCGAAACACCCCCTTACTCCTCCAGTTATTGTTCTGGTACGGGATTTTTCTGCAATTGCCACTTCTAGACCAGAAAATTGGGCTGCTGAACTCAATTTTTCTGAGTAAGCGTGGAATTTATCTTCCCTGGCCGACTAGCCCCCTAATTTGGGTTTGGTTGGGGCTGCTGCTAGTTGGGCTGATTGCGGCCTTTTTGATCTGGCGTTGGCGGCTGCGGATTATGGTTGAGCAGGGACAATCAGGTCAGCTTCAACAGATGATCTTGGCGGCTCTAGGGTTGGCTGCTTTACTGATTATTCTGTTGGGCTTCAGTTGGGAAACGCCTCAAACAACTGAAAAGGGAGTCACGGGAGGCATAAAGTTAACCATTGAGTTTACTGCTCTCCTGATTGGCCTGGTTGTCTATACAGGAGCCTTCATTGCTGAAATTGTGCGGGCAGGCATTCAATCGGTTCCCAAGGGGCAATGGGAGGCAGCTCGTTCCCTGGGACTCAAGGCTGGCTTGGTGATGCAGTTGGTGGTTTTTCCCCAAGCGCTGCGGGTGATCATTCCGCCACTGAGCAGCCAATATATGAACCTGGCGAAGAATTCAAGCTTGGCGATCGCTGTGGCCTACCCTGATATGTACACTGTTTCTACAACGACTTTTAATCAAACGGGTCACGTTGTTGAAGTGATGTTGATCATCATGGCAACCTATTTGACCATTAACCTGCTGATTTCCCTGGGAATGAACTTGCTAAATCAGAGTGTTCAGATCAGGGAAAGATAAAGCTCGGGATACTTAATTCCAAATTCCAAACTCCCAATTCTAAACTCCCAATTCTAACCTCTAATCCCAACTCCTAATTCCCATGGCCACAACTCCCCAATCTCCAAATTTTGCGCCCCCAATCGGTGCTTCCGGGGCTGTGAACTGGCTCCAAAATCATCTATTCAACACCTGGTATAACAGTCTGTTGACCCTGGTTATTGGGGGAGCGTTGGGCTGGATCGGAACAGGTTTCATCGTTTGGGCTGGATTTGAGGCTCAGTGGAGGGTGATTCCAGCGAACTTACCTCTATTTTTTGCGGGACGGTTTCCAGCGGATCAATACTGGCGACTCTGGGTGATTGTAGGGATGATCTTTCTGTTGGCCGGATTAACCTGGGGGATGTTAGCGCGAAATGTTTCCAGGTTGTATAGCCCAACTGTAGTTCTTGGCCTGAGTTTATTGGCAATTCTGGTGGCGCTGATTCCGACTCCTGTTTTGTATCGAGGGGTGTTGCTAGGACTGTTAACTGGATTAGTGATTATGGTCTGGGTCGGGCGGTGGTTGGGTAACTTGCGGCCTCAGTTTGTCAGTTGGCTGCCCTTTGCCTGGTTTACATCCCTGATTCTGGCTGTCTGGCTGATCAGTGGCGGCTTGGGGCTGAAGCCGGTTGAAACGAGTCTCTGGGGGGGCTTGATGCTGACGTTGTTGATGTCGGTGATCAGCATTTTGCTATCTTTGCCGTTGGGAGTGGTTTTGGCCTTGGGACGACAGAGTAGTTTGCCTGTGATTCGTGGGTTGTCAATTGCTTACATTGAAGTGGTGCGCGGCTTGCCGCTGATTACGATTCTGTTTATGGGCCAGGTGCTCTTGCCGCTGTTCCTGCCGGAGGGAATGCGACCCGATCGAGTGTTGCGGGCTATTATTGGGCTAACAATGTTTAGTTCTGCCTATCTGGCTGAAAATGTGCGGGCAGGGTTGCAAGCGATTCCCAGGGGACAAACGGAAGCAGCCAAAGCCTTGGGATTAAAAACTCCCCTAGCTCTGGGATTAGTGGTGCTGCCCCAGGCCCTAAAAATTTCGATTCCCTCGATTGTGGGCCAATTTATTAGTTTGTTCCAGGACACGACCTTGCTTGCGATTGTGGGCCTAGTGGAATTGCTAGGGATCAGCGGTTCAATTTTAGCGAACCCGAAATTTCTGGGGCGGTATTCCGAGGTTTATTTATTCGTAGGAACCCTCTATTGGCTGTTCTGTTATTCGATGTCCATGGCCGCTCGCCGTCTAGAACAACAGCTCAATACCGAACATTGATAATTGTTCTATCCTAGCCTCTTTCTTGAGGGCTTCGTCCCCAAACCCCTTTCTAAAGATCTCTTACAATTAATTGAGGATTGCTATCAAAGGTAAACTTCTCCTGAACGCCCAATGTCTCTGACTGAAGAAATTCTGGCTCAAATTCCGGGTCATCCTTTAGCGGGATTACGCAAGGCAGATATTCTGTGGAAAGCTTTGCGGGAGAATACCCTGCCGATTCCTACAACCGTTCAGCAGGATTCGCAACCATTGGCTGAGATTAACTATGACATTTTAGTGTGTGGAGGCACCCTGGGAATTCTGATCGGTGCATCTTTAGCCCTACGGGGTTGGAGGGTGGGGCTGATTGAACGGGGAGTGCTGCGGGGGCGAGATCAGGAGTGGAATGTGTCTCGTCGGGAACTGGAGGTTTTCCTGGACTTAAATCTACTGTCATCGGCAGAATTGGAACGGGCGATCGCCACAGAATACAATCCGGCCCGTTTGAGCTTTCCCAACATGACAGAAATCTGGGTAGAAGAGGTCTTGAATATTGGGGTTGATCCAGTTGATTTGTTGGAAACGCTAAAAACTCGCTTTCTGGACGCTGGGGGCCAACTATTTGAAAATATGGCCTATGAACGGGCCACGATTCATCCCAACGGAGTTGCCGTTCAAGCCCAGAATCATCAAGCCCAGAATCAAACGTTTACAACCCGCCTGTTACTAGATGCCATGGGCCACTTCTCTCCCATCGTTCAACAAGCCCGACAAGGACAAAAACCAGACGCAATCTGTTTGGTCGTAGGCACCTGTGGAACCGGATATTCGGAGAATCAAACGGGAGATATTTTTGCCGCTTTCACCCCGATTCAGACTCAGTGCCAATACTTTTGGGAAGCGTTTCCCGCGCGAGATGGACGAACGACTTATTTATTTACGTACCTGGACGCTCAGCCTGAACGGTTCAGCTTGGAGTTTTTGTTTGAGGAGTATCTCCGACTCCTGCCCCAGTATCAAACCGTTGAACTGAACCAATTAACCTTCAAACGGGCCTTGTTTGGTTGCTTTCCCTGTTACCGCAACAGTCCTTTAAACACCCCTTGGGATCGGATTTTGCCCGTTGGGGATAGTAGCGCCAGTCAGTCTCCTCTGAGCTTTGGGGGCTTTGGGTCAATGATCCGGCATTTGCAACGATTAACTCTTGGCGTTGAAGAAGCCCTGAACGCAGAATGCCTGGATTCTAAGGCTCTCTCCCTGTTGCAGCCCTATCAACCCAGTTTATCGGTCACTTGGCTATTTCAACGATCGATGAGTGTAGGGAGTCATCAAACCGTTGATCCCGATCAAATCAATCAAGTCTTGGCAGCGGTTTTTCAAGAGATGAAACAGTTGGGAGAACCTGTACTCAAGCCATTTTTACAGGATGTGATACAATTTCTGCCCTTGGCAAAGACGCTGTTTAAGACCGGAATTTCTCATCCGGCTTTGATCCTAAAGATTATTCCTCAGGTTGGCTTGGGTAACCTGGTCACTTGGACAACTCACTATTTTAATCTTGCCGCCTACAGTGTGCTCTATCCCTTAGCCAAACCCTTGGAACCGCTGGCCAAAAAGCTTTCCCCAGCCCAACAATATTATTGGCATCGTTGGTTAGAGGCTTGGCAGTATGGATCAGGCCAAGATTACTCTCACCTTAATACAATAAAAATTTCTTCAAGGATTTGGAAAGAATCGACCTAACCTTGGGAAAACTACCCTTAGTAAGCTAAAGTTTTTAATCATGAGTGGCCTGATCCTGGATTTATACTGCTGTTTTGCTAAGGTCTGGCAATCTCAGATTCAGGGGATCTGTCACTCAGAAAAACTGCTCGGCTGGAATTTTGACGGAATAGGAGGGTCGCCGTGCCTGTAGAGCAAGATCAGTACCGGAAAATCTTTGCCATTTTTATGGAAGAGGCAGGGGAACACTTGGCGATTTTTGAGAATGGGTTGAAGAATTTACCGGCAATCATGGTAAATCCAGATCGAGAAGAGGCGATCGCAATGTACCGAGCAGCTCACTCCATCAAAGGAGGATCTGCGATGTTGATGAGTCAAGTTCCAAGCCTGGAAAGCATAAACAAGGTCGCGAAGCGTTTGGAAGATAGTTTCAAGCCCGTGAAGGATACAGCGTTTAAAGTTGACGCAACCGCCCAAACCCTCTCAACAAAAGCCTATGAGGTGCTCAAGAATTTAATTGACCGCTGTCAAAGCCCAGCAGGTCTTTCTCAGGCCATGGGGGACAAGATTGTCACTGCGTCTTTACCGCTATTTGACAAGCTGGAAAGACATTTTCAGACCTTGGTCAGTGGTCAGGCTCCAGCAACGGCTTCAGCGAGAGCAGCCAGTTCAGGGGTTCCCAAAGCAGCAGCTCAAGTGATGACTGTCCTGAAGCCCATGTTGCAAGGGTTTAAAACTGCTGACTCTCCAGCTCTTCGCAAACAGCTCGCGGGGTTATGTGCTCGCTTAACAAAGGTTGGCCCTAGTGTAGAGCCCTGGCAGAATTTAGTGAAAACAGCTCACAAGGCCATCAGTAATTCTCGGAATGCCTTGAGCGATTTAGCCAACACAGTCATCAAAGAACTCAAGCAGGGCAGTGAACTCCTAGAAACAGGGAGAGCCAGCGAGATTGCCCCCAGTGAGCGGTTATTACAACTGGCGGCAGGTCAAGCCGCTGTTCCTTCAGGGATGACGATCCCAGCCGATCCGAAGGAAGCGGTCAAAGTCTTGATCAAAACCTTTGACAAGAGACAGTTACAGGCGATCGCCCAACTCTTGATCAAGCATGTTAAGTCACCTTAAGTTAAGCCATCAAGTTAAGGTCTCTGTTGACTGCGCTGAACGCCTTGCCAAGTTAGCCAAACGACGGGTAGCAGGATTACAATTTCCCGCATCAGGGTGAGTAGATTATTGGGGTTAAACAGCGCTCCCAGTAATCCCCTTCCGCCCTCGCTGAATTGTAGTCCCCCAAACAGGGTGATTGGAAAAATCAAATAGGACTGAGACAAAGGCCAAAACCCTTGCACACCAGCGGGTGGGTATTGGTCACTGACTAACATATCCAGAAACAAATGACTCAGGTAGAGCCCCGTTACCCAGACTCCAACCCTAGGCCACTTGAGGTTGAAAACCTGGGTGAGACCAGCGACTAGACCCCCCACCAATAGAGCTGCAATCAAACTGTGGGTTCCCTGGCGATGATAGATAAATGGATCTCCAGCCAGAATTAATCCAAGAAGAATATCAATATCTGGAAGATTGGCAATGACCGTAGTCAGGATCAACAAGGGAACTCTTTGTGATCTAGACATAGTGGGCTGCACCAAAATGAAGCCACACAGGCCAGCCAGGGTATGTCCTATAGGGGAGGGCATTCTAGTCAGTGTTAGGGTGAAGTATGTCTGAGCATTCACAGCAATTCTCATTATGACTAATTACTGTTCAATCCCTGAAGAGAGCAGTAGAATGCAACATCGAGCTGAGCGCCCGAATGTTCGTTTCCCCTTGCTGACCAATAACGACCAAGTTCAGCGGATTTTGAGAGCGGCAACAACTTTGAGACTCAACCAGAATTTGCCAATCCGCTCTCAAAATCCCGTTGCAACGACTTGTTATGCCGCCGTGCTTGGCTGACCAACAAGTTGGATCTGACCCAACACCTATGAATAATTCTAAAGCAAGACAACTCAACTACCTTCAGGCATCATAGAGAGTAAAGTGTACTGATCTCTAACTTTTGCCAACTGAATGTCGTTTACCAACTTCACCAACCCCTACCAAAACCCAACCACTGTTTCAGAGGACTATCGGAAGCACTCAAATCTGTCCAAGTTATTCAAAGATGATACATACGTTCGTCCAGTAGAAGATCCAGTAACCATTTGGGCGATCGCCCTCCTGCACAAAGAATACGGTGTCCCACTGGATGCTATGAGATTGGAGCACGATGCCGATTTTTCTGAAGGGACGCATCAGGGGGGAAGACGGTATTTAGGGTTTGTAGATGTCATTGTTTATGATGACCGCTATATCGGGGCAGGGGGTGGGTTGGATGTTGCCTTCATTATGGTGGAGGCAATGGAGCCAGGAAAGAAGTTTGAGGGAACGGAGCCGGAAGGCTGGATTGAACACTTGAATCGACTCAATGCTTACATGAGTGCGTCACCCTCGGCTCGGTATGCCATCCTGACCAGTGGCACGCATACCAAAATTTATCGCCGTGATTTGGAATATCCCCGTGCGCTTCAGGAAATTGGGGATTTGCCGAAGTACGAGAGTGCGCGATCGGCGGCGGAGCATAGCCCGTTTAAGGTGATCCTCAATCCCAGTGAGCCGGATGGCATTCAGACGGGATTGCAACCCTTGACCCGTGACAAGTTTCGGGAAGTGTTGGGGGATACGCGATCGGGCTGTCACTCGCTCCTGCGGGATAATGAGGGATTGCAACCCCAGGAAGCGGTGGATGCCATGGTCAAGTTTTTGTTTGCCAAGTGGTATGACGAGCAGGCAACGATCGACTTGGTGAAGGCTACGGGGGAGATGCGATCCTATGTGTTCAGCTATAAGCAAGGGGAAACTGACCCAGAGCGTTTGATGGTGCAGGTGCGGGATACGTTTGAAAAGGCGAAACAGTGGGAGCGGGACACCCTCAGCGAAAAGTTTGGCGATCATCTGGGTATTCGGCTGGCGTTTACAGAATCGGATGCATTGGAGTTTAAGCCCCATACGACCGTTGAAATTGTCAGACGCTTGCAGCCCTGGAGTTTGCGGAAGTCTACGGCGGATGTGAAGGGGGGCGTGTTTGAGGATTTCCTGGGCAAAACCTTTCGGGATGACCTGGGGCAATATTTCACGCCAACTCCGGTGATTAATCTGATGGTGGGGATTTTGCAGCCGACGGTGCATGATTTTGTTGGTGATCCGGCGTGTGGTTCGGCACGGATGTTGACCCATGTGCTGGACTATGTGCGAAAGCAAGAACTGGAGCAGGCAGAAGCGGCAGGGGTAGAGGTGACAAACCCGGATGAACCGACACAGGAGTTTTTAGAGTTCCGCGAAAATCGGCTGTTTGGGGCGGAGATTTCCCGCAATGTGATGCATGTGGCGCGGGTAAATTGCCTGATGAATGGGGCGCAGTATGCCGACTTGAAGGTGATCGATGCACTGCAACCGTTGGGCAGTATCACGGGCGGCATTATGGAGGGGTTGCCGGATCGACCAGGATTTTATCCGGGTGGGTTGACGATGATTTTGACGAATCCGCCGTTTGGCTCAAAGGTAACGAGCGAAGGCATCTTAAAAGATCTTGCAGGCAGAGATGGGGTGACAAGGAAGAATGGCAAGACAGCCAAAACAATGCCTCAAGAAATTGTTTTTATGAACCGTTGCCTTGAATTCTTAAAACCTGGTGGCAAGCTCGCTATTGTTTTACCGGATGGAGTTTTAGCTAATAGCCAAACTCAGGATGTTCGAGATTGGATCTTTCGCTGGGCAAAACTGAAAGCTGTTCTTAGTTTGCCTCAAGAGACATTCGCACCGTACGGAGCAGGTGTGAAAACCAGCATCCTTGTGTTACAAAAGCGAGAAATTCGGTTATCGCCAGAACAGCTTGAAATTGGTCAGGATGCTGTTGAGGACGAGGACTATGACGTTTATATGGCAAGAATAGACAGCATTGGGTATGACGCAACCGGGCGATTAAATGTTTCGGAAGACGAATCACACTGCCCTCCTGATATTTCTTGGACAATTATGAAATTTAACGAGTTACTGGGATGGCTGTAAATACAAGTCAAAGCGATCGCACCCATTTTCTAGTCAAACGTAGTCAGCTAACTACGTCAAAGATTTTTGTTGAATTTTATCTGCCAGAATATCAAGAACGACTTGATGCTTTGCATAATGCTCCATATCCTTTGAAACCCCTAAAGAAGGTTGCTTCTCGTTTATTCGACGGACCCTTTGGGAGCAATCGCAAAGTTGACATGTATCAGGATAGCGGGATTCCCTATATTCGGGTTAAAGATGTCTTGCCTACAGGTATTGATTCAAGTGACATTAAATATATTTCTGAAGAGAAGCACCAAGAACTGCATCGAAGCCGAGTAGTTCCCGGCAATGTTTTGATCACCATTGCTGGACGAGTAGGAACTGCTGCTGTCTTTCCAGATTTTTTAGAAGAAGGTAGCATTACAGGACATATTGCAGGAATTGAGTTGCCAGAGGATGTTAATCCTCATTATGTTGCAGCATTTCTCAACTCTCAATTTGGTGAATTTCAGGTTATTCGGTTGTCGCATCGAACAACACGACCTGAAATGAACTTAAAGGAAGTTGGTCATATTCTAATATCAGTTCCTCCCCGATCGCTCCAAGACCAGATTGCCCAGGTGATGCAGGAGGCTTATGGCGATCGGCAGAAAAAATTAGAGGAAGCTAAAGGTTTAGTCAAAGGTATTGATGATGAAATAAAAAAAATCTTAGAAGTGATAGTTGGGAAAATTCAAGATGAGCCTAGATTTGTAATGAAAGTTTCAGATTTAGAGGACAGATGGGATTTTAAGATCTATGACAGACGCTACGTTACAGTTATCAATGCTACTAAAGAAGGTAAATATCCTGTATTAAATTTAGGTAGTCTATGCCGAGAAAAACCTAAGCGGGGAAGTCAACCCAAATATAATTCAGATGGAGCTATACCTGTCCTAAAGACTGTTAATGTCGGATCAGGTTACATTAATTTTGGGAGTGCTCTCAGAGTTGATCCCAGTTTTCTTGAAACAACATCTGGGAAAAAATCGAAAGTATATAAAGGTGACATTCTTATTACTTCAACAGGTGATGGTTCTTGGGGACGTGCGAGTGTCTTTGAAGAAGAATTTGATTGTGTTGTTGATGGTCACGTCTCCATAGTTCGCCTTAAACCCGAACATAATCCACATTTTCTTGCCGAGTTTCTCAATTCTTCACTTGGGCAGGCTCAATTCTGGCAACGTTATCGTGGAGCTACAGGGCAAACTGAAATTTATCCAGATGATATCTCTGCTCTGAAAATAGCTACTCCACCGAAGGCAATACAGGATGAAATTGCGTTGAAGGTACAGCAGCGACGCTCTGAGGCGAAGCAGTTGCGATCGCAAGCCGAAGCCGTCGTTGCCACCGCAAAAGCGCGAGTAGAGCGGATGATTTTAGGTGAGGAGGTTGGTGATGGTTGAGTTAACCAGTTTGGTGGGTGACAGAATTAAAGCCTCTCCCGCTCAGATTGCAGAGTTTTGCCAACGCTGGCACATCATTGAATTTGCCCTATTCGGCTCCGTCCTGCGCGACGACTTTCGCCTCGATAGCGATATTGATATTCTCGTCACTTTTTCGCCTGATCACCGTTTAACCTGGGATGATTGGACAAACATGCAAGCAGCGATTGAGGCATTATTTAACCGTAAAGTTGACCTAGTGAGTAAGGAATATCTAAAAAACCCCTACAGACGATATGAAATCTTGAATACTTGTCAGGTTATCTATGCAATCAAACAACCGTGATGTTGCCTCAGTATGGGATATGGTGCAGTCTATTCAACGGATTCAAGCGTTTACCAGTGATCTAAACTTTGACGAATATCTCAACGATATTCGCACCATCAGTGCCGTTGAGCGACAATTTGAAATTCTGGGCGAAGCTGCCCGCCGGATCACCGATGCATTTCGACAGGCCCATCCAGATATCGACTGGCAACGCATTGTCGGGTTACGCAACATTGTTGCCCATCGCTACGATGAAGTCAGGCAAGATATTCTGTGGACAATTATCCACTCAGAGTTAGATCCTCTTCTGGTTCAGCTAGAGTCAATACTTCCCCCCTTGCCTGATGAACCACAAACTTAAAGGAGATTTTGAACCATGAGTCTAATCATTCCCGATGAGTTTCTGCAAACGGCACATATCACTGAAGCCGATCTCAAGCTCGAAATTGCCATTCTGCTATTTCAGCAGGAAAAGATTACTCTGGGCACTGCTAGCCAGTTTGCAGGGATGAATCAGCTGGAGTTTCAGCGCATTTTAGGTAGTCGTAAAATCCCCATCCATTATGGCGTTGAAGACTTCCGGCAAGACCTAAGAACCCTGGAGGCAAACGATTGGCGATGATTGTGGTCAGTAATACGTCGCCTATCTTTTACCTGTCCACCATTGGTCAGCTCGATTTGCTCCGCCAACTTTACGACGAAATTGTGATTCCAACAAAGGTTTTCAACGAAATCACTAATGTTGGCAATACCGATGCCAGTGCCAGGGTTGTACCAACCTTAAGCTGGGTGAAAACGCAATCCGCGACCGATCGAGCATTTGTCAACACGTTAAGAGCCGAACTCGATCCCGGAGAAGCTGAGGCGATCGCCCTGGCTATCGAGTTAAACGCCGATCGCCTCCTCATGGACGAACGACTGGGTAGAGCGGCTGCAATGCGAGTAGGGCTACAAGTCACAGGTGTCTTAGGTATCCTGATTGCCGCCAAACGAAACAACCTGATTCAAGAGGTAAAACCGCTACTTGATGTCTTAATTGAGCAAGTTGGTTTCTGGATTGATGCGCGGCTTTATGCAGAGGTCTTGCAGGCAGTTGGCGAGACAGCATGAAACCTGGAAGCAAGTATTACCCAATTTTTGAGCACTTGCAACGCTGCAATCAGGAGGCAGTTATGCTGACCTTTGCCGAAATTGAAGCATTGATGGGTTGCTCGCTGCCCACCTCAGCATTGAACAAGAAAAACTGGTGGAGCAATCGAGATAGTTCCAGCGCCCTACAAGCCGGAGCTTGGATTGGCGCAGGCTATCACGTCGAGTCCGTTGATCTAACCCAGCAGACCGTTACCTTTCAGAAATTTCAGACACAGTACAACATCCAGCAAAAAGACGGCGCAATCATCTGGAAACAGGACGCGATCCAAGCCCTTCGCAAACATATGGGTTTAACCCAAGCTCAATTTGCCCAGGAATTAGGGGTTCGTCGGCAAACTGTCAGCGAATGGGAAAACGGCGCTTATGACCCCGATCGCTCCACCACAAAATTCCTAGAACTCATCGCTAAACAATCTGACTTCCAAGTGCCACCTTCAGAAAAGCGATAATCCTTTATTGACTAATGTCCGCTAAGCGTTCAAAATACTAATATGCGATCAGGCGTACTCCTGACGCAAAATCTCTTATCGGTATTCTCAATGAGCGGTGTTAATACTTCCCCAAAAGCCCTTTTTCTCTCACCTGATGGCAAAATCTACCCCGATACTCTGATCTGCTCCGGGATGATCTCGGCAGAATTGAACGGCAACCCCTGTCCCTACTCGAACCATGGGCGGTTGCCTGAGCCTATCCCTCTCAACGAAAGCGACCCCAACTACAGCCCTGACAAAGGCAATCCTGGGGATCTGTGTCCGCCTTGTAGCAAACAGCAACTCGCTAATCTTGGACATTGGCAAGGGCACGGTCAGCAAAATTTCCCAGAAGAACTCTTGTCTTTACGTTTATTCAAATGTCGGATGTGGTTATGGCTGGTTATTCCAGGACTGTATGATGCAGAGCCAACAAAACTGCACATCGACCATTAAACTTGAGCATCTCTGCAACTACGCAGCTTATAGATAACTTTCAGATGTGTTCTAAGCAAGAGCTTCCCGCAACCCACAGGCAAGCTTTCAACCACGCCCCACAATACCTTAAGGCGGCATAACTAGTTATTAGGTTTAAATTTTCAGTCTAACATGCACTCTAAAGCGGATTAGCGCTTGGAAGCGTCATGGAAAGGTTACACTGAAAACAGGGATGATGCCAATCTAAAAATGAAACAATACAGGTTGGGATCAACTTTCTGTCCGTGCCAACAAGACAAGCAGGTCAAGTGACTTTCACGTTGTTTGCCCTAAATCTAATGTGTTGCTAAAGTACATTGCCTTAACGTAACGACCCATGACTGACTCTTCTGATGAAAAATCAGCTCCTTCCTCGAGTGCCTCAGCCAGCAATTCTAACAGTTCAGATGGGATTGCTGCTGCTCTACTGCTTGGTATTCTGTTTACAGTCGGATTCTTTTTAGTTCAGTATCCTTTGGGACTGAGCATTATATTGGGTCTAATTGCAAGTATTTCTGGATATTACCTGGCAATCTGGTGGAGCATCGATCAACCTCTGGCCCCACCCAGTTCCTCTGGGGTTGCGTCTATTCGAGATCAAATTATTCGAGTGGATCATGAAGTTAAGCTTTCCCCATCCAAGGCTGATCCGCCCAAGCAAACTCGCCCAGCAACAATGTTTGAGTGGGTCATTCGGAAGGATCAAACGTCTTCTCGGGAAGACGACGAATAACAACTTCCCTGAGTAATTTCTGTCTTGCACTTGCAGGGCAATCATTTTAAGTGCACTGATTAAGTACACTTACTTCCAGTTTTGCCAAGAACGATTGAAAATTGAGCTACCGGGAAAGGCAATCGGGTTGCCGCTTTCCTGCAACTGTTGTTGTAAGGTTTCCAACTGGAGTTCTCGAGAGGGTAAGTCATCTACCAATTCATAGGGGGCAATGCCCTGTTCCAAAGCGAACGTTGCTGTCGCTCCAGCCGCTACCCCAGATGACCACTCAAAGGAATGGACACGATAGGCCGCAGAAGCAATATGACTGGTGGCAATACTCTTTCCCGTCACCAGCATATTGTCAATTTTTTGGGGGATCATTGACCTCAAGGGAATTTGGAAGGGATAGGCTCCTCCTTGACCCAAACGTTCTCCCGCTCGCTCCGTATTGCCAGGAGCTTCTGCTGGACTCTTGGTCATACAGGGATGAAAGTCGATGGCATAGTGCCCAATCCCGACGGTGTCTGGGTAAAGCTTGGCTCGCGATCGCAGGCTAGTTTGGGCCAGGGTTTGCAGTCCCGTCACTAAGGCTGGAAGCTCGAGTCCTGCCAATCTCAGTCGCATCGCTTCGTATTCATCGGGAGGAAGAGTCTTGCGGTACAAATCTTGGGAGAAATCGTTGCGGGACATGTCAATTTCATTAATCGTGAACCCCTCAGGATAGCCCCAACTGGGGCGACCAATTACCCGCCGTGCCTCTCGCATATAGGGAAACTTAGACAAGCCATGAACGGTGCCCATGGGCGAATCCAGTCCCGTGAGGTAACGATGGTTGGGATAGGGTTTCTTGATGTTTGCTCCCAGTTGAGAATCGGTTGTACCTACGACCAACCAGTAGAAGTAACCGATAGCATTTTCTTCTCCCCGTCGCAATGTATCGGCTCGCAAGCCTCCTTGCCAGTTCCCAGGTTCCAGGTATCCCATGACTTGCAATTGGTCGTGGGTCAAAATCAAATTATCCTCTAGGGTGCCGGGACGGTAATCATTGCCCCATGTCCAGTTCTGCATCGAGATGTCACCGGGGTAGATCGGCCAATCTCGGACGTTACCAGGACGTTGCTCATCGGGGCGGGTACTGTAAATCTGCCGATAGGTAAACACCAAGGGAAAACTCGCGAGCCGTTCCAACTCGTAGCTGTAGTAGGGCTCATAGATTTTGTAAAACGGTGGCAGGGTATGAGTTTGAGGGTTTGCTGTTGCCTCCATTGCAAAGGTGTAGGTGAACCCTTGGGTGCAGTAGGGCGCACCGTTTACACTGGAAGCGGTCGGATCATCCGAGGTTCGGGCATCGATTCCCAGCCGATAGGGAACATCCGTTAAGGCTAGGATTTCTCCGGTTTCTGTGGCCTCAACAATATACCAGCTTGGGGCCGAAGGGTTGGTGGCTGAGGGGTTTGCGGCTAACTTTGTCGCTGGCACGAACCGGATAACTGTTTTCTGAAATTGGGGCGAGTCTTCGTAGCGATAAGCCTCTTCAATCACCTGAGACAAGGGTTCAGTATTGAGGGGAGGCGCTCCCGGGGCAGGGCTATGTTGAATGGCGGTAACACTGGTAATTTGGCGATTGGCCAGTTCAACGTCCTTTGCAACAGTTGCAGGGAACCATTTTAGGGTACCACCGCCTTGCCGTTCCGCATCCTGCAACATTTGGAAGAGAATGCGATGACCGTCGTAGGGCATAAAACAAGTCGCGCTCACCCAACATCCCCCTGGATTCAGCCGCCCGTGGTAGGTTTCAAGCCGTTGCCGCAGTTCTAAGTAACCTTTTGGAAAAAATAAAAGTTCTCGCTGGGTCGGGCGTTCGTCTAGGGCGGAGGTTCCCTGGGAGGAAATCTGACCTCCCACCCAATCTGTAATTTCGGTCATGCAGACCGTTCGTCCTTCCACTAGTCCTTCATAGGCTGTTGCGGCTCCAGCTAATCCACCCCCCAGTACCAAGATGTCACAGGCTTCTTCTCGGTCGGGGGTTGGTGCTGCGATTGCAGGGGTCGAACTAGTAAGGGCAAAGACCGTAACGCCGAAGACCGTAACATCAAAGACCCGGGAAACAAGGTGGCGTAGCATACACAAATCGACCCTTCAGGGCAGTAATCAGTTCAATCATAACTAAATAATGATCTAAGTTCGGAACGAGATCCGCGCTCAATCTGGATTTTGCTTTTCCTCAATCGGCCCAACCCGAACTGAGGTCAATTCATATTCATCATCCTAATTGATTCTTCGGCAACATTGGATTCTAAGACATTGGATTCTAAACCTTGACGATTTGGCTTATGACTGAGCAAGTAAGACTTGCTAGAATCAACCAAAAACCGTCTTCGCACCGCTGCTCGCCCCAGTAACATACGAAAGCCCATCACATCGCGGTTTGTTAACGTTAATTCAATTGGCCATCGATGTCCTAGGAGTTCTGCTGTTGTCAAAATCACAATTCTCAACTCAGAATGTCCGCCAGAGTTCCGAACGTATCTTTCATCCACAACCTTCGCTTCTGCTGCTACGGTATGATGGGCATCTCGTTGAATGGGGTGCATCATAAACCGCACCCAATGCTGATTATTTCTAGAAAATGGCTCTACATGAAACGCATGAATGGCAGATGACCTTGCCCCAGTGTCAATTTTGGCTTTAATAGCCGTGATTCCCAACTCCGGCAAGGCAACCCACTCGCGCCAGCCAATAATCGTTTCTAAAGATTGAGGTTGCTTATGTTTCAAAAGAACAGGAATTCTTACAGAGTCGTTCTAATCATAGATCAATTTTTAAGCTAAATTGCCAAGGTTTAACTCTGTCTGACACATTGTTAAACCTTGACAAATCCAATCCTGACCCAGTGAGAAGACTTTTAAGTCATGTCAAGAAAAGTAGAACTTTCATGTTAAAGTTCATGCAGAAAGGCATGAAGATCTTTCAACAGGCAATCAAATAATCGAGAATTAAGTCTGGGGCATCCTGTTATGAATTTCTTATCTCAGCTTGGGTTAAGCAGACAAATCAAATTAGTCTCAATGAGCTTATTCGTTAGTCTAATTTCTCTGTGTATTGTATCGGATAAAAGGCCCGTTTTTGGAGCAGAAAAAATTGTTTTATCCTACCCCCCTGCTGAAATTTATATGTCCGTTGATGCCCTAGAAACCTTTGTTGAGCAAGGCAAGATTACCCGTGAATTTGGGGCATACTCTCAGTTTGTGGATCAACAGACCCTAGCTCAGTTACGTCAAGCCTTTCAGAAACGCTTTGACTTTCCTCCAGAAATCGTCAGCCGCGTCGTTAATATGCCAATCGGTAAGGTGGTCATGCGTCGGATTGGTCAGCTCATCCAAACTGATGTGGATGTCAATGGTTCCGAGGCAATTCGAGCTGCTTTAGTGGCTGCCGCTGCTGATGCCGAAGGATTTAGCTTGATTAATGTGATTCGGCAATTTCCAGCTCAAACGATTCGGATTGATGGGCGTTTACTGGCTCAAGCCGCTCAAGAAATTCCAGCCTTACTTGACTATAGAACTGTCGTCATAGCAGAAATCCAAGCAGAGGCTAAACGACAGGCGGCAACAGAACCTAAAATAAGTTCTTCTCAACTGCCTAGTTTGCAAGAAAGAGGCCCCTATCAATTCACTAAACAAACGATCAGTTTTACAATTTCAGATCTGCGTCAGGCAGGTACAGGATTAACAGGTTCCTATCAGCTTGATGTCGATATTTTTCTACCCGAAGGCTTGGACAAACCTTCCCCATTAGTAATTTCTAGTCATGGGTTTGGAGCCTATCGCGGAAATAACAATCAAGCTCAACATTTGGCATCCCATGGATTTGCAGTTGCCATTCCAGAACATATTGGTAGCAATTTAGGCTATCGTCAATCTTTCTTGCGGGGAAACGTAGACTCATTATTAAGCCCGATTGAATATGTGAGCCGTCCTTTAGATATTTCCCGATTTATTGATCGGCTAGAACAATTGGCTAAGACTGATCCAGAATTAATGAATCGCATCAATTTAGACCAAATTGGTGTAGTCGGAAACTCTTTTGGCGCGACCACAGCACTAACATTAGCAGGAGCAAAAATCATTCCAGAACAGCTCGCTCAAATCTGCCGCCCTGATAATTTTACGTTAAATGTTTCCCTGCTTTTGCAATGTCGAGCTGTCTACTTGCCCCAAATCGATTACGATTTACGCGATCCTCGAATTAAAGTGGCGATCGCTGCCCATCCTTTAACCAGTGCTATCTTTGGTGCAGAAGGAATGAGTCAGGTTCAAATTCCTACTCTGATTGTTGCAGGGAGTCAAGATATTGTCACTCCAATGATTCAAGAACAAGTCAATGCATTTATTGAATTGAAAGTCCCCGAAAAGTATTTTTCACTGTTACATCCCGGCACTCACTTTACTGCAAGCATTCAGTCAGATACCGAAGGGATTGAGTCAGTACCCAAAGTGATTATTGGGGATAATTACGATTTAGGTCGTCCCTATTTCTTTGGGTTGAGCGTGGCCTTTTTTAACGCCTATCTTCGGGGAGATAAAAATTATTTGCCCTATCTCTCTGCTTCTTACAATCAATCTCTCAGCCAGCCCGGTCTAGAAGTCAGTTTGATCCGTTCTTTAACCCTTGAACAATTGGAAGCCGCCTACGGAAAACCTTCTCCTCTTCCCATTACACTCCCAAGCTCTGTTGTCACTATTCCTCAAGTTCCTCAACAAAGTGTACTAGATGAGATTCAGAAAACAGGGGTTTTAAAAGTTGCAATTCGGCGAGATGCTGTACCATTTGGGTATTTGGATCAGGAACAACAGCTTCAAGGCTACTGCACGGAATTAATTGATTCTTTTCGAGATTATTTAACCCAGAAACTTAATGTTCCAGTTGAAATTGAATTGGTGATTTTCCCCTCAACAGTTGATACTCGCTATCCACTCGTCAGAAGTAGAACCGTTCAACTCGAGTGTGGCCCCAACCCGATTCAGCGAAATATTTCAGGTGTTGCTTTTTCACAACCATTTTTCATTACTGGAGCACAATTTCTCACTAAAATTATTAATGAAACTCGGATCAATCCCAATGGAGATTTATCAGGGGTGACCACTGGAGTGATTAGAAATACACCAACGGAGGAATTTCTGCGCCAAAAATATCCGGAAACTACAAAGGTTTATTTTCGAGGCGGAAATGCAATTACTGCGGGGGTAGATGCTGTCGTTAATAATGAAATTGATACTTTTGCAAATGATGGTGTTTTAACCATCGGTGAGCTGTTTAGGCAGAAGTTGCCGATTGAGAACTATACTTTAGTCCCAGAAGATCCATTGACCTGTGATTTTTATGGGCTAATTTTACCTGCAGGTGATCCAGGATGGCGCAGAATGGTGGATGCATTTATTAATAGTGATGAGGCAGAATATGTGTGGACTCGCTGGTTTTCTTATGCCTTTCCCTATGCGCTCGTAAGTTTAGAGTATTGTCTGGATCGTTAGAATTAACGTTAGAGATTTGTAGACTTATAGATTTAGAATGCCTCCCTATCCTCGGAAACAATTTGCTCAGCATTGGCTCCGTAATCCGACTGCTTTGAACCAAATTATCACTGCGGCTCAGCTGAATTTGGGCGATCGCGTGTTAGAAATTGGGCCTGGAACAGGGGTGTTAACCACTCGTTTGTTGCCTGCAGTTCAATCTGTCGTCGCTGTTGAAATTGATCGAGATTTATGTCAAGGATTAACGAAAACCTTGGGTAAAGTCGAGAATTTTTTGCTGCTTCAAGGAGACATTTTGACCTTGGATGTCGAGGCTCAATTGGTTAACTTTCCTCGGTTTCAAACCTTGAATAAGGTAGTTGCAAATATTCCCTACAATATTACTGGCCCAATCTTAGAAAAGCTGTTGGGCACAATCGCTGATCCGCTGAAGACTCCTTTCGAGTTGATTGTGCTTTTAGTGCAAAAAGAAGTTGCCCAGCGGTTGGCTGCTCATCCCGGTTCTAGAGCCTTTGGAGCCTTGTCTGTGCGAGTTCAGTATTTGGCAGAATGCGAACTGATCTGCGAAGTGCCAGCACAGTATTTTTATCCGCCTCCAAAAGTTGACTCCGCTGTGATTCGCTTGCGACCTCGGGCTTTTGATCCGGCGGTTCAGTCTCCCCAACACTTGGAAACATTAGTAAAGTTAGGCTTTGCCAGTAAGCGTAAAATGTTGCGAAATAATTTAAAAAGTATAATAGAACCGGAAGATTTGACCCAAATTCTGGAACAATTAACTGTTAATCCTCAAGCTCGGGCTGAAGATTTAGGGGTTGAACAATGGGTTGGGCTCAGTGATCGGTTAGCCCAAACATCCAGAACTCACTCTTAGAGAAAGTAACTCTTAGAGAAGGTAACTCTTGGAGAAACTCGCTCTTAGACAGTACCTCTTAAACAGTAATTCTTAGACAGTACCTCTTAAACAGTAACTCCTAGAAATATGCGCTCTTACTCTTTAATCGCTCCAGCTAAAATTAATTTATATTTAGAAATTATTGGCGATCGCCCCGATGGTTATCATGAACTTGCCATGGTATTGCAAAGTATTAGTTTGGCGGACAAGATTGAGATTCATGGCATTGAAATTGATGCGATTAGTGTGAAGTGTAATCATCCTGAAGTTCCCAATGATCGCAGTAATTTGGCCTATCGAGCAGCGGCTTTGATCGCAGAGGAATTTCCCAGCGCGATCGCCCAATATGGTGGCGTTGAAATCAAAATTCAGAAAAATATTCCGATTGCGGCTGGATTGGCGGGCGGTTCTACTGATGCGGCAGCCGTACTTGTGGGCCTTGATTTGCTCTGGCAGTTGGGTCTTACCCAGGGTGAATTGCAGGAACTCGGCGCTCAAATTGGGTCTGATGTGCCCTTTTGCTTGGAAGGCGGCACAGTCTTGTCCACGGGTCGAGGAGAGATGCTGTCTCCCTTGCTCAACCTAGATCATCTCTACGTGATCCTGGCCAAATATCGCGATCTGGCGATTTCTACCCCTTGGGCGTACAAAACCTATCGACAACAGTTCAGTCATACCTACGTTTCTGCAACCCAGGATTTGCAACATCGTCAGGAACGAGTCCATTCTGGGCCAATGGTTGCCGCGATTATGCATCGGGACAACGAACAAATTGGGCAACGATTGCACAATGATCTGGAAAAGGTGGCCCTGCCTGAATATCCACAGATTCAGCAGCTCCGACAAGCCTTTGCCGATCAACCGGGGGTATTAGGGGCCATGATGTCGGGTTCTGGGCCAACGGTGTTTGCCTTGATCGACTCTCAGGAACGAGCAGCGCAGGTCATGAAAGCCGTTCAGAGTCAAATGCCTGATCCCCAGTTAGACTTCTGGATGGCTCAGTTTGTGCCCAATGGAGTCAGTCTGATTTAGACAGGCTTGGCAAGGGCAAGCTGAGCAAAAACTGGATGGGTTAGTAACAAGGCGTTGTCAAAGCTCGCCTGCAAAGTTCAATCCTGAATTGAATCGTAAAACGGATCGCTTGAGGTTAAAATCTGATGACTCCTTCAAATTCTAAATCCGATGTTTCTCAAGGGAAAGTTCCTAACTCAACCCTGACCCCGTTTAACTGTTTTAGTAATGGGGTCGTTTTAGGGGCGATCGCCACGGCTCTTTATTTTCTCACCCGATCAGTCATAGAAGTTTATGCTCATAAACCGGTTTATTCTGACAACGCTGTCGCAATTCGGATGTCTGTTGCCGTCAAGACTGTAGTTGTAGGATTGTGCATGATGGGCACAGCCGTGTTTGGATTCATTGCCTTGGGTTTAGTTTTGTTGGGGATTAAACTGTTAATTCAAGCTTTGATTGACCGTAACTCTTCCTCATCAGAGTCTTAATGGGTCAGTGAACCTGGCTGAGGATTTTTAGCTGAAATTGTCAAGTGTAGGGCTGTTTCTGAAAACCGCCTATTTTTAGGGATACATTTTAGTCACTGATCTCGTTAGACTGAGATCAATGACTCATCGAGGGAAAGCCTATGCCTAATCCGACTCAAGGCATTGAATTGCAAGATATTTCAGTTCCTCCAGCACGGCTTTTATTGGTCGATGATGAACCTGGACTTCGAGAAGCGGTTCAAGCCTACTTGGAAGAAAGCAGTTTTATCGTTGATGTTGCCAGCAATGCCCAGGAAGGATGGGAAGTGCTGCAACAAACTTTGCCAGATTTAGTGATTACAGACGTGATGATGCCGGGGGTTGATGGCTATCAATTTCTCAAGCAAGTGCGGGAAGATCCTCGATTTAAAGCTCTGCCTGTGGTATTTCTGACTGCCAAAGGGATGACGACTGATCGAATTCAGGGGTATCGAGCAGGGTGTGATGCCTATATTCCCAAGCCTTTTGACCCCGAAGAACTGGTAGTAGTTGTGAGGAATCTCTTGGAGCGTCGAACCGTTTCCCAGGAAAACTCAGGCACATCGGATTTAGCAACCCTAGAAAAGCAAATTGCCCGGATTGAAAATATGCTGCAAGGGCGGGTTGGGATTCAGCAGAATCGGTCTCCGATTCAGATTGATCTGACTCCCCGAGAGCAAAGTGTCTTAGATCTAGTCGCTCAGGGACTGATGAATAAAGAGATTGCCAGTCGCCTAGAGACCAGTGTTCGGAATGTGGAAAAGTACGTCAGTCGCTTGTTTACAAAAACCGGGACGAACAGTCGAACCGAACTTGTTCGCTACGCCTTAGAAAATGGGCTGACCCAGTAGCCTCAAAACTCGGTTGAATTTGCTACTGCTGTCAGCCCAACCCCCCTGATTTATTCTCGGTTGAAACAAATCTGTTGAAACGAATAAGTCTAATTTCTAGGACTCTGTCAGCCAGTCAGCAACAGCTTCCCAGCCTTTCCCTTGACGAACTAAGACAGGATTAGGCTCGGTTAGATCAATAATGGTAGAAACTTGATATCCCAGGTCAGAGGTATCGTCAATAATGATATCCACTAGTTTTCCAAGGGAATCAAACAGTTCTGCCTTGCCGATATCTCCGGAAATAGGCGCACTAGTAAGAGCTTGTTCCTCTTGTTCATTGGCAACATGAGCCGAGGTGGAAATCACTGGATTGCCCAACGCTTCAATTAAAGAGAGACAAACCTGATGATTGGGAACTCGAATTCCCGTCGTTTTGCGCTTTGGAGCCATGACTAGTCGGGGAACCAGCTTAGTGGCAGGCAGCAAGAAAGTATAGCTACCAGGAACTAAGCGTTTGATGATGCGATAGGCAGAATCGCTCACCACTGCATAGTGGGCAATATTGGACAGGGATGAACACAAAAAAGTTAAGGGCTTATCATTCGCCAGTTGTTTGATTTGCCGCACCCGTTCTAGGGCTGGCTTGACATTCAAGTCGCATCCGATGGCATACACCGTATCAGTAGGATAGAGCATTACCGCCCCATCCCGAAGAGAGTCCACGATTTGTTTGATCAGGCGATCCTGTGGGTTATGAGGATGAACTTCGTAATAAATAGCCATTTTGCTAGTGATCCATACCAAAACTATGCCAATTCCTGAACTGTCAGACTTCCTTCCTGCCCTCTAGGAAGGGCATGATAGTTTACTGTCATCACAGGAGGCAATATTGATGAGGGGTTTGATACCTGATGGGTTAACACCTGCTTCACAAGATTGCCACATTTGATCAAGAATTAGACTACAAATCTAGATTTTGCTTCGATTGATTTATAGTTCAAGCGAGACCCTCAGCATTCTACCAAGTGTTTTTTAAAAGTTCAAGTGGGTAACTGTTAAGTATCCACTTTTAGAGATCCTTCGAAGCATCATTAGTTCTCAAGATCAGGGTTCATCAAACAGGGTTTACTAAAATGAAACAGGTATCTTTAATCCTTGGGCTGTTTTTTTCATCAGGCTTTGCGCTTTTGCCTACCTTTTATCCGAGTGCAGATTTTCTAGGGTTCTCTTCCGTTCAAATTAGCCCAACGGAGAGAATCATAGCCGAATACACCGGAACTGATGAGGATGGTAATACGGAGAGCATTGATACCAGCAAAGAATTGTTGGGATGATTGGGGACAAGCACTCTAGGATAATCCTTGAGTGCGGCTTGGACTTCGGTGTCAGCCTAAGTTGAGTCTTAAAATTAGGCTTTCTGTAGGTTAGGGAGATTAGTTGAGCAGAGGAAAGAGTCTGATATCTCTCCTCTGCCAACCGCCCAAGCGAACCCATGCTCCAGCCACAGTGAGTCAAACCAGCTCGACATTGGTGAATCTAATGTTCAACCCAGCTTTGTTCGATTAGGTAACGCGGTCAAAGGGTGCAAGTTTCTCGCTTGCAGATAGGCGGCCCACACCACAATCCTGCAGATCATGATTGACTCACTATCAGTTTGACTCATTATCGGTTATGGAGTCGAGTCAGGCTGAATAACCGATTGCCGAGTTCCTGGGTCAAGAGTTCAGACTGTTCATAACGCCAACGCCAGTTCCCTGCGTTAATGCTGGGGTCGTTCATCCGAGCGGTATTATCTAAGCTCAAGATATCTTGCAGCGGAATAATGGCTTGGTTGGCTGTTGAACTCAGGGCCAGCCTGATTAACTGCCAGTTGATTTCAGAAACTTCTTCTGGGGAGTCATAGCCCAAGTATTGAGCTACGTGCTGCTTTTCTGCTGGAGTTGCTTTTTCCTGCCACCATCCCAAAGTGGTGTCGTTATCATGGGTTCCCGTGTAAACTACGCAATTCTGGACAAAGTTATGGGGTAAGTAGCTGTTGTCTGCAGCTCCCCCAAAGGCAAATAGGAGAATTCGCATTCCAGGAAATCCAAAGCGATCGCGCAGTTCCTCGACTTCCGGAGTGATAATTCCTAAATCCTCAGCCAGGACTGGGGAACTCCCCAACTCTTGACACAGGGTTTCAAAAAATTCTGCTCCAGGAGCCAGAATCCACTCCCCGTTAATGGCAGTTTTCTCCCCAGCCGGAACCCGCCAATAGGCTTCAAACCCTCGGAAATGGTCAATCCGAACTAGGTCAGCATAGGCCAGGGTTGCTCGGAACCGTTCAATCCACCAGGCATAGTTTGTCTGCTGGAGTTTATCCCAGTTGTAAACAGGATTGCCCCAGAGTTGCCCTGTGGCACTGAAATAGTCTGGGGGAACTCCAGCAATGTAGGCGGATTCTAAAGTTTCAGGGTCAAGTTGAAAAATGTTCGGTTGGGCCCAGACATCGGAACTGTTGTGGCAGACGTAGATGGAAATGTCTCCAATAATTTGAATGCCTCTGTTGTTGGCGTACTTCCGCAGGGTTGACCACTGTTGGAAAAACTTAAATTGAGTGAACTTGTGGTAGAGCACTCGATCTTTGAGTTCCTCGGTCTTGGCTCTCAAGGCATCGGGCTCGCGGCGGGCAACGGCAGGTTCCCAATAGTTCCAGGACTGGCCATCATTGGCTTCTAGCAACGCCATAAACAGGGCATAATCTTTCAGCCAGCGGGTGTCCCGACAGAAGGTGTCAAACTCAGGATTGGGTAAAGAGACCTGAAACTGTTGAAAGGCTTGCTCTAAAAACTGAGTTTTGTGGGGAATCACCCGATCAAAGTTGACTCGGTTAGCCATGATATCTTCAGTTTGAGGCAAGGGCGTTAAGATGCCTGCATCTAGTAAGCCTTCGTCAACTAACTGTTCCAAGCTAATTAACAGGGGATTTCCAGCAAAAGTGCTGAAATTCATAATGTACGGAGAGTGTTCATATCCGGTTGGGCCAAGGGGCAAAATTTGCCATAGGGTTTGACCACTCTGTTCTAGAAAATCAATAAACTCGTAAGCAGCCTTTCCCAAATCCCCAATTCCAAATTGACTGGGGAAGCTAGTGGGGTGGAGCAAAATTCCGCTGGCACGTTTAAAGGTCATACGTTCAGGAGTTCCGGATAAATTTTTGACGGAAGAGGTTTCCAACTCTATCAATTCCGTCATAACATAATTATTAGAGGGATTTAAGAATGTTCATCTTCTGTTTAATCTTGATCCTTTCACCCTAGCCCAAATTCACATTGCATTTCTGGGCAGTTTTATGGCTCGGTATTGCTGACAGGGTTGTTACCTCAGGGTCTTGCCAAGAAAAGCGGAATGCTAAATATCTACACGAAATGGCAACTTGGCTGAACTCACTTTTTTTGAAGAAGTAGAGCTTTGAAGTCATAGCATTTTAACGGTTTTGAGTTGTCCATCATGGGTGTTTGACTAACGATTGGTAGCGTTCAGAGAGAGCAGACTGCCTCAAGAGGGAGTCCTAATATGACTTGGAAATTCTCCTAGACTGCTAGAAAACATGTTGACCAGCCCTTAACGTACTCCATCACCACTATGCAACATCCCAAGCTGACTAACGATCCTCTCTGGTTCAAAGATGCGGTTATTTATGAAGTCCCTATCCGGGCCTATGCTGATAGCAATGGTGACGGGATTGGTGATTTTCCAGGCTTGACCTCAAAATTAGATTATTTGCAAGATCTGGGGATTACAGCAATTTGGGTGCTCCCCTTTTTCCCCTCGCCACTGCGGGATGATGGCTATGATATTGCCGACTACATGAGCGTTAATTCGATCTATGGCACCCTAGAAGAGTTCAAAACCCTACTGGCTGAGGCCCATAAACGGGGGATTCGGGTCATTATCGAGTTAGTTGTCAACCATACTTCTGACCAACACCCTTGGTTCCAGCGAGCCCGCCACGCCCCTAAAGGCAGCAAAGAGCGGGATTTCTATGTTTGGAGCGATACTCCAGACAAGTTTCCAGAGGTGCGGATTATTTTTCAGGACTTTGAAACCTCGAACTGGGCCTGGGACCCCGTGGCAAAAGCTTATTATTGGCATCGGTTCTATTCTCACCAGCCCGATTTAAACTACGAGAACCCTGAACTGCAAAAGGCTTTACTGAAGGTCGTCGATTTTTGGATGGATATGGGGGTAGATGGAATGCGGTTAGACGCAGTTCCTTACCTGTGTGTTCAAGAGGGCACCAACTGCGAGAACTTACCCGGAACCCATGAATTCTTGAAACAACTGCGGGCCTATCTTGACCTCAAGTATTCCAACCGGATGTTGCTGGCAGAAGCCAACCAATGGCCAGAGGATGCGGCAACCTATTACGGCACTGGGGATGAGTGCCACATGAATTTTCATTTTCCGCTGATGCCGCGTTTATTTATGTCTCTGCGGATGGAGGATAGCTTCCCGATTATCGACATTCTGAATCAAACGCCAGCGATTCCTGATAATTGTCAGTGGGCTCTATTCTTGCGAAATCACGATGAACTGACCCTGGAAATGGTGACAGACGAAGACCGAGACTACATGTACAAGGTCTATGCCCAAGACACTCAAGCCCGAATTAATCTGGGGATTCGTCGCCGTTTAGCACCCCTATTGAGCAATGATCGACGGCAGATTGAACTGATGAATACTTTATTGCTCTCCCTGCCGGGAACTCCGGTGCTTTACTACGGGGATGAGATTGGCATGGGGGACAACATCTACATTGGCGATCGCCATGGGGTACGAACTCCCATGCAGTGGAGCCCCGATCGCAATGCAGGATTCAGTCGGGCTAATCCCCAGAAGCTTTACCAGCCTGTGGTTTTGGATGCAGAATACCACTATGAAACCGTTAACGTTGAGGCTCAAGTCGGGAACCCCAACTCCTTGTTGTCTTGGACAAAGCGGCTGATTGCGATGCGGAAGCGGTTCCAAGCCTTTGGTCGGGGAACCTTTGAACTGTTGCACCCAGAAAACCGGAAGGTGTTGACCTTTGTCCGAACCTATAACGGCGAACATATTTTGGTGGTTGCCAATCTTTCTCGGTTTGTGCAGACTGTAGAACTGGATCTGTCCGGGTTTGTGGGCATGATTCCCGTCGAAATTTTTGGGCGTACCGAGTTTCCCAAGATTGATAAATCTGCCTATTTCATTAGCATCAGTCCCTATGGATTTTATTGGTTCCTACTGCAACTCGACCCCAGTGCCAACCTATCCCTGCGCCCTCAGAAGCAGCTCCCAGCCCTAGAGGTAGAGGAGAGTTGGCAACAGGTTCTGACCGAAGCAGCACTGAAGCCGGAATTAGAATCTATCCTGGCTGGATACCTCAAAACCTGTCGCTGGTTCACCGGGAAGTTTCAGGTGGTACAGGCAATCCGGATTGCCGATGTGATTTCAGTGCCTTACCTTGACCAGGAAGCTGCCATTGTTCTGTTCCAGCTTGAATATACTGAGGGGTTCCCTGAAACCTATGTGTTGCCCTTAGCCTATGCTACCGGGGAAGCGGCAGAACAGGTACGTCAGAATGATCCTCAAGCGATTATGGCCACCCTAACCGTGGGTCAAGAACAGGGACTCTTGTTTGATGCCATTACTGACCAGAATTTTATGGGGATGCTGAAGCAGGCGATTGTGTCTCGGCAAACCTACTCTGGTACCCTCGGACGCTTAACGGCAATTACCACCGATGCCCTTGAACCGGATCGGGACACCCTCCAGGGCAACTTTGAGATGGCCCTAGAGAAGAGTAACCGTAGCAATACCCTGATTATTTATGGCAATCGGTTTGTATTCAAGCTTTTCCGCCGGGTTGAAGAAGGGATTAATCCTGAGCTGGAAGTGCGAAATTTCCTCCGGGAAAAGGCAGAACTGGCTCATATTGCACCTGCAATGGGAAGTTTGGAGTATCGCCGGAAGACAGGTGAGGCCATGACAATTGGGGTGTTACAGCCCTATATTCCCAATGCAAGTAATGCCTGGAATTCTGCCCTAGATGTCTTACGAGATTATTTTGATCGGGTGACAGTGACCCAATCCAATGTTACAGAAGTGCCGGTTGAAACTGCACCGATCACGGCTCTGTGCGCGCAAGACATTCCCGAACTCGCAACTCTAACCATTGGTTCCTACTTGACAAACGCCCAGCTTCTCGGTCAGCGGACAGCGGAAATGCATATTGCCCTTTCTTCTGATCCAGAACATCCTGACTTTTGTCCAGTTGCGTTTTCCTCTTTCTATCAACGCTCGATTTATCAATATTCCCGCAATTTAACGGGACAAACGGTGCTGCGCTTGAAAAAGCGACTCAAAACCCTAACTCCTGAAGTTCAGACCCTAGCCCGTCAGGTGATTAGTGCCAAAGAATTTATCTTAGGGCAACTCAAACAGGTGTTGGCCTTCAAAATCACCGCAACTCGAACCCGATGTCACGGGAACTATTGTTTGGAGGAAGTCCTGTACACCGGGAAAGATTTTGTCATTCTTGACTTTGAAGGCGAAACCTATCGAACTTTAAACGAGCGGCGCATGAAGCGATCGCCCCTGCGAGATGTTGCGAGTATGCTACTCTCTTTTGATCATGCGGCGCGTACAGCCCTGCAAAACGAGGTCGAAAATGGCATGATCCGCCCTGAAAATCTACCCTTAATGCAGCAATGGGCCAAGTTTTGGCAGACCTGGGTCGGGGCAACCTTCCTCAAGAGCTACCTGGATGTTGCCCAATCTTACAGTTTCATTCCCAACGATCAGGAGGAACTCCAGGTGTTATTGGACTGCTATCTATTGGAGAATGCCGTTCAAGATCTGGGAAATTCTTTAAATCAAGGCGATGAACCCTTGATGATTCCATTACAATTGCTCTTGGACTTGTCTGCACGACCTGCAACTGTACCAACCTCAGACATGGAAGCTGTCCTAAACCGGATTGCTGCCAGAACCCACTCTGCCATCATTCCATCAGATTCAGAGGAATAATGCCTCAGTGGTTTGTCTAGGGTAGTTAATTATATTGGTTGGTGTTGCGCTGGTAACACCAACCAACACAGCCCGATTTAGGTTGATAGATCCTAATCTAAGCCAAACCTAAGCCAAGCCTAAATCCGCTGCAACTCGATGGGCACAGGCAAACCCAGAGAAAGCAACCGCATTGAGTCCTTGACCCGGAAACGTACTATCCCCAACACAGTACAGTCCCGGAATGGCTGTGCGATTGAAAGGCATCCCCAATAACCCTCGCAGCGCTTGACGCGGCATTGGGCCATAGGTTCCATCTTGACGATTGAGAAATCGACGGTGCGATCGCCCAGTTCCCACTTCTAGGTAATCCAACCCTGCATCCAATCCAGGGAAAATCTGCTCCAATCGATCAATGATGCGCCAAGCAGCGGCTTCTTTCTTGGCTTCATATTCAGCTTCTGACAACCCTTCCCAGTCCTGAATCCAGCTTGGAGTAAAGGTGTGTAGGATGTGATAGCCCTTGGGAGCAAGACTGGAATCGAGTAACGTGGGAATCGAAACAAAAATTGTGCCTTCTGGCTCTTGCATGGATTCCCAATTTTCCAGCAAAACATGATGACATTCTGTGCCAGAGGGAAAGACCGATGCCTCAACCCCTGCATGAATACTGAGAAAACTCGGAGACTTTTGATATCGCTGTTGCCATTTTCGCTCTGAATTTGGGGTTTTATCATTGGGGACGAGCTTACCAAAAGTATCCCAGCGCGTAGCATTAGAAACAATTCGTTTGGCCCGATAGACTCTACCATCAGCGAGTTCAACGCCAACTGCCCGACCCTGTTCAATCAGAACCTGCTTGACTCTGGACTTGTAGCAAATTTGCCCCCCTGCGTTTTCCAGACCCTCCACCAACTTTAAGGCGATTTGGCCCACGCCACCTTTTGGATAGTTGATCCCGCCATAGTGACGATCAGAGAACACCATCCCCGCATTAATCATCGGCGTTAAGGCTGCGGGTACAACTGACCAGATATAGCATTCTAGGTCAATGAACTTTAGCAATTGCGGATCATGAATATGCCAACGGGCCACATCTCCAACATTTTGAGGGAGATACCGTAGGAGTCCCAAACAAGCACTGGGCTGCTGAAAAAAGACCCGCACTAAATAGCGGGGTTCTTCCAGGGATAGCAATTCCATCGAATTTAAGCAGTTAAAGACCTGCCAGCATTCATTGTAAAAGTTACGAATTCCCTGACGTTCAATCGGAAACTTGTCAGTTAGTTCTTGCAAAAACTTCTCATAATCCTGATGAACCTTAATTTCCAATTTCCCTGGCAAATGATAATGCACTTGAATTGGATCAGAGATGGTCTCAAGGCTAACATTGACAGCATCTAAAGCACGGGTCAGCAAGTTCGTGGTTCCTTGCGCTCCAAATCCGAAAATCATCGATGCCCCAACATCAAACCGGTATCCTTCCCGTTCAAAGTAGCCAGAACTGCCACCGGGAATCACATAACTTTCCAAAACTAGGACGGAAACACCTTTGGCTGCAAGTTGAGTTGCTGTCACTAGCCCCCCAATTCCAGAACCAATCACGATCACATCAAAAAAAGCTGGCGAGGAATCTATGGACGTTGTAGCAGCAAACTCAGGCGAGCTAGGAACAGGCATCGTTGGGTCAACTCTCACTTGGGATTTTGTGACTCTCACAGTTTAGCGTCTCTAGCTCCTTCAGTGGAGAACCAAAAGGCATAAAACCCCTCTCAGAAAGGTTCGGGAATTTTTTGGAGATTTTTGGGAAAAGATTTGCGCCGGTTAACATCAAGTTTATGGACTGTTAACACAAAGCTGATAGGTCAAGCCCAGGCTGTTAAATTGCTCACAGAAAGGCTGTGCGTAGTCTTTCTGTGCTCCTGGTGTACATCCTTCAGGGCATACAGAGGACAGCAAATACCTGGATTATCTAGTGTGCCCCCTGTAACTCGATTGAGCAAAGTCTCTCAGAAGGTAATAAATAACGGGGCAGCATTCAGTAGCCTTACCGCCCCGTCTGTTGAGCCTTTTGAGAGGAGAACACTAGAACTACTGTATGCTTCTTGAAAAAGATTGTCAATAGATTGGATAAAATTTATTTTTGGAACAGAGAATGGCTAACTTGTGCCTGTTGAACCGTAAAAACCAGAGTATGATAGTTGAGAATTACTTGCTACATCATCCTGGTTCTGCCCATGGCTCTGCAATTGCGTGTCTACGTTCCTCCCCATCCCTTGATCAAGCACTGGTTGGCGATCGCTCGGGATGCTGAAACGCCCTCTGTTCTCTTTCGGACGGCCATGACTGAACTTGGTCGATGGTTGACCTACGAAGCGGCACGGGATTGGTTACCTACCGTTGAAACCATTATCAAAACCCCTTTGGCAGAGTGTCCAGGAACCTATGTCAATGCAGAAGTCCCGATGGTCGTTGTCCCAATTCTACGGGCGGGGTTGGCGTTACTAGAAGGCATTCAAAGTGTTGTTCCTCTGACGGCGGTCTATCATTTGGGGATGGTGCGGAATGAAGAGACCCTGGAAACCAGTTGCTATCTCAATAAACTCCCAAGCCAGTTTGCTCCCCAGACGCGGGTAATTGTTAGTGAACCGATGCTGGCAACCGGGGGAACGATTATGACAACGATGGCAGAGCTAACGGCACGAGGCATTGATCCAAGTCTGACGCGGATTATTTCAGTGGTGACTGCTCCCCCTGCATTGAGACGACTGAGTGAAGCCTATCCAAATTTGCAGGTGTACACAGCGATTATCGATGACGGTCTCAATAGCAAAGGATTCATTGTTCCTGGCTTGGGAGATGCAGGCGATCGTACTTTTGGTACCTAGATTTGGTACCTAGATTTGGTGTCTAGATATGTAGAAGTGAAGTTGAGCTAGACGTTTGGAACGTTTGATTCCACATCAATCAGAACTATCAATCAGAACTATCAATCAGAATTATGATGAGTAGGCAGGAAACGTTACGAGGAAGGCGCTATGAGTAATCGAGATGGATTTACGGGTGGATTTGCCCTGGGTGCAGTAGTCGGTGGTGTGGTTGGGGGGATTGTAGGCGTGGTTCTGGCTTCCCGCCTCTCTGGAGAAAATTCAACCCCAGCGAGTCTGACCGATGGCAAACGAAAAGCCAAGCGATTGGAAGTGGGCAATCTTGATCTGGCACATTTAAGCTTGGAGGAGAAAATTGCTCAACTCAACCAAGCAATTGATGATGTGAGACAACAGCTTGGCAGTGAAAATGGCTCAATGACAACAGAACATTACTCGGAGCGATCGCTGACAGAGGAATCCTAGAACCAAACGACCTTGGGGAAGTGTGATAAACTACTCAGTAAGATAGTTTCAAACATAAATTGAAGAATTAGGAATTAATTATGGGCAATGTACTACAGTTGTTAGCAATGACAGTTAGCACATTCTTTCAAATCTATACAGTCTTAATTTTTATCAGAATTTTACTCAGTTGGTTTCCCAACATTAACTGGTATGATCCTCCTTTTTCCATTCTGAGCCAGCTCACCGATCCTTACTTAAACGTTTTTCGACAGTTTATTCCACCCTTGGGAGGAATAGATTTCTCGCCCATGATTGCAATTTTCTTGCTGCAGATTGTGGCTGGGTTAGTTCCTCAGCTCTTATTTAGTCTGGCCTATGCAGCCTCTTCTATGTCTGTCTAGTCCCTGAATGACAAGGCTTTTTCTATTTCTCTACTGAATACATTGAGCCGAGGTTGGCAAAAAAGATCTCGGCTTTTTAGTGATGTCTCCTTTTCTTTGAGATAGTTATCGTCCAATCCGACCTGTAAAACCAGAAGCTTTGAATTGTTTCAGTTTGAGTGGCGTTTTTAGATTAGTTGGAACAGAAATTCTTAGTTCAAAATCACTGGCTCCAGGAGGAACTTCACTAATACTTCCCAAGCGAGTTCGATTTTGCATCACCGGGTTATCGTTGGCATCATAAATTCGACCAAAGATATCTGCATCAACAACAAGCTTGCCGGAGGAGTTCTTCGCTTTTCCCATCACCATAAAGCAGTTGGCTTCCTGGGACGAAAAGCTAGCAACCATGCCATCGGCTAGCTCGGGTGGACAGTCCTGAACATTCAAATCATAGAGTTCAATCGGAATCAAGGCCCAAGCAGGAGGAGCCCAGAACCAGGTTAAAATGCTAATCAGACTGATTAAAGCGCAAGTCAGGGTAGCACTAGTAATAGTCGCTTGAGTGGGGATGGCTTTCGTGAAAGCGGTGTTGAGGAGAAAGGGCGATCGCATCATAATTTAACTCAATTTTTAACTCATTTAATTTGCCTTTACATTACCGCAAGTGACGCTCAAAACATAACATTCAAACCTGTGTTAGGGACTATGGGTCTTGGGGAATAACCAAGTTATCTCGATGAATCACTGTCTCTGCACCCCCATATCCGAGGACTTCAGGAATGGTTTCGGAGTGACAGCCTTTAATTTGTTCGAGTTCAAGACTGCTATAGTTCACCAGTCCCCTCGCAATTTCGCTCCCATTGGGATCACACAGTTGAACCGCGTCCTGTACCTGAAACCTGCCTTCCACCTGGGTAATCCCTGCAGCTAGGAGGGATTTTCCATTCTGACAAATCGCCTTCACTGCCCCTGCATCCAAGCCAAGCTTTCCTGTCGGAATTAAAATATTGGCAATCCAATGTTTGCGAGCATTGACAGGTCGTGAACTGGGTTCAAACTGAGTTCCTAAAGGTTCTCCTTGAATAATTTTTTCGATATTATGTGGTTGTTTGCCATCTGTAATCACAGTTCGCACCCCTGAACCTGTGGCAATCCGCGCCGCTTCAATTTTGGTAATCATTCCTCCAGTCCCCCAGCCACTCTGGGAATTGCCCATATTGACCTGCAATTCCTCCAGTTGTTTTATGTGGGTTACTAGGTCAATAGGTTGGGCGTTAGGGTTATGACGAGGATCGGCAGAGTAAAGTTTATCAACATCCGTTAAGATAAATAGCCAATCCGCTTCAACTAGACTGGCGACTAGGGCAGAAAGGGTGTCGTTATCGCCAAATTTGAGTTCATCCACTGCCACAGTGTCGTTTTCATTCACGATTGGAATTACGTTTAAGCGCAGGAGTTGCTGAAACGTATTGTAGGCGTTGACATAACCACCCCGTTGAATGAGATCCCCTCGGGTGAGCAACACTTGGGCAATGGGCTGGTTAAGAGAGGTAAATAGATCATCATAGACTCGCATAAGACGACCTTGGCCCACGGCAGCAACGGCCTGTTTTAATGCGATGGTTCGAGGCCGTTCACTCAAGCCCAACCGAGCGCTGCCAACCCCCACAGCCCCAGAAGACACCAGGACGACTCGGTGTTCCTGGCGACGGAGATGGGTGAGGGTCTCAACCAATGCGGCCAGGGTAGACAGGGCCAAATCCCCTGTTGCAGCCTGAGTCAGGCTAGACGTACCAATTTTAACAACAATAGTCAAGGGCATCGGAAATGAACACTCTCAATCGAACTTGAGGGAGGCCCCTAAAAGCCTAGATAGCCACACTTCAAATGTGCGCGTATGCAGGAAGAGCTGATCTCCTAGAACTGGATCAGTCATGGGTTCGACCAGAATCGTAAACATCCCCAGACGATTTCCTGCCAGAACATCCGTAAACAGGCGATCGCCCACCATGCCCACTTGCTCCACCGGAAGATTGATCGCTTCAACCGCCCGCCGCAGTTTCCGCCGTGAGGGCTTGCCCGCACTACTAATGTAGGGCAATTCAAGGGCCTGAGCAATTCCACTGATTCGCGGTTGGCTAATATTGTTACTCACCAACCACAGGGTGGCAACGGGCTTAATCGTTTCTACCCAATGTTGGAGCAGATCAGATACACCACTCTGAGTAATAGGGACAAGGGTTTCATCCACATCTAACACCAGCCCTTTGAGATGGTGAGTCTGGAGCAGGTCAGGCGTTAAATCCAGAACTGAACTCCCTAAAATCAAATCCGGCTGTAAAAGCTTCCCCCAAGACATAGCAAGACCCATGTGTTCAGTCATCTGATTTTAGCTGAAATTGGGTCAGTCTAGGGAAATAGGACTCAAGTTAAAGAGTGATTGAGTAGAGTTATTGAGTAGAGAGTTGACGTTCGACTTCGGCGATCGCGGCTTGATGTTCAGCCTCAGTTTTGCTAAAGATGTGAGTTCCATCGTATCGGGCCATGAAATAGAGAAACTCAGTGTCCTTTGGATTGAGAGTCGCTTCTAGGCTTGCAACCCCTGGACTGGCAATCGCAGTGGGAGGCAAACCAGGGTTGAGGTAGGTGTTATAAGGAGAGGGGGTCTTGACTTGTTTGAACGTCAAAGGCTGCTCAACGGTTTGACGAATTCCCAGACCATACTCCACCGTTGGATCAGCCGCTAAATTAATCCCTTGTTTGAGGCGGTTATGGAACACCCCTGAGATCACCCCGCGTTCTTCATCAACCACGGACTCTTTCTCAACAATGCTGGCTAGAGTCACCCATTCTTTCAGATCTAGATTGTGCTTGTCTTGAGCTTGTTGATAAACAGGCAGAGCAACTTCCTCAAACCGCTTCAGCATCTGATTAACTACTCCCTCTGGTGTAATCTGTTCAGATTCAACCTGGTAAGTATCAGGGTAAAGAAATCCTTCCAACTGGGGTAATTTTTGAGGGAGCCAGGGAAATTGATCAGCCGGAACCCGTGACGCTGCGGCAACAAACTCTTCTGCCGTGAAAAATCCTTGTTGCTCAAAGTACTCAGCCATTTGTTGAATTGACCAACCCTCTGGAATCGTAAAGCTCGATTGCATCACTTCTCCCTTCCAGACTTTCTCAGCGATCGCACTTAGGGGCTGCGTTGGTACCATCTGGTAGGTTCCAGCTTTAAACTCCCCTTCCGGGTCTTGAAACATTAACCATCGTGACCACAATCGCCAAGCATTTGCAGAGCGGATGAGTCCTGCTGCCTCTAGATCTTGGCCAATTTGTTGGCTTGAGGTTCCGGAAGGAATCGTAATCTGAACAGCGTCATCTTTGGCTGGAGCGTTTGCGGATGGACGAGATGATGGATTCAACGATGCGCTGGAGGCGACTGGGGCAGAACTCACCCAACTCCACCATGACCAACCCTGCCAACCTGCAATGGCCCAGATCACAGGCAAAATGGCGAGATAAAACAGTCGCTTTGTCAGTTGTCCCATATGTACTAGATGCCTATCGAGTATTGAACAAACCGCTTTCCTTCATGGGTTCAGTCTCAAGGCAATGCCTACACCCTTCAGCGGTACTGTCTAAGTACCTGTCAGAGTGATCCTTTCAAAGAATCAAGTGATATCGTCAAAGAGTTGATCCTCTATCTTAGAAAGATAGGGCTCTAACCTCTCAAGTTCCTCACTGGAGAGCAGGTGTGGTTTGCCTGCCTCATCAATTCTGACCAAAATAAAAAATGGGTCAAGCGGAACATAAATTCCATACTCCCGTTCTTCATGGTAGAAACTGGCTAACCATAACATTTCTTCAGTTTCCGACTCCTCAGAATCCCCCTCTGCGTCTAAGTCTTCGGACTCTTCTTCGGAAGTTTCTGGCAGCTCTCCCTCAACCGTTAAAGTAATTGCTGTGCGTTTTAGCATCAAGTTCTGCTCTTCCAGCACAACTTTGGCAATCGGGAAAATGACATCCACTTCTGACTCAGATTCTACAAAAATAGCAGCCTCATCAGCCGCATTTTCATCTGGCCAGGTCAGGATCTCTACTGGAATATCAGCCGGGACAAGCAATGCATAATCTTGATCGTCAATCTGAATTGAAGATTGAACTAGACACTCAAGCGATCGCCCCTGCTCATCCGTAAGGGTTAAGATGACCTCTGGTGACTGACTACTGCCATTGGCAGATGAAGATGAATAGGTCATAAAAATTTACTGCGTTCAAGCAAACGCTGAATCGATAAGAATAAAATTCAGAACAACTCACACACAGTTGTGCTGCAAGATTCAGAATATCACGGTTAGATCCTTCAATATACAAAAAACCTTCTACTGGGGGCTTGGAGAAGATTTATAACTTATTATGATTTTAGGAGCGGCAAGCTCTGGTTTAGGGTTGCTGGAGCAGCTCAAAATCCCTTGATTTCCCACAACTTATGAACTCTGATCGGGCTTCTCGTCGCATTATTGTTCCCCTGGATGTTCCTGACTTGGAACAGGCGATCGCCTTAGTTGATCAGCTCCCCCAGGTTAATTTCTGGAAAGTGGGTCTAGAGCTGTTTGTCGGTGCTGGCCCTGAAATTTTAAATCTGCTCCACCAACGCCAAAAGCGAATTTTCCTTGACCTGAAGTTCCATGACATTCCTAATACCGTTGCTGGAGCGTGTCGATCTGCGGTGTTTGACGGGGTAGAACTGATCACAATTCATGCCACTGCCGGAAAAGTTGCCCTAAAAGCGGCTCAGTCTGCCATTCAAGCCCGATCTGCGGATCTCAACCAACCTGCTCCGAAGTTAATTGCCATTACCTTACTCACCAGCCTTAACCCAAGGGAACTCGCTTTTGACCTCAAAATTCCCTTGGAGTTACCTGAATATGCCCTACAGATGGCGCTATTGGCAAAAGACTGTGGCCTCGATGGAGCCGTCTGTTCGCCGCAAGAGGTGGCTCAATTGAGAGGAGTTTGTGGCGCGGACTTCTTGTTGGTTTGTCCCGGTGTGAGACCTACCTGGGCAGAATCTGAGGATCAACAGCGATCGCTTACCCCATCTGCAGCCCTCAAAGCTGGGGCTGATTATCTCGTGATTGGCCGACCGATTACCGCCTCAGACCATCCAGTTTTGGCGTGGGAACGCATCTGCGAAGAAATCAATCTGTGAAGCGACCCGGAATAAACATGAACACAACAAAAAACCCGACTTTTGTACGAGTCAGGTTTCCCAGGCTTCGATAGAATACCATTCAAGGACTAAACGCTTCAGGCGAAGGCTTAAATGGCACCGACGTTAGACAGGCCCAAAATCACACCAACGCCGAGGATATGCCCCAAGCTGGTTGTACCCAGTAGAGCGCCTAGGCCCATTCCGCCAAACAGGTTAGAGGAGGGCAGTGCGGGGCCAACACTAGGATACTTGATAGTGAACTTGCCAATTGCAATCGCCACAATATTACAAATGATCATCACTATGGCAACTTTAGGACTCCAAGATACCGTTGTAGCAGTTGCCAAAATCAGTGTTGAAATCATTAATTTCTCCTTAATTTTCCAGAAATTTACAATCAGAAACTTAACAATCAGAGGCTGACAAGATTGAACTCAAAAATCTGTGTCTTAAGAGATATCATGAAACCCTCTAAGACTCATCGGCACGTTGCAATCTTTAATATTCAGCAACAGTTTTTTATGGAGCCCCAGCTTGTCTGAGAGGTGTCATCTGAAAGTCCCTGCAACTTCGTGTCTGGCCTTCCCATTATTTATGATTTTCCGTCACAATAAAAAAAGTGCAAGTTCTAACGGTTAACTTAAAGGTTCTTGATCATGCTTTTGAAGGCCCAGTCTGCCATCGTGAGTCTGTTAAAAGATATGTTTATAAAAGATATGTTTATGAAAGATATGTTTATAAAAGATCTACTTATAAAAGATCCACTTATAAAAGACACACTGACCCAATCCTCACTCCAAACCAATTCCCAGCCTGATCCACGGACTGATCTGGACTACGATGTAGTGATTGTGGGAGGTGGGATTGTAGGAGGTACATTGGCTTGCGGCTTGAAAAATACTGGCCTGAAGGTGTTGATTGTCGAGCCTCAACTGAAGGCAATTGCTGCTAGTCGTCGTCAAGCCTACGCCCTAACCTTACAAACGGGCCGAATTCTGAGCAAAATTGGGGTTTGGGATGGTATTTTGCCCCGAATCAACACATTTTATCAAATTAGCTTAAGTGATGGTGACCATCCAGGAGTTGTAGAGTTTCAACCTCAGGACTTGGGAACAGAAGAACTAGGCTACGTCGGCGAGCATCAAGTGATACTGACTGCGATACATCGGTTTTTGGAAGATTGTGATCATGTCCATTGGCTTTGTCCAGCCCAAGTTGTTCAAGTTAATTACTGGGCAAACTGTGCTGAGGTGAAATTTGATCAAAGCGGAGAACTGAGCACTTTACGAACCGGGTTAGTCATTGCCGCAGACGGGGCCAAATCCCAGTTGCGTCAAGCGGTTGGTATTCAAACTCGGGGCTGGAACTATTGGCAGTCTTGTATTGCTGTTACGATTCAAGCCGAGAAGCCTCACAACAAGGTCGCATTTGAAAGATTCTGGCCGAGTGGCCCCATGGGAGTATTGCCTTTGACTGGAAATCGTTGCCAGGTGGTGTTGACGGCTCCCCACGCCCAAGCCCAAGCCTTGCAGCAGATGGAGGAACAGGAATTCTTGAGCCTTTTAGAATATCGCACGGGAGGTGTATTTGGCAAGCTAGAACTGTTGGGCGATCGCTATCTTTTCCCGGTGCAGTTGATGCAGAGTAATCGTTATGTCAAACCCCGGTTAGCGCTCGTTGGAGATGCGGCCCACTGCTGCCATCCAGTCGGAGGCCAAGGATTAAATATGGGAATTCGAGATGCGGGCGCGATCGCTCAAGTCCTCCGAGAAGCCCATCAACGGGGTGAGGATCTGGGGAGTCTGAAGGTTTTACGCCGCTATGAACGCTGGCGGAGCACCGAAAATCTAGTGATCTTAGCGTTCACAGACATTTTAGATCGGATGTTTTCTGGAGACTGGCAACCACAGGTTACGATACGGCGTTGGGGTTTGTGGTGGTTGAGAAATGTGAAGGTTCTCCGCTATCTCGCCCTACGAATCATGACTGGCTTGATGGGGCGTTCTCCAGAGATTGCTCAGTAATTTGTTTCTGTAGTTTGTTTCTGTAATTTTTGGGTGATTGTGTTTTGTTTGGGGACTTTTGTTCTTCCAATTCGATTGCTATGTCAGTATTCTGTGAGAATAAAGGGATGGGTTTGACTGTATTATGATCAATCGGCGAAACTTTTTTCAGACATCGGGTTGCTTCGGGTGTTATTTGACGTTAGGAAGCTGGAGATTAAATCAAAGTTTAGCATTAGCTTCAACGTTAACACCTGAGGTTTTACTGCCTGAAAAAAACTTTCAGTTTACTCTACAACTAGACTGGAAATTTAATGTTCAGTTTGCTGGAATTCTGTTGGCAGATTACTACAATCTCTACACCCAAAAGGGTTTGGTTATAGAGATTAAACCTTGGGATTTTGGGATGTCAGTGACGGATTTAGTCGCTGAAAATCCTTTGATAATTGGTTGTTCAGAACAGGATGTGATTTTAACGGCTCAAAACGCAGGAAAACCCATCAAAGCGATCGCAACCATGTTTCAGCACTCGCCCCTGGGACTCATGTCACTGCCTGATTGTAACGTCAACTCTCTCTATGATTTAGTGGGAAAAAAAGTAGGCATTCATTCTGATAGCCAAAAGGTGATGGATTTAGTCATGGGCTTTAGTCAACTGTCACCCAATGATGTGGAAGTTGTCAGTATTTCTTATCGAGAAAAGTTTGATAAATTACTGTCAAGGGAAGTTGATGCCATCCAATGTTATGTTGTGGATGAGCCCATTGGTTTTGCAGATAGAACTGGGATTTCCCCAAACCTATTGAACTTGAGTGATTATGGCTATGACGCTTACGTTCAAACTTTTTTTGTGCATCATCGGCTGTTAGAAAACAATCCTGAACAGGTGAAGAAGTTTCTCCAGGCCACCTTTGAAGGCTGGAAAATTGCCCTCTCTGACATTCCAAACGCTGCCAAGATTATTGTAGAAAATTACGTTAGTCCTGAAGGAAAATATAATAATTTAGCGTATCAGATTCAATCCTTACAACTAGTTTCAAACTATGTGGCTCCCGATCAAGATCTACACCATATCGGCCAGATTCTACCTGAACGATGGCAAACGATGGCGGAACGTCTAGCCCAATATCACGTCACCCCAATGGTTCTACCGCTTGCAGATGCAATTGATTTGACCCTTTGGCCAGCCTAACTTGCATAGACTGGTGTCAAACTTACAAGACCCAATACTCTTAAGCCATACTCTCAAAGGCTTGTTGAGTTTCTTAGAATTAACCCAAACCTTGTATCTCGAGAATTTGGGGGTATATTTGTGGTGCAGGAAGACCCTGGCCCCCAGAATTGTTGTCAGGAGGAAGCTGGGGTTCCGGTCGGAAGTCGAGTCAAGAAGTCTGTGCCAATGTCGGGTAAAATGCTGAAGCTGCAACACTGAACAGCCAAGAATAGGTGTAGCATCAGGTTTCTTGAAATGTAACCTTTTATCAGTTGAGAATCAGTTGACAACAAATTGAACATTAGATTAGAGGTTTGTAATGTTAGTCAGAGAGTCACAATCTAGTTTTAATTCTAATCCTTTGCATTCTAATCTTGAATTTTCTAGAAAGATCCCAATCAAGGCGATCGCTCTGGTTCTAGGGTTCACTGTAAATTTAACGTTCAATTTAGCAACTCCTGTAGAATCTCTGGAAATTAGCCAAGGTTCTAGCCGAGCTTTTAACAGTTTTGCAGAGTGGTGTGCTGCTAAAGATCAACTGCCACCAGAGACAAAAAAAACGGTCGAAGTCTTATTACAGAAGGCAAACACAACGGATTGCAAACAAGCTAATCAAGTACTCTCTTTTGCCAGTGGATTGAGCCTAACAGCGAGTCAAGTTTCTGACCTCAAGCCCCTCGGAACATTGAAAAATCTCACACGATTGACCCTGCATAAAAATCAAATTTCCGACTTGAGCCCCTTAGCAGCTTTAGACCGGTTAACTATTTTGCAAATCGCAGGCAATCAAATTGCTGATCTAGCCCCTCTGGCTGGACTGACTCAATTGGAACAACTTATCTTATTTGATAATAAGATTTCAGATATTAGCCCATTGAGTTCCCTTCGAAAACTACAACATCTAAACCTGGGACAAAATCAAATTACTAATTTAGATCCGCTTTCATCGTTAATAAACTTGACAGAATTATCTCTGGCTCGGAATCAAATCAAAAACCTGAATCCTTTGTCCAGTCTGACCAATATGACTGAATTGAACTTAAGTTTTAATCAAATCTCTGATGTCAATCCTTTGACTTCAATGAACAATTTAACCGAACTAAATCTGAACGGAAATAATGTTTCTAATGTCAATCCTTTGAGAAAATTGCCAAATCTGAATGAGGTTTATCTTTTCCAAAATCCAGTTGAAAGTCAAGTTTGTCCTCAGAATCCAGATGCTCTCTGTATTCTTTAGCCTATTTTAATCTTCTCTTAAATTTTGGTTTTCTCTTAAAAAAGTTTTCTTCGATCGTTCGGTAGTTGGAAGCATTCTACAATGAAGAGAACTTTTGATTTATTGTCCTCACAAGAACAGGGCTGGACTTTTTTCATCCTCTAACGAAAAACTCAGGAGATTTATGAATCAAATCAAGACCATTGCCCTTTTGGGTGTGTTGACAGGTTTGCTCATTGGAATTGGTTATTTGTTAGGCGGTAACGTCGGGGCATTTATTGGGCTGATCCTGGCTGCCGTCACCAACTTTAGTTCCTGGTTTTTCTCCGACCAGATTGCCTTAAAAGCTTATCAGGCTCAACCTGTCACGGCGCAGCAAGCTCCAGAACTCCACGACATGGTAAGGCGACTATGCGATCGCGCCAACCTGCCGATGCCCGGTGTTTATATCATTCCGACTCAGTCCGCCAATGCGTTTGCAACAGGTCGCGATCCTGAACATGCGGCGGTGGCGGTTACCCAAGGCATTATGAGTATCCTGCCGGAAGACGAGCTTGAAGGGGTGATTGCCCACGAACTGAGTCACATCAGAAATCGGGATACCCTGACTCAGGCTGTGGCCGCAACAGTTGCCGGGGCAATTTCTTCCCTAGCTCAGTTTGCCCTCTGGTTTGGAGGCTCCCGGAATCGACAAAATCCAATTAGTCTCTTGTTAACTGTGATTTTGGCCCCCCTGGCGGCAACGGTAATCCAGATGGCAATTTCTCGCACCCGTGAATTCTCTGCTGATGCTGGGGCCGCCAAACTCACTGGAAATCCTCGTGCCTTGGCGAGAGCTTTAGAACGGTTGGAGAGCAATGCCAGACAAATACCAATGCAGGGAAATCCTGCATTTGCACCGTTGTTAATTATGCATGGGTTTTCGGGTCAGGCGTTGGCTGGTTTATTCTCGACTCACCCAGCGACAAACGCTAGAGTTCAGGCATTACTTGCCCTAGAACAAGCAGCAGGGAACCCGCCATTTTCCACGACGTGATCCCAAAAAACCTTTAAAATTTCAGGGAAACACAAAGCATCTGAATCAGTAACTTTTTATATTAGGAGACCCAGCGATGAATGAGAATGAGCCTAGAAATTTACCCGAAGAGTCTACCATTGAGCCTGTAAGTCCCGTCAATCCAACCGCAAGCGATCCAAAACAGAGCACCGATGAACTGATTGAAGCGATCAAAAAATTGGTTCAGGCTGAGATGCGATCTGCTGGGGAATTTACCCGTGAAACTTACATTAAAGCGGTGAATCAGGCGAAGGAGACGATTGAAAAAATCCGACTCATTGATCAAACTGAAATCGAAGCCTCCTTTCAAAACTTAGAGAGCAAGGCCGAACAAAATTGGCACAGCCTCGTTGAAGATTTAGCGGACTTTAGCGATCGCATTGCAGATGCAGCCCGAGCGGCTTGGCACGTTCTGACTGAGCCTCGGGACAAGGATGAACCCCCCAAAGAGTAGGTTCCTTGGCGTTGCTGAATAGCGGTATAATCTTCCCCCTTTGCCCCCCAATTCTGGAGGGACTGGAAGGATTGGAAAGTGCTCAAAGCCCCCAATTTTAGGGGTTTGGGGGCTTTATCAGGAAACTAGAAGGCTCAATAACTTCATTTTAGAGAAAGCTTTACAATGCAAGATCAACGTGGGTTTGGTGCGAGATCAACGCGGGTTTGGTGTGAGATCAATGCGGGTTTAGTCTGAGATCAACGCGGGTTTAGTCTGAGATCAATGCGGGTTTAGTCTGAGATCAACGCGGGTTTAGTCTGAGATCAATGCGGGTTTAGTCTGAGATCAATGCGGGTTTGGTATGAGATCAACGGGCAAATGCTCTACGATCAACTTTATCTAAGTGTGAGATCAATGTAGGTTCGATGAGCAATCAATCTGAACTCAAGCGTAACCCGCCACAGATTTATTCAACTATTGATCTAGAAATAGCTTCTTCCATCATAGTGTTTGAGCCGAATCACATCGCGCACCTGCTCCAACGGCTTTTTGGGGCGTTGTTCCATTGCGGGATAAACGGAAAGTTTCCGTCTAAATGCTTCATAAATCGATGCTAAGCCGAAAAAATCTGGATGGCCTGCGGAAATATACGGAAAGTTTCTATCTAATCTACTATTTTGGGTGGATTAGACTGCGAATTTCAGCCTAACGTACTCAAATAGGGTGATTAGACTAAAGGTTTCAACCTAATAACTAGTTATACGGCTCACCCATTGATAAAGGAGTTACTGTAAGGCTTCTATTTCCGCTGCTTAAAGGCAAAAATTGAAAGCTAATGGTGGTACAGATATTTGTTCCTTGACATTATGGGTATAGATATTCCATCAATGAAGTATATAGCTTTGTCCGAAGCTTCCATAGCAGCACACAATGAAAAATCCTCTCAATCAAACACCGCCCGATGATACAGGTACCGATACACTGAAGCGGTTTCGCTATCAGGCACAACTTGCTTTGCCTTTCTGCCTAGCATGTGCGCGCAAAGAAAAAGTACGCTCTGTCATCATGGAGCACTTTGAAGATATTGTTGTTGAATATGATGATTACTGGCACTTTATTCAAGTCAAAACCCGGAATGCAGATCTGGGTCAATGGACATTGACTGCTGCTATGGACGGGTTGAAAAGTTTATACCGGGCTTTTACTGAAACATCCTCTTTAGTAGCTAAATACAGCCTCTTTATCGAAGGTGCAATATCTGCCAAGGATGATCTCAATGCCTTAACTCACTCTAAGCGCGGTATGTCAGACGAGCTTGTACAGAAGATATCTAAAAAACTTGAGATTGAAGACTCTGAGTGCAACACTTTTCTTGAAGCTGTTACTGTTCATCCTAACCAGCCTCCCAGAGCGCACGTTACATCACATAATATTCACCTAATGGGGGAAGTCTCAGCAAGCACATCAATTCGTGAAATTAAGTCTCTCGAAGAAAAGCTTACTGATGAAATTCTTCGAGCAATGTCCTGCGATCGCTTGGATAATCTTTTATACTACTATATTGCAAAAGTAGAAGAGCTTGAAGATGAAACCAAAGCCAGGATAGATGCAAAACGCCTTACTGCCAACAATATCACTGATATCATTGGCTCCCTTATAAGTGGTGATTATCCCTTGCTGTTGCGAATTACTGACCTCAATGCACCTACCCCAACTAAGCTAGAAAAGAAACTCATAGCAGGCGGAGCTACTGAACGCATTATTAAAAATGCCAAAGAGCTACGAGCAAATGCTTCTATCCGTGAAGCCGAAATTTTATCATCAGGCTTCTTCATGGAAGAAGAAAAATTTGTAGATGTGCAGATCCGAATTCAAACACTCACAAATTCAATTGTGGAAGAGCATGATGAGTCAGAGAAACCGGCCAAGATTATCTGGCGAGCTGTAATTAATGAACTAACCCAAAAAAAAGAATCGGTCGATCCTCATCGAGTATATAAGCAAGATCCCTATCTGCTACTTGGTGCAGTCTGCGGGATTTCTGATGAATGTCGCATCGATTGGGGGGTGAAAATTGCGTAAGGAACTATTTCAACCTTCCATCGAAAGCGAAGCACGCATCCTGCTGCTTATTAATGCGTTTACTACATCGACTAAATCTCTAGAAGGCAGAACTAAGTTAGCCAAACTTGATTTTCTGCTACGTTATCCTAGCTTTATGCAACGTGCTCTAGCCATTCGCTCATCGAATCAAGTTATGGAAGTAGCTGCTGAGGAGCAACAAAATATTGAAGGGCGTATGATTCGTTATCGATACGGTCCTTGGGATCCCGCATACTACGCTATACTTGGCAGACTTATTGGTAAAGGTTTAGTCGAAACGGTTCCGAATCAAAGAGGTCTGAGCTATCGCACTACAGAGCGTGGTAGTCAGATTGCCAAAGCCCTGTCGAAAGAACAAAGCTGGTCAGAAACCAACGTGCGTATCAAACTATTGAAACAGAATTTTAATCTTACTGGTAGTAAGCTTAAGGACTTCATTTACCAGCATTTTCCTGAGGTTACTAGTGCTTCTTGGGGCCAAAAGTTATGAGAATCCACATTAATAAAATCGACTTGTTGGGCATTGAGCGTGAATTTTCTCTAGCACCTGGATTAAACGTTATTACTGGCTCGATCACAACTGGAAAGACAACCCTAATTAAGTGCTTTCGTGGGTTGCTGGGTTCAGTGCTCAAAGATTTTTCAAGAGAAGCTCGTGAGAACATCACCAATCTTGCTGGAGAGATTCTCATTGGCGACAATGCATATGAGATTATCAGACCTTTCGTTACGACAAGTGATGCAATGGTTTCTATTGCTGGTGAGAATGAGGCGAAACGTTTACCAGCTTTGCGTGGTAAGTCCGATGAAGAGACCTACGGAACGTGGTTGCTGGAAAAACTCAACCTGCCAACTTTGAGAGTTCCTACAGCGCCAACTCAAGATGACAGTGATACATCACCTTTATCTATCAATGATTACATGATGTATTGCCATCTCCGTCAAGATGAAATTGATAGTAGCGTTTTTGAACATACCAATCCTCACAAAAACAACAAGCGTAAGTACGTCTTTGAAGTTATTTATGGCAAATATGATGTTGAAATAGCTCAGCTACAGATGAAACGCCGTGAAACAGTCAGTGAAATTCGGCGTTTGCAGAATTACACTAAAACAATTGAAGAATTTCTTACTGGAACACCTTTTGAGAATCGAGCAGCTATTGTCCATAATCTTAATAATGTGACTAGAGAACTAGAAACTGCACATTCAGATTCGGAAAATCTAGGACAGGAAATTAGAAGTTATACAAATACGGACGAGTTACGAAGCAGCCTCTTAGTAGTGCAGCGACAATTAGATGAATTTCATCAGAATCTTCAGTATGAGCAATATAGCCTTGAACAGAAACAGAGTCTCATTGCCCAACTACAGACTCAAAGTGCCAGACTTACCAAGTCGATTGTGGCAGGAAACTATTTGCTTGATTTCGATTTCCTTTCTTGCCCACGCTGTGGCTCTTCTATTCAACCATCCCGAACTGAATCAGAAATATGTTATCTGTGCTTGCAACAACCAGAACCGCAAATAACCCAAGATGATTTGATCAAGGAACAAGATCGCTTAGAACAACAAATCACTGAAACTTTTGAACTAGTTGATGCACATCGAACTGCAACTACTGGCATCGAACAGGAAATCGCTCGATTGGATGCACAACGCCAAGCTTTATCCTCCGAGATAAACCACCGGACTCACCGCTACGTCTCCGAACAAGCAGAGCAGATAGCACAGGTGGAACAACATCGTACCCAATTACAGGAGCAGAAGCAGCGTCTAGAAGAATATCTCGGACTGTATAATCGGCAAGATCAGGCTATCAGCACTATTGAACAACTTGAATCTCGTCTTGAAGAGTTAGATGTGGCTATTGATCTAGCTAATAGCCGAGTTTCAGATTTTGAGAGCTATCTGATTTTTCTGGACAACACTTATCAAGCGATTTTACGGGAAATTCGAGTACCATCTTTTTCAGATCCGGGACCATCAATTATTGATCGCAAAACGTACTTACCACGCTTTGAGGGAAGACGTTTTGATGAATTGGAGTCTCAAGGTCTCAAGGTGATGGTTAATACTGCCCATGCCTTAGCACACCAACTAACCTGCATTCATTTTGACTTACAACTTCCCAATATCTTGTTAATTGATGGTCTATCTGGCAATATCGGCTATGAGGGATTGGATCGTGAACGTATTGAAGCTATTTATAGTTATATAATCCGAGTTGGTCAGGAGTATCAGAATCGTTTGCAAATTATTGTGTCTGATAACACCGTTCCAGAAAGCGCTCATGAATACATATTTGCTGAGTTTAATGATGAGAGTAAGCTAATTCCTCTGTAAAGCCGTATAACAAGTCGTTGCAGCGGAATTTTGAGAGCGGATTTGCAAGTTTTAGTTTCCTCCCAAAAGCAATCGCCGCTCTCAAAATCTGCTTATCTTGGTCGTTATCTTGCCAGCGAACCACAGCTTCCCTGTGGAGTTAAACCGAAGGGCGACTGACTATGTTGAGAGAGGGTTTGCATCATCTGCGCTGGTCGTTTTGCTGAGTCAAGAGACAGTCAGCTCGCCCAAGTCGAGCTAACCAATCACTGCACCCGACCTGCAATAGCATTACTGGATTAGTCCCAAAGCTATCAGTAGTGGGTGAACTCAATCGTTAGCTAGCTTCGTTTTTGGGCTAGGACAGTGCCAGCGAGGTTATCGGTTAGGAGTGAATGCTAAACTTGACTCAGAAACATTTAGGAGAGCGATCGCTGGCAGAAAGACTCTAACTTTCAGTTAAAAATCAAGTTGTTTGATTTGTACCCCCGTCGTCGCTTTATTAAAAAGCACGATGCGCGAAATCCTCTGCCAATTAAAGCTGATTGGATCTTTATCGATCCGTCGTACTACGGACAGTCTAGTCACTTATTTGATGATCAGCTAGCATCTGCTAAGAGTTATGATAACTATCTTTCTATAATGAAAGAAGTAATAGCCGCATTAGCTGAATCCTTGAACCCTAGCGGGAGGCTATGCATCTTTTTACCTAAGTGGAGTGGGCTTAGACCCGAAAACCCAAATCATGATGTTCCGTCAGATGTTTCTTCGATGGCGATCGCTTGTGGCTTAAGTTGGCTTGACACGACCTATGTTTCTCGCGGTCGGCAACAGGAGCCTGGTAGTGCGACAAAAAACAATATGGCAAAGCGCGATCGTAGAATGAGATCGGATACCTGTGTTCTTAATGTATTTGAAAAAATGGGAAACTAGAGACTATGTTTAGTGAGTTAGTCAGACGCTCAAGACGCATCACTCGCGACGAATTTGCTACAACTTTTGGAGGCGTAGCTGATGATGTCGTCGAAATGCTGGATAGTGAGCAAGCAAGGCAAATCACTCGCGAAGCAAGAGAAGCAATGGAGTCATCAAGTTCGCTGTCGGGAGGTAGACCGAGGCTACGTCAGATTGAGTTTGGGTTGTTTAGTAATGCACCGGAATTAGAGCAAGGGCAAGTTGCTTCCGTTGATGGCACCCCTGCGCTTCCTTTGCAAATGTACTCATCAGGACAAGCCTTGTGCGTAGGAATTGGGAGTATCTCTCACCGCCGCCCTCTACAGGATTCACTACATTATTGGTCTAGTAGAGCCTATCTTGGTGATTCTAGAGATACCAATGATTTCATCGCTCGACAAGAACAGGCTCTCTTTGGTATTTCTTCAACCGCTTATCTCAGATACTTTGAGGTCAGACACGGCTTAGAGCTTGAGGAACCTTACATATTTTTTGATGGGACGCTGGTGTATGAGTGGCTCGTAGCTACCCAGGAAGGTGTGGATCTTTATGAAAGCCTATTTTCCAGTGGTAAGCAATGCATTGGGGTCATGAAAAACATCAAGGCAAATGTAGTATTTTCAACCTTTGCCCGTGCCTTGAGAACAGGAGAACTCTTCATCGTAGAAACGCTTCACGATCACCTGTCAAATAGCAATGTTCCTAACAGAAATCAGGGCGAGAGTTCTAGAGGAACATTATCCTCCTTTCTGAACGGCGACGCTACTCGCATTCTAAGGGGTATTTTCAAGCCAAGAAACAAAGTGTTTGGTTTTGAAGTACATGAAGATCATCTAGAGAATATGCTTCGCATCATGACGGCTGACTGTCAGATGAATCATGCTGGACACGAAATACCATTTTTGCTCAATCGTGTTGACGAAGAGGTTCGTAGAAACTTTAATTCAAGAATTCTACAAGACCGCATAGCATTACGAATGGCAACTCAAAGCGAGGAGCTATTTTTCGAGGAGATGAACGAACGTGCTTTTCGATAGACGCTAATCTTATGGAGGTTGCTTCAAATGTCAAAGCTACTTGAACGAATTACAGTAAATCCCAGACAGTGTGGTGGTCGCCCCTGTATTCGTGGTATGAGGATTCGAGTGTCTGATGTTTTGGATTTGTTCGCAGCAGGGCTAAGTTCCGAAGAGATTTTAGAGGAACTACCCGATCTAGAAATGGATGATTTGAGAGCGGCACTTGTCTACGCTTCACGTAAACTCAATCATCCTGTTTTAGTTGCATGACAACGATTTGGATTGATGCACACTTGTCACCCGCAATCGCAACTTGGATTACAGATACATTTGGGGTGACAGCACTAGCTTTACGTGATCTTGGGTTGCGAGATGCCGAAGATCCGGAAATCTTTGAGGCTGCACAAGCTCAAGGAGTTATTTTCATGACCAAAGACAGTGATTTCGTGGATTTAGTCGATCGATTGGGAGCACCCCCGCAAATCATTTGGTTGACTTGCGGAAATACGTCAAATGCTCGGCTACGAGAGATTTTGAATTCGGTTTTACCAGAAGCACTAGAGCTACTACGTTCTGGTGAAAAGTTAGTGGAAATTAGTGGAGATTAACACGGCGGTATAACAAGTCGTTGGAGCCGACCGCCGAGAGGTTATCTGTTGGAACCAAAGGTTATCTGCGGCGGCTCAACTCAATCGTTAGCCCTCAAATTGTTGATGAGGACATGAGCGCGAGGTTATCTGTTTGTGCTCAATGCCAAGTTGCCGTAAGTCACTTATAAGATGGTAAACAGGGCGATCGATTAGAATAGCAGGTAGATTCTGAATTTAAGACTAAAATTTTTATCAATGCTGAGTTTTATTGACGCAATTAAGCAAATCATTGCTGACATTCAAGTGAGTGGTGGCACAATTATTGAGCATAGTTCAGTTGCACCTGCTTTAACTCAGCGCTTACGAGAGTATGCTGCTCAGAAGTTACGCGAAGTTGATAGTGATAATTACACCTTGCTCGAATGGTTCAATGAAGGGCTATTTGATGAGTATGTTCGAGTATGTGGTGTATATCTCAGAAAGATAGGAATAGTAGATGAAAGTACTGTTTTCAAGCTTGTCACGGAAGGTATTGATATTAGGCTCTCCGATGAAGACAGACCAATTTATCAGGCTCGCAACTTTGAGGGAAACTTAATAGCGGCACTTGTTGAGGTATGGGAGCGTAACGGTGACGAACAGACAATAAGCATATACCTTTGCTAAGGATCGTTGGTTAATTTCATGGGATTATCAAGATTCTCATTGGAATGTTACGGGACTTGGAAGGCTGTTTCTTGAGCTATCTCCTGTACAGGCTGTTACTTTTTTATTAGGTGTTGATTCTCTGTTTAGCACTAGCAGGTATGATTTCCGCCACATAAATCTAGATTTACTGAGAGAAGAGTTTAACCTACAACCTAGTGGTCAAAATATTCCACAATTGATGCCGCCTCAGCAAGACATTTTGTTTCGTCTAGGTGTTCTTAAAGAGCGGAACGAAGATGATCCAGAGAAAATTAGGCTTACGCCTCTAGGTAAGGTTGTAGTTGAACGAATATTGTCCGAAGATAATCCTCTGCGCGATGCTGCCAAATCACTAATTGAATCAGAGGAAATCGGTGATACCTATAAAGGTTCATCATCAGAGCTTGACGAAGTATTGGAGGTTGTGAATAAACACGAGTTAATTGATGACGCAAACCGACAATCTATTGAAACGAGTATAAAGCTTTACCAAGATGGCAAGTGCCAAGATTCACTACGGGTTATGTATCCTTCTATTGAAGCAATTGTGAACATGATGTTAATTAGAGCAAAGAAGCAGCCAGGAGATTTTAATGGGCTGACTCGTAAACTCCAGTGGCTTGAGCAGCAAGAAATTATACCTATTGATGTGTCTAGTGGTGGTGAAATAATTACCGGGAGAAACAAAATTGTGCATGGGAACTTTACGCCACCTGATGATTATGTTTTTCCTCTGTGCTTATTAGCACTTCGCTATTTGCGGAGGCTTTTGGCTGAATATCGTTTCAATGCAGGTGTTGAAGCGGCGGGCTAACAACCCTGGTGCGGACGGTATTGAGATCTCAGTGGGGATGCAAAGTTATTAGCCGCCGCTGACCAGGAACGTTATGCCGCAGATCCTGAGTGGGGGTGTAACCGCACGCTTTACTGGCAGGGTTCAAGAGTTTTTCGAGAGCAAAGCTCGGCAGTTTCAGATACAAAAGTACACCGCCTTTTCGGGAAGGCTATAATTTTCTCAAGAGCAAAGAGGTAGAAGCAGCTATGTCAAACGTTGAGCAAATTGAAGCGGCAATCCTTTCCTTGCCATCGAATGAGTTTGAAAAATTGAGGCTGTGGTTTCTTGATTTAGACTACGAACGCTGGGACAAGCAGATCGAGCAAGACATCGAAAACGGTAAATTGGAGACGTTTGCTCAGGAGGCAATCGCTGATGTTTTATGATGTAGTTAAGATCTTCATCCCCTCGACAAAAAAGCGACTGGAGACCGCTCCTTCCTGGTTTAGGGGGCAGTGTAGCATTACAGGGTTCGACTCCCTAATTATACCTAGTCACTTAGCAAGAATTAGTTAACAAGAATTAGAGATCCTCGGAGCAGAAATCTATAGGTTTAGCTACAGAATGAATTGCTAAAAATAGAGAGAGTACTGGGTGATTTTATGAAAATCTTTGCCCAAATCTATGAATTGATTAAAGATTTGTCAGTTTACTTTAACGTTTCTTTAACACCATTACTCAACATGGCTGTTTTAGATTAAGGTAGTAGCCTGGTTGATTTTAGGACAGGTCAACGGATTTGCATCGGCAAAGTTTACACAACTTAACAAAAGTCAGTAGTAATGAGACCTGAAAGACTGCTACTCTGGTTTTTACTGCTAGCAAAGCATTGTTTTCGTTAGCTTGCTGTCCTGAGTTTCAATTGCATTTCGAGAAAAGGAGACCACAATGTCAGAGTCAAATACCCCAAGCCCGACCCCTCTCTCTCCAGTGGACTTGAATGTTGAATCAGTTGGGAATCTCACTCAGGATTCAGTTTCAGATCAGGTCTCTAGCCAGGTAGATGAGATCAAGCAAAAGGTTGTTGCCGTGCTATCGGAGTTACCCGGTTACGTTTCCAATTTCTTTGGAGAATATCAAAAGCCAATCGTTACGGTTATTTTGATCGTAACGTTATTTGTTGCTCTGAAGCTTTTGTTCGCAATGGTTGATGCATTGAACGATATTCCTCTCCTTGCTCCAATGTTTGAACTCATTGGAATAGGATTTGCTGCTTGGTTTGTCTATCGCTACTTGTTGCGGGCTTCTAACCGTCAGGAACTCGCTAAAGAGTTCCAAGTTTACAAAGATCAAGTTTTAGGGCAGTAATCTCTAGAGAGATAATTCTCCTCCTGCACGCATTGTTTATAGTGACTGTTTCAATTGACTGTTTCAATTCAAAAAGCCCTCATTCTTGATCTAGACGTGGGGGTTTTTGAGTCACTACTTCAAATGTTCTACCCAAAGGGGTACATAGCGCCAAGCCTCTTTTAGCTCTTGATCAGATGCTTTGTAATCGGGGTCGAGGGTTGCGACAAAGGCCCAGAACTGTTTGGAGTGATTGAGGTGAACGGTATGGCTGAGTTCATGAATCAGAACATAACGAACCAAATGGGGGGGTAAAAATAGCAGTTTATAGTTGAGGCTAATGGTTTTTAAACAAGAACAACTGGCCCACCGCGTTTTTTGGCCCCTAATCAAGGCTTTCTCGAATGATAAGTTGTGGGCAGTACTGAGTTCCTGTAACCAAGGAAACAAATGTTCTTGGGCCTTTCGGCTCATCCATCGCCTGAGAGACAATCGACAGGCAGCCTCATCTTCAACTAGCCCTTGCACCGTCAACTGATAACTGAACTGTTGCGTCGTTGAAATTCGAGCTGATGAGGTTGTTTGATAGCGAACTGTCCACTCCTCATCTAAAGCTCGTAACGCAATTGACTCCGGGAGTTGAGTCGATGATTCAGTCAAAAAGAGCTGGCGATACTGAGCAATTCTGTCATTTGCCGCCTTCAACCAAGTCTGTTTTTTCTGAAGAATTTCTGGAATTTGACTATGATCAAAATCATGGGGGACAACAACCTCTACCCCATACTCAACAGAAACCTTGAGACGGACATGCTTCGCTCTCAAACTCACATGGACAATGTAGCTGGGTAGAGCAGATTTTTCCAGTTGTTTCGTCTGTTGAGCCACCGCAGTTAAATTGCTGAAACCTTCTAACTAAAATTATGCAGGCCAACATTCTCTAATTCAAGCCGTTGCGCCTAGAAGTTGATTTGGCTGAACCCTCAAGGGATTTTTGATGCAATAGACTTTTGTACAAGAGCGAGGCAACCTCACCCCTACCCATCAAAATTAACACAGCAACGGTAGAAAAGCGCCAATTGGTACTCACATGTTAGTGACTGCGTCCGTAGTGAAAGCCATCAGACTCGTTATGTCTCCTTCAGACTCAGTTGTTATAGTCGCTCACGAGTTTGCAGCCCTGCTTTAAAGAGTTGCTGTCGCTGCTACAGTTCAAAGGTCTGGCAAAAGTTATCGACGCTGCAAACAAGTTCTTCTAAACTAAACATAGAATACTAATTCCTTCCCCTGCCTTTTCTGAATCAGAACTCACGGTACTCTTAGCAGTTTTAACCTTCGTGAAACAACTCTGTGAAATGTGAAACAACGATTAGATGTGGTTCTAGTTGAGCGCAATTTATGTAATTCCCGTCAACAGGCACAACGGTTGATTCAAGCGGGGGTTGTCAAAGTGAATCACCAGCGGCTGGACAAACCCGGTACTCTAATTGACCCGAATGCCGAGATTGAAGTCAAGGCGCGATCGCCCTATGTGTCCAGAGGGGGAGAGAAATTAGCAAAGGCCCTTAAGGTATTCCAGATTTCTGTGGTCGGTAGAGTTTGTCTGGATGGCGGTATTTCAACTGGAGGCTTTACGGATTGTTTGCTACAGGCAGGGGCAGAGCGGGTATATGGCATTGACGTTGGGTATGGCCAAGTGGATTGGGGATTGCGAAACGATGAACGGGTGATTTTGAAGGAACGCACGAATTTACGCTACCTCACCCCAGAACAGCTCTATGGTGAGTTTGAGGATGGCGAATTTGATCCCCTTGCCAAGAATTCAACCGCAGATAATACTGGGTGCAGATATGCAAACCTAGGGGTTGTTGACGTGTCTTTCATTTCCCTAACAAAAGTTCTTGCGGCACTTTGGTCGTTGCTCCAGTCCCCGCGTGAGTTGATTTTGCTCGTCAAACCTCAGTTTGAGGTGGGAAGAGAACGGGTGGGGAAAAAGGGAGTTGTTCGAAATCCGGCTGATCACGCTCAGGCAATTTTTCAAGTGGGTTGTGGGGCTGAAGCATTGGGGTGGCAGTATCAAGGATTAACCTGGTCGCCACTCCTAGGCCCCGCAGGAAATATTGAATATCTTTTGTGGCTGGGAATAACAGGTCAATCTTTCCCTGCCCTTGAAGCCATTACCTCGGTGACCCAAGCCGCCCAGCAGGACTTGACCCAAACGGCCCTTAACCATGATGAATGCTAATTCAATGCCAGTTTTCAAGAAGGTAGGACGATTTGGTCTCTACATCATTAGTGCCATTGCTTTTGTTGCTTGTGCGGCAATTATTGTGGCGATCGCCCTAGCAATGAAGGTCTCTGCCCTGGTATTAGCTCACCATTACTTGTATCCCATCTTTATCTTTGGAGATTTACTCCGGGGCTTGGAGCTGATTGATTTAATCAACTTACTCGTCTTTGCCATTGTTGGGATGGGGTTTGGATTAACGACGGGATTATTACCCAGTGAAGCGGGACAAAAAATCAGCACCGCATTCTTGATCGCTTCGATTCCCTTCATTATTGCCGTGTCCCAGATTGTCAAATATGACCTTTGGATTGGGGATATTGTTGAAGATGATGGATTGCCAAAACCTCAAGCCATTGACCTGGCAGATTCATTTTTGGAGCAGCAAATGGGCCATGGTGGAGTGTTTGGATTCTATCTCTATACGGGGCAATTTCCAATGATTCCCACCCGCGCCGAACAAATGCAAGATTTGGAAAAACTCCAAAAACAGGTGAATTCCAGGTTTGTTAAGGTTAGTGGGATTCCTCCAGCCCTAGTCACGATCCTCATGGGCATTTGCTTTTGGGGAATTCGGTTGTTCTACTTTGCGATCGCCATCATCACCGCCATTGCCCACTACAAAGATGGCCTGAAAATTGTTGGGCGGTCATGATTGGCCAGGATTGGTTGGAAGTCCTGCAATCCACTGCATGACCGTCTGACCCAAATCGGTTTGATCCAACAAGTCAATCTCGCGGATGCCCGTGGGACTGGTGACATTGACCTCCGTCAGATAGCCTCCAATCACGTCAATGCCCACAAAATATAAGCCATCTTTTTGCAGGGCCGGAGCCACCGTTGCACAGATTTCCAGCTCCCGTTCAGTAATATGGGTCTGAGCTACTCGTCCGCCAACGGCCATATTCCCTCGAAACTCTTTGCCTGTGGGGATACGATTTACCGCCCCAATCGGTTTCCCATTCAATAAAATAATCCGCTTATCGCCATCCTTGGCTTCCGGCAAATAGGTTTGGATCATCACAGGTTCTGATCCTTGCCGAGTACTAACTTCAACTAATGAATTTAAGTTGCGATCGCCGGGTTCTAAAAATAAAATTCCCTCCCCCCCTTTACCACCCAATGGTTTGAGGACAGCGGCTCCTTTTTGTTCAACAAAGTCTCGAATCACTTGCTTATTTTGGCTGACAATAGTTTCTGGAATAACAGCCGTAAATTGTAGGGCATACATTTTTTCATTGGCGGCCCGAATGCCCTGGGGAGAGTTGATCACCCAGGTTTTCTCGGGGTTGACATAATCCAGCAAGTAAGTGGCGTAGAGATAAGGAACGGTAACAGGAGGATCGGGTCGCATGAACACTGCATCCATAGTTTCTAAGGCTTGAAAGGTCGGTTCACCCAGAGAAAACCAGGGTTGAATCACCCGCCAGCGATCGCCCTCTCGTTCAATCGGAGTCAGATCAATCGGAGTTAAAGTTGACCAAGCTTTCCCTTGAATGACCGTGAGTTGATAAATTTGGGTCACCCAAACATCATGACCCAATTTATGGGCAGCTTCCATCAGGGCAACACTACTGTCATGGCTGGGATTTAACGTTTCAATGGGGTCAACAATAAAGGCAAATTTCATTCTGATTTTTGGTACTGATTTTTGGTGAATTTTTAATGGATTTGGGAGTTATACACTTGCTCTCCACTAGAACTAGGGACTTCTCAAAGAGTCATTCCCTAGTTCTCCAATTCCTGTATATTACCTGTTGCGTTTAAACCCGACCTTCAGAACTTGATCTGTCCAAATTTAATTCACAATATTTAATTCACAATTTTTAACATACAGCTTAATTGACTGAATTTAAGCCGCTAACAGTGGATCAAGCTTACCTTGAGCGTTTAAATCATAGAGATCGTCACAACCGCCAATGTGGTGGTCATCAATGAAGACTTGGGGGACAGAGCGACGACCATTGGCTCGTTGGGCCATTTTCTCACGGGCGTTTTCATCTCCATCAATGACATATTCAGTGAAGCTTACCCCTTTCTGGTTCAAAAGCGCCTTAGCTCGGATGCAGAAAGGACAGGTACTCCAGGTATAAATCTCAATTTGAGTAGCCATAGGAATTCAGGAGTTGAGTTGTGTGTTTGAGTAATGTTTCTTAATACTAAGGCTGATGAGACTTGGATTCAACTGAAGCTAAGCAGAGCAAAGGATCTTCTAATACAGTTCATACTTCAACAGGGTGCAGGGTAATGCGCCATTGTAGACGGGAATCCGCTGGGCGGTTCGGAGTCCAACTTGTTTTGCTAAGGTTTTATTTCCGGTTAAAACAAAAGCCGTCCACCCTTTAAATCGTTGTTTAAACGTATCGCCCAAGAGTTTGTACAAACTTCCCAATTCTTTCGCATCTCCTAGCCGTTCTCCGTAGGGTGGATTGCAAATCAGGATGCCCTGATCGGTTGGTGCTTCTAACGTGGTCAACTCCTGTTGGAAAAATTTTAGCTGATCAGAAACGCCGCACTGTTCTGCATTAAACCGAGCTTGGGCTAACATCTCTGGATCGCGATCACAGCCGACAATGGGGGTTGGAAGCTCTGACTGTTCCCCCGCCTCAGCCTGCTGGTACAACTGCTGCCAAAGATCCGGGTCAAAATCTAACCAAGTCATAAACCCAAAACGCTCACGAAATACACCTGGCGCAATGTTTAACGCTTTCAAACTGGCTTCGAGGGGCAACGTCCCTGAACCACACATAGGGTCTAAGAAGGGCAAGTTAGGGTTCCACTCAGCCAAGTCCAAGAGGGCAGCAGCCAAAGTTTCCTTCAAGGGAGCTTGGCCCACTGCAGGTCGGTATCCCCGACGATGAAGACTAGCCCCTGAACTATCTAAGCTTAAGATTCCCTGATCGTGATGAATGTGAAGATTGATCAAAATCCCTGGGGTTTTTGGGTCGATATCTGAGCGCTCACCCCATTTCTGGCGTTGTTGGTCAACGATGGCATTTTTAACTTGCAGGGCTGTGAAGTGAGTGTGATTCAATCCAGCATTGCTTCCAGTGCAATCCACTGCAAACGTCATGTCTGGGGTCAAATACTCCTGCCACTCAATCTCCTGAACAGCCTGATAAAGCTGTTGAGCATCAGAGCAGGAAAATTGATGAATGGGAACCAGTACCCGAAACAATGTCCTTGCCCAAAGATTTACCCGGTAGAGTAAGGTTCGATTTCCTGTAAAGTGAACCCCAGCAAAATCAGGTTGAATATTCTCCGCTTCTAACCGTTCAAGCTCTGCTGCTGCAACTAACTCCAACCCCCGTGCCACCGTTGCAAAATAACTGGCCATCCTACGTACCGGAGAGTGATTTTTCTAACACAGCAAATGAACAGTTTATCAATGTAGAGCTTTATGGTGTCAAAGCACCTAATGAACTCAGTTGTTCAGCAGACTCACACCATACCGCAAAATTTACTTTGAAATCTATTCTTCGGGAGGGAAAACTTTCTTTCTTCAGGAAGGACACCGACGACTGGCCGTGTTTCGTCTCGGTGTCCTCTCTGGTTCGCTCCTCACACACTCATAACTCTAGCTAACGATACATCCTTTTGTCAACACTTCCAGCAGAACTTTAGCAATTCAGAAAACGTTACAACTGGGCAAGGGCGATCGCAGAATTGCCTACTGTAGTTTTTGTTCAACGGTGATGTCGAGCGATCGCCCAAAATCCTCCTGGAACAAGAGGACTTGAGTGACTGAGATCTCCCTGACTGATTTAAATAAGTGCAACTGAAACAGACAATGACAGGGGCGACAACAAGTTTTAAGGTGAACTTTTAAGGTGAACACTCAGGATTGTCAGTTTGGTTGATGGGTTTGGACTGTAGAATACAAGGAATTCAAGGTTGACGTTTGGACAGAAATCTTATTTTCCTATGCCTTCTCCTAGATCCATCTCCTCAATTACTCCTGCTGCTAGGGCTGCTACCGTTAAGCAACTGCGACAGCTTAGTAACTTACTCGATAACCTGATTCGAGTACCGGGAACGTCCCATGGCGTTGGGATAGACCCGATTATTGGCTTGATTCCGGGGGGAGGAGATATGATTGGGGGTGCGCTCTCAACTTATATCGTCTTCAAGGCTTTTCAGCTTGACGTTCCCAAGGAAACGTTAGTCCGCATGGCTTCCAATATCGTAACGGAAACCCTGGTTGGAACAGTTCCCGTCTTTGGAGATATGTTTGATGTAGCTTGGAAAGCCAATGTTAGAAATGTTGAGATGTTAGAAGCCCATGTCGATTCTCCTCAAGCAGGTCAAAAGGCAGATCGGGGATTTATTTTCTTGCTGGTGAGTGGATTGGTTCTGCTGATTCTTTTAGTCGCTGTGCTGAGTGTTGCAGTTTTTGCAGTTGTTGTTAGGATTGTGGGCACGCTAATTCCAGGCTAAGTTATGCAACGCTACTTTGGCATTCTCCGTTTATTTTGGGGAACGGCGATCGCCGCCGAACTTGAATATCGAATCAATTTCATTTTTGCCCTGTTGAGCAGCTTAGGCAACTTGATTGGCAGTATTTTTGGGCTATTTCTGTTCTATCGTACAGGCTATGAATTCGATCAGTGGAGTTGGCCGGAAGCCATGACAATTCTGGGGATTTTTACAATCTTACAAGGATTTTCAGCAACATTTTTAGCGCCAAATCTGAATCGAATTGTGGAGCATGTGCAACAAGGAACTTTGGATTTTATTTTATTAAAGCCGATTAGTAGTCAGTTCTGGCTTTCAACTCGGGCTATTTCTCCTTGGGGACTGCCGGACTTGATATTTGGAAGTGTTATTCTCGGCTATGCGGGGCATCAATTGGGGTTAGACATCACTCGTTATATTGCTAGTTTAATCCCCATACTATTTGGCATGACAATTCTCTATAGCCTTTGGTTTATGCTGGGGGCGATGAGTATTTGGTTTGTCAAAATTTACAATGTGACTGAAGTCTTGAGAGGGTTATTAGACGCAGGTCGTTTTCCAATGGCGGCCTATCCCGTTGCCTATCGGTTTTTCTTCACTTTCATTGTGCCTGTGGCATTTCTAACAACCGTTCCCGCTGAAACATTTCTGGGGAGAGCCACCGCTCCCTGGATTGTAGCCGCCGCCGGGTTGGCAATCTTGCTGTTCTGGCTCTCGTCACAGCTTTGGAGATTTGCGCTTCGGTTTTATACCAGTGCCTCAAGCTAAGGGTTGAGTTGGGTCTTGAGTTAAGGAATATCCAATCTCGTTCAGAAGCAATTTAATCCTCATGAATCTGTTGCCATAATCCTCAGTTTGATGGCTTAGAACTGCTGTAAGTCGAGCCCATCCCTGCTCACCCTCTTTGTGAACAGTGAACAGGGAAAAAGCCGCAAAAGCCAATGACAACACAGGCAGAACGTTAGGAAATTGATTAGGAAAGTGATGGTGCTGGCTGCTTCTGTTCTACGCCAAATCCAGCGAGCAAAACTGTTTCTAAAGGCTGATTATCTTCAGGGCGTAGATAATTCAGAATTTTGCGAATTCGTAGGGTTGGGTTAATTAAGGTGATTGAATCAATGGCAATCACTCGCGTATAGGTTGTGGTCATTAACAATTCCCGAGTGTTGATATCGTAATGAAAATGAGACACCATGGGCTTTGCTTCTTCATAGGCTTTGTCCCGAAGATAGTCTCCTTCAAGCCAAGAGAGTTCAACGATTTTAGGGACAAACAGAAGGTTCAACTGTTGAGAAACCTGATCGCCATGTTCAGACACTGTCTGAAAAGCGAGTTGATATCCCGGCAAACTCTCTAAATCCAGATCAGTAGACCGTTGATTGTCTTCTAAAACTTTCGCTTTGCGGTCTACATCAATCGTTTGAATCACAAAGTCCGTGTGCGATCGCTCTACCTCCTGTTCCATGAGATAGTGGTAAGTGCGTTCGGTGGCCCATTGTCCGACACAGTGGTCAAAAAAAGCTTGAAATTGAGGAATTGCGGTCATTTGAATTTGCCCTCTCACTTATGATACGATTCTCAACATTTTCTAAGAAAAGTTCTTACCCGAACCTAAAATTTAACTACAATCTTACCCTCTAGAGTAAATCCCTGTGACTAATCTAGACTGCTTCTCCTATGGGGTTGGCCATGGTAACGAGGGCATCTGCTTGTTAGTGAGGATGGGCACTTATCGGATCTTACTGGACTGTGGCTTGCTGGATCTATCCGAACTCACCGTTGATCTGATGCGATCGCAGCCTGCTGACCTTGTGTTTTGTAGTCATGCTCACGCTGACCATGCGAGAGGATTACTTTCATTTCACCAAACCTTTCCCAAAATTCCGATTTACACGAGTATAGTCACAGCTCACCTGTTGGCCCTAAACTGGCCAGAAGTTTCGCCAGAGCAGATCTTGGCATTTTGTCGAACGTTGCCTTGGCAGTCCGAGGTTGAAGTTCAGCCGGGACTCAGTATTACCCTGTTTCCAGCAGGTCATCTGCCGGGAGCCGCAGCCCTTTTACTGAAATACATTGCCGGAGAACGGTTCTACACTCTGTTCTACACGGGAGATTTTTTTCTCTCCAATTCCCGCTTGGTTGAAGGGTTGCCCCTGGGAAGCTTACGGGGTCTCAAGCCCGATGTTCTGATTGTTGAAGGCAGTTATGGAACGGCACGCCATCCCCATCGGCGGCAATTGGAAAATCAGTTGGCAGAGCGAATTTGTCAAGGGATTACGTCCGGTTGCTCTATCCTGCTGCCAACCCCGGCATTGGGCTTGGGTCAGGAGTTGCTAATGTTGCTCCGGAGTCACCACTACTTTACAGGTCAGGATGTGGATATCTGGGTGGATGGTACTGTGGCTCAGGGGTGCGATCGCTATCTGGATCTCTTGCCCCACTTTCCGGATAGTGTTCAGAATTTTGCCCAACATCAACCGCTATTCTGGGATGAGCGCATTCGTCCGAGGGTACGTCGCTACCCAGGGCCACAACAGAGCCACTCCTCGCCTTGTATTATTCTGACCGATAAAACAGCGAACTTAAGCCAGTATATTCCAGGGTTTAATGGAGACTGGATCGCTCTGTTGCCTGAACATCCAGGGCTTAAGCTAGATTTGAATGCTTGGACTGAAGCCGTTCAAGCTGAAACCGTTCGGACTGAAACCTATTTCCTCTCTGAACATTGTGATGGGGTGGGTACAACCCAATTCATCCACAATATTCGACCCCAGCATGTAATTTTTGTTCACGGTTCTCCGCTCTATCTTGCAGATTTGACCAATCTTGAAGAACTTCGCAATCGATATCAACTTCATTCCCCAGTGGTTGGAACCTTAGTCGAACTGCCCCTTGGAGAAATATTTCTGCAACCTCCGCTCCCAGAAACCTACTATTCTGGAGAGTTAACGGAGCATACTTCAGAGATTAATATCCTGCTTCCCAACACCATCATTACTGATCCACGCTGGCAAAGCCTTGCCGATACAGGCTTAGTCGAAGCCCGTTGGCAAGGAGAGGAACTGGTTTTGCGGGGTATTTCTCAGCGGGAACTGATTAGTCAAAGTGGAGATGGCCTTCCAGCACCGGAGCTAGAATGCTGTGGAAACTGTCATCACTATCGCAGCTCTCGGTGTTGGAACCCTGGTTCGGCTCTCTATACCTACAGGGTAACCCTAGACGGCTACTGCCCTGTGTTTGAGTATCGAGAAACCGAGAAACTGGAGTAAAACAGTAGGCCCAGCAAAGTTAGTCCTGATTTTTGTCAGAAGAAGGATTGTGAATCTGTTCTGCCTCAGGGCAGTCGTCAGATACCTGAATCTCAAAGTATCCCCTAGGAACTGAGGCTAACTTTTGACTAATTGCTCCGATACTTTCTAAGCGCACCATCTCTTCCCAGGAGGAGACTTCATCGTCTTCTTCTGTCTCGTAGCGCAACGTCACTAAATCCCCTTCTATGTCCAAGATACGAGCTTTCTCGATCCAGCGCTGTTGGTCTCGCAAGAAGATACAAACCTCACGACCATCACAACACAGTTGATATACCTTGCGATGTAGCATATTTAGCATCACTCTAGGGGGTTTACTGACTACCAGAGGCGATCTAACCGTTAAGTTAGGGGGTGCGGTGTAGATTTTACATACTCTTAATTCTATCTGATTGTTTACTGAAATGGATCTGGTATTTACTTCCGCCTTGTCCCTGGAGTAAACTGACACAGCAGTAAGACTTGCAATAATTTCAGAAGGTACAGAGGAACGTGGTTGTATGGTGTATGCGGAGACCTTAGCTCAGCCTTCATCGATCTCATCATTACTTGAGTTGGCCCGGACAGGTGACTTTCGAGCCATTGGTCATTTACTCAATCGCTATTTGCGCCCCCAGGGAATTTCTGCCAGGGTTGCTGCGAATCGCAAAGGATGTCTGCAAGTTTTAGTGGAGTTTCACCAAGAACCTGCTGCTGAACGGATCATTCAGTTTATTTGTCATCTTCTGTGGGAGGTCAATGCACCTACCGTTGAAGGGGTAAAAATTGCAGGTCGATTTCGAGGTCAACCCAACATCCTTTGGAAGCAATCCGTTCGGCTATTGACTCCGACCCAGCGAACTCAACAGAGCTTCTACCATAGGTTTTTAGACAAACTACAGTTCAAAACCCTACGAACTTTGATGATGGTAGGTTCATCCGTCATGACTTTTGTGTTGGGGTGTTGGGTCAGTTATGCCGCCATTAGTGTTCCGTCTGCCCAAATCCCAGTTCAGGCTGAGCCAGAAGCAATCATTTCTACCCCGCCGCCTAAACGATCTAACCAAATCCAGGCGGCCTTAGAATCTGTGCCTGTGATTCAACATACAGCCGTTCAGAAGCCACAAGATCCAACTGTGACCTTGATGTTTGGTGGAGATGTCACCCTATCTAACTCCTTCGAGGAAACCGTGGGAAAAGATTATCCCTGGGCCTTTCAAAAATTACAGGAGTACCGGGATGCTGATCTTGCCATGGTTAACCTGGAAAATCCCCTGACTCGCTCAACATTACGTCGTCCCAACAAGCAGTTTAACTTCAAAGCAGCTCCTGAAGCAGTTCAAGTCCTTAAAGAAGGAGGCATCGATATTGTTAACCTGGCCAATAATCACGCCATGGATTATGAGGAACCAGGGTTAGTTGAGACCCTAAAAACTCTGGAGAAGGCGGGCATTCATGCCGTAGGTGCAGGTCGAGAAATTACAGAGGCTCGGCGACCTGAAATCATTGAGGTGAAAGGTCAACGCATCGCTTACTTTGGATACTATGATGCCGACTTTCATGCGGCAGAGGCAGGCATAGCGGGCACAAATCCTCGCCACAACAACCGCATTGCTGAAGATATTAAGGCAGTGCGGGATCAGGTGGATTGGGTGATTGTGAACTTTCACTGGGGCGTTGAACTGGCAGAATATCCAGGGGATTGGCAAATTGAATTGGCTCGGTTTACGGTTGATCAAGGGGCTGATCTGGTGGTTGGCCATCATCCCCATGTATTGCAGGGGGCAGAAGTTTATCGAGGTCGCCCGATTATTTATTCCTTGGGGAACTTTATCTTTGGAGGCAATCGCCGCAGCAATTATGACACAGCCGTCTTGAAAGTTGCCTTGCGGGCGGATCATCAGATGAAGGTTGAATTTTTGCCCATCGAAGTTAGACAGTATCAAGCGGCAGTTGCTCAGGGGAAACAAGGCGATGAAATCTTGCAACGAATTGAGAAGCTCTCCCGGATTTTTGACCAACCGATGCAGTCCCCTGTTGTGCTGAACAGCCCACAAATCCCGGCAAAATCAGTCACCGGGGAAAGCCCCACACTTGAAGCACAACCGTCCCAGGATCAGCAAAGTACGGCCCCCTTTCAAGTCCGATCTCCCCTTTCAGGCTCTCAAATTCTGCTCACTGATCCCGCAACGTCTCAGGTTCCTCCGCCAAATCAGTCCGGTCAAACTCAGCCACAGCAACCCCAATCAGAAGCTGAAGTTTTAAAACCTTATATTCAAGAGCCTTTTATTGTCGATCCATTTGTTCCTCTCCCTCACCCTCAACAACAGTCAAAATTAACACCTCAAGGTTACAATAATGACAACTCTCCGATTTCGTTTACTCTCTCTCTCCCTCGTTTCGGGTCTCGGCCCCAACGTCAAAGTCTAACGAAGGAAAGACTTAATCTAGACTCAAAAGGCTTCAAGCCCCTCAATCGGGTAGAGTTGCCCTTTTAAATTGGGCAAAGAGAAAATTCCAACTCTCTGCCAGAGTCTCAGAGGTTCTTGCTCACCCGTAGATGACCTAAAACTATTGTGTTTGCGATCACCCTCGACTCTGAAAAACAGTATAAGACTTATTGTCTGTTTGATCATGCCGCCCAGTCCAGTTTGGAAGTTGTCCCTGAGCGGGGCGGCCTAATTACGCGCTGGCGAGTCCAGGGTAAGGAATTGCTTTATCTTGATGAAGACCGGTTCAGTGATCCCGGCTTGACTGTGCGGGGCGGGATTCCGATTCTATTTCCAATTTGTGGGAACTTACCCAACGACACTTATGAATATCAGGGGAAACAATACACCCTAAAGCAGCATGGATTTGCCAGAGACCTTCCCTGGACTGTGACTCAGCAAAGCGTGGAGAGTTGGGCCTCTATTACTTTAGTGCTGAGAAGTAATGTCCAAACTCGAGCGATGTATCCTTTTGACTTTGAACTCGAGTTTACTTACACCTTAAAAGGGAATCATTTGGAAATTTTTCAGCGGTTTACAAACCTCTGTGGATTGTCAGATGAAATTCCCCCTCAAGTCATGCCGTTTTCCACAGGATTGCATCCCTATTTTCTGGCCCAAGACAAATCTAAACTGCAGTTTGAGATTCCGGCCATGCAGTATCAGGATCAAGACACTAAAAAGCTCCACGATTTTACGGGACAGTTTGATCCAAAGTTAGAGGAAGTGGATATTATTTTCAATTCTCCCCTGACCAGTTTGGCAGCGATCGCCACGGACTATAGTCGCAATCTGAGGATTTTTCTGAGTTATAGTTCTGCCTATTCTAACTTGGTGTTCTGGACGGTAAAAGACAAGGACTACTACTGTTTAGAGCCGTGGACAGCGCCTCGCAACGCTCTGAATCTGGGGAAACTCCTCACTTGTCTCAAACCGGGAACAAGTTGTGAGATGTTAGTTCACCTGAGCGCAGTTCTGTTATAACCCTTGTTGTCGCCCTTTTAGCTACTTCTGGGGTGACCTTGATTGTAACCTATGTGTACTATGGCCAATGGGTTCAGGGGGAGGGTTCGTTCAGATGGCAGGAGACAAAATGCCCTTGACCCATTGATTGCAATTCTGGCTCTTCATGATGACACCGATCAAAGGCGAGGGGACAGCGAGTGTGAAAGCGGCAACCGATGGGTGGATTGATAGGGCTTGGAATGTCCCCGCTCAAGATGATCCGCTGACGCTTTTTCTCCAGTTCAGGATCAGGAATGGGAACAGCAGAAAGAAGCGCTTGGGTATAGGGATGCAGTGGATTTGTATATAAGTCAGTTCGATTCGCCAGTTCAACAATCTTGCCCAAATACATCACGGCAATGCGATGGGAAATATGACGAACAACACTCAAATCATGGGCAATAAACAGATAGGTTAATCCTAACTGTTGCTGCAAAGATTGCATTAAATTAATAATTTGAGCTTGAATTGAAACATCTAATGCAGCAATCGGTTCATCACAAAGAATAAATTCTGGCTCAGCCGCCAAGGCTCTAGCAATCCCAATCCGTTGACGTTGACCCCCGGAAAATTCATGGGGATAGCGCTGAATAAACCTTGGGTTCAGACCAACTAGCTCTAGCAGATTTTGGACTCGTTCTCTAATTTTTTGCGGCTCAACAAGTTGATGAATGACTAATGGTTCACTAATGATCTTTTCCACAGTCATTCGAGGGTTTAAAGATGCGTAGGGATCTTGAAAAATAATCTGCATTCGATGACGCATCTGTCGCAAGGTTGCTGCATTTAAAGTCATCAGATCAATATTCTCAAAGAAAATTTTGCCTTGAGTTAAAGGTTCCAGTTGAAGAATAGCTCGGCCGGTTGTACTCTTTCCACACCCAGATTCTCCAACCAAACTGAGGGTTTCACCTTTGAAAACTTTGAATGAGATATTATCAACTGCTTTGACTGTATCAACTTGTTTTTGGATTAAAATCCCTTTGTAAATTGGAAAATGAACTTGTAAATTCTCAACGGAAATTAAAGTTTTGAGTTGGGAATTTAACAGGTTAGAATCAGTTGGAATTACAGTCATAACAATTTACAATCTGTACAAAACCTTAAAAGGGGGATTGTTACTTTCCCATGAGCAAACAGACGAGTAAATTTGTGTCTTGTAAAAGTACGTTTCCTCATAAGCAAGTCGTAAAATGCGTTCAAGATTATTCGGTTCAACATCAGAAGCTTTAGCGGAGCCAATTGCCTTACGTAAACCAAGAGATAATATCTTTACTAGATCGTGACCACAGCAAACCTGCCAGGGATCACGGGTGTCACTTTTTTGCTTTATTAAACGTTGTTGTAAATCTTCGTTTTTCAGCACAAAAGCTTGGGATTTATTCTTTACTTCTTGGATAAGCTTGAATTCATCAATTTGCAGGGTTTGATCGTTAATAAACTTACTAAATGTAATGCCGTCAAAGGTTAGGTTTAGTTCGTCAAGTTGAGAAATCCAAAGAAGGTATCCAATCGGCATTCCAGCTTCAAGCAATACTGTTCTAACACCTCGACCAAACTTGGCGATTTTCTCCTCTGAGCCGAACTCAGCAATCACCTTCTCAAGAGCAGATGAGTTGAGCAATATAGTTTCAAGGTCATGAGTATCTGTCCGAATCAGGTTAGGACTACTATGTAAAGAAACTTCGAGATGATCAAAATCTGCATCAACAATAGCTAAGACTCCTTGAAAATCTGATTTTTCCAAGATGCACAGAACTTCAATAACCCGAAGTTTACTAGATGGTTTGCCGGAAATACTGACTAATACACACGTCAATTTGTCAACAAAGCGTTCATAGAAGATTCTATCTGAGCAGCCCTCAACTAATAGAAAAGTACCCGAAAAGGTACTGCGTCGTAGTCGAATTGCGTTAGCATCACGGTCAACTGAAAGGTGCTCCCTCATTTTTCTGAACCTTTCAGCTCCACGGTCAAATCCCAGCGATCTTGAATGATATCTGGAGAGTGAGTAGCCATCAAAACATCTAAATCTGCAAGCTCTGTGATTTCTTTCAAGTCCTTCAAAAACTGAGCCTGCCATCCTACGTGAAGCGATAGTTCAGGTTCATCAATCAAAACTAGAGAATTAGGTTGAACCTTAAATAGTAATTCATAGAGAAGAACTAACTCATGTTGCTCACCGGATGATAAATCTGTTGGAGAAAGAGTATCTCTATTGAAAGAAGAATGATTGTAAAGTGTTCTAAAGACAAATCCTTTCTCCTTATTAAAACTCATCTCTTTATAAGAATAAGCAAATTTACTATTAACGATTCTTCTCAGAAGATCAATTTTACTTGCAATTTCACTAAAAACACTAAGCTTCTTTTCTACATCCTCAACATATACCGACAAAATATTTTTTGTGCTTTCGTCTATAGATTGTGGCTGGATTTGAAAATCCGAATTTTCATCCTTATCTAATAAACCTACTTCTATAAGACGAGAGCGGGTTGCTTCAAGCTCATTGAGCTGACGGCGAAGCTCTTCATCTGTCAAATCAGGGGATAGCTGCTGTTGTACTACTCTTGCAGGAAATGTCCTATCCAAAGCTTGAGAAGTAGTACCATATTCAGCAAGTTTAGATTGAATAAGTTGTGCAATCTCCTCAGAATAGGCAGAAACAGTTGGTAGCATTGAAGGTGTTCCAGAGTACACCCTTGAGGAACGACTAGGAACAAAGTTCAGTAGACGCTGCGACTCAATGAGACGGACATGAATATCCTGCTTTAGGCTCTCTAGCCATTCAGGTTCTTCTCGTAATCTTGCCTTTGAAGGAAGAACATCTTCAAATCGATCGATCACCTCTCCTATAGAAAGGGATTCACCAGTTGGAAGATAAACCCATCTTTTAATTGCTACTCGTTCTAATCCTGGAACCATATCCTCCAAAACACTAATTGGGAAGTCGATATCTGGAGAATTTTTCGTTTCCTTTAGAGTATAGATTTTCTTTTCCAAGCCAGTTTCGTGAAACTCAATATCTATTCGTTCTTTCTTCTTTGTTTTACCTGAGCTGTCAGAAAGTTTTACAACCTCAACACTATTGCCATTATCAAATTCAACTCGAAACCTGTTAAATGGAATACTACGAAACATTGGGTATCGAGAATTGAAGAAGCCATTTAGCATCCTGAGCATCGCTGTTTTTCCAAAGCCATTAGGACCATGAATAATTGTGATTTTCTCATCCACGTTTAATGGAATCACATGATCAAAAATTCCAAATAGCCCATTAACAGATATTTGCTGAATTTTCATAGTCTTCGATTTCTATAGCTACAGGCTACTCAAGTCTAATTGTAATTTCTACTCTCATCTGCAGGTCATTTAGGTTGACCAAGGTATTTGATTGAAACTTTGTCTAAGTAGGTTCAGTCGTAGTGTTACAAGCGGAGGTAGTTTAACACTGCTTTAGTAACATAGCATTTCTTAAGTCAGTGAGGTATGTGTAAAGATTCGAAATCTCTTGTGTGGACAAGAGTGCAGCATACCTCACTAGTCCAGGAAAGGCTGTAGAATTTGGTATCGTAGGTTTGAACTATTGACTTAAACTAAACTCTGGCTTCACCCAACAGGCAACTTGATGATTGGTTTCGATCTGTTCTAAACCAGGATTTTCGGTAAAACAGTGTTCTAAAGCAAACGGACATCGCGGGGCAAACGGACACCCTAGGGGGTAATGGATTAAATCTGGAGGGGTTCCTTCAATGGTTAAAAGTTGAGGGCGATCGCGATCTAAGCGGGGCAGACTATTCAATAAACCCATTGTGTAGGGATGACGAGGCGTTTTATAGAGTTGATGAACTGTTGCTTGTTCCACAATTTGCCCTGCATACATTACCAGAATTCGATCGGCGAGTCCGGCTAACAACGCTAAATCGTGGGTAATCCAAAGAATGGTCATGCCAATGTCTTGCCGGAGTTGTTTAATTAACTCAATAACTTGGGCTTGAATCGTCACATCTAACGCAGTAGTTGGCTCGTCAGCAATGAGTAATTTGGGATGACAAGCTAAGCCTATTGCAATCATCACCCGCTGCCGCATTCCCCCAGAAAATTGATGAGGATAGTTCGAAATACGCCGTTCTGCATCAGGAATTCCCACTTGTTTTAACAGTTCAATCGCTTGAATTCTGGCTTGAGTTTGAGTTAACCCCAAGTGCAATTTCATGGATTCTGTTAACTGAGTTTCAATGGTTAGAACTGGGTTCAAGGCTGTCAGCGGGTCTTGAAAAATCATGGCGATTTGATTGCCTCGAATCTGTTGAATAGCCCTGGCATTTAACAGCAATAAATCTTGCCCCTCAAACCATACTTCCCCTGCCATTATTTTGCCTGGAGGTGAAGGAATCAACTGTAAAATGGAGAGTACACTGATACTTTTTCCAGAACCGGATTCTCCTACAATGCCAACTGTTTCTCCAGAATTAACCTGATAAGAAATTCTATTGACAGCATGAACTACACCGCCCGGTGTGAAGAAATGAGTGGTTAAGTTTTTGACCTCTAGAAGAGTCATGAAATCTCAGATTTCCAGTAAAGAATCTCGGCAGCAAAAATTATTGCTATCCTAGTATGTTATTGATCTCTAGCTCATTTTACAAATATGGTAGCTTAGATCATAAATTCAACTTAACCTGTCTCCTCCATCACCATGACTCAGACCATTGATTTCCTCAGCCATCTCAACTCTGCCCAACGCCAAGCGGTTGAACATTTCTGTGGGCCGATGCTAGTCGTTGCAGGGGCGGGATCGGGAAAAACTCGGGCACTCACTTATCGGATTGCCAATTTAATTCACACCCACCAAGTCGATCCGGAGAGTATTCTAGCGGTCACCTTTACGAATAAGGCCGCCCGAGAAATCAAGGAAAGGGTAGAATCGATTTTTACTCAGCAACAGGCAGAACTTCAATATAGCAAGCCCTTTTCAGCCCTGACTGCTGAGGAACAAGTCAAACTGCGATCGCACATTTACCGCCGGACAACTAAACAGTTGTGGATGGGAACCTTTCACAGTCTTTGTGCCAGGATTTTAAGATTTGATATTAATAAATATAAGGATGAAAGTAATCGTCAATGGGAACGTAATTTTACAATTTTTGATGAATCTGATGTCCATGGTTTAGTCAAGCAAATTGTCACCCGGCAGCTTAATTTAGATGATAAAAAGTTTGATCCTCGCAAAGTTCGATACAGAATTAGTAATGCCAAAAATCAAGGACTATCACCTCAACAGTTCTTGCAAGAAAATTCTAATTACCAAGGTCGAACCATTGCTGAAGTTTACGGACTTTACCAGGATGCTTTGGCAGCAAATAATGGTTTGGATTTTGATGATTTGATTCGCATAACTGTTGATCTCTTTCAGCAGAATGAGCAAGTTTTAACCTATTGGCATGAAAAATTTGGTCATATCTTAGTGGATGAATATCAAGATACAAATCGAACGCAATATGACTTGATTCGATTGTTAGTCACTAATGGGGAAACTGCTAAACAGTTTAAAAATTGGAACAATCGCTCTGTTTTTGTGGTTGGAGACGTGGATCAGTCGATCTACTCCTTTCGCATGGCGGACTACAAAATTTTGTTAGAATTTCAGGATGATTTTGGAGATGGTCTATCCGATGAAGATACCCAGACAATGATCAAATTGGAAGAAAACTATCGTTCCAGAGCGAATATTCTTCAAGCCGCTAATCATCTGATTCAAAATAATACTGAACGCATTGATAAGATCCTGCGTCCAACCCGAGGAGAAGGCTCGCCTATCTACTGTTATCGTTCTGGGGATGAGATGGATGAAGCCCGATTTGTGCTGAGTCAAATTCAAGGACTGATGCAAAAAAATCCTGAATTGGGTTATGGAGATTTTGCTGTATTGTATCGTACCAATGCTCAGTCTCGTGCTTTGGAAGATGTGTTAAGAACCGAAGTTCCTTACACAATTGTTGGGGGGTTAAAATTCTATGATCGCAAAGAAATCAAAGATGCCCTTTCTTACCTCCGAGTCATTGCCAATCCTGCTGATACAGTCAGCTTGCTCCGGATTATTAATACTCCTCGAAGGGGCATTGGAAAATCAACGATTGATGCCCTTGTCAATGCATCTCAACAGTTAGGAATTCCTCTATGGGAAATCACTAGTGACGCTGATTCAGTTAATACTCTAGCAGGCCGTTCTGCTAAGTCAGTAAATCAGTTTGCTGAGATCATTAAAGTTTGGCAAAATCGGGTTGAAACAGCTTCAGCATTGGAAATTTTAGACGGCATCCTGAAAGATTCAGGCTATGTTCAAGACTACAAAATTCAGGGAACAGATGAAGCTGAAAATCGCTTGGAAAACCTGAAAGAACTTAGTAATGCGGTCTCTCAGTTCCAAGAAGATTATGAGGATACAACCTTACCAGGCTTTCTTGCTAGCGCAGCCCTCGCCTCAGAAATTGACAATGTTAAAGAGGGTCAAAATGCAACTGCTTTAATGACCTTGCATTCGGCAAAAGGATTGGAATTTCCCATTGTTTTTTTGGTGGGATTAGAGCAGGGCTTGTTTCCTAACTTTCGCAGCTTTGATGATCCTTTAGCCCTCGAAGAAGAACGACGATTATGCTATGTGGGCATCACCCGTGCCCAGGAACAATTGTTTATTAGCCATGCTTGTCAACGTCGATTATGGGGAGCACCTGAACCTTGTATTCCATCCATTTTTTTGAAAGAGTTACCCGAAGAATTAATTGAAGGTTACTCTCCCCAAAAGACCTCGAGAAAGTCAAGTCAAAGTTCAACTCAGAGGCAATCAATAACCCGATCTCAGGTTAATGTCGTCGAAAATTGGCAAGTGGGCGATCGCGTTTTGCACGACTCTTTTGGGATAGGAAAAGTCACTCACATTTTTGGGAGTAAGAGTAAGCTCTCCCTAGGGGTCAAATTTGAAGGATCGAGTTCTAAAGTCCTTGATCCAAACATTGCTCCCCTACAGCGACTTTAATGATTAAGCTTTTCTGAAAAACCCAAGCTAATCAAAAATTAATCCCAGTAAACCTTTCGTATAAATGTACCCAATTCCGAAAGAAATACTGGTATCTGTACTATCTCGAATAAAAGCTACATTGATTCGGCTTGTAAACACAAAACTGTAGGAGATTGGCACATCCACTCCTCCCATAATCACTCCCCCAATGCTGAAGTCTTCGTTGAATAAATCACGATAGATGATTCCTCCGCCTAAAAACGGCGAAAATACAACTGCTTCCGTTTCACTCCGAATAGGAAACTCGTATGTCAGGGCAGTCAAACTTGCTCCCCTTTCCGTAAACAGCACTCCTGCAGAATGGAGGGATAAATTCTCAGAAAACCCGGCTTTACCCAAGGTAGAGAATCCTATCTCTGAAACGCCTGAGCCATCTCCAGTCAGACCAGTATTGCCTCCAATGGCAAAATAGCTGTAGTTGTTGCTCAACCGTCGCCCTGAAGCATCCGCTGCTTTCCGAGGATCTTCCTCCTCTACTTCTTCTTCCGACTCTTGCTTTTCTTCTGACTCTTGAGCAGTGATGAAAGTTTGATTTCTATCTTGGCCTTCGAGCAAATCTGTGGCTCTTACTGAAGGGATGAATAACTCAACCTCTGATAAACGGGAAGGGCTTTTTTCTGGCAATTCTTCCGTCAGTAACCTAGAAGGTAAGTCCCTTGAATCTATTAACTCTTTGGGCTGCTTTTGTAAGGAAAAATTAGAATTTTCAACAACTCTTGCCGATGATTCTTGCCCTAGAACCGCTTGACTTAAGCTAAAAAAAGTCAAGATTACTGAACTTGATAGATAGACCGCACATTTGATGTAATTCATTTAAGCTCATTCCTGAAGACTTTTACCAATTACCCTTGGAGCTTTGAGTTGAAATAAAAAGCATTACTTCTGAGGGAACCTTGATGAAAACTAAACAACGCTGATCTCTGGATTCTACGGTAGAAACAGTGATACAAGAACACTGTTTCTACCGTAGGAAAGCCACCGACAGTATGGAAATAAATTATCTATTTCTTGAAACGCAAGGCCATTAAACTAGCTGAAGGTTCATCAAACGCTCAACTCACGAGACAGTATAAGGGAAAACCAAAGATATGCTATTTCAAATGTTACAGATTTTCACATTGGCACAAGGTTAAAACAGAAAGCCACTACAGGTTGAACGCTCCACATCTGAGGATGCCAGTCAAGTCCTAAAGACCAACTTCAAATAAATTGCAGTTGGACATTGCCTATCCTGCAATTCATTCAATACTCACTATTGGAACCCAAAGTGAATCATTGCGCCCAAGTATTCGTAGTAAGTCACTTGCCCATCTTGATCTTGATCAATTTCTTGCAGCACTCTTTCAATTTGACTATGATCATAGGGAAGAGATAATTCTTCCGCAATCTGAATTGCTTGTGCAAATGTCAAGAATCCATTGCGTTCCTGATCAAATCTACGAAACTTTTTCAGAATCAGATAGTGGGGCTCTGTAACAGCAAGAAACTCTTCAAATTCAATATAACCGTCTTGATTTGCATCCAAGTATCTAAACTGCTTTGCGAGTTTCTCTCTCTCTTTTTCCAAAAGATGATCGAGATATTCTTCAAGTTCAATTTTGCCATCTTGGTTGCCATCAATCTTGGTGAAAGAACGAACCACCTTTTCTAATTTTTCGGCTGAAAGGAGGGCTTGTATTTCTTCGGGCACTTCGAATTTGGGAGCTTGAGAATCCATGACTCTATGTTTCTATGATCAGCAATTTCCTTGGTCAATCAGGAGTTTAACATATTGATTCCGCCTTCATATCTGCCCTGCAAAATTGTTTTAACTCCCTTGCTTGTCGATCCCAACAGATGAGATGATGGGGGCAAGAAGCTTGAGCGCGACTTTAGGGCTAAACTCCTGAGTGTTCTGGTTGCTGCGCTGTGGCACTCGCAAATTACCATCTGAACTATAGAAACGATAACTATGGCTGTTGCTACTCAATCTCTAGAGGAACTCTGCATCAATTCAATCCGCTTCCTGGCTGTTGATGCGGTACAGAAAGCCAACTCTGGCCATCCTGGACTGCCGATGGGAGCAGCACCGATGGCATTTGTATTGTGGGATCGCTTCCTGCGGTTCAATCCAAAGAATCCTAAGTGGTTTAATCGCGATCGCTTCGTCCTTTCTGCCGGTCATGGCTGTATGTTGCAGTATGCCTTGCTGTACCTGACGGGTTATGACAGCGTCAGCCTGGATGACATCAAACAATTCCGCCAATGGGATTCTAGAACTCCTGGCCACCCCGAAAATTTTGAGACCGCAGGGGTAGAAGTGACTACTGGCCCCTTGGGACAAGGGATTGCCAATGCAGTGGGTTTGGCTATGGCAGAAGCCCATATGGCTGCCCGATTTAACAAGTCTGACCTAACCCTTGTAGATCATTACACCTATGTGATCCTGGGAGATGGTTGCAATATGGAAGGGGTTTCTGGGGAAGCCTGCTCCTTGGCGGGTCACCTGGGCTTGGGTAAGTTAATCGCGCTCTACGACGATAATCATATTTCTATTGATGGCTCTACTGAAATCTCCTTCACGGAAGACGTGAGCAAACGGTTTGAAGCCTATGGCTGGCATACTCTCCACGTTGAGAACGGGGATACCGACTTAGAAGCCCTGCACAAAGCCATTGAAGTCGCCAAGTCGGTCACTGATAAACCGACGATGATTAAGGTGACAACAACGATTGGTTACGGTTCACCCAAGGTTGCTGGAACAGGTGCTGCCCACGGTACGCCCTTGGGCGGAGACGAAATTAAAGCGACCCGTGAAAACTTAGGGTGGCCCTGTGGCGACTTTGAGGTTCCTGATGATGCGTTGAACCATTTCCGCAAAGCAGTGGAGCGGGGAGCCAGCACCGAAGCGGAGTGGAACAAAGCCTGGGCTCAGTATAAAACTCAGTATCCCGAGGATGCTGCTTTGTTGGATCGGATGATCCATCGTCAACTGCCTGAAGGTTGGGACAAGGTGTTGCCGACTTATACCCCTGAAGATAAGGCGTTGGCTTCCCGCAAGCATTCTGAGATTTGCCTCAATGCTCTTGCTCCCGTTTTGCCGGAGTTAATTGGCGGTTCTGCTGACCTGACCCACTCCAATTTAACTGAGTTAAAACTGAGCGGTAGCTTTCAGAAAAATCAGTACGAAAATCGCAACCTTCGATTCGGGGTGCGAGAACATGGCATGGGTGCAATTTGCAATGGCATCGCCCTTCATGGTTCGGGCCTGATTCCTTACGGAGCAACGTTCTTGGTGTTCACGGATTACATGCGGGCAGCCATTCGTTTGAGTGCCTTGTCTCAGGTTGGGGTGATTTGGGTGATGACCCATGATTCCATTGCCCTGGGTGAAGATGGCCCAACCCACCAACCGGTAGAAACCATCATGTCTCTCCGGGCGATTCCCCAGCTTACGGTGTTCCGTCCGGCAGATGGGACAGAGACCTCCGGTGCTTACAAGGTTGCCATTGAGCAGGCCGCTCAAAACCGTCCGACGTTGCTCTGTTTATCCCGTCAAGGCTTGCCCAATTTGGCGGGCAGTTCTATCGCAGGGGTGAGCAAAGGGGCTTACCCAGTCATTGATTGCGATGGCACACCCGATTTAATCCTAATTGGTACAGGGTCTGAAGTTGGGCTGTGTGTTCAAGCGGCAGAACAACTGACCCGTGAAGGCAAAAAGGTTCGGGTCGTGTCCATGCCCAGTTGGGAACTGTTTGAAGCGCAAGAGGCTGCTTATCGGGAATCCGTTTTGCCCAAAGCCGTAAGGAAGCGGGTTTCTGTGGAAGCTGGAATTAGCATGGGCTGGTGTCGTTATGTGACTGATGAAGGCACAAGCTTAAGTGTTGACAGTTTTGGTGCTTCAGCGCCCGGTGGCACTTGCATGGAGAAGTTTGGCTTCACCCTTGAGAATGTCGTTGCTAAAGCTAAGGCTGTTCTAGGTTAACAGCAATTGATCATTTGATAAATGGCTGGTAATAAGTTGGCTGGGACACAACGATGTTGTGTCCCTTATTTTTAGAAATTGGAGTCAGTCAGTGACATCAGGATGATCAAGGTGTTGACTCAACTCGATTATGCAGCGTCCCAGTGATTTCTCTCTGCAGCCAAGTCAGCAGCAAACTTGAAGGAATTAATCAAGGTTTGAATGCTTTTAAAATCAGTAACATAGCTTCCGATTTCTTCATGAGGTTGGGCCACAGAAGTAGAGGATACATTCAGAATATTAGCACTACCTACCACTGCAAAAGTATGATCACAGACCCAGTATTTAGCATGAGTTCCCATTAGTTTTAGCTTAAAAGTATGAGGATACTTTCTGCGTAGTTCTTGAAGTTTAAAGAGCCCGTTATATTTCCAATTATAAGCAGGACGAACGCTCCAGGATTTATTGCCAGTAATAATCTCTCTGCCAATGTCCCGATGCCATCCCCAGCCAATTTCAATGGTTACTCCTCGACTTAAGGCATTATTCATCTCTAGCAGCATTTCCTCATCTAAGCCAGATTGCCCAACCCAAGGACAAGTGATAATGACATGATACTCTGCTTCTTTTAAGGCTTTTAGAAAGAGTTGGCGATGGTCAAATAAACCCATAACAATTCCCTGATGCATTGATTCTACTCTTAATATTTTTGTGTTTTTTGTTTGATATTAAAAACTACTCTTCCTCACAAATTAATTTCGGAAAGCCCCAAAAATTTTCTAAAAAATCAATGTTGTGAAGCCAGCAAATCCTATCAAAATAGAGCCAGAGCAGATTGTCCATTGCAATCTGGAGGGATAACAACCAGAAACAAAAAGCAGAACTTCTGTAAGAAATTCTGCCTAACGTAGAATTGAGCAACAGCCTTTAGAAATCTGCTTGAGCATTGGGTTGTGAAGCATTGAACGGTACAAACGCATAACCTGGATCTGCCTCAGTTGCCTGCACGTAATGCGAGGCTAAATAGACGTTGATCCCGACGAATATGCAGCGGTAGCTGTGCCCCATAGAAATCCTGGTGGAAATTGGCGCGTGGCATCGGATTAGGTTGCACTCTGTGATGGGTTGATCATAAGTAACACGATGTATGACTAAGGTCTAAATAAGAAGGCCCAACTGGATCGGTGCTAGGAGTGCAAGATACTGAGCATGGAGTTGGACTATATTTTTTATCTAGGAGTTTATCATTGCGGTCTTTTGCTGTACAGACGATTTACTGGAAATCGCGTTAGGTAACTTCTCAAAAGTTGCATCTGACTCGGTGTTCTGCAGCCATGTCGAGTCGCTGCCAATCAGTCTGAGAGTTCTTGGAAATGGTTGGGCTATTTGCCCTTGGGATTGGAACTGGTGGGTCGCTACCTGGCTCGGAGGGAGGACTTGAACTTGGTGGAAATGTTGGAGCGGTTGGAAGCAAAAAAGTTGGCGGCTCAGGCATTGGTGCAAACGAAGCAGATGGCGGCTCAACTGGGTGTAGCAGCGGCTTTCCAATTAACTTGGGAAGATGAGCAATTCCCCGATGAAGCCAAGAGGCTCTGTGGGCTGTTGAGTTTGTTTGCTCTAGCGCCGATTCCCTGGAATTTGGTGGAACAATGTCTGCCAGATTGGGACAAGGAGGACTTAGAGGATTGCCGGGTTGAGCAACTGCTGGGGCGCAGTTTGCTATCTAGAGTTGGGCAAGGACTGTATCAACTGCATCAACTGCTGCGGGAGTTTTTTGCGGCGAAGCTAGCCAGCGAGGAACGACAGACGCTGAAAACAGCAGTGGCAACAACGATGATTGCCGTCGCACAACACATTCCCCAAACACCGACGTTGGCACAGATTCAGTCGGTGGAGGCAGTGATTCCGCACCTGAAGGAAGTCGCCACTGACTTGCTGAAACTGCAAACGCGGGAGGAGCTATATCTTCCCGATGAAGGTGATTTGCCATGGACGTTTACCGGAATCGGTCGCTTCTATGAAAGTCAGGGACTCTATGCAGAAGCGGAGCCTTGGTTAGAGACTTGTTTGACCGTGGCGCGATCGCTGTTGGGCGAGCAGCATCCGGATGTGGCCACCAGCCTCAAGAATTTGGCCGTGCTGTATGCCAACCAGGGGCGATTAACTGCAGCAGAGCCATTGTTGGTGCAAGCGTTAACAATGCGTCAGCAACTTTTCAACCAGCATCCAGATACAGTCAGCACACAGCAGAGTTTGGCAGTCCTGCGGCGAATGATGAGCCGGTCAACTTAGAAAGCACGGCGATCATGGCTAGGACGGCTGCGATCGTGGTTTTAATCAGGTGCGATTGTACTTTTGGTGAAAACACTGCGATTGTAGGTGAGAGCGATCGCACCTACAATCGCAATACTCATGTTTTTGATACAGGCGATTTTCTGCGAGACGACAAATGCGATCGCACGCTCTCAAACCCAGTTGGGTCAAAGGATAGGGCGATCGCAGTAGGATGATGGGATAATAAGACAAAATGGAAAGTTGCTTATGAACATTGGGGCACAGTTGCAGGAAAAACGGGACGTGATTTTAGCAACAGCATCAAAATATGGTGCCTACAACGTTCGCGTCTTTGGCTCTGTGGCACGGGGCGAAGCCGACTCAGAAAGTGATGTGGATTTTCTGGTGGAAATGGAGGCAGAACGTAGCCTGTTTGACCTCGGTGGTTTGCTGATGGAACTACAAGACCTGCTGAATTGCCCGGTGGATGTCGTCACAGAAAAAGGGCTGCGACCCAGAATCCGCGATCACGTCTTGAGCGAAGCGATACCCCTATGAGAGACGTGCGAAATATTTTGGCTCACAACTACTTTGAGATTGACCTCGATATTGTTTGGTTAGCTATCGAGCAGGAATTACCGAGCCTGAAGCAAGTGATCGCAGCTATTTTGCGATCGTTTTAGCTTTCTGTACGCTCTAAGCCAAAAACGAAGCCAGCTAACGGCTAAAGTGAGCAGCGGCAGTACTTACCATGTTACCGTTTGTAAACTCTCCACCTCCTGAAAATGAGCATCGTGTGTCACCAGAATCAAGTCATGTTGTAATACAAGAGCCGCAATCCAAACATCATTCTCAGGCAACGGACGACCCTTGAGTCTCAACTCATTCTTGACTTCACCGTATTGCCGTGCAGTTTCAGCATCACACCCCAATATCATGCTGCTAGCAACCAACTCATCAACTCTTGCTAAATTTGCTTGAACTCGCCCTGACTTTCTTGCCCCATAATACAACTCGCCAATCACAAAACTTGGAATGAAAACTTCGTTGGCTTGAGCAAGATTATTTTTGACGATCGCTTCATCTGCAAAGAGAGCAATGATGATATTGGTATCAAGAAAATACCTACCACTCATTAATATCTAACCGTTCACAGTCTTGCTCGATCGCCTCACGCATTAACTGGAGATCGTCGATAGGGATTGAACCTGCAAAGCGCAACAATTGCGATCCTGGCGTACCTCGCACTTCCGCTTTTACCAACGTCCGAACAAATTCAAGTACCTGCCATTGTAAATGCTGTGGCATCACCTTCAACTGTTCAACTACTTCGTCAATGATAGGAATGTTCATACTGCCCTCCTCTCTAACATCCTACACCACCCAGCCAGCGCGAACCCGACAAAACTACTTTCAACGTAGCATAACCCTTGCAGTTCAGCCTCGCCAACACTCTCTGCTGCGCTGGCAAACTAACGGTGAAGTTGTGCGGCGGCAGGTAGCTTTTGATACTCACCAGTAACCTATGTGCCGCCCGCACCAACGCAGTGTTGGGCTGCTAGGAACTCACAGCACTATGACTTGTACGAATTAGTTGAAAAAAACCGAAATGGCGACTATCTTCGTTCTCAAGCGTGATATAATTATAGACTCTTCTTATGTCTGAAGGTGGTGAGATCATTTATGGCTCACGATATAACTGTAGAAATATTACTGACTGGTGAAGGTATGTCACCAGGCAAAGTTCGGTCTAAGGAGATTGCGGAAGTCATTGAATCTGTTGAAGATATGATAGCCTCTATGGTGATTCGTGACCACCCAGAGTTAAAGAAAGAGACTATAGTAATCGGCTTAAAGAGTATTCGACAAGGAAGTATTGGTTTAGAGTTTTCCCCAAATTTATTGGAGCTAACTTTGCCTGCCACACGTCGTATAACAAAGTCAATTGCAGAGAATGATTTTGGCGTACTACCAAGTGGTGCCATCAATTCTCTGAGGAAACTGTCTGCTTTTACACGACGTTATCAATGTAATGCTGAGTTTTTTACGCAGAATGGCAGACTGGAATCATTAGCTGTTCTTACTCCTGAAACCCAGATACCTGACATTTATCCGTTGTCAGGGGAGACAACCATACATGGAGAAATAACTCGTGTGGGTGGGGCAGAACCTAAAATTCAGTTCAAGACTTTGGACAGTCAAATCATCTACTGTAGTACAAGTAAGGCAATAGCTAAGAAAGCAGGTGCAAAGCTTTACGCAAAAGTAGAGTTGCGTGGTCTTGCGGAATGGAATTCTGAAACATTTGAAATTGAAAACTTTCACGTAATCGACATTTCTGATTATGAGAAAACTTCGCCATCAGAAGCTTTTGAAGAATTAGCTAACTTAATTGGAGATTCATTTGACAATATAGAAAATGTGGATCTTTTTGTCTCTGAAATACGCTATGGACTGTCGGAGGCGTAAATGGATCTAGTTTGCTTTGATACACAGATAATTATTTGGGGTGTTAAGAAGCAAGCAACTCCTGGGCAGGAGGACAACATAGATAAAGCTAAATATTTGATCGGTACTTGCGAAAGAGATGGAATCGATATTATGGTTCCGGCAGTGGTTGTTGCAGAACTTCTGTGTACTTTGGAGCCAGGGTTGCTTAATGCATTTAGTGAACTAATGCACCGCCGATTTATCGTTCCACCTTTTGACACACAAGCTGCTCTTTACTTTGCAGAGATGTGGAGAAACAAAAAGCAACTTAAAAATGAGAGTGGAATATCAAGAGCAGAAATGAAAGCTGATTTCATGATTACTGCTACAGCAATGGCAAGAGGCGCAAAGTGTATATATAGCGAAGATGCAGGTCTTAAAAAGTTTGCCCAAGACTATATTGATGTTAGACCGTTACCCAGCATTGAAAGACAGATGTCTATAGAGGATATGCTTTAAATTGCTCTCAAACTATATGTGATTGTTCTTCAGTTATGAAAAATTGTACTCTCACAAAAAAGCTGAAAGTACCATTCTCACAGATAACCTAAAGACAGCAAACTAGTTATTAATATTGAAATTTTCTGCATAACCAACGCTTTTGGGATGATTACCCTGAAACTTTCCAGATAGTCCACCCTAATACTGCAATTGTACTGAAACTTTCTGGGTATACATCCTAAATTTGAGGATTATCCCAAAACTTTCCGTATATTCTCCGATGAAACACAGCAATGTTCTGCCTAGCATCGATTTATTCGGAGGATTACCTTGCAATTTTCTGTATAAACCCCAAATGGAACAACGCCCGAAAAAGCTGTTGGATCAGGTGCGTGATCTGATTCGGCTCAAGCATTATCCCTACCGAACTGAGGAAACTTACGTTTACTGGATTAAATGCTAATTTTTAAATGCTAATTTTGTTTCAACAAAAAAGTTCATTCACCGCTCAGAGTTGCCCGTCACCGTGCCGAGGCAGCTCGTTCCTACTTGAGCGGCTGAGGGTAGAACCTTTAAGCCAAGGTTAAGCTGAAATCCCTGGAAATAGAGTGTTCAATTGTTCCATAACAAGCGATACTATTGGTGCAAACCAAAATCTACTCTAAGTTACGGTAAATTGTGATGACTACCACCACTAGCCAGTCTAATGAAGAAACTACGACTGAAGTCCTAACGGATGGCCACCTGATCACTTACCCTGAGGAGATTGAAACGATAATTGCTGGCCTTGCTCAAGATCAGAAAGCCATGGTAGGTCAGAGTGATGAGGGTTATCTCTGGAAGTTTAACTATGGTAGTGCTGAAGTGTTTGTCCAACTCACAGGGTCAACCGATGACGACTGCTTAACAGTATGGTCTTCTGTGCTGCAACTCCCAGCCAAAAATGAAGATCAGCTCATGCGGAAACTTATGGAAATGAACTGGCTGAGCACCCTTGAGTCCCATTTTGCAATCACAAGCGATCAAGTTGTTGTGCTCTCAACTCGAACCCTTGCTGAAATTAGTCCGGGTGAAATCTCCCGAATCATTACCATCGTTGCAACGATCGCTGATGATAACGACGATGCCTTACAAGCAGAATTTGGTCAGTAAGTCACTGAACTTAAACAGTTTTGAATGAGTTGAATTAGCGTTTTTGAGCACATTTCAATGGTTGCTGATTCCAATTGGCGCTTGATTCCTCTGCTCAAGGCCAACGGTTTCATTCAGATGGCAATCGATGAGTGGCTCCTAGAGCAGCATAAACTGGGAAAGTCTCCCGCCGTTCTCAGATTCTACACCTGGGAACCGACTGCAATTTCTTTGGGCTATCATCAGCAACGATGGCCTGATTTTTGGCAGAAACTGACTTGGCAAGACAAAGCGATTAACTTGGTACGGCGACCGACGGGGGGCAGGGCTGTGTTGCATCAAGGAGACTTAACGTATGCAGTGATTGCCCCCACATTACCTGGCCCTCGACTCAAAACCTATGCAGCGATTTGTCAGTTTTTGATTGAGGGTTGGCAATCCTTGGATGTGCTTCTCGATTACGGTTCGGCAGGTTGGGACTATTCGAGAAAAGCAAACTGCTTCAGCCTTGCAACTGGAGCTGACTTAGTGCTAACCAACGGTTATAAACTGATTGGCAGTGCCCAACTAAAACGCGATCGCAGCATTTTGCAGCAGGGTTCTATCCGTCTATTTCCTGATCCTGGGCTATATTCACAGGTTTTTGGTGAGGAATTAGCTAGTCCACCGCCATCAGTTGCGGATCTAATTGCCCAACCCGACTTTATGCAGCACTTGGTTAATGTCCTCACAACCGCTGCAAGTCGTTGTTTTCAGGCTGAATTTGTAGTTCAGCCCCTCTCAACAACTGAGGAAGCCGCTATTCAGGCCCACCTGCAAAACCATCATCCTCAGAAGGCTTGAATCCACTCCTTGACTTCATAATCTGTCCAGACCCGGTGTTGCCAGTAAGGATCAGCCTCAACAAGTTCCCTAACGGTTGCTTCATCCTCGGCTTCATAAAGGCCAAAGACTTTAGTGACATCTTTAGTTGGGCCAAGGGTAATCAAAACGCCTGCGTCTTTCTGTTGTTGCAACCCTGCCAGGTGAGCTTGGCGATAAGGTTCACGCTTTTCTAAAACGTTCTCACAGTAAGTTCCAAACATGACGTACTTTGGCATAGTTTATCGTTGGTTCTGAGTGAATAGTTTTTAGTGGTTGATGTCTAGTCACTCCGAAGAAAGCGACTGAAAAACCTTAACTTCTGAGGCAAGCATTAAACTGCTCCACGAGAGATTTCCGCACTTTTTGCTGGAAGGGTTCAATATCTTCATCGGTTAAGGTGCGATCGCCTGCCCGATAGACCAGTCGGAAGGCCAAACTCCGCTGATCTTCAGGAACCCCCTGACCGCGATAGTCATCAAACAATTCTACAGACTCCAGCAACGCTCCTCCAGCCTGTTGGATGGTGCGTAAAATCTCGGCAACGGGAGCTTCCAACGGCACAAAGAAGGCAATATCTCGGTCTGAAGGCGGTAGGAGAGAGAACCCTTGAAATTGCCGCACCCGATTTTCCATCTGGGTCACGGCTGCAATTAGCACCGGCAGGTTCAAACTGAAGGCATACACGTCATCTGGTAGCTCTCGCTGTTGCCTCAACTGGGGGTGCAGTTGACCCAAGACTCCCAGATAGGTGTCTCCTTGCCAAAGACCAGCCGTTCGTCCTGGATGGAGTTGAGGAACAGTGCTATCTGGTCTGCAATCAACGGTGAGGTTCAATTGACGAAAGATGCCTTCTAGAATTCCTTTTGCTTCATACCAGGTCATGGGCTGGGGCTGTCCTCCCCTCACCCAGCGACCCTGAGTGACATCCCCCCCCAGAATTCCGGCGATTACCTCTTGTTCTGTGAATTGATCTGCAGTCTTGTCCGCAGTCTTTGAAAAAATTCGACCAATTTCAAAGCCATTTAACGCACCATTGCCATTTTCTAGATTGTAGACAAAGGCATCGATCAACCCAGAAAACATCTCAGTTCGCAGGGCAGAATACTCCACAAACAGGGGATTGGATAGGGTGACTTGATGTTGCCCTTCAGTTTTGACCAGGGAATAGTGCATCAACTCGGTTAACCCTTCAGCCCGGAATACCGCCCGCAATTGACGGAGGGCTTGTTGGTCTAGGGGCAGGTAACCCGGTAAATTTTTGCTGGGGAGGGTATCACAGAAGTTGTCGTAGCCGTAGAGCCGAGCCACTTCCTCAATCAAGTCAATTTCCCGCTCTAGGTCTTTAGCCCGATAGGGAGGCACGGTAACAGCCCACACAACCGAACCCGCTTTATCTGCTCGCACTAACCGACATCCCAAAGCCGTTAAAATTTTCTCAATTTCTTCGGGCTGGAGGGAGGATTGTCCTGAGGTTACTTCACCTCGCTTGAGGGGGCCTAGGATTTCATTGACTCGGTGGAGCCTGAGGGAGACTGGAGAGGCTGTCGGTTCACTGGCCAAACTGCTGGCCGAGGCTTGGACAATGGCGGTTCCTCCAGTTAATTCAGTGATCAGTTGAACCGCTCGCCGACAGGCTAGGGGCAACTCTATCGGATTCACGCCCCGTTCGTATCGAGTCGAGGCTTCGGTGCGAATGCCCTGACTACGGGCCGATCTACGAATGAACACGGGGTTAAAAATTGCCGCTTCCAAGATCAAATTCTGAGTGCCTTGGTGAACTTCTGTGTCCTCACCGCCTATGACTCCGGCCAAGGCAACAGGCTGATCATTTGCTGTGATTAAAAGGGTTTCAGGCTGAAGTTGGCGGGTTTGACCATCTAGGGTTTTCAAAGACTCGCCGGATTGAGCCAAATGTACCCCAAAGGTCAACGCCTGAGAACCTGTAACGTGTTGGAGGCGATCGCAATCAAACCCATGCAAAGGTTGGCCCCATTCCAACATTATGTAGTTGGTGACATCGACAACATTGTTGATGGGTCGGACTCCTGCGGCTTGCAATCGTCGTTGTAACCAATCTGGGGAGGGGGCAATTGTAATCCCAGTTATCACTGTACCGATGTAGATCGGGCACGGTAAGGGATCGGCGATCGCCACGGTTAGAATAGCCGAAGACTCAGCGCCGGATGCCTCTGGAATTGAAATGTTGTTGACTTCAGGAATTCTCAACGGTGCTCCTGTCAGGGCGGCAACTTCCCTGGCAATGCCCACCATGCTTAGGCCATCAGCCCGGTTTGCTGTAGCAGTCAAGTCTAAAATGACATCGTCTAGACCCAACAACGGTCGGACATCGCTGCCGAGTTCAGGGTTGGCCAGATTAAAGCCATGAATCCCAGAGGAGTCCTTTTCCAAGCCCAGTTCCGCGAGGGAACAGATCATTCCTTCTGAAGGAACCCCCCGCAATTTACTCTTTTTCAGGGTCAAATCCACAATCGGCAGATGGGTGCCGATTGTGGCCACGGGAACCACCATCCCAACTTTGGCGTTGGCAGCGCCGCAGACAATATTCAAGGGTGCAGTTGCCCCAATATCCACTTGACAAACCTTAAGTTTGTCAGCGTTGGGATGTTTTTCAGTCTCTAGGATTTTACCCAGCACAACCCCATCTGCCCAGGTTCTGCGATCTTCAATCTCCTCAACTTCAAAGCCCGCTACAGTCAGGGTTTCTGCCAGTTGTTCCGGAGTTAGATGGAGGTCAACAAGTTCTCGGAGCCAGTTGAGAGAAATACGCATTCGCTTGTCAAGTTTTCTATAATCAGAAAGTACTAGGTCAATGGCAAAACGTCTAGATTCAGGTCTAGATTAACGTCTGAGTTAAAGTCTTCAGGCAGGCGTGGATGACTCTATCTATTCTAGAGGCTTTGGTCACCTGCAAAACCAGACTTTATACCCAGGGACGATACAACAAAGACCACACACTATGGAGAACTGTAGCGCCAACTTTAAGAAGACGATCAGAACGGATGATTAGAACTTAGGGATCAGCATTAAATAACCCCTAAGATTCTGTCGGTTAGGCATCTTGCCTAACTCAGCCAGCCGGAAAACTATCCTTTATGGTTTGATTCATAAACCTGAGGAGGGTTCTAGTAAAAAACCGAGATGAATTTGTGAATAATAGAGATAGGGGAGGATGGATCGATTCGTATTCAGAAATGATCAGCAAAACAGTTGCCTACAGAATCAATCTGGATCACTGATCTAGATGACTAATCTAGACTCACTGTCTGGATCAATCATTTAGGAATTAACAAGGCCAACTCCGGGTTGGTTTTGTGAGCGTCAGCGCCTGACAGGTTTTTAGTAAACTGACTTTTAGAGCATTCTCAAGCACTATGACCTATTGTCTTAACCCAGCATGTTCCCATCCTGAAAATCCAGAGGATGCTTCACAGTGTCAAGCTTGTGGTTCGAGGTTAGTGCTGCGGAATCGCTATCGAATTGTTAAATCCCTGGGCAGAGGGGGGTTTGGGGCAACGTTTCTCGCAACAGACTTGTCCCTGCCCGGTAATCCAAAGTGTGTGGTCAAGCAGCTTCGTCCGTCTAGTCAGTCGAAACGGATGTTAGAGATGGCGCGGGAATTATTTCAGCGGGAAGCTAAGACCTTAGGCAAGATTGGAGATCACCCTCAGATTCCGCGATTACTCGATTACTTTGCGGGCAAGCATCAATTTTACCTGGTTCAAGAGTTTGTCGATGGGGTCAATCTGAAACAGGATGTTCAACAGTCTGGCCCCTACACTGAGCAACAGGCTCGGGAATTTTTGCAGGAGATTCTCCCTGTTTTGAGCTATGTTCACTCTCAAGAGGTGATTCATCGGGATATTAAACCCGCTAATATTTTACGACGGCAGCAAGATCATCAGTTGGTGCTGATTGATTTTGGGGCCGTCAAGGATCAAGTCCATCAGGTGACCCAAGCCAGTTCAGGGGAGACCGCGTTTACTAACTTTGCAATCGGTACCTCCGGGTTTGCCCCCCCAGAGCAAATGGCCCTGAGACCGGTCTATGCCAGTGACATTTACGCCTTGGGCATGACCTGTATTTACTTGTTAACAGGCAAATCCCCTAATGTTCTGGAGCATGATCCGACCACTGGAGTCGTTCAGTGGCGATCGCTGGTTGGTGTGAGTGATGCCTTTGCTCAGATTTTACAAAAGTCCCTAGAGATGTTCGTGGGCAATCGCTATGCTTCAGCCCAAGAAATGTTGGAGGCTTTAACCCAGGAGGTTTATCTTCTCCCATCAGCAGTCACAACACTAGACCCTCACACAACGGTTATAGAACTTGATTTTCCCTCAGCAGTAGAACCGGTTCAGGCTGTGCCAGTGCATGAGGAAGATGCCACGTTGCATTTGCGCCCCTATGCCAAGGAGGCTGAGCAAATCCGGCAACGCAATACTCGTCGTCAGTCTCCGCCCCTGCCTTCATCCCCGGCAGGGTTGAGTTCATCTCAAGGGGCTCCTTCGGCTTTGGCTCCGCCGACCTCCATTAGTTCAGGTCGTTGGGATGAGGCCAGCCTGAAGATGGCTTATCTCAAAGGAGAGCGTTACTTTACAGACTGTGATTTGAGTGGTTGGAACTTGCAGTCAGAAAAACTAGCTGGAGCCTACTTTTCTGAGTCGCGTCTGGTTAGAACGAATTTACAACAGGCTGACCTCTCGGGGGTAGATTTTGGTCGGGCAACCCTGAGCCATGCGATATTGCGGGATGCCAACTTGACCAACGCTAGGCTGAGTTTGGCGAATTTGGAAGAGGCAGATCTGAGAGGGGCCAATTTAACCGGAGTTAGCCTGAGTAATGCTAACTTGCGCGGAGCCAATTTGTGTGGGGCCAACTTAACCGATGCGATGGTCTCCGATCAACAATTGGCTGTTGCTAAAATCAACTGGCGGACAATCTTGCCAAAGGGCAGTAAACGGCGTTTAGGATGGTAGTTTTGGCAGGATCGATCATGAAGATAAAAACGATTTTTCAGGTATTATCTCAGGTAACTTTGTGATGACAACCCCCCTGATCATCTCAGCAGAAATTCTGCCCTTAATGGTCAACTTTCATCCTGTGATTGAAATGACAAATGATCAATTTTTTGAGTTTTGTCAAATTAACCGTGAACTCAGGATTGAACGCACTGGAATCGGAGAAATTGCTATTATGTCACCCACAGGCTCAGAAACTGAAGAACGCAACTTTGATTTGATTGGGCAGTTGTGGATGTGGGCAAAGCAAGATGGCACTGGAATCGGATTTGGTTCTAGCGGTGGATTTACTCTCCCTGATGGTTCAGTGCGATCGCCCGATGCAGCCTGGATTGAAAAGTCCCGCTGGGAAAAAATTCCCCCAGAACAACGCCAGAAGTTTGCCCCAATTTGTCCAGATTTTGTAGTGGAGTTAAGGTCGCCAAGCGATCGCTTAAAAGTGTTGCAAGAGAAAATGCAAGAGTATATTAAAAACGGGACAAAATTAGGCTGGCTCATCGATCCAGTCCAAAAAGAAGTGTATGTCTACCGTCCTGAAGTTGAGGTTGAATGTTTAGAAAAACCAGTGACAATGAGTGGTGATCCAGTATTACCGGGATTCAGTTTGGACTTGAATACAATCTGGTCACTATAGAAGTGCAATTAAGGCGAGTTAATTCTCAACTTGATTTGTGAACTGTTGATAACTTGTTTGCAACCAAATTGGTAATTGTTTAATATCCTGGATATTTAACTGTTTTGGGTGACAATACAACATAACTGCAAGTAAAGAATTGATTGATCTTGGTGTATTTAGCCCTTGATTTAACTGACGGACAAGTTGTTGTAAAAATTTCTGTTCCACCTCAGTTAAAGGTTCTTGAATCAATTGACTTTTGAGTAGAAGTTGCTGTTCTTCTCCGACAATTCCATAGTAGAGGGATTCCAATTCACTTTCCGCAGCATTGACCCAGAATTCTGCTAGTCTGTGTCGTAGATGACGTAAATCCTGAAGGACAGACTGTTCTGACGGATCAATATCATACAAGTTCAGGCATCCAGCCAAACGGTTATAAAACGCCTGGGCAGTTGGCTTTGAGCCTTTCAGCACTTGGACTTTCGGAGTGGAAGAATCAGTTATGGTTTCAGCAATTGTTTCAGCCCTAGTCTCAGACTGTGAAAATTGAGTTGAAGTTTTTTGGATCTCTTGCTGTTGAATTCCCTGTACAATAGATTGACTTTCAAATACTTTTTGATAATCTGTTAATAACCATGAAGGCAAACGTTTCTCTGCATCCCGCACCAACATTTTTCCCGGAACATAATAAAGCATTGCTGCCATCAAACAGTTCAAGGAATTGGGCTGCAGTAACCCTGTAGCAATCCGTGTTAGTTGATCGACAAACTGGCTTTCTACATCTGCTAATGATTCCCTTTGAATCCCTCGGTTGAGCAAAATTTGATATCCTTTCCCCATATCTCTTTGGTAAAAGAGTTCTAGCTGTTGAGTTGGAATTCTTAACCAGAAATCAGCCATAGCTCTCCGTAACTGACGTAACTGATCAACGACGGTTTGCTGGGAATTATCTAAATCATAGAGGTTGACAGCATTAACTAATTCTGTCAAGAAACTTTGCCATTCTCCAGGGGTATTTAAAGCGAATGAAGTAGAGCGTTTGTGATTCTGCTGCCAGGTCTGAAAAAGGGTTCTAAAAGCAACTCCTATCTTTTCAGAATAAGCTCGGCTATCCAGAAAACTTGGATTTCTCCCCATCTTTTGCCGAATTTCTTCCTGAAATTGATCCCGTTTTTGTTGATCTTTTGCGAGTTGAATCGCAAGCTGAATATAACTTTCTTCAGTATCAGTAATCAATTCAGGAAGGGAGAGCGATCGCAACAATGCAGCGCCCATGGAGGATCGAAATGAGTGACCATCTTTTGTAACCGGAACTAACCCAATTTCTAAGGGGTCAACTAGGGAAGTCACTCCAGAAAAAGGGAAAGAGTCTAAATAGACATCCGCTAATTTTAAATATTCTTTGATGTCAGCACGGCTCGATTGAGTATCAAGTATAATTAATCGACTCTGTTCAATTCCATGCTTGGCAAATGCTTGGTTTAAGTTTTTAATAAAAGGAACTTTTGCATATCTTGATGTCCAGTTTGGATTGAAAGGATATAAAACCAACCTTGAATTGGGTACTTGAGCCAGGATCTTCGCCCAGGTTTCTCGCAGTTCTGGAATGATTTTATAGAAGTTTGCTCCAGAAATGAACACAATGGTTTGTTGATTAATTCCTAAATCGGAACGCTGAGGATTGACCTTTGCCAACTCATCAATCTGAGCAAAACTAAAGCAATGAGCTGGCCCTGCAAGAGTTAGTAACTGCTCTCGATATTGACTTGGGGCAATTTCTGGAGGTTCTGTTAAATTGCCAGAAATATAGTAGTCAATATTTTTTATTCCAGTCGTCACACAGGATGGCGTTGAAGCAACCTGAATTCGAGCCAATCGATGTAGAGCTAATAATGTAATTCCATGGGTGACAGCAGTTACATTGGTGGCAATTAAAAGAATATCTAAATCATCAGTTCGGATCGTTTTCACTTGTTCTGATAAGTTCTGAGGCAGCTTAACTAATCGATCAGAACAGTTCTGACAATATTGTTCTAAAATGTGGCCATTGACATTAGACGCATATAAGATAATTTCAAACTGATTGTGGTCAAGATATTCAAAAACAGGAAGGGTTGCGTAGGTTTCAGTCTGAGGATTGAAGTGACTACTGAGAATTCCTAGACGAATTTTAGTACGATCTTGAGATCTGTCTGGAAAAGAATATTCCGGGGAATATCCCTGGCTGTTCAATGCGAGTTGAAGAATATCAGCTCGTTGAATATAGAGATCTTTCAAGTTTTCAGTATTAAAATACAAGGGAATAAAGTTAGCCCGTTTTGAGAAAATATTGGCAATTTCCTGCCAGATTTTAGAGTCTGGATCACTAAAGATACGACCGTGCAAATAGCCGACCCAGTTCTTAAAATATTGATAATATTGCTGAACTTCTCCAACATTCTGGAAAAAGTCAGGAGCAGATAGCATAAATTGTAAATAATCCGGCACAAACCATTTTGGGATAGGAGCTTTCTGATACCACTGTGAATGGAATTGATGAGGATATATGTACAATATCACCGCCAATAAATGTTGCAAGGCATTGGCTTGATTCATACCTTGAGACAGGTAACTTAATGACTGATTAACTGAGATTTGTTCAGCTTTAGTAAGGGGTTCATTCTTTAATCCACTATTTGATAGCAGTTGATGAGCTTGACCGACTTCAGCAACATAAGCTTGTTGAAGATGTTGTAGAGGAGTATTAAGCCAGAATTGGGCGATCGCCTGACGCAATTGTCTTAACCTTTCAATTCCTTGAACATTGCCCGCGTCCTGACGGTATCGTTCGGTATTTCGAGAAACTTCAGACAAAAGTATTGCAGGCTCTAAGACTTCGGGTTGCTTCAGTGCAGTCTGTTCAGGTTTTTGGCGATGAGTTTCCTCTTGCTCTACACTCCTATCAAAAAGTTGAATAACTGCTTGTTTTACCTGTGCAGAGTGGCTACATTTTAAAGCTTCTTGAACTTGAGAGATTGCAGGTTTTTCTTCTCCCTGAGCGAGTAATTGTTTTGCAGTATTTACAGCATAAATTGCATAATGTTCCCTGGCCTGTTGTGATAGGAATTCAGATTGTTCTGAGGGTAAGTAAGCTTGAGAAATTTCAATGGCTTTGCGAGTGTCTGCAATATTTTCTCCGGTTTGAATCAAGCGAGATGTCCAGGAGATGGAATGCAAACGATAACAAGCTAGGGGTTGAGGTTCGTACCCAATCGAGCAATGAACTGAAATTCGCTTCCACATTTCCCAATCGGCGGCAGAAGAAGCTTCAGGATTAAACCCTCCTAGTTGTTCGTAAACCTTACGTTTCACTACAATTGCAGAAGGTTGAATCCGTTGAGAAATAGCAATTTTTTCTAACCAATTTTCTAAGATTCCTGATGTTTCTTGTTCAAGAAAAGAAACCGAACGTTGACGATTTTTTTCATCAATATAGTAGTGACGACAAAAAGCAGCTCCAACATTTGGCCCTTGGGAAATGACCCGTTCTAACGCTTGATAAAATCCTGGCAACACCCAATCATCATCATGCAGTAAGTGAATCCAATGTCCTTGAGCGCGATTCAAACACAGATTAAAAATGGCGGTTTGACCAATATCCTGCGAGGAATGACGATAAAACTTGATTCTTCCGGCGCCAACTTTCTGCACAATATTCTCTAGTTCAGACTGAATCGCTGGATCGGGATGATCGTTCACGACTTCAATTTGCATTTCACATTCATGAGGTGCTTGACTCAGAACACTTTTGAGGGTCTGTTCCAGATACTTAACCTTATTAAAAGTGGGAATCATCACTGACCAAAATGGTCGCTTGAGATTAAAATTGATCGGGAGAATTTCTAGGGATTTCCACAGAGATGGAGAAAGGCAAGTTGAAACTGATTGAGTATCTATTATCTTTGTTTGATATTCTACAGGAACTGATTTTTGATGAACTTCTTCTAAAAAATGATTCGCTACTTGAATCAACTGTTTCTGTAATTGATTTGAATGAGTCAATTGGAGTTGTTGGAGAGATTGAGATAACTGAATATTGAAAAATTTTGTAAACTCAATTCCATATTTTTGCCAATTCTGATTATTGTAGTTAACAGAATGTTTGAGATGATAAGCAACTGGGGTTACCAGATGTTTTAATGTCCATCCCTGTTGCAAAGCCATCAAAGGCAAATAAAAATCCCACCAAGGTAAGCCTAAGCAAAATTTAGAAGGCGGAAAATCTTTTAGATACTTAGAATCAAAAAAGAAGAAATCGAACCCCTTGTTATACAACTCTCCTTGTCGTTGTTCCAGAGTTTCAATTTCAATACGGGAACCAAAAATAATTGCATCTTCTGCTTCCTTTAAAACCCATTTAGAAAAGTTTTCATCTGCTTGTAGCTGGATATCTGAGTTAACAACAGCACAGATTTTTGAAGGATGATCTTGAAAATAGCAAAACATATCATCCAGATAAATTAAGGGTTTGCCTACTTCTGCTTGAGCATCTCGACTAACGATTTGCAATGTAATATCAGCATAGTGGGGTTCTAATTTTTCAATTTCTAAAGCAGAATTCAAAGAAATAACTGAAAATCCTAATTTTTTCCAAGTCGATATCGCTACTCTTTGTTTTTCTAAATTCTCAGGTGCAATACTGGTAATAATCTTGATATCAGGAGAATCAGATAATGAAAAAGATTTTACTCTTACAGGAGAAACATTTAGGTCAGAATATGATTTCTTGACATAAAAAGCATCGCCCCAAGAAGGATGAGACGGAATGGAAATTGCTACTCTTTCAAATCCGTATTGTCCGAGAAAATGATCGAGTTGATCAATTAAGGCGCATCCTTCATAGAGTTCTTCATAATTAACTTCTGTACAGATAGCCTCAATATAGGGAAGAGTTTCTGTAGCACCTTGAAAAGCCAGAAGTTCAGCTCCTTGAATATCAACGGTAATGATATTAAAATCAGCAGGATCAAATTTATTTTCTAGTAGCAGAGAGTCGAGTTTTCTCGATGTGACAGTAACTTGCTCAACTTCCAGCATTCCTGGGTAAATGTCTTTGTGACGCTTCAGAGGTAAAATACTGCTGCTCATATCATGGGCATTAACACGAAGTATTGTTTCTCCATTGTGGTTACTAACCGCACAGTTCACTGCAAAAACATTAGAAGAATCACTGATTTTTCTTTTCAATCGTTGAAAGATGGAAGGGTTTGCTTCAATAAACAGTATCTTATTAGCTCCCATATCTTGATATTCTTGCAATTCTTGTCCTTCATGGGCACCGATATGAATAATACCCTGTGGAATGATCGAGTATTGCTGACAAAGTTTTTTCAAGTCTAGATAACCAGATGTTACTGAAACTTCTGCGCTCTTGGGTGGAAGTTCTGCTACTTCTATACCAGACTGATCATTCTGCTGTTGCTGGCAATATACTAGCCATTCCTTAGTGTTTTCCTGTTGACAATACTGAGCCAAGATTTGCTTTGCCTGATGGGGAACTGCAATAATTACGTCATCTAGGATGACAATATATCTCTCAGAAGCGGAAGAGTTGAGAAGATTTAATACAGTTGTAAGATCAGGCCAATGTTCAATCTTATGGGGTTTGACGGGTGGAGAAGTGAAAAAGCGAGCGTCATCAATAAAAATAAAATGTTCACAATTAGAGCGGTTAATAATCTCAATTTCCTTTAGTAGGGGACATTCATCACCTTCCCCATAGGTTTCTCCCCCACTCCAATGAGCATCTAGCCAAAACAGACTGGGAGAATTTAAGCTGGGTACAATCCGATCTAATTGGCTTCTGGTGTCACCTTCGAGAAATTCTATATTTTCAATGTGAGAATATTTAGCTTGAACATGTTTGTAGATGATCTCTGATCTTTCAATCGTGATTACTCGTTGAAATCTCTGACTTGCCCACCAGGCTGTTTCCCCATGATAAGTACCGGTTTCAATAAAATTTTTGAGGTGATAATTTTCTTTGAAAATATCGACAATTTTCGTGGGAGGGCCCCATCGTACTAAGCCCATATTTAGCTCCTTTGTGCTTTTATATTCAGTAATAAAGATTGAATTTCTATTTGTTCATCACGATTGCTCTTAACCGTGAAATATCACTTGTTGAGGATGACCCATTAAATTGGCAAACTAGATTGGCGAATTAGATTGGCTAACTGTGAGTTAAGTTTCTCTGCCACGGGTTTGCTCTCCTCAGGTTCCAAAATGCAGTGCTAGAAGCAATTCATCATGCGCTCATCTCTTCAGACTATCAAAATTTGGGGGTAAAATTTGGGGGCAGAGAGGATATGACTCAACTTCTTGCTAAGCAAGTCTGAGAAAATACGTTAATATTAGTTAACATAATAAAATGTCGAGTTTGTTAGGGACTCTCGAAAGCGTAGGAGGATAGACCCCGGTGAATAAGCGGTGGAGAAATGCAGGCTTATATGCCTTGCTCGCAATTGTTGTCATTGCTTTGGCGACAGCGTTTTTTGATAAGCAACCCCAAGCAAGAGAGACTTGGAAGTATAGTACCTTTATTCAGGAAGTTGAAGGGAACAAAGTTGAGCGAGTCAGCCTTAGTGCAGACCGAACCAAGGCTTTGGTGACGGCTCAAGATGGGGAAAAGGTCATGGTTAACTTACCCAACGACCCCGACTTAATCAACATTCTGACCGAGCATAATGTTGACATCACGGTTTCACCTCAAGCCGATGAGGGCTTTTGGTTCAAAGCGTTGAGCAGTTTGTTCTTCCCGATTTTGCTCTTGGCTGGCCTGTTCTTTTTACTTCGTCGAGCCCAGAGTGGCCCTGGAAGTCAGGCAATGAACTTTGGTAAGTCGAAGGCACGGGTTCAAATGGAGCCTCAAACTCAAGTCACTTTTGGGGATGTAGCCGGGATTGACCAAGCCAAACTGGAGCTGAGTGAAGTGGTAGACTTCCTCAAGAATGCAGATCGCTTTACGGCAGTGGGAGCAAAGATTCCTAAGGGTGTGCTGTTAGTTGGCCCCCCTGGAACTGGAAAAACCTTGTTGGCTAAGGCAGTTGCGGGAGAAGCAGGAGTGCCGTTCTTCTCAATCTCTGGTTCTGAATTTGTAGAGATGTTCGTTGGGGTTGGAGCTTCCCGGGTTCGCGACCTGTTTGAGCAGGCCAAATCTAACGCGCCTTGTATTGTGTTTATCGATGAAATTGACGCGGTAGGCCGTCAACGGGGCGCAGGTTTGGGGGGTGGCAATGATGAACGAGAACAAACCCTGAACCAGTTGTTGACTGAAATGGATGGGTTCGAGGGCAACACTGGAGTTATTATCATTGCAGCCACCAACCGTCCCGATGTTCTGGATTCAGCGTTGATGCGTCCCGGTCGATTTGACCGCCAAGTCGTTGTAGACCGTCCTGACTATGCTGGCCGTCTGGAAATCTTGAATGTTCATGCTCGGGGTAAAACTCTTTCCAAGGATGTCGATCTGGAGAAGATTGCTCGCCGAACTCCTGGATTTACGGGAGCAGATTTGTCCAACTTGCTGAACGAAGCGGCAATTCTAGCTGCTCGTCGAACGTTGACCGAGATCTCGATGGACGAAGTCAACGACGCAATTGATCGGGTAATGGCTGGCCCCGAAAAGAAAGATCGGGTCATGAGCGAAAAGCGTAAGACCTTGGTTGCTTTCCATGAAGCGGGTCATGCTATTGTTGGTGCGTTGATGCCAGACTACGATCCTGTGCAGAAAATTAGTATTATTCCTCGCGGTCGTGCGGGAGGACTCACTTGGTTCATGCTGAGTGAGGAACGGATGGATTCTGGCTTATTCAGTCGCTCCTATCTGCAAAATAAGATGGCAGTTGCTTTGGGCGGTCGGCTAGCTGAGGAGATTATCTTTGGTGAAGAAGAGGTCACGACAGGTGCCTCCAACGATTTGCAACAGGTCACTCAGGTTGCTCGTCAGATGATTACTCGTTACGGCATGAGCGATCGCCTTGGCCCCGTTGCTTTGGGTCGTCAACAAGGCAATATCTTCTTGGGACGAGACATCATGTCTGAGCGAGACTTTTCTGAACAAACTGCAGCAGCTATTGATGAAGAAGTTCGTCACTTGGTAGATGAAGCTTACCGTCGGGCCAAGCGAGTTCTGATTGAAAACCGTACTGTTCTTGATCAGTTAGCTCAATTGTTAATTGATAAAGAAACGGTAGATGCTGAAGAATTGCAGGATTTACTCGCCAATAATGATGTAGTAATGGCGGCGATCGCCTAGTCGCTCCAACCCAATTTTCTAGCTTTAAACTTTTAGTTTAAATTAGAAGTTTAAAATATGGTTTTGAATAAAGAGCCGCCCTTTTGTTTGGGGTGGCTCCTTCATTAAAACTTGAGGATACCCCCACTACAAATTACTCACAATAAACAGTAATCAGTTCAAGGCTGCTGAGTTGTCTCCGTGACAGTAATCAACAGAGCTGCGGGAAAGCTCTGTAAAATTTGACCCACCAGAACATGAGAACTTTCAGGAATATCTTGATCAGCAATCACTTCACGCCAGGTTCGGTTAATAAACTGACTCGGAATTTCAACTGCTGTATCTTCCCAAACTGATTCACCTAAAGGGAACAAACTCGCCTGAGTCACATGGCTCAAAAACCGAGGAGAAATCGTAATTGCAGCACTCTCTCCATAGGTTCGAGCAAATGCAATAATATGGCCTTTGTGTTTACCGGTCACGGTCAAGGGTTGATAATGGCCTTTCTGAAAAATACCAAGGTATTTCTTTCTGACTCCTAAAACCTTTGTAATCAAGAATAGCTTCAACCGGCCATCTTCCCAAGTCGTCATTAAATCCTCAATTAAACCTTTAATTCCGGTTCGACAACGACGCTTAATTTCCTGTAAGAATGAAAGCCGTTGCTGGAAGTCAACAGGTCGTCGATTATCGGGATCAACTAAACTTAAATCCCAAAGTTCTGTGCCTTGGTAAAAATCAGGTAGACCCGGACTAGTCATTTTCAATAACGTTTGAGAAAGCGAATTAAAAATTCCATAAAAGGCAATTTTCTGTTGAAAAGGACGAAAGGTTACCAGAAATTCATTGTCTCCTGAGGGACATAAAATCTGGTCGATAAACTCCATAAATCCTTCCTCATAAGTTGAGTCCGGACGCAACCAAGCTGTATGAACTTTTGCTTCTCGAATTGCTTTAATGACATACTGTTTAATGCGCTCAATAAATTCCGGATAGTCTTCCTCCAAAAAGGGATAAGCTCCCACTAAAGTCTGATAAAGAAAGTATTCATCATTACCGTCTGGAACCAATTGCCCATCCTCTTCTACTTTTTTAGAACGGTTCAGTTCAATCCAGTTTCTGATATTCGCTTCCCATTCATCAGGCATCTCAGAAATCACATTTAATCTTGCTCTCACGTCCTCGCTGCGCTTTGTATCATGGGTAGAAGACGAACTCATGGCATGGGGCCAATTTTTGAAACGGTCTTGATTAAATTGATGAAACTTCTCCAAATCAACTCCAAAATGATTCGGAGAACCACCCACTTCATTCAAGGATAAAAATCGGTTGAAAACGTAGAATAAAGTATCTTCAATTCCTTTGGCTGTTAAAGGACTCGAAAATTGCTGAAACTTCATCACAAAATGCAACCAAAGTTTCTGATTTTCTTCACTCAAGAAATCATCATAATCGAGCAACAAAAACTTCTCAATCAGATCCAATTCATTGGGAAGTTCAGGTAACTTTCCTCGAGCTTCTCGAACGGCCTGCTGAACATAAATCCGATCATATTTACTCACTCCATGCTCGTCAATATAAGTTCGATAAACTGGGAAACGCACTAGTACTTCCATAATCGCAGTCTTCAACCCCAGAAGCGTGAAATCACGCCCGTAACGGTATTGTCCCGCAATTCGCTTTAGGACATGGGCTAAATTATCAGCATCCCCAGCTAAGTTCTTGTCTGCAATCAACCGTTTATTGTCAATCGCAAGTTGTTTATAAGGTGGCATAAAGCCAATCACATCTCGATAGATTTGATTAAATCTTCTCTCATGGGAATTCTGACAAAACAGACCATTAACATAGTTCAGAAATTCATAACCTGACGTTCCCTGAATCGGCCACTTAGTTGGAAGCTCTTCCTCCAACTCTAAAATTTTCTCAACAGAAATATACAGATCACCCACTCGATCTCGCAACCAACGCAGGTACTGAACTGGATCATAAAGCCCATCAATATGATCAATTCTCAGTCCTGTGAGCTTGCCAGACTCAACTAGTTTTCCGATAAATTCATGGGTTCTTTGAAAAACCTTAAAATCTTCTACCCGAACTCCAATCAATTCATTAATTGTAAAGAAACGACGATAGTTGAGTTCTTCAGCCCCAACCTTCCAAAAAGACAGGCGAAAAAACTGATTTGATAATAAATCATCCAACAGATTAAAGCTTTCAGGATACCCCGCATCGCCATTAAAATGCTCAGTATTCTGGTCAATAAATTCCCGAATTTCTTGATTATCTCGATAGAGTTCCCATAGTAAACCTTTAACAAATAAAGCCTGATCTCGTCGCTGTTGGCTCGACGTTTCTGCGGGAATATTTTTAAGGATGTAGAGTACCCCTAAAAGTTTGACAACATCAGGATGTCTACGACCCAATCTCCGAGACAAAGACCCCAAATCATGACTGATAAACTGAGCATAGGATTCAACTCGGAGATGAATTTTTAAGCCATAGTAATTAACGCTTAGTCCTTCTTCATCATAGGAAAGTTGAAGTTCCCCATTTTCCAAACATCGACCATAAAAATCTCCCAACAGTGGCGTTAAAACCCGGCCTCGACTATTTTCATAGGCATACTCCCAATCAATATCAAAAAATTCAAAATATTCTGAATCCGGGCCATATTCTAGAATATCCATCAAGAACTTATTCTGGCTGTTATACGCCATGTGATTGGGAACAATATCCTGTACCCAACCCATCTCTCGATTTTGCAGGGTTTCAATCAGTTTTTCAAACTCTTCAACAGTCCCCAGTTCTAAGTTGATCTGACTCGGATCAACCACATCGTAACCGTGACTGCTCCCTTTTCTGGCCTTGAAAATCGGCGAGGCATATAGATCCGAAATGCCTAATTCAAAAAGATAGGGAACGATTCTGTGAGCATCTTCAAAACCAAACTCTGGATTGAATTGAATTCGATAAGTCGCACTTGGAATCCGCATAGAGGAGTAAAGTATTTCTAACTTTGGTAAAGAACAAAACTTTCGGGTGTTAATGTTAATCGCTGTGATTTTTCCAGGATCTCTGGCAATTGAGATCCTGAACCTTGCCATTGAACCGCAGAAGAATCTAACCGTTGCTGCCAGGTTCTGCCATCAGCCGTAAAGTTAAATTCTTGATGCTGTTGACTGAAATTTAATATCCAAAAAATATGATTGTCTCCATGCCTTCGTTGAATAAACACTAAACGTTGATCTTCTGAGTAACAAATGGCTTGATCTTGCCGTTCTCTAAATGCAGGAATCTCACGACGAAGTTGAATCAAGCAGCGGTAAAAGTTCAGTAAAGTTCCGTGGCTTTCTTCTGTCCGTTGTTCCCAGTTTAGAATACACTGCTTAAACGTGATTTCACTTTGAGGATCGCGGGGTTCTCCTGCTGTCTGAAAGGCTAAAAACTCTCGCTCTCTTCCCTGGCTAACGGCCTCAACCAGTTGGGGATCAGAATGACTAATAAAATATAAAAACGGAGAGGTTTCACCATATTCTTCCCCCATAAATAATAGAGGAATATAGGGAGAAAGAATCACCGTTGCCGCCGCCAATTTTAACCCGGCAAAAGAAGTCAAATGCGTCAGTCTTTCTCCTAACATCCGGTTGCCAATCTGGTCATGATTCTGACTACAGACGACGAACTGATGCGGTGGGTAATTAACTGCAGAGTTGCCATGATACCGTTTGCGATCGGGAGAATAATTCCACGTATAGACAAAACTTTCTGTCAAAGCTTTTGCCAACTGTTCAACGGTGCCAAAATCCTGATAGTAACCCCGGCTTTCTCCGGTCAGCAAGGCATGAATACAATGGTGAAAATCATCACTCCATTGAGCGTCAATTCCATAACCTCCCTGGGATTTGGGCTTAATTATTCGAACATCATTCAGGTCGCTTTCTGCAATCAGGTAAAACTTACGACCAACTGCTTGCGACAGATCAGCCACCTGATCTGCTAATTCTTCCAAAATGTGCTTTGCGCTAAAATCATAAATGGCATGAACTGCGTCTAACCTCAGGCCATCAATGTGATAATCTTGCAGCCAATATAGAGCATTTTCAATAAAGAAGTTCCGCACCCCCGGACTGTAGGCATCGTCGAAGTTAATTGCCCGTCCCCAGGGAGTGTTGTACTTGCCTGTGAAATAGGGGCCGAAATCTTGGGTGTAATTCCCTTCTGGGCCAAAATGGTTGTAGACCACATCCAGAATAACGGCCATTCCCTGTTGATGACAGGCATTAACTAATTGTTTTAATCCTTCTGGGCCGCCATAGGAGGCTTGCACCCCGTAGGGATAGACCCCGTCATAGCCCCAATTTCGACTCCCTGGAAACTGAGCTACGGGCATGAGTTCAATCCCGTTAACCCCCAAATCCAACAGTTGAGGAATTCGGTCAAGGATTGCCGCAAACGTTCCTGCTGGGGTGAACGTCCCCACATGCAATTCATAAAGAATCCAATCTTCTAAAGCAATTCCTCGCCAACTCTGGTCTTGCCATGGGAATACCTGATGATCAACCACGACAGAAGGCTGGTGAACATCTTCAGGCTGATAATGGGAGGCTGGGTCAGGTCGTTTGAGTTCATCATCCAGTTGGTACCAGTAACGGCTTCCTGGCTCAACTCCCGTCACACTCGCCCGCCAGTATCCGAATGGATCGGGCTGCATCGGCACAGTTTGTTCGGTGGGGGCAAGAATCTGAACTGCAACTTGCTGTCTCAACGGTGCCCAAACGATAAATTCACATCGTCCCCCGCCTTGATAAATCGCTCCTACTTTCATCTTTCCTCCTCTTCTCAACGGCTACCGAAGGGCAAACCTCTCCGCTACCGACCTCACCCCTCTGCTCCAGTATGTCATGCAGTATGTTTTAGGCAATGTGTAAGCTCTCCCTTCAGGGTGTCACACTGCTTTTCTATCTCCCTTTCCTGACTCAGAACCCTTACTCAGACCCAACCCGCTGCTGCTCTTGCTGGGTCAAACAAACCTCAAAGGGAATTTCTAGAGTAGGAATTTCTAGAGCAGGAACTTCTACAATAGACTGCTGAACTTCACCCAACAGAGGCTCGACTTGAGCCTCTACCCCCTCAGTCAAACTTAAATTCGGCCTTAAATTCCAGCTTAAATTCCGCAGCCTGAACCTCTGAGCCAGGAAATCTCGCTGGTTGATCAGATAAATACTCACCAGGGTTAACCCCACCCCCGTCGATTGTATCGGAGTTAAGACCTCTGCTAAAAATAAATTGCCAAACAATAGCGCAAACACAGGAGTCAGAAAGGTCAAAGAACTTAAACTCGTGAGGGAACCCGAGGCAGCAAAGTAAAAAAATAAACCGTAGGCGATCGCACTCCCAAAAACCGTCGAGTAGCCCAAAGCTAGCCAGTCTGAGCCATTCAAATGCACCCATTGTTCAGACTCCCAACCCGCAGATAAGGCAAATAACGGTAACCCCCCCAGAACCATGTGCCAACCCGTACCCACAACAGGATCAGCATAACGGCAAACCCAGCGCACCAAAACCGTTCCTACGGCCATCGACAAGGCCGCCATCAACATTAGCCATTCTCCACTCTGAAAGAACGCTGCGATTTCGCCAGAGAAGGCCACAGGCTCTAGACTCAACAGGTTCAAAAATAACGCATCGGGCAAACCGATCAAACCAATGCCAGCAATCCCAACCCCTAACCCCAGCCAACCCCAAAGTCCAATCCGTTCCTGAAACAACCAGAGGGACAACAGGGCCACCGCCAAAGGCTGGGAATCAATCATCACCGACCCTAGGCCCGCTCCAGTTCTCGCTAATCCTGCCGCAAGAAATCCTTGAAACAAAGCCCCATCTACTAGAGCAAATACCCCAATCCACCCCCAAGCCCGCCAACCCCAAGGTTGGGTGCGTCCCTGAAGAGCAGCAACCAGCAAGACCAAGAATCCCGCTGGCACCAACCGTATCCCGGCCATGAAAAATGGAGCGGTGCGAGGAATCGTCCCCTTCATGGCCACCATCGCAGTACCCCACAAGAAAAATGGGGCAATGACGAGCAGAAACTTGGGAAATATCTGGGATCGGTCTGACTCTACTGGCATCACAACGACAAAAAAGGACATTTTCGACAAGAATTTTGTTAAGAGTCTTATCAAATTACTGTTTATAATTGTAAAGATTGACCCCTGGAATGTCTAGGTCGAGTCTGCCTGAGACCCCGCATACAAATCAACTTCCCTCACCCTGTTTGTGATTAGAGCCTGAGAGATGGGTTCAAGCTCAAGGCAAACCGAGCAGGGCAACCCCATGATAATATTTGATCCTGGCAGGTCAGGCATTGTAACCCTTAAATACTTTGGCTAGCTAAGTCTAGAACCCTGACTAGACAGGCATCCAATTTTTTATGCGTAGCTCTGAACCGAATCCCTTGTCCGAGTCAGAGGATTGCTTAAGTTAAGATAGTAAACCTGTACTTCTTTACATTCTTGACCCCAAACCTGCATGACATCTAAGCCAACAATTGCCATTTCCCATCTGGGTTGCGAAAAAAACCGGATCGATACAGAACACATGCTGGGGTTGCTGGTAGAAGCAGGCTACCCAGTTGATTCTAACGAAGACCTCGCGGACTATGTGATTGTCAATACCTGTAGCTTTATTGAAGCAGCCCGAGCGGAATCGGTACAAACATTGGTTGACCTAGCGGAGGCGGATAAGAAAATCATTGTCACCGGTTGCATGGCCCAACATTTTCAAACTGAATTGTTGGACGAATTGCCGGAAGCCTTGGCCATTGTTGGCACAGGGGATTATCACAAGATTGTGGATGTGGTGCGGCGAGTCGAACGGGGCGATCGCGTTGTGGAAATTTCCCCCGAACCCACCTACATTGCTGATGAAACCTTGCCTCGCTATCGGACAACCACGGAAGGAGTCGCCTATCTGCGAGTGGCCGAAGGCTGTAACTACCGCTGTGCCTTTTGCATTATTCCTCATCTGCGGGGCAACCAGCGATCGCGATCAATCGAGTCTATTGTCACCGAGGCCCAGCAGTTGGCTGACCAGGGAGTCCAGGAAATTGTCCTGATCTCCCAGATTACAACGAACTACGGCATGGATCTCTACGGAGAACCCCGGTTGGCAGACCTGTTGCGGGCGTTGGGCAAAGTCAATGTCCCCTGGATTCGAATGCACTACTCCTATCCCACGGGGTTAACGCCAAAGGTGATTGCTGCAATTCAGGAAACTCCAAACGTGCTGCCCTATCTCGATTTGCCCTTGCAACACTCTCACCCCGAGATCTTGCGGACGATGAACCGCCCCTGGCAAGGTCGAGTCAACGATGAGATCATTGAAAACCTCAAAACCGCCATCCCAGATGCGGTGTTGCGAACGACTTTGATTGTTGGGTTTCCCGGAGAAACCAACGCTCACTTTGAACATCTGCTGAAGTTTATCCAGCGCCACGAATTTGATCATGTTGGGGTCTTCACCTTTTCTCCGGAGGAAGGCACCCCCGCCCATGACCTTCCTAATCCTGTACCTGAAGCAGTGAAATCCGCGCGGCGAGATGCGTTAATGCAAGTACAACAGCCCATTTCGCTTCGGCAGAACCAAAAGTCCGTTGGCCAGGTTGTGCCTGTTTTGATTGAGCAGGAAAATCCTCAAACAGGAAAACTCATCGGACGTTCGGCTCGGTTTGCCCCGGAAGTGGATGGATTGGTTTACCTCCAGGGTCAAGCCCGGTTGGGATCAATTGTTCCGGTACAAATTACCCGTGCTGACGTTTATGATCTTTACGGTCACAGAGTAGAGGGTTAATTGCAGGCATGGCGTTGAAAATAGTGTTGAAAATGTTGAGTTGTGCAAGCTCGACCACCCTGCACAACTCACTTTCAATTAATTTACCTTGAAGATTATGCCCTTTGTCAGGATTGCTGCGGGCTCTCAAATTGCTGCAGATGCTGGAGCCGCCATCGCCGATCAGGGCGGGAATGCAGTAGATGCAGCGATCGCAGCAACGTTAGTCGCCATGAGCACTGATATAGCCGTGATCGCTCCAGGATGTAGTGGATTCATCACAATTTGGCCACCCAATGCACTGCCTGTAGTGATTGATGCCTATGCTGAGATGCCTGGTCGGGGTTTGGGAGATTGGGGGATGATAGCAAATCGGCTTGCGACCAGTACTCAACGAGTTGAGATTGGGTATGGGGGCGGCATGGAAACCTGGGTCGGTTATGGCTCGGTTGCTACCCCCGGAATGTTGGCGGGATTGAGCAGGGTCTCTGAGGGTTACGGATCACTATCTTGGTCAGCGGTGATGCAACCTGCGATTCGCTGGGCAGAGCAAGGATCGTCCTTACCCGAAGTCGCGGCTGAATATCTGGCATATAGCCACCAGGAAATTTTTGGCTGGCATCCCGATAGTCATCAAACCCTCCATCATGCTGATGGACGACCACTCACAACTGGAGAAACAGTTCATATTCCGGGGTTAGCAACCACCCTTCAACAGATTGCGGATCAGGGCGTTGCCGCTTTTTATACCGGAACCCTGGCAGAACGGATTGCCCATGAAATTCAAGCCCATGGAGGACTGTTAACTCTGATGGATCTGGCGACATACCAAGCCATTCCTCGGCAACCGCTGCGAATCTCCTACCAAAACTGGGAAATTGTCACAAATCCACCTCCTGCCGTTGGGGGAGCCTGTTTGGCGGCCATGTTGCTCTTGATTGATCAGCACCCATTGAAGTCTTGGAATGCAGACACTGTGGATCAATGGATTCAAATCCAGTCAGGGGTGTTGGACTATCGCAGTCAACACTTGGATCAGAGTAATGACAACACTCAAGCCGCCCTGCAATTACTAGAATGGGCCGGGTTAGGCTCGGCTCAACACGGGGTTAAATCTCCCTCAACAATTCATATCTCTGCTGTAGACAGCCAGGGTTTGGCCTGTTCTATCAGCGCTTCTGCTGGGTACGGTTCAGGGGCAATGATTTCTGGAACCGGACTATGGCTGAACAATTCCTTGGGAGAGTTGGAACTCCATCCCCAGGGTTTAGAGCATTTTCCCCCTGGAACTCGGCTCGTTTCCAATATGGCTCCAACGATTGCTCGGCGGGCTGATGGCGCGGTGCTGGCAATTGGATCTCCAGGAGCCTCTCGAATTACAACGGCGATCGCCCAGGTTTTATTCAACACGTTGCAGCTCGGCATCCCTTTATCAGAGGCGATTGCCCAACCTCGACTCCACGTAGAAGTTTTGGCTGGAACAAAAACAGTTGCCCTAGAACCCGGCTTATCAACGGGTTCTCAAACCCAAGTTGCAGTCCGAAGATTTCCGCAACTCTCCATGTATTTCGGTGGGGTGCAGGCTGTACTTTGGCATCCCGATTCGGGACTTAGGGCTGCTGCTGATCTACGGCGAGCCGGGGGAGTGGCTCAAGGCGGAGGTTAGATTGAGATGATGCAAAACAAGTTTTTTTAGTTCATCAACAGTTAAATAATTGGCGATCGCCGAGTTGCAAGGTTGTGGCGGTAGAAGGTCTGCAAGCGTTGGTTCAATTGCAATGCAAAGGAGGCTCAAGTTTAGTTCGCCCGATGATTCGGATTAGTGAAAATTGATTTATTTCCATTGATTCTTGATGTTTAAGATTGCTAGGATTTCATCCGTCATTTCTCAGTCAAGCTTGAGAAATCTCTCAGAAAAAATTCAGAATTTTATAGTTTAATTGAATCACATTAATCTTGGCTTTTTGCCAAGATTAATTAAGATTAAGTAGGAATAACCGCTAGACTTCCTATACAAAGCTCTAAACTCTCTTCGAATCCCCTGAATTTGGGGTTTGGAGGAGCAAAGCTTGTTGCTACCGGAAATCTTAATAATCACTCAACTCACCTAGCTCTTGAATCTATGACAACAAGTTACAATATTGAATCAACAGTCATTGAACGCTATAAACAAGGAGCAAAAGCGCCCCAGCCTTCCTTATGTTGTCCAACAGAATATGAAGGAAACTACCTCGAAAAACTACCTCAAGAAATTATTGAGAAAGACTATGGCTGTGGTGACCCAACTCGTTATGTTAACTGGGGTGAAACTGTTTTAGATCTAGGATCGGGTGCGGGGAAAAACTGCTATATTCTGGCTCAAAAAGTAGGCTCGACCGGCAAGATTATTGGGGTAGATTTTAATGATGAGATGCTGGCTCTTTCCCGCAAGTATCAAGCTGAAATGGCCAACAAATTGGGGTATGCCAATACCCAATTTATGAAGGGGAAAATTCAAGACTTGGCCCTGGATCTGGATCGGGTTCAACGGTGGCTCACAGCCCATCCCATTACCTCCATCGAACAAATTTCAGCTTTTGAGGCCGAGTGCGATCGCCTCCGCCGTGAATCTCCCTTGATTGCGGATAACAGTATAGATGTCGTCATTTCTAACTGTGTGCTGAACCTAGTCCGTCCCCAGGAAAAGCAAAAATTATTTCAAGAAATCTACCGGGTATTGCAGCGCGGTGGACGGGCAATCATTTCAGATATTGTTTGCGATGAACAGCCTACGTCAGAAATTTTGAATGATCCTGAACTTTGGAGTGGTTGTATTGCGGGCGCATTTCGTGAGGATGAATTTTTGAAACGGTTTGAGCAAGCCGGATTCTACGGCATTGAAATTCTGACTCGCCAGGAAGAGCCTTGGCAAATTGTCAATGGCATTGAGTTTCGTTCCCTCACGGTTCAGGCATTCAAGGGCAAAGAGGGGATTTGTCTAGAACGGAACCAAGCCGTAATTTACAAGGGCCCTTGGAAGCAGGTGATGGATGATGATGGTCATACCCTCTGTCGGGGTCAACGGATGGCGGTCTGTGACAAAACCTTTCAACTTTATACTCATCCCAATAGTCCTTATCACCTGGATTTAATCCCCGTTGTGCCCTTGCAGGAAGTCCCTGTGGAGACCGCAACGGAGTTCAACTGCAAGGTAAATGCCATCCGCCGTCCTCAGGAAACCAAAGGGTTGGACTACCGAGCCACGGTTACCAGTGATAACGGTTCCTGCTGCGACCCGACCGATTGTTGTTAGGAGATCCCAGGGGAGCCTAAAGGTTGGGGGCTCCTACAGAGTCAATTTCAACACTGATATTTTTTCAGCACCCAGATTTTCAATCAGGGCGAGGTGACCTCGCCCTGATTTTGTTGCTTGACTGAGGCGGACGAGATAGCCATCCCACATCATTAATGTCTTGAATAATTTTTTGAGTAGCTTTTGATTAAATTCAAAATGTATTGAAATTCAAATTAAATTCATGTACAATCGGATTCAACGTACGCAGATGGAAATGAAGGACTGAGACCTCCTCTCAACTCCTTCTGATCCTTTTTCTTTGTGGCGTTGACTTACACCTTCTTTGAGAAAACCTATGAATTCGTCTTTTCAGTCTCGGCGTGCCTGCTTTGGGGTTATGGGGTTGGCCACAACAGTTGTACTGAGTGGGTTCCTGGCCGCGTGCTCACCGTCAAACCAGAGCGCCAATACTCAAGTAACCGGTTCCAATACAAGTCCGGATAGTCAGGCAACAACTACGAGCACGACGGGTCAAGGGGAAGAGAAAAGACTAACCCTCGTGTCTTATGCAGTGACCCAGAGTGCCTATGAAAAAATCATTCCCAAGTTTGCGGCGGAGTGGGAAGCCAAAACGGGAGAAAAAGTCGTATTTGACCAGAGTTATGGGGGTTCAGGGTCTCAAACCAGAGCCGTAATTGATGGACTAGAGGCCGATATCGTCGCTCTGGCCCTAGCCCTGGATACGGAGAAAATTGAAAAGGCTGGGCTGATTCAACCGGGTTGGGAACAGGAACTCCCGAACGATGCCATTGTTCACAAGTCAGTGGTGGCCTTGGTCAAACGGGATGAATCGATAGACGTGAAGGGCTGGTCAGATTTATCAAAAGAGGGGGTTGCCGTGATCACCGCCAATCCTAAAACCTCTGGAGTCGCCCGATGGAACTTTATGGCCTTGTGGGGAGCTGTCACCCAGGCCGGAGGCAGTGAACCAGAAGCTCAAGCTTTTGTACAACAGGTCTATCAACAAGTGCCAGTGCTGGCGAAAGATGCCCGTGCAGCTAGCGATGTGTTCTACAAACAAGGTCAGGGAACTGTCCTGATCAACTATGAAAACGAAGTGATTCTCGCGGCTCAGAAGGGAGAATCCCAACCTTACGCGATCCCGACCGATTACAACATTTCAATTGATAGCCCAGTTGCAATCGTGGATACAAACGTTGACAAACATGGCACACGGACAGTGGCCGAAGCCTTTGCCGCCTATCTATTTACACCTGAAGCCCAGCGGGAATTTGCCAAGGTTGGGTTCCGTCCCATTGTGCCTGAAGTTGAGACTGAATTTGCCAGCCAATATCCCAAAATTCAAAAGCTGTTTACGGTGAAGGATTTAGGCGGTTGGAATACCGTTCAAACTCAATTTTTTGCAGATGGTGCCATGTTCGACGAAATTCAAGCCCAAATTGCTCAGTCCAGATAGCACGTTTAGGGCAGGCAGTTCTTTCCAGCTATTGACGATGAAAACAGCAAAAACCCTTGTTCAACAACGAATTCGCCTGAGAATTCCCCAGCATTACCATCAGGAACCCGTGATTTCTCAGCTTGTGTCTGATTATGGTTTAACGATCACGATTACGGCAGCAATTCTTGGGGCGAATGGCAATGGAGATGGTTGGTTTGACCTGAATTTAGAAGGTAAAAAAGCTGATCTCGAAAATGCCTTGATCTACCTGAAAAGCTTGCATCTAGAGATCTGGACTGGCGGAAATACAACGAGTTGGGACGATTGGTTCGAGCACGGGGTGTAAGTATTGTTGAGTTTCTCACCGAAAATTCAAGTCGTAAAATTATGAATCCGTTGACTCCATTGCGCCAAACGATTGATCCAAACCTGAGGCGAGTTTCTATCCCTTGGGTTGTTACGATTGTGCAGCTTTCTCTGCTGTTGCTCCTACCAGTGGCAGCACTATTTACCAAATCGTTTGCCATTGGCCTGGGTGAGTTTTGGACGATTGCCACCGCTCCAGTTGCCCTCTCTGCTTACGCCGTTACGTTTATCACGGCGTTGTTAGCTGGGTTAATTAATGGAGTGATGGGGGTGCTGGTGGCCTGGGTGTTGGTACGGTACAGCTTTCCAGGCAAAAAAATCGTGGATGCCATGATTGACTTACCCTTTGCCCTCCCAACTGCGGTGGCGGGGCTAGTATTGGCAACCCTCTACAGCGAACAAGGCTGGATTGGTCAGTTTTTTGCCCCCTTGGGTATCAAGATCGCCTTTACTCGCTTGGGGGTTTTAGTGGCAATGATTTTTATCTCCTTACCTTTTGTGGTGCGAACGTTGCAACCCGTGTTGCAGGAAATGGAACCGGAGGTAGAAGAGGCCGCTCAAATTCTGGGGGCATCTTCCCTCCAAACCTTCTGGCGGGTGTTGCTGCCCCCGTTATTGCCTTCTATCTTGACCGGAGTGGCCCTGGGATTTTCTCGGGCGGTTGGGGAATACGGGTCAGTGGTGATTATCTCTTCCGCGATTCCATTCAAGGATTTGATTGCTCCGGTGCTTGTATTTCAGCGGTTGGAACAGTACGACTATGCCGGGGCAGCGGTGATTGGCACAGTGATGTTGATGATTTCGTTAGCTATGCTGCTGGTGATCAACAGCTTGCAACGCTGGGGACAACGCTACGGCATTAAAGCCTAGGGATATTACTCCAGAGGGTGCTACAGGTTTAGAAGGTTAATTGAAGGTTAGTTCAGAAGGTTAGTTCAGAAGAGAGTGTGGAAACAAATCAAAAGATGGTTCAGAAGATGACTTATAAGGTTGATGAAGCTTTACCGCAACTGACTCCGCCAGGGAAAGGGCAACCGTCAGGGGTCAGATCTACTCTGGCTCATCGAGTGCGACAAATTCCCGTCGAAGGCGTGCTGATTGGAATTGCCCTAACGTACTTGTTTCTGGTGTTGTTTATTCCTGCTGTTGTCGTATTCTACGAAGCGTTTCATAAAGGAATTGCCCCGTTTCTGAATGCTGCCAGTACCCGAGAATTCCTCCATGCGGTGAAACTAACGCTGTTAATCGCTGCGATTTGCCTCCCCCTGAACACCCTGTTTGGCCTCTGTGCCGCTTGGGGAATTGCCCGCCATCACTTTCCCGGACGGACTTTGTTAATCAGTATTATTGACCTGCCCTTTGCCATTTCTCCCGTGGTTGCGGGACTGATGATTGTCCTGCTCTATGGAAGTAACGGATGGTTTGCTCCCTGGCTAGAGCGGTTTGATCTCAAGATTGTCTTCGCCGTACCGGGGATGGTGATCGCGACGATGTTTGTGACGATGCCCTTTGTGGCCAGAGAGGTGCTGCCGGTGTTGGAAGAAGTCGGTGCTGATCAGGAAGAAGCAGCTAAAACCTTGGGAGCCAGTGGGTTGCAGATATTTTGGCGAGTCACCCTGCCTAATATCAAATGGGGGTTGTTGTACGGGATGCTATTGACGAACGCCAGAGCCATGGGGGAGTTTGGGGCAGTTTCAGTCGTTTCTGGTTTGGTTGCGGGCCGTACCCTGACGTTACCCTGCTTTGTAGAGCAGGCTCACAAAAACTATCAGGATGAAGCGGCCTTTGGTGCGGCGGCCATTTTAGCCCTCCTTGCGGTTGTCACCCTAGTGCTCAAAGAAATCCTGGAGCGCCGGACTCAACGAAAGTTGGGAACCCATTAATGATCCTCTGCCTTAAGTTTGATCAAGCAGTTTGGGTTCTGTAGCCTCAGCTTAACCGATGAGAATTGTCCAGCTTACTGTCCTTTATTCTTAAATTCCTACCATGAGTATCACCATCAAACATGTTTCCAAGCACTTCGGGGACTTCCACGCCCTTGACGATATCAACCTCACGGTCAAAACAGGAAAACTGGTGGCATTACTGGGCCCCTCTGGTTCGGGCAAGTCTACCCTGTTGAGAGCGATTGCTGGATTGGAAGCGCCCGACACAGGCAGTATCTGGATTGATGGTCAGGACACGACCTATCTCGATGTGCGCCAACGGAATGTGGGATTTGTCTTCCAACACTATGCCTTGTTTAAGCATCTGACGGTGCGTCAGAATATTGCCTTTGGGCTGGAAATTCGGAAATACAATGCTGAGTCAATCAAGCAGCATGTCGAGGAATTGTTAAGGTTAATCCAACTTGAGGGATTGGGCAATCGCTATCCAGCCCAACTGTCCGGAGGTCAGCGCCAACGAGTAGCTCTGGCTCGGGCTTTGGCTGTGCAACCAGAAGTGATGTTGTTGGATGAACCCTTCGGAGCGTTGGATGCCAAGGTGCGCCAGGAGTTACGCAGTTGGTTGCGGCAGTTGCATGACAGAGTTCATGTCACGAGTGTATTTGTCACCCATGACCAGGAGGAGGCGATGGCTGTAGCCGATGAAATCGTGGTGATGAATCACGGCAAGATTGAACAAGTCGGAACCCCGGCTGAAATCTATGACCGCCCAGCTACCCCGTTTGTGATGGATTTTATTGGGGCAGTGAATGTTGTTCCTGCCCATGCTCTGTTCTGGGAACAGGATGTTGATTTCTCCCAACCCCATGTTTATGTTCGTCCCCATGATATCCAGGTATCGGACTCTCCTGATGATCAAGCGACTGCGGCTTGGGTTCAACGCATTATTCACCTGGGTTCAGATGTGCAGGTGGATTTGGTGTTCGCCGATCAACATCATGTGTTTGCCCGCTTGAGCCGAGAACAGTTTAATCAGTTGGGGCTGCAGTCGGGTCAAGAAGTCTTTATTACTCCTAAGCGGGGATATCGAGGAGACACTTGTGAGTTGTTTGTCAATCAGGTAATCCAGACCGTTGCCTGAAAGACTTAACATGATCCCCCGGTCAAAGCCACCCCCCTTATTAAGGCTATCCCTTACGTACAAGTAGGTGAAACGCTTACTCAGCAAGCCTTCTACTATCCTCAACCCCTTCTTCCCCAAAAGGAGAAGGGGAGCCGAAATCCTTGAAAATCGTTGCTTCCAAACACTCCGATCATTCAGTTGGTTATTATTTAAGCAGCTCAGTAGCTTAGTGAGTTGCTGAGTAAGTTTACTTGGTGTTTTTTTAAGTAAGTAAAAGTGCTAAAAAACTAATCGTGGCACCAAGCCTTCTGATAAATATCGAGATCGCTAGCTACTCGAAACAGAACTCAAAAGGAGAGGTAATCCCTAACCCTATCTCTGAGCAGAGTTTAGCACTTGCAACTAATTGATAAAACCGTTCCTAATCCAGAAACGAAGTATGTAACGATCAACTCACCCGCTTTAATTGGTAAACACTTGATCGGTTCTTCTAAGTCAAGAGTCGGGTGCAGTGATTTGTTATGGTGCGTACACTGCCATGGAGTTAGCTAAATGCTGAGCAATCAGTGCTTACACAACGCTTTGAATACTTTAGTCTGTGGAACTTTGGTATTCAAAGCGTTAATCTTCATTTTTATATGCAGCTTAGCAAACTAGACCAAATTTTAGGACTAGAGATACAACGTCGTCGTATTGAGAAAGGTTGGTCACAGGAATATCTGGCAGAAGTTACAGGTCTGCACAGAACATACATCAGCCAGCTTGAACGAGGGCTAAAAAGTCCATCTGTTAGAGTTCTTAGCCACATTACAAATGCTCTGGACATAACAATGGGGGAGTTTTTACGAGCCGTGGAGGAACTCTTGAGTGCTGAAGGAAAATGAGATTGAAAGATTGAGGCAAGCCATTATTGCGACTATTGCGTCTCCAGTTATCGGTTCGATAGAAGATTATACTTGGGAGGCAATTTTTCATTATATTAAGAATATTCCTTTATCAGATCCAGCGTTAGGACGTAGCAAACTCTTATATGATGCCGTTGACATCACCACTGCAACTGGCTGGTCACTCAAGTCTCTTCAACTGAACAGTCTTACATCTGTAAATACATTTTTGTTTGTGATTCAGAGAGCAGATATCATCAAAAAAGCTGTCCAACTTGGCTTTCCTAATTTAACTGAACAATCCTCACCTGCTGACCTAGGAGCAGCTATTGTTCAGCATTGGAACGAGAAAATTATATCGAGTAAAACATCACAGAATATTACAAATAGCTATGAAGGCATATTGCTGAAAACCATTAGAGGATATGAATATATCTACTGTGAATTTCCTCTCAATCCATTTGACCCAAATGATTTTTCTTGGGTTTGGACAGTTGATAGAGTCACTGGGAGATCACGAGCAGGGCTACAAGGTAGTATTGCAGGTAAGACAGAGTTAGTTTGGTACAAGAATCAAAAGCAACTTTTCAGAGCTAGAACCATTCCTCCAGAAGCGGTTCATATTAGGGTTGAGCGAAATCGTCTTACACTTGATCGATATGTACAGACTATTCTCTCAGCTTTGCAAGATCAACTCAGTATGCAATCTTTTGACAGTGAGCTTGGAGAATAGATTCAGCTATTACTTTGCCTAGAAGTGGGGGGACTGATTCTCCGACTTGAGAAGCCATATCCGTGTACGTTCCCAGAAAATGAAAGTTATCTGGATAAGAGTGTAATCTTGCAGCTTCACGGATTGTAATTGTCCGATCTTGGGTTGGGTGAAAGAATCTGCCAGATCCTGGATGGAAAACCCATCTTGTGATAGTTCTTGCTGGTTTATCCCAGTAAAGCCTGCCGTATGCACCGCTATAGTGCTTTTTAGGAGCTAATTCAGGCGGTAAGTCTCTAGCGTCTTGCCCTTCACTAAGAAGACGTGCTCTCGACATTTGAATAGGACTCAAAGCACGAGCAACGTGATTGAAAAGTTTGGTGCTTCCATTACGTATCATTGCTTGGTAGGGAGTTTGGGGTGGAAAAGGATAAGCCTCAGCATCATATTCTTGTCCTGCGTTCAATGGTGGCAGATCACCAATTGCATCTCTAACTGTGACGACTAAAGAAATGTTTGGTTTCAGGAGAGTAAGTTGAGTACAAGATTTTGTAGCTCTGTAATCACTTCTAATCTCGCCAGCATGTGTAGGTTCAGGAAATTGAAATGGTTTATCTAAACTGGCCACGAAAAAAGCCCTTGATCGAGTCTGCGGTACTCCATAATGCGCTGAGTTTAGTGATGCACAAGTGACTTTATAACCTTGTGATTCAAGTTGTTGAGTAATTTCATCCTTAACTACACCACTATAAGCTTTCAAAATTTCGGGTACGTTCTCCATAACAACGTAAAGGGGTCTAAATTCCTGGACGAATTCCAAGAATGTCCGATATAGCTGATTGCGAGAGTCGCTGAGGTAACGATAGTCAGCAGGGATGTTTCTTGAAAATCCTTGGCATGGAGGCCCACCTATCAACGCTGTTACTTCTTCCCTTTGCAAGCCCAAACTTAATCGCAAATCTAAAGGATTAACCTCACAGATATCCTGATGAACGATTTTGGTGTTTGCGTAATTGTGCTTGTAGGTTGCTAGGGCTTTCGCATCTACATCGATCGCGCATAAAGATTCAAAACCTGCCAGATTGAATCCTGTAGTCAAGCCACCCGCGCCAGAAAATAAGTCAATAGTCTTGTGTGTCATATCCGAATACTATAGTATTCGATGTATTTCGTCAACGTTGGGCTGCTGACGCTGAGCAACCTGAACCAGGAGGCGTAATGCTTCATTTACTGTTGCATCATTAGGAAAGGCTTGAGCAACATCGGGATCTAACAGCACTAAATTTTTCCCTGCACGATATCGCTCGACAGACTTGCCCCTAACTCCTTCCTTCATCTGAGCGAAGCCATACTCAGGACGCAATTCATCTTCCATTTCATTCTTAATTTCCTTCTTCATAGAACCTCCTTTCCTGTCTAGTTGCTTTTCGGGCACTTATGACTCGAATCTTTTCCTCTCGGTCAGTATGTGCAACAACTAAAAGTTGTCCAAATCGAGATGTACCAATGATAACGTAGCGATTGAAGCTTCCTGAAAGAACACACCATGCTTCTCAAGGTTTAGTACTGCTTTGTCCGGGTTCCATTCAAATTCCATGTGTAGAACTCTTCGTAACTTGCACACATGATTGAGGAAGATTGCAGAGGTATGAAAACAACTTAACGTCTCAACTCTGCTAGCTGAATTAACTCGTCTACTACCAACCGCACTCCTAAACGGATTTTTTCTAAATCAGCGCGAACAGCGTTGTATCGTCTATTATGAGCCGATCGATCACCAATAGCTTTCAATTCGCGCAGAACAGATTTTGTTTCACGACCTAGTTAAAGTCCACTTTTATCAACAGCATCAGCAATAATTCCTGACAGCATAAAATAATTGCCATCAGAATCAGCTATACGGGCTTGAGTTTTATCATGTTCGTAACACTCAATTAGAAGTGTCTCAACTAGCCGACGAAGAAGCACGGATGCACCATCATAAAATCCATATTGAAAGCAACCATTTATCTGAAAAGCAATTTTTTCAATATAGCCCCTTGTATTCTTCCACACTGCTTCTGGTAGGTAGCCATGATCTAAATCAACATCAGCAACTACCCGCTCTAGAATTGGCACAAGCCAACTTTTAATCGTATCGCGCTCGGTTGGCTTGAGCTTAAATCCAGCCTTGTTTTTGAGTGCAAGTTTTGTCTTCACAATTGCTTCTTCAAGCTGTGTTGGGTGAGGATTGCCAAGTCCACTCGTATAAATAGCACGTGCCAGCGCACTTGCTTTCATATATATACCCGTTGTTTCAGAGTCATGAAACCAGAGAATAGCTAATGCACGTTGAGCATTTGAAAGTTCAAGCTGATTGAGTCGAATGCAAAAATCTTCTAGCTCCATCTATGTGCTATGAACCTTTTTTGCCATTGGAAGCAGGTAAGTCATGCTCAACTAAGTTCTCACCGTGGTTAGTAATTCTGATACTGCCTCGTTCTGAGGTATCAACCCATCCTCTACGTTTTGCAGTATCCCGAATAGTTTGAGGCATGTGTTTTGGAGTTTTTCGTTCAACATCTTTGAAGCAAGTAAATACATGCTCTGGCGTTACCTTATCTAATTCCAGAACTCGCTTCAGGTAATAAACTGCAACCGTAACAGCTTGCTCTTGAGTAGATGGTTTTTTCTGGGCATAGAAGTCCCTAAATAAAAGTTTGCCTTCTGGTCGCAAGTTCAAATCTTTCACTATTGACATAATAGGAGGCTTAGATGAACTCTTTTTAGGTTTCGAGTTCGCAGTCACACTGGCTGAAACCAGATTGTCCTCTTCATTCTCTGAATCTAGCTCCTCAAGGAGTTCATCTTCATCAAGAGGAGTTGCAGAAGCTGGCAATATTTTGACAATCTTTGGAGAAGACTGAAAAATTTTGTTTGCGGCTACGTTGATTGCCTGCAGACCTTCTTGAATAGTTTCATCATCACCCTCAACCTCTGCGAAAAAAACACGGATGCGCCCACGACCACTATTTTTTGCCATTTTTCGTGTGAGAAAACTTTAGCCTCCCAGTGTAGTATAGCCTCTGTATCAATTAATGTGCCACTATATCCAGTGCCTTAACCAGGAAGTTTAGGGGGCATTGCTATATATGTGGCTTCCAGCAACCTGACATTAACGACGAGCAGGTTACTCTGTGGTTGTAAATATCAAGTAGTAGCTCCTGAGGTATTTCGATAGAAGCAAGGTTGACTTCTCTTACCCCAAACTCAAGCCGGATAAGCTAGAAGTTTCCACAATAATTTGCTCAATCGCTGCAGCCGTCAGGTTCGGGTTGGCTTGTTTGATCAGGGCAACCACTCCAACAACGTGAGGAGTTGCCATGGAGGTTCCGGCAAAAAATTGATAAGGGACTCCAGCCAGCCCAGGGGGAACGGTGGAATAAATGTCTCCAGCGTTGGGAAACCCGCCATCGCCACCAGGGGCCAGAACATAATCCAGCACAGTTGTTCCGGCTTGATTTGAGAAACTAGACAGGGTTTTTCCCTGCGTACTGGAACCCACGGCAAGACCAAAATTGCTGGCAAACCGGGCGGGGAAATTGGGTTGGGTCGCGGCTTCATTTCCGGCGGCCATCACTACCACTACCCCTTGTTGAGTTGCCCACTGAATGGCATCAAACTCAGCTGGGGTAAAGCCATCTCCCCCCAAACTCAGGTTAATTACGTCAGCCCCGTTCTCCACGGCGTATTGAATTCCGGCGATCGCATCGCTAACTTTCCCAAAGCCCTCTTCATCCAGGACTCGAATCGACATAATTTGGGCGTTGGGAGCAACTCCAGTGATACCAATACCATCCTGTTGGGCTGCAATAATTCCTGCCACATGGGTTCCATGGCTGTTTAAATCCATTGGGTCACTGTCTCTATCTACAAAGTCCCAACCCCGACGATCATCCACAAAGCCATTACCGTCGTCATCTAGGCCATTATTTGGAACTTCATCACCGTTAGTCCAGATATTGGCAACCAAATCAGGGTGAGTGTAGTCTACGCCGCTGTCAATCACCGCCACCGTTACCCCCACTCCGGTTGTACCTGTGGCCCAAACTTCTGGGGCATTAATGGTATCTCGTCCCCAATCATTTCCGCCTAAGTCGGGGACTGAGGCAAAGGGGGTTAATCCTATGGCTTGAGCGACTGCCGCCGACGCATCGACTAGACCATAGCCAAACCGACTGTCAAATTGTTCTCCGGTGAGATCGGGGCTGAGTTGAAGATTGGGAACGGTCGATAAACTCAAGGTGTAGGGAGTGTTCCCGTCATACTGATAGACCACAACATAATAGGTTCCGACCGGCAGGGCAGTGACAGCCAGGGACTCCGGTAAGCTGGCAGGTTCCTCAGATCGATCGATGATGTCCGTAACTTCAATTTCGCCATTGTCATTGAGGTCTTGCACCAACACTACATCGGCATCGGCCCCTAGCCCTGTCAGACTCAGGTTCAAGTCACTTTCGTTGTCCAGGGTAAACCGATAGATATCCTCAGGATTGGTGTCATCAACTTGGCCGTTTACCACCAACGTTGGGCTCGGAGTTCCCAGATCGACCGCCGTTGATAAAGTAGAAACCACCGTTGCAGCCGTTGACTCTGGGATGATAAACCTCCCTGCTAATTGTTCTGCCGATACATTACTCACGACTCCGAGTAACGTATTTGCAGCCGAATGCCAGATCAACGTATCAATTTGTCCGGGTTCTAACTCCACTGATTCGATCAATAAATCGGCCTCTGTCAACTCCCCGACTAACCCAATGAAATCAACCATTGGCTCAAAATCCAGGATAAAATCAGTCAGGAAAAAACTGAAGGGATCAACTGGAGATAAAGCAAATATATCTGCTCCCCCCTCGCCAGAGAGAAAATCACTTTCCAGATCTCCAGACAAATAATCATTACCTGACCCTCCCAGCAACACATCTAGTCCTTGGCCCCCATAGAGACTATCATTGCCGTCATCTCCCAGAAGATCATCATCTCCTGGGAGACCTGCAATCCTATCTTCTCCAACCGTGCCAAATAGGATATCGTTGCCCAGGCTACCGAACTGCTCTGCCTGGACATGAATACTAGGAGTGTTAGCGGACAGACCTGCTCGCAAACTGGCAAAATTGCAGCGAATATCGGCAGAACTTGAGGAAAACCAAGAGTCTACATGCTCCAAGACTCCCTGGACTGTACTTCTCACTGGGTCTGCTGCATCAAAACCCACATCAAAACCAAGGCTATTCTGACTAAAATCCAGCATAGAGATATCCTCATAAACTCCGGATAAAGGTGATTTGCCGAGCCCCCGAGTCTGGCCGTCTGTCCCGTTCACTGTGATCAATCAGCCTGAATGCCCACTGACACCAAGGGCTGATCTCGCTCTGACTGTCCCACCTTTGACTCTAACAACTAAGACTTCAATCTGGCGGAAAAGGTTTTCGCAATACTGTGCACTCCTTTGTATGATGATTATTACTTTCTACACCGTTGTACCTGAGAGTCCGCACAAATTTCTGAGTAACTCTGATGTTCAGCGCATCACTTGTGACAACAGCAATTAGTAACTATGAATTAGTGTGAATTCACAGTTATTAATTTGCAAATTAATTTACAAGTTAATTTTGTAAACTTAATCTATGAAAAGACTACTAACCTTTCTGCTTGTATTGATCTTAAGTGCTGCCCTACCCATTGGCTGTACCGCAAGTAATTCAAATATCTCAAACAACAATTCTAATCCCCCTCAAGTGTTGAGTCTTTACAACTGGTCAACTTATATTGATCCAGCCGTAATTACTGAATTTGAACAAAAATATGGAGTTAAAGTTAATTATGATACCTACGATAGTAACGAAAGTCTTTACGCCAAGTTAAAGCCTGGAAATCCTGGCTATGATATTGCCTTTCCCGCTGACTACATGGTGAAAATTCTGGCGGATGAGGGACTATTAGAGCCCTTGAACAAAGAGAATATTCCAAACATCCAGCATGTTGATCCAAAGTTTCTCAACCCTCCTTACGACCCAGAAAATACCTATAGTTTTCCTTATCAGTGGGGTACGTTGGGAATTGGCTACAACATCAAAGCAACGGGTCAGGAAATCACTAGTTGGGAGGCCATGTTCGATCCGAAATTAGTAGGTAAAACAGCTTGGCTAGACGATATGCGTTATACTTTCGGCGCAATCTTAATGTATCTTGGCTACGATCCAAATACAACCAATCCAACAGAAATCGAACAAGCCAAGACGTTCATTCTTAAGAACCAGAAGACGATTGCTGCTTTTGTGCCTGACACAGGTCAGTTATTACTCAATCAAGGAGAAGTTGACTTTACAATGGAGTACAGCGGTGACATCTTTCAAGTCATGGCAGAGAATCCTAACCTGCGCTATGCCATTCCAAAAGAAGGAACAATTCTCTGGACAGACAACATGGTTATTCCCAAAGGTGCACCGAACAAAGCGCTGGCCGAGAAGTTTATCAACTTCATTCTAGAGCCTGAAGTGGGAGCGAGGATTTCAAACTTTATTAACTATGGTTCTCCCAACAAAACAGCCATTGAACAAAAGTTAATTAAGGCAGAAAACCTCAGTAATCCCGGAATTTATCCTTCGGAAGAGGTCTTTGCTAAACTTAAATATTTGAAGGATGTGGGTGAAAGCCTCAGATTATACGATGAAGCTTGGGCAGAAATCAAACTGAGTATTGGTCAGTAGAAAAAACCGTTAGGAAAAGTAGTTAGGAAAAACAGTTGATGTTGGGTTCTGAATCTTAAACATAAAAAATTAAGCATAAAAACCAAGCATAAAAATTGATCAATGGCTGACAATATCTCTATGAACAGCGCTGTTAAGCTCACGAATGTCTCTAAATCTTTTACCGGAAATCAAGGTAAGACTGTTCTCGCCGTTGACAATATTAATTTGGAAATTTTCCAGGGAGAATTTTTCTCCCTTTTGGGGCCATCGGGTTGTGGTAAAACAACAACATTGCGAATGATTGCTGGCTTTGAATTGCCGAGTTCTGGTGATATTCAGATTCATCATCAATCCGTTCAAACTTTGCCTCCCTTTCATCGCCCCGTCAATACAGTCTTTCAAAATTATGCCCTCTTTCCTCACTTGACTGTGGCTCAAAATATTGCCTTTGGCTTAGAGATGGAAAACTTACCTCGACCCCAGATTCGAGAACGAGTTACTGAAGCTTTGACCCTCGTAAAACTAGCTGATTTTCAGCATCGCTATCCTCGTCAACTATCCGGAGGTCAACAACAACGAGTTGCCCTTGCGAGAGCATTGGTAAAACGACCCAAAGTCTTACTTTTAGATGAACCTTTAGGAGCCTTGGATTTGAAACTGCGCCGTGAAATGCAACTCGAACTAAAACGGATGCAGCAACAGATTGGAATTACATTTATCTATGTCACCCATGACCAAGAAGAAGCCCTTACCATGTCAGATCGAATTGGCATCATGAATCAAGGAATCTTGCTGCAAGTCGGGATTCCCGTCGAAATTTATGAGTCACCAAAAACCCGATTTGTTGCTGATTTTATTGGAGAAAGTAATGTCTTTCCAGGAAGAGTTATAGAACAAGATAGCGATCGCTCTATTCTCCTCGTGAGTGAAAAATTTTCTGTACCACTGACTTCTTTGGAACCGTTATCAGTGGGTCAAATTGTTAACCTCGTCATTCGTCCTGAGAAACTTAGACTTGATCCCGTGAATTCTTCCACAGAATCAGGATGGTTAGGAACAGTTCAAGAGGTGGTTTATCTTGGTACAGATTCCCGTTATCTGATTCAACTTAGCCCTGATTTTTCAATTGTTGCTCGTAGACAAAACTTGAGATCCCAGGAGTTTCAGATCTATCAACCTGGTGACAGTGTAATTGTTAGTTTTCTGCCAGATAACCTTCAGGTTTTACAAGATTAGTTCAATGTCAATACAGCGATTTAAATCAATCATGAGAAAACTAGAGAGGGGTTTGGGGATGAAGTCTCCGAACCCCTCCCATAAATTATTGAGGGCTGCTCTATAATCTCAAGATTTACTCATTGTCCAGAAGGGAACTTGTTGGGTTAATTGTAGGTGAACTCCATCAATATTATTCTGGAAAAATAGATAGGTTTTATCTTGCCATAGGGGAATATAGGGGACATCTTGAGCTAAGTAGTCTTGAATTTTCCGTAAGAGTTCCAGGCGCTTCTGAGGGTTTTGTTCCTGACGTTGTTGGGCAATTAACTGGTTTACTGCTTGATTGTAATAAAATGATCCTTGATACTGACTAGCTCCTTGTTGACATCCTGTTTGCGGTGAGCCTTTAGTGCAATTCAGGAATGGAGAAACATAATTATCTGCATCTAAAAAATCTGCATACCAATCTAGCATAAAGGTTGGATAAACCCCTTTTTCCAGATTTTTGTAGGCCGTTGTTGCGTCAATACTGTTGAGTTCAAGCTTCATTAAACCCTCTAAGTACTTTTCAGCTAATGCCTTTAATGTACTGGCAAGAATACCCCGTTTTGTCGAGCCAGATGGATACCACAGCTCGATTATTGCTGGATTTTCTCGAGTATAGCCTGCTTGTTTTAACAATACCTTTGCCTGCTCAATATTACCATCTCCATAGACTTGTTGAAATACGGGTTGATAACTGTCTAAAGTTGAAGGAATCAGGCTATAAACAGGTTCACCTTGACCTAGTAACACTCGTTCATTGAGGAAAGGACGGTCAACTAATGCCGCCAAGGCTTGTCGAACTTCAGGTTGATTTAGGGGCGGTGAGTTGACATTCAGCGCCATGTAATTAACAGTATTGCCATCCGCAGTTACGACTTGCCATCGATTATTTTGAACCCCCTGAAGTAAACTATTGGTTTGATCCGGATCAAGGGAGAAGTAGGCAACATCAATTGCTCCACTTTTAAAGGCAATGAACAAGTTAGCAGAGTTAGATAATCGCTGAATATCCAGACCTGAATTTGCAGGTTTTTTCCCCCAATAATTCTCAAAAGTATCCAAACGTACTCGGTCGGTTGCATATTCGGTTAGTTTGTAGGGGCCAGTCCCCACAAAGATCTGCGACTGAAATTTTCCTTCCCCGATTTCATAGGCTTTGGGAGAAACAGCACAGAGTCCCGGAAAGGCCAGTAGAGCAGTAAAAGCGGCAAAGGGTTTCTGCAACTGAATGGTTAATTCATACTCTCCAGTTGCTCGAATTTCCTGGACTGAATCTGCTAACAAAGAAGACGGAGATCCACCATTTTCCATGAATCGTCGTAGGGAAAAAGCCATTGCTTCGGCATTAAACGGTATGCCGTCATGGAACACAACTCCTTGACGCAATGGAATGGTATAAACTAGACTATTTTTGCTGATTGCAGGTAATGCTGTTGCCAACCTTGGAATCAGTTCATCGGTTCCTAGGGAATAATCATAGAGAGCATCCCCTAAGTTGTAGAGCATATTGGCGGACAAGACTTCATAGGCATCTGCTGGATCAAGGGTTCTTAATTTTAAGGTTGTTCCAATAATAATGCGATCGCCATTTGCAGAAGTTGAGGCGGAATGATTAGAAACGGACTGACTACAACTCAGGATTAATACACAACAGAGACTGAATAATCCGATCAGTTTACCTTTCGTTTTCCAGAATTGAATAAAGGAAGCAGCAAAGATATTAGCGAAGACAACAGTTAACAACATTGAAAATTGGGATGAGGAATTCAGAGGGTGTTTAAACAGTTAGATTGGCGACCCAACGGGTTGGGCGGCGCAGCTTAAAATTGCCTATTTTTACTATGGGTCTGGTTGCTTGCGCTGCTTGACACCCCTTTCAAACACCTTCTCAGATCAGCAAAATAGACCCTAGAGTGTAGATAATATCATTCAATTCTTGGGTTACAATTCAAACAAATCTAGATTCACCCCGCTCCTGCTCTTGGACGCTAAACCCTTTGGTACAGGCGACTCAATCCCAACCAGAACTTTTGACGGCGCGCCAATCCACATCGGTTTGGCTCGATCCCGTTTTGATTAGAGCAGCAAAGCAGATTTACCTCAGCTATTTTCAGGTTCATGGGCGACAGATGCGCCGTCCTTTAGGGGTGGTGATTCATCGCGAAACTTATCGAGGAATGCTGCTGTTTACCCGAAGGCCAATTCTGCTGATCGGGGAAGGGTTCATCCCTTTTGATAAAATTGAGGCAGACTTTTACTGATTTGTTTGACTATAACAATCTGATGTAACGCAGAATGTAGAGTGAGCATCTTCTCTGCACAGCCTGGAAGCTTGCCCTACCGAGATCTCATCAGTCATGACCGATGCACTATAGTTTGTTCTACTAACCGGATCGATTTACCTATGATCAGTCGCATCGGTACAGGAGGAACAATTGCCGCGATCGCCACAGCGATTGTTCCCCAGCAAGGCAGTATTGGTATTGTGCGACTCTCAGGGCCTGAGGCTGTCACCATTGCCCGAACCCTGTTCCAAGCGCCGGGTCGCCAAGTTTGGGAAAGTCATCGCATTCTCTACGGTTATATCCGTTACCCTCACACCCAGCAGGTTGTGGATGAAGCCTTGCTCCTGCTGATGTTGGCCCCGCGTTCTTACACCCGTGAAGACATAGTAGAATTTCACTGTCACGGCGGCATTGTTGCTGTCCAACAGGTGTTACAACTGTGTTTGGAGGCAGGGGCAAGATTGGCCCAACCAGGGGAATTTACCCTGCGGGCATTTTTACAGGGGCGCTTGGACTTAACCCAAGCCGAAAGTGTGGCCGAACTCGTTGGAGCCCAATCTCCCGCCGCAGCTCAAGCCGCCTTGGCAGGACTACAGGGAAAGCTGGCACACCCCATTCGTCAGCTCCGGGCCACTTGTCTTGATATTTTGGCCGAAATTGAGGCACGGGTGGATTTTGAGGAAGATTTACCCCCCTTGGATGAACCCAAGACGATCCAGCAGATCCACCAAGTTTTAGCCGAATTGTCCAACTTCTTAGCCACGGCAGATCAAGGAGAACTGCTACGATCTGGTCTAAAAGTTGCCATTGTTGGCCGCCCGAACGTGGGCAAGTCCAGTTTGCTCAATGCCTGGAGTCGGAGCGATCGCGCCATTGTCACGGATCTCCCCGGTACCACGCGGGATGTGGTGGAGTCCCAGCTCGTGGTGGGGGGGATTCCCGTCCAGGTTTTAGACACCGCCGGAATTCGCCATGCTGAGGATCGGGTAGAGCAACTCGGGGTGGAGCGATCGCGTTCAGTGGCTCAGTCAGCGGATCTAGTCCTCCTCACCCTGGATGCAACGGCGGGTTGGACAGAGGCAGATAGAGAAATCTATCAACCGATCAAGCATCGTCCGCTAGTTATAATTCTCAATAAAATAGATCAGATCTCACCTGAAACCTTGGAGAACCTGCCTCAAAAAATTGCTCAACAGTTGCCCGATCCTTCAGTTCCAATTGTGTTAACGGCTGCGGCTCTAAATCAAGGAATTTCGGAGTTGGAAGCCGCAATTCTTCAGGCCGTTCATGGGGGTAATTTGCAAGCGGCCAATTTAGAAATCGCGATTAATCAACGACAAGCTGAAGCATTAACCCGTGCACAACTGGCCTTGGAGCAGGTTCAGATCACGATTGAAGAAGGACTACCCTTTGATTTTTGGACAATTGATCTCCGAGGTGCAATTCATGCGTTAGGGGAAGTAACTGGGGAAGAAGTCACAGAATCTATCTTGGATCGGATTTTTAGTAAATTTTGTATTGGCAAATAAAGCTTTAATAGGAGAATCGACTTATGGCACTAGAAAGTGATCTTAAAACGACCAAAAAAATCACTCTGACATTTGAGCAATCAACCCGAACCGCAATCCTGGCTAAACTGTTTCTGCTACTGCTCCTCGGGAGTCTATTCGGTTATCTGGCATCGAAAAGTGCGCTCAAGAGTTATGAGAAATCTGAACAAATTTCTCTTGAAAAATGTGCTGAAACCCTGTGTACTAAAGAAATTAATGATTACAAAACAATGCTCGCCCAAGATCAAAGTCTAAATACACTTCCGGCTGGGATTGCTGCGATGACCTTGGGGTTACTGATCCTTGCAGGGGCCTATGAGTTGTCAGCTTTTCTGATTGGGCTAATGATTGGAAAAATAGTCAGATAACCTGTTCAACACCCCCTGAAAGGGAGCAGAAGTGATTAACAATTGAAAGTTCCCAATCCAAGAAAGACTGCTGTATTCTGAAAGCAGCGGTTCCATTAACCCTCTGAAGCCAGATCATGCGCCCTCGACAGAACTTAATTGATATTTTTTCCACTTTTCTCAAGTTTGCTGAGGATCGCTTCAACAGTTGGGCGGCTGATGCTAGGTTGCATCGGAGCATGGAGCAGCAACTCAAAACGGTGCAAAAGTCTGAAACTTCAGAGCAATTTTGGTCTCTCTACTGGCATCGAATCTGGCAACAACAGCTCAAACTCGAAGCCCCCTCAGAACACTCTACGAACACACCCGTTGACAAATCCGTTGACGAATCGGTTAATCAATCTACTGTCAAAAGACGGTTGGCAGAAAATCATCTGATTGCCTACTTACAAGAAACGTGTTACTGGACAGCCCGAAAAACATCTGAATCCGGATTTGCTAATCCTCAGTCAAGCCTTGCTGACTTGTTTCAGATTGCGATCGCCCAGGTCAATCGAGTACTCAAAGGATTTGACTCTAGCCAGGGTTCCAACCTGGCAGACTATGCCAGCGTTGCCTTCAAGTCGATTATTCGAGATATCTTGCGCCAACGCCGGGAAACTGATATTTGTAGCGATTGGGCCTTACTCCGCAAGCTGAGTCAGCGGCGCTTCCGAGAATCTTTAGAAAATGCTGGGTTAAGTGCCAACCAAATTGAACAATATCTCCTCGCTTGGAACTGTTTTAAAATCGTGTATGTCCCTGATCGGGCTACCGGAACGCGTCAATTGGCAAAACCCGATGGGGCAATCTGGGAAGCGATCGCCCAACTCTACAGCCAAGAACGACGCAAACAGCCCGGTTTTTCAGGGAGTAATCACCCTCCGGCGACCCTTGAACAATGGCTGGTCAGCAGTGCAAAGTGGGCCCGCTCCTACCTCTATCCTCGACTTGAACCGATTCCCAAAAGACCCGATGATTCTCAGGTTATCGAAATCGATATCCCGGATGTTGCGCCTGATCCACTGACGGCCCAGATTATTGGTGAAGAAATTGAACACCGCTATCATCAGCAGGTTCAACTGAATCAGGTGTTGGAGGAGGCGATCGCCAAAATGAAGCCAGACTTGCAACACCTTTTGGAGTTGTATTACCTGCAAGGCTGTACCCAACAGCAAATCGCCCAAACCCTAGAAACCAAGCAATATACGGTTTCTCGACGGTTAACTAAAGCCAGAGAAATCCTACTCAAAGCCTTGGTGCAGTGGAGTCAGGATATGACCCAGACTCCCTTGACTCCTGATACAATTCAGCAGATGAGCCTGCTGTTAGAAGAATGGATGAAAAACCACGCCATAGATTCGCTTCACAACTCAACCCCTGGTTCCTGACCCCTCCCCTCAACTGCATATTCCTCACCGTTCAAACGTAACTAAAGGAGATGCACCCAACTGAATACCCCAATCTTATTGGATAGCCTAACTATCCGAATTACTGACTCAAAAGGAGTTTTGTTATGAGCTTTCTCGTTGATATCCCCGAATGCTGGCTAGAACTGTCTACAACCGCTACGACTCGATCCTGGCAACAGAGTCAGTCCGGTTCAACCCATGGCAGTCGCTGGAATGCCTATCTCAATCAGCTTTGCCTGCAAGCGGTATTACCCTGGCTCCAGGAAGGCCCTACAACTCATGCCACAGCTTGGTTAAACACTAATGCTTCTACCAAAATTTGGGATGTTGTCAACGGGATCGCCGTTCAGTTTGACGTTCAAAATCCCGCTCAAGTGAGACAACATCGCAGATTAATTCTGATTCCGACCGAAACCATTGACACCGAGGAGCTGCGAGTTCCCCAAGAGTGGGTTGATATTCCTGAGTGGCTAGGCGATTATTATCTAGCGGTGCAGGTCAATCCTGATGAGGGCTGGATCAAGCCTTGGGGCTATACCACTCATCTTCAGCTCAAGACTAGAGGCGAATATGATCCGGGCGATCGCACCTATAGCTTGAGCCAGGATCACTTGATCTCAGACCTGAATGTGTTCTGGGTCGAGCAGCAATTCTGTCCGGATGCCCAAACCCGTTGTGCCGTCGATCCGCTTCCCCAATTGTCTCAGGCTCAGGCAGATCAACTCATTGAGCGCTTAGGGAATCCCGAACTGCTCATTCCTCGTTTGGAAATCCCCTTTCAAACTTGGGGAGCATTGATCGAACAGCCCCAGTGGAGAGATAGACTCTATCGCAAGCGTCAAGGGTTGACTACCATCAATCTACAGCGGTGGTTTGAAAACCTGGTTCAGCCCGGTTGGCAATCACTGGAAGCCTTTCAGTCAAGCCTTTCTCAGGGTTCAGAACGCTTTGCATTGAGTTCGTTCAGAAATACGGCCCTTGCTGATCCTCCACAGGTTCTCCAGGTCAAGCCAATTAGCTTGGAGGAAACCCAGGTTTTGCTGGTGCTAGAACTCACAAAGGAAACCAATGAACGGGTTGGCGTTAAAGCGCAGCTTTATCCTAACTCTACCGGTCGCCATCTACCGAAGCATGTTAGATTTTCCCTCCTATCAGACATGGCAGAAACGCTCAGCACAATCGAAGCCCGGAGCCAAGACAATATGATTCAGCTCCCCCGGTTTAAGTGCGACAGTGGATTTAACTTCAGCTTACAAGTTGCCCTTGCTGGCGACGAGATCACAGAAGATTTCATCGCTTAGGAGCTAAACAACCTTCAAGGACTAAACATTACCCAACTTCATCATCAAACGATTGCGATGGGCAATGACCTCCTTAGACTTGGGCTGTAACTCCAAAGCAACCCCATAGGAACTCAGGGCTTCTTGATGACAACTCAACTTCTCGAAAGTTTGCCCCCGCTGTATCCATGCTTCCCAACAGCCAGGATGTTGCTGAATAATACTGTCATAGAGTTTGATCGCCTCAGGGTATCGTTGCGCTTTTTCCAGCATTTGACCACACTTCAAGCCGACTTGCAGGTTGTCTGACCATAGGTTTCGAGCCTGTTGATAGGCATCAAAGGCACTCGCATACTGCTCCACCTTTTCTAGAACCTGTCCGAGCTGCATCCAACCCTCAAAGTGATCGGGACGAGCCTGAACCACCCGCCGATAGGCTACGATCGCCTCTTGATACCGCTCTAACTTCTCTAGGGCCTGACCCCGCTGCAACCCCACTTTGGCGGCTGCTGTTGGATTGGCCGCAGTTAACAACAGGACTTTGTCATAAGCGGTGACTGCTTCTACATAGCGATTTAGTTTTTCTAAGGTTTCGCCGCGATGAATCCAAGCATCCAGAAAATCAGGCTGAGTTTGGAGGGCATTGTCATAGGCAATAATTGCGTCTGTGTATTGCCCCAGGGCATACAGGGCCATTCCTCGCCCAAACCAAGCTTCTGGAAAGTTGGCGTTGAGTTGAGTCGCCTTGTCAAAGGCCGCGATCGCCGAGTGATACTCTTTTAAGTCCGTCAGAACCTGCCCCCGGCTGATCCACACCGCAGGAGAATCTGGATTGATCTGCAATGCCTGATCAACCGCTTTTAGGGCTGCATCTGGCCATTGAGGCTTTAAAGCCATCCCTTTATAAAACCAGGCTTCATAATCCTGGGGCTGAAGCTGAATCACCTGATCGTAGGAGGCTACGGCCTCCGAGTAGCGATGTAATTTTTGCAGGACGATGCCTCGATTGAAGCAAGCTTGATAGCTCTTCGGTTGAAGCTGAATGGCGCGGTCATACACTCCCAATGCTTCAGGGTAGCGGTACTGATTCATCAGCATTTCACCCAAATTAAACCAAGCTTCATAATTGGTGGGCTGAAGCTGAACTGCCCGGTTATAAGCTTCTACAGCGTCAGAATAACGTTCCTCGTTCATCAGGGCATTGCCTTGGTGATACCACGCCGACGAGGCATCGGGTTTAATTTCAATCGCTCGCTTGTAGGAGGCCGCTGCTGCCTCAAATTGTAGGGAAGCTTCTAGAGCCAGTCCCCGCTCGTACCAGGCTTCAAAGTTCTCGGGGTGAATCTTAATGGCTTTGTCAAAGGAGGCGATCGCCTCTTCGTAGCGGTCTAGTTTGGAGAGGACAATCCCTCGGAACGTCCAGCCCCAGTAATTCGTTGGTTTTAGCTTGATGGCTCGATCGTAGGAGGCTAGGGCTTCCTTGTCGCGTTGGAGTTTCCGCAGGCTATTCCCTCGACGTAGCCAAGCCGAGAACCAATCCGACTTAAACTGGACTGCATGATCATAGTGCAAGAATGCAGCATCATATCGACCCACTTCATACAGGCGATTAGCGCGATTGTATTCTGGCATGGCCCTGAACAAACTAAATGGGCCACTTACAGTCACTAAAGTTGGGGCTGGACTAGCTGAGGAATCAACGGCAAAATTTAGAGAAGATGCGTTTTCAGGCATGAACGACCTTTAGCAATAAACTTCAGATACCCTTATTCTAGCGGGATTCCAGCACAAGTCAGGCAAGGGTCAATTGAAAGTTATCCACCAGTCAACTGAATTCTTAGGCTCAATTCATAAGATTACCTGATGGGGATCATAGGTAATATTTATACTTGTAATTCAATCTTTGTAATATTTTTTGAATAATGGGGCACAATAGTCAAGGGGAAAGTTGTAGTTGCAGTTGAGGAAACACTCCGGCCCATTCTTTAGAGGAGGTTATTCTCCCAACCTGGAACATTCCTGCCCACACATTCATCTTGTGTTCTGACAGGCATAACAGAACGTGACAAAGCCTATCAATAGACTAGGATGCCTTCTATTGCATGTCAGTATGGAGTCTTAAAAATGAGTATGTCATATTATATCATCCCCCATCTTGTTCTTGCTAGCTGGGCGCGACCCCTTGAGTTGAAACTAAATCCAGTCCGAACTGCGAAAGAATTTTTCTCTCGTGAGTTCAAGTTCCGACTGACTCCACTTCGCCCGTTGAGACAGTGGCTCGATCAGATTCAGACCAACAATCCTCAAACGGCAAGGCTTATTTGTCAGCTTGTTCCAGCTCAGTGCCCCTTTGCAAGGGTGATCCAATTCCGTCAACAAGTTTTGCTGCGGATTCCCCCCCTTTGCAAACTGAATCCTCTGTATGAAGAGCTGATGAATCTGCGATTTCGGGCGTTGTGTTACCTTGCTGACGAGTGCGGTGAGGATATCAGCCTCTATCTCCAATAGTTTGCTTGTTCTTGTGGTCGATTGAGTTCTAATGCTTAGATTACAGATTAAGGCAGTCGGTTGGGATGGTTGGCTAGGATGCAGAAATGAGGTATTTCTAGAAGCTGGAGATTATTTTGTACGGAGCCGATCCCAAAGATAAGCATCCGATGGCGGGATTTCCGCAAATCTGCTTCATTCAGAACACTGTTTTGAATCCCAATATTACTATTGGAGATTACACCTACTATGACGATCCAGAAAACTCAGAAGACTTTGAGCGCAATGTCCTGTACCACTTTCCCTTCATCGGCGATCAGCTAATTATTGGGAAATTTTGCGCTCTGGCGAGAGGCACAAGATTCATTATGAACGGTGCAAATCACAAGTTAGATGGGTTTTCGACATATCCGTTTCAAATCTTCGGTAACGGCTGGGGAAAAGTTGATCCTCGACCTGAAGAGCTACCATACAAAGGCAATACAGTAATCGGGAACGATGTGTGGATTGGCTATGAAACAGTGATCATGCCAGGGGTGAAGGTGGGAGATGGAGCAATCATTGCAGCAAAATCAGTATTGGTGAGCGATGTTCCACCCTATACAATTTTTGGAGGCAACCCAGCCAAGTGTATTCGTCAGCGATTTGATGATGAGGTAATTCGATCATTACTTGAAATCGCTTGGTGGAATTGGGAGATCAGAAAGATTACCCGTAATTTGGAGAAGATCGTCTCGGCAGATATTGAAGCTCTGATCAGTTGTGAGTAGAACTGCAGTAGAACAATTTTGTTAGACCGGACTGGTCTAACGCAATAGGTTGAAGTCGTCACAAAGCTTGTCAGCCGCTGCTCAATCAACTGAGCTACTCGTTAATTCACATCTTGCCAGTGGCCAGAGAAAATGCTTTTAACGGCTAGGGCAACTCGATTCAGGTCTTCCCGCAGGAGAGGAGGCCATTCAACTCCGCGATCGCGACCTAGCATAAACTGGCGATCGCCTTCCATGGCAAGTTGATAGAGTGCAAGCGTCAGTTCTCTGTCAAATTTTGCTTCTTCTTTAAGAGTGTCAAACAGAATTTTTAGGGCCAGTAAAATAGCAGTGACTTGCCCCGGAATCGGGGGCTGGCCTTTTTGGAGGCGATACAGAAACGCATCTGGATGCCTTAGGGTATCTAGAGCAGTTCCCTGCTCTAGAATGAGATTATGTGCGGTTTTATAATCCATATGAATTTAATTAAATGATTAAACCAAGTTATTAAACCAAAGCCGATTCGGGTCTGGAATGAGTAATTTCCCCAACTCGATCTAAAGTTTTCCACAAGTTACCCCAGGGTTTTCCACAAGAATAAAGCTTTTTTAACTTTTTGGCTGGCTTTTCTTAACGTTCAAGTCTTACCAGAATGCGAGCAAGATGCCCGCATTGCTACTGATTTTAATCTAAAGCGTTACTCCCACTCGATTGTTCCGGGGGGCTTGGAGGTGATATCGTACACCACCCTGTTCACCCCTTCAACCTCATTGACAATGCGATTAGAGATGACCTCAAGGAGATCATAGGGAACTCGGGCCCAATCTGCGGTCATCCCGTCTTCACTAGAAACTAACCGGAGAACAATCGGATGAGCATAGGTTCGTTGGTCGCCCATCACCCCCACACTGCGAACCGGCAGCAGCACAGCAAAAGCCTGCCAAAGATCGAGATAGATGCCCCATCGGTTGATTTCTTGGCGAACGACAAAGTCTGCCTCTCGCAGAATGTGGAGCCGCTCAGGTGTAATCTCTCCAACGATGCGAATAGCCAAGCCGGGGCCAGGGAAGGGATGACGCTGGACAATTTCCTCTGGCAAGCCAATGGATCGCCCAACTTTACGAACTTCATCTTTAAATAATTTTCGCAGGGGCTCAACTAGCTTGAACCGGAGGTCTTTGGGCAATCCCCCAACATTGTGATGGCTCTTAATCTTCACCGCAACCCGTTCCCCGGTTTGGGGATCGACATTGGTATCGGCAGACTCAATCACATCAGGATAGAGGGTTCCTTGGGCCAGGTAATCAAAGGGGCCAAGACGACTGGACTCTTCCTCAAACACCTGAATGAACTCATGGCCAATAATTTTGCGCTTTTGCTCTGGATCACTCACGCCGATTAGTCTGGCTAGGAAGCGATCGCGGGCATTGACATATTTCACTGGAATATGAAACTGTTCCTCAAAGAGCTTGACAAGCCGTTCGGGTTCTTGCTTTCGCATGAATCCCTGGTCAATAAACATACAGGTAAGGTTGTCCCCAATCGCTCGATGCATCAAGAATGCTAGGGTTGAGGAGTCAACGCCACCAGAAAGGGCCAACAAGACTCGCTTGTCTCCCACCTTGGCTCGAACTTCTCGAATCGCCTCTTCCACAAAGGCTGCTGTTGTCCAGGTGGGCTGACAGTGACAAATATGATAGACAAAGTTGCGGAGCAGGGCCATGCCCCCAACCGAATGGACGACTTCTGGATGAAACTGAACCCCATAAAACTTCCGTTGATGGTCGGCGATCGCGGCGCAGGGAGTATTCTCAGTATGGGCTAAGACTTCAAATCCTTCGGGCAATTGGACACAAGCATCAGCGTGACTCATCCACATGGTTGAGCCATCTTCAATATTGGTCAGGAGGTCTGTAGAATCATCAATTTGTAAAGCAGCTTTCCCATATTCTGCCCGCTGGGCTCGTTCAACTTGACCCCCAAGCTGCTGAACCATCAGTTGCATTCCATAGCAAACGCCTAGGACAGGAATACCCAGACTCCAGATCTCAGAATCACATTGAGGTGCCCTCGTGTCATAGACAGAACTCGGGCCGCCTGATAATATAATTCCCTTAGGGTTGAGTGCAGTCAACTGTTCAATACTCGTCCGATAGGAAATGACCTCTGAGTAGACTTCTGTCTCACGGACTCGGCGGGCAATTAGCTCCGAGTATTGAGAACCAAAATCTAAGATGGCAATCATTTGGCGGTTCACCTCTCCAATCTGAGATTGAACAGGTTCGGCTTGATTCAAGGTTTCAGTTTGGGGAGCCATATTAAAGATTAGAGATTAGCGTGTAGACTACGATCCGCTCAACTGAATTGGTAAAATCTTGCTCCCTCTATTGCCAGCGATCAAATCTAACCAGCAGGGAGAGCAATATTGACATTCCTCAGAATGCAGATCAAATAAGATGACGGAAGATTCTTAAAGATTAACCACTGGTCATTTTTCTTGAGTTAAGATACTCAATGCCCTGCAACCAGTGGCTCCGATCTCCGTAGCTAGAAAAGATTATTTCGACTAGGATAGCAAATTTTTGCGAGAAGTGTATCACCAATTGCACTTTTAGTGAGGATTTGACGATTTCGGTCAAAGAGGACTGACCCCACGATGACTTGACGCTGGGCATTGTTCCAAATGTAAGCTGTTGCCCGCTTGTCAATGGTTATAGCGATCGCGTCGTAGACCCGACTTCCCCAATTCAGTTGATCATCTCCTGTTAGTTTGGGTACAACTCCTGCAGTAGCTTCTGAAATTTGAGGGGAATATTTTACCGGTTGATCAACATCTAAAGTCCGCAAATAATTCAAGGCTGATTCTGCTGTTTTACAGTTAAAAACGCTTTGTAAATGTTCTGTTGATAGTCCTAAATTTGCACAATGAGCTGTCAGAATCTCCAAGCGTCCATCCGCCAAATGATGATGGGTATGAAAGATTCCTCCTGCTAGCTTGATCAACTTGCCATGATAGCCAAACAACAAAATCGACTGAACCCCAGCCAATGCTGCTGCCACCAACATTGGCCCTAACCAGTTCGCTGTTTTGAGGGTTTGTTCCGGGGGAATTCCTAAATTCTGAGCGAGATCTAAGCCGTTTTCTCCCAGGCAGAATACGAGGCAATTGAATTCCTGGGCTTTCTTTTGCAGTTCTGCTTGATACAATTCCAACTGTCCCGGAACACTTAAGGGCTGAGAGATCCCGGTTGTTCCTAGCAATGATAGGCCCTCAACAATTCCAAACGCTTCATTGGACGTTCGCTGAGCCAGGTGCCGACCCTCCGGCAGAATGATCGTGACTTGAATGTGATCTTTAGGAGTCAGAAATGGGACTAAATTTCGATGAAATAATTGCCGTGCATAGCTGTAAATTGCTGCTGCCTCAGTCTCGCGATTGTATCCGATTCCTTCCCCACCAATCAAAACGATTTGTTCGGGTGGATTTTCTGAGGATGGTGAACTTTGCTGCTCATGAACCCATTCCACCATGGCCCAAATGGGAGTATTGCGGGTTAAATCCAGGTTATCTCCTGGATCAGATCGGGCGATCGCCAAGGCTGCCCCGGATCTCAGTCTTGCAACTTGCTCAATCGGAATTTCAGTCATTTCAGATGGATTGACCAGGTCAATTGAAACTGTACTGAAGCCTTGATTAGTAGCCTGATCATCTGTTTGCAAATGACGGAGGGCTGCTACTGCGGCAGCACAGGCAAAAACGGGAAGGGTATAGCCAGAACGAGGGTGAGCAGAGGTCATCATCCCTAAACCTGTTTTGACTGCAACATCCGAGCTTTTAACTCAGCATTTATGCCTTGAATTTTTGACATATCTTGATATCAGGATGGAATATTATCGTAGTCTGGAATACCGTCATCAATCAAGTCGCCAACATTGGGATTCTAGGGTTGGCCTTCTGCTATTGATAGCGGATCAAATCAACACGATACCGCTGTTTTTTGGTAACAGCAACTTCCCCAATTTCTAGCCGTCCTTTGCCTCGAATCGCGATTAAATCTCCAGATTTTATCAAATAGCTAGCCTGGGTAATTTCTTTCCAATTGACTCGCACATCTCCTGAATCAATAAAACTGACCATCTTGCTGCGAGACATGCCAAACCCAGCAGAAGCAACTGCATCGAGTCGTAAAGAGGCTTCCACAGTCGTCATTTCTTTCTTTTTGGGTTCTCGAATTTTCAATTCATTCCAGTCAACCCGCCTCGTCTTTACTGGAACGGAGCGAACTTGAGTCAGATTCATTTCGAGAAATTCAGCTAGTTCAGGAACCACAATGACTTGGGCTCCCCGTTCCCCTACAACCAGAACATCTCCTGTTTTTTCTCGCACAATTCCAGTGCCCAACATTGCGCCCAAAAAGTCGCGGTGATTGGCTGTGTCAAACAAAAAATTTCCAGCAATTTCTAAGGCTGCAAGCTCAACATTCTCAGGGTCTAAAGGGACTTCTGAGCGAGCGATCGCCAGTCGTTGTCGCTCGGCTTGGCTATACCCTCCCCAAGCGACAAGCTGAACTTCTGTCAATGCACTAAAAATGTTTTGAGATTCGGCGAGTTCTGGGGGAGATAAAAAATCAGTATGAGTTGTTTCCCAGGTTTTCAAAGCTTGCTCTGCGCGGTCAATGACCTGGGCAATTCGCTCTCGATTTTCAACACTTTTCAACAGTTCTTCCCGTGGCAACATTATTGGTATTAGGTAACAGGTAAAGTTAGAGGGGAAAAGAGGACAAACAAGGGAAATAGAACAGAACAAAGACAAGACTGAGCACTATAAACTTAAGCTGTATAACCCTGTAGATTTTCGGGTTCGTATTGCCTCAAAACTCGGGTTGCTTCGCGGATTAGACTTTCAACCCCCTGAACAACCACTAAATATTTCCCTGACTTGAGTCGATTGCGATAGGGCAAGGCATCACCGCCGCCAACAATTAAGCCTGTTCCTCCCCCGACAAAAAATCCTCCCATCGCACCCGATACAGCCCCTAAAATTCCCCCAACAACATGATTGCCAATTTCTCCTGCCCAGGAAAAGGTCTCTAGTCCTGTGACCAGACTGAAGGTAAACCCGGCTACAAAGCCAAAAGGAACGAGCCAAGTCGTCATTAATCGAGCTTGTTTCCAAGCAGTTTCATTGGGATCAATCAGGCCAAATTCATCTGCCGTTTTATAACCTCTGCCTAAAATTGTGACTTGATTCATCGGTAATCCTGCTTTTTCAAGCGCAACATAAGCAGCTTCAGCTTGAATCCGATCTGGAAGCACAGCAACAAGATAATTCATAGAAACAAAGAAAATTTGCTAAAACAGTATTTGACAAAGACTTTACAGGAGATTTTACAAAAGTGAGACAACCAAAGTCAGACAAATGAAATAGCGAGACAAGGGGAATGAAACCTTGCACTGAAAGACATCACTTTTATATTCTAATTGAATCAATGTTCTGAATTAAAATTTTAGATTCCAAAATTTTTAAATGTACTGCACTTGACATCTCTTGTGCCCAAATCAGTCAATCCTGTGCAGAGGAACCCTGCAATTCTAGTTTTAGTCTGGAACTGTTGTTTTCTCTGTTTCCTCAGGGGAAAGTTAATTTTTTATTGGGAAGCTGCTTGATTCTGCCCTGCAACCGTTAAAATAGCCTACTGAATGTTCATAATCTAAGTTTGAGGGGAAGCTTGAATTCCCTCCTGTTATCGGTTCTTCCGGGAAGGGTAGCAGTTTATACCCCACTGTCGCCATTTGTTTGTAGAGTTATGCCTAAGGTTCTTGTCTCCGATCCTGTCGATCAAGTTGGAATTGACATCCTCTCTCAGGTTGCTCAAGTTGATGTGAAAACGGGCCTCCCTCCAGAGGAACTTGTCAAAATCATTGCAGACTATGATGCCCTGATGATTCGTTCTGGAACTCGGGTGACCCAGGAAATAGTTGAGGCGGCTGACCAACTTAAAATCATTGGTCGAGCTGGAGTTGGAGTCGATAATATTGATGTTCCAGCCGCAACTCGAAAAGGCATTGTAGTGGTGAATTCTCCCGAAGGCAACACGATTGCTGCGGCTGAACATGCGATCGCCATGATGTTTGCGATCTCGCGCCACATTGCCGATGCCAACCAATCTGTCAAGGAAGGCAAGTGGGATCGCAAAAGCTTCATTGGCGTAGAAGTCTATAAAAAAACCTTGGGGATTGTCGGCTTGGGAAAAATTGGCTCCCATGTCGCAACCGCCGCCAAGGCGATTGGCATGAAGCTTTTGGCATTTGACCCCTTTATTTCTCAAGAGCGAGCTGATCAGTTGGGCTGTCGTCTAGTGGAGTTAGATCTACTACTACAAGAGTCAGACTATATTACCCTCCACATGCCGAAAACGACGGAGACCCATCATTTGATTGATAGCAAAGCCTTTGATCTGATGAAACCCACGGCACGATTAGTCAACTGTGCTCGGGGTGGCATTATTGATGAAGCTGCCTTGGCTGAAGCTTTGGAGCAGGAAAAAATTGCTGGAGCCGCTCTGGATGTTTACGAGAATGAACCTTTAGAGGCGGATTCTCCGTTGCGAGCTTTGGGCAGCAAGATTGTATTGACTCCTCACCTAGGAGCCTCAACAGAAGAAGCCCAGGTCAATGTTGCGATCGATGTTGCTGAACAGATTCGGGATGTCTTGCTGGGGCTTCCGGCCCGCTCAGCCGTGAATATTCCGGGACTCTATCCCGATGTCTTGGAGAAACTCAAGCCTTACTTACAACTCGCAGAAACCCTCGGCAACTTAGCAAGCCAACTGGCTGGGGGACGGGTCGATTATCTCAATGTCCGACTCCAGGGAGAACTGGCTGATAATAACAGCCAGCCCGTCGTCGTTGCCGCTCTTAAAGGTCTGTTATCTCAGGCTTTACGGGAACGAGTCAACTACGTCAATGCCAGCATTGAAGCCAAGGAACGGGGGATTCATGTGATCGAGACCCGGGATGCAACGGTCACAGACTATGCTGGATCGGTTCATCTAGAAGTCAAAGGCTCCCTGGGCAGCCATGCGGTCACAGGGGCGCTGTTAGGCGATCGCGAGATGCGCGTCACCAATGTTGATGGATTCCCAATCAATGTGCCACCCAGCCCCTACATGCTGTTTACATTGCATCGAGATATGCCCGGAATTATTGGCAAGATCGGATCTTTGTTGGGTAGTTTCAACGTTAATATTGCCAGTATGCAAGTTGGGCGCAAGATTGTGCGGGGAGAGGCGGTCATGGTACTCAGTCTGGATGACCCCTTACCAGAGGGGCTGTTAAGTGAGATTATAAAAGTGCCTGGTATTCGAGATGCTTACACAGTGAACCTGTAGTGGTTTTCTTGCCAAGTTCCTCCATCCTAAGGTGAGAATATGGTTCATAGCTGGTGGGAAATTAACGTTCTCTGTGATCCAGCCCTAGAAGATTCTGTCTTCTGGCGGCTGGAGAACTTTGGCTGTCGGGGAACTGCCACTGAGAGCAAGAACCAGTTGCGGGTCGTCACCGCTTATCTACCGGAAGAGGATGCTCGTTTACTGGATTTAGCGGCCTTGGCCTTGAGGTTCCGCCAGGATGCTCTCTGCATGGAGGCTCCTATCCCCGTTGTTCGATGGGATTTGATCGATGAGCAGGACTGGTCAAGTAGCTGGAAGCAGCATTGGGAACCGACGGAGATTGGCGATCGCTTTTTAATCTATCCGGCTTGGTTAGATTCTCCGGGGCCTATAGACCGTCTGCTCCTGCGCTTAGATCCGGGTGTTGCCTTTGGGACGGGTGCCCATGCCACTACTCAGCTTTGTTTAGAGTCTCTAGAAATGCGATTGGGCTCCGGTTCCGATAATCACCGTTTAGTGCTAGCAGATATTGGCTGTGGCTCTGGAATTCTCTCCCTTGGAGCAATTTTGCTAGGAGCTGGGAAAGTCTACGGCGTGGACACAGATTCCCTGGCAATTCAGTCGTCTCGGATGAACCGTAAGCTTAATCGCATTCTGCCTCAGCAATTCATTGTAGAACAGGGCAGCATTGAACGATTGATAGAAATCATAGATGAACCCGTTGATGGTCTCATGTGTAATATTTTGGCTGAGGTCATTATTGACCTCATCCCTAAATTTGAAATCTTGGTTAAACCAACTTCTTGGGGCATTCTCAGTGGCGTTTTATTGGATCAAGCCAAGCCAATTGCTGATACCCTAGAGCAGCATGGCTGGATTGTCGCAACGCTATGGAAACGCGCAGAATGGTGTTGTTTTAACATTCGGCGGTATTGATGACCGATCGCCTCTTGCTGGAAAGATATCTTTAACAATTGACTAAAAAATAAGATTCCGGCCATCCTTCTCAGCTTTTCTTCATCAGGGTGAAGTAGAGCCTTTGAATCGTAATTGTGACACCCATTAACTAGGTTGTTTAAAAAACAAACCCCTAAACGTATGGATGAGATTGACTTTGGGAGATGGAGCTAAGCGGACTCGAACCGCTGACTTTCACAATGCCATTGTGACACTCTACCAACTGAGTTATAGCCCCTTATTTCAGCATTTTCAATCTTACTTGAACCAACCTCTATTCGTCAAGGCCAAACTTCACTTCACAGCCTAAGAAGGAGATCAATCTCTGCCTAGAGCCGTTCTATATAGCTCAACAAATCAGCCATCTCTTGAGGATTCGGCTGAAACTGTGGCATTGGGGGAGTCTTTCCACTAATCACCTGCTTAATAATCCTCACCTGAGACTTGCGTTGAGAAACTTCATGTAGACTTGGCCCAACTTGACGGCCTGACTGCTGGGCATGGCATCCTGCACAGTTCATTAAAAAAATCGCATGGCCTCTGGTTGAATCACCAACCTGAGTCAGTACGCTCTCGACATAGGGATCTGAAACTCTCAGTACTCGATCAGTAGCAACCCAGGTCAGAATTCCCAAGGCCACAATTAGAACAATCAAGACAACCCGCCTGAGCCTACTCTCAATTTCAGTGTTAACAAGCTGATCGTTCAAGACACTATTTCTGAAAAATATCTACAAGAAACTTTACGCACTCAATAGCTTAAAGCTTTCTCCCAGGGAGGGCAAGGTTTTAAGCTCAAGAACATCTAAGATTTAAGGAGACAAGGTGTGGCCCCTAAGACCCAATCTTTTGAATAGTGACTACTTACGTTGACTACTTACGTTGTGTACTCTGCATTAATCTTGACATAGTCATAACTCAAGTCGCAGCCCCAAGCTTTGGCTCTGCCGATGCCCTCTCCTACCGCAACAGAAATCTGAACGGTATCTTCCTTGAGATAGACTTTTTGAGGAACTTGCTTCAGATAGTCACTCGCAGCCCTACGATCAAAAGGCAACGGCTGACCCTTCTGCATCAGCAGAAAATCACCCAACTGAATTTGTAACTGGTCTTGATCAAACCGAACTCCTGCTCGGCCTGCTGCTGCAGCAATTCTCCCCCAGTTTGGATCACGGCCAAAAATAGCAGACTTGACCAGAGACGATCCAGCAATTGTTCTTGCAATCTTACTCGCAGCATCTTCATCAATCGCACCGCTCACCTGAACCTCAATCAGACAAGTTGCGCCTTCTCCGTCGCGGGCGACTGCCTTAGCCAGATGTTCGCAAACTTCAGTTAACATTGCTTCTAGTTTGTCGGCTTCCGGGCCTTTGTCTGTAATGGCTGGGGTGCGGGATTGACCATTAGCCAGGGCAATCAGAGCATCATTCGTACTGGTATCTCCATCAACGGTAATTTGGTTAAAACTCCGGTTGGCCGCCCGACTGAGCATTTCTTGCCAAAGCAGAGGAGATACGGCAGCATCACAAGTAATGAAGGCCAACATCGTTGCCATATTGGGGTGAATCATGCCTGAGCCCTTGGCGATCCCGCCAATCCGAACCGGGCGATCGCCAAAATGAGCCTCCAGCGCAATGGATTTTGGCACTAAATCCGTGGTGAGAATGGCTTTTGCAACAATTTCTCCGCCTTCGGTTGAGGCTTGGGCTACGAGTTTTGGAATCCCGGCTTTGAGAGCATCCATCCTAATCCGTTGACCAATCACCCCTGTTGAGGCGAGCAGGATTAAATCTGGGGGAATATTTAACGCCCTGCCCAACACCTCGGCACTTTCCAAGGCATCGGCCCATCCCTGTTCTCCAGTGGCAGCATTAGCCTGCCCAGCATTACAGAGAATTGCTCTAGCGCTGGCTTTGGTCTGTAGCCGTTGGCGGCAGTAATCTACACAAGCGGCCCGAACCTGACTGGTGGTAAAGACCCCTGCGGCGATCGCACCGACTTCCGAAAGAATCAAGGCTAAATCTAGTGCCCCTGAAGGCTTGAGACCGGCAGCAATCCCTGCTGCCTGATAACCCTTTGGCGCGGTCACTCCACCGGGGATTTCTTTCCACTCTGACATGATCTTTTCCTTTTTTCAAACGGCTCAGCGCAGGCAACTTCTGGTTTAAGCCCAGTACTATAAGGCAAAATTATAAGGCAAATTTTCACAGTGGAGGGTTCAGTTCAACTTTAACAAGCAATAGACTAGACACATGGGCAATAGGACGCTTCCCGTCAAGCTCAGCCTTAGCAAACGGATTAGAAAAGTACAAAAACTGTGAGAATTATATGAGTGAACAGATGCAGAAATTGCAGGGCAGTAGCTTAGTTATGACCAATTATTGTTAATTATTGCTTTTTGTGGGTCGAAAGGGATTGAGGAAGTTTATCAAAGGAAATAAGTGACGGGATTGCACCCAAAGTCGTCCTTGACCTCGAAAGCGACAGACCAAACCTTCTCCCCCAAAAATTCCTGTTTTTAATCCTTTAAACGATAAACCGCCTAACATTTCTACGGTGTAGTTTAATGTATCTTCAAAAGCAACCACATAGCCAGTATCAACCAAGTAATCTCCATCTACAGGCACTTCTAAAATTGCTCCATAGGAACTAAACCAGAGATCTCCATGACCGGTTACCTGAATCAGAAACAAAGATTCTCCACTAAAAAATCCTTTGACCCCTTGAAATTTTGTATTCAGTTCTACGCCTGTTCCTGAGGCAACAAATCCTGAGGATTGAACCAGGAGGGAATTACCATTTAAATAATAATGTTGAATTTCTCCAGGAACCCCCGGAGATAAATAGAGTTCCCCAGGTTGATCGACTGCGGTGAATTCACTCAGAAATAAAGATTCACCTGTTAGCATTCTTCCTAAACCTTTCATTAGTCCGCCTTTCATTTTGGACTTCATTTTGATACATGTATCCATGGCTGCCATTGCCCCTGCTTCAACAATAACTGTTTGATTGGGTTGCAATTTTAACTGCAAAGAAGCGTAGGAAGGAGCATGACTGACTTGATAGGAAATTTTTTGATTCATATTGACTCCTGAACTGTTGGATTCTAACTGTTGGATTCTAACTGTTAGCTCTGAATCTTTAGTCTTGAAGTGGGGAGATGACAATCCTGGTTAATTAGGACTCATTCCTTGCTTAAAACTGTTGTCTAAAAGTGTTGTCTAAAAGTGTTGCTTAAAAGTGTTGCTTAAAAAAAATTCTCATCTCTATCGTGGCGGCAGCATCGGCCCAATTAGGCGACCAAACGTATTAGGATTGTGGGTTTGACAGAAGATTTTTCCTTTTCCTTCAAACCGACAAACAAACCCTTCACCTCCCAAAAATGATCCTAGCCAACTCGAACTAGGCTTTGTAATTTTGAAATTCAGACTTTTTTCAAACGCAACAATATGGCCTGTGTCAACAATATAATCATCTTTAACATCAATTTCATAAATTGCCCCGAAAGAACTGAGTAAAAGATCTCCCCGACCACTAATATCTAGCCAAAAAATAGATTCTCCAGACAGCAAAGATTTAAATCCTTGAAATCCCAAATCGACATCAACATCTGTGCTGCTAGCCAGATAGGAACTTGCTTGTACTACCAACCCCACCTGGGACACAGTATAGTGCACAATATCTCCTAGAAATTTTGGCGCTAAAAAGATTTCTTCCCCACTTACTGGCGAACGAAACACACTCAAGAAAAGAGATTCTCCGGCAACTAAACGCTTTAATCCTCCGAGAATTCCACCTCCTTTTCCCTGTCTTAAAGTTGTGCTAGCAGTAATGTTGTCGCCCATGGCGACCATTGTGCCTGCCTCTGCTACTAATTCTTCCCGTGGGGCAAGTTTGATTTGGGCGATCGCGCAGTCAGGTCGGTGTAAAATTTCAATTTCCATATTTATTATCTCAGACTCACTTGTACTGCTTCTAAATTTACTGCTTCTAAACTTACTGCTTCTAAACTTACTGCTTCTAAACTTACTGTTCAAGGTCTGATGAAGAAGTTTGTTCTAGCAGATTGCAGGTTAGGATACAATCTGAGACAATAGCTAAACCCCGAATAGTGTTGTGGGAAGCATAGGTAGCACTAGTGTGGTGAGAGTTGTCTTAGAGTAGCATTCGCATGAGTAAAAAGCACAATAGACCAAGTCCCTGGTCAGATGCATCCTTGTCCTCGTCAGCCTCTGGAGATCCAAGTCCAGAGCAGCCTCCAGCCCGAAAAAGTCGTGCTGATCGCCTCAGAGAACTGCGTACATTGCTCAATTCTGGACTGCAGGAAAAGCGGGTATCCAGGGAAGAGCCCCGGAATGATCCATCCTCTGTTACAAATTCAGATGTTTTAAATCTAGTCCAGCCGACTCATTCATCTCAGTTGACACCTTCTTCTCCAGTCCCTAAACCAAATATATCGCTGAAATTGCTGCTGCGGCTAGCCCCTCTATGGATAGCTTTGCTGGTGGTAACTCCAGCAGGGATTGGATATATGGCCAGCAACCTCTTACTCAAGTCACCCTCCTTGCCGAATTGCCCTAAAATTTTCTGGCCTGTTGCTTCTGCTTCCCTCAGGCTCTATTGTGCTGAAATTGCAGCAGGTAAGCAAACGGCAGAGGACTTACTCTCTGCCATTCAATTGGTGGATCGACTACCGCAAGATCATCCCCTGCGACCTGAAATTAATCGTCGAATTGAAAGCTGGTCAATCGATATTCTCACCCTCAGTGAAGAACTCTTTCAAGCTGGAGACTTGTCGGGTGCGGTTCAGGGTGCTCGTAAAGTTCCTGAAGGAACCCCAGCCCATGCCAAAGTAGAAGAACAAGTGAGGGCATGGGAGTCTCTCTGGAAGAAGGCAGAAGCAATTTATCGCAAGGTTGAGGAAAAGTTGCGACGGGAAGAGACGACCCTTGCCTTTCGGGAAGCAACTCAGCTCTTGAATGTGGGCAACCGACATTGGGAAACGACCCAGTATCGAAAACTGACGGATTTGATCCAAATCACCCGTGAAGAGAGTGCCAAGTTAGTTGCAGCGAAAGATTTAGCGGATCGGGGGGGTGAGGAAAGTTTGGTCAAGGCGATCACCAAGGTTCAAGAGATCGGCGAGGAAAGCTATCTTTATGATCGGGCGGCTCAGGTGATTACCCAGTACAGCAAAAGTTTACTTAAAATTGCGGAAGGTGTTCTAGCGGAGGGAGACTGGCAGAGAGCGTCCAATATTGTGAAACAAATTCCAAATCGTGCCAATCTACGGCAAGAGGTTGATGATTTCACCTTGATGGCCCAAGCCCATGCCCCTGCTGCCTTGGATACTGTTGCAGGGCTAAAAGATGCGATTTCCCAGTTGAGAAAGATCAGCCGGGATCGCCCGCTTTACCGCCAAGCTCAACAGTATATCCAAAACTGGCAGAGAGAAATTGCGGATGTTGGAGTGTTAGAAAAAGCCCGGAAGCTGGCCCAGTCTGGAGAGGTCAGAGACCTTAAGGTTGCCGTCGCTCAGTTGAGAGCTGTCCCCGCCTCTAACCCCCGAGGGTCTGACGCTGAAGCTGAAGCAATTCGGTGGACAAATCGGATTCAAGAAATTGAGGATATGCCCTACTTGGAAATGGCGGATCAGGTGGCTAGCTTTGGAGATGTGGAGTCTTTGAAGGAGGCGATTACCCACGCCCAAAAAATTAGTCAGGATCGATCATTGTATTCAGAAGCCCAATCTCGCATTGCTGAGTGGTCAGAACGAAGTCAGCGCATGGAGTACCAACCCTTGCTGGATCAGGCTCAACAATTGGCTTCAGAGGGAAGATTAACGCAGGCGATCGCCCTAGCCGGAAAAGTCAGACCCGGAATTGTTCTCCATGGTGAGGCCCAGTCCAATATTAATCGCTGGAAAGTTCAGTTGCAGGATGTTCAAAGCATTCAAGGTGCAGAGCAGGCAGCTAGTGGCGGCACAGCGGATTCTCTAGCCCTAGCGATCAAACTGGCCTCTCGGGTTTCCCTGTCCAGTTCTTGGCGGAGTCAAGCGAACCAACTGATTGATGATTGGAGTCAGCAACTTTTGCAGACTGGCCTAGATCAATCAACTTATGATGTGGAGGGGGCGATCGCAACCTTAAGAAAAATTCCCTATGGGAGTTCTGCTTATTATGCTGCCCAGGGACAGATTCGGGATTGGGAAGCGTGGTTAAATCCGCCTTCCGTTGAGCCCCCTGAGGAACCTCAACAAACCCCATCCCAGTCTGAAAGCTATCCCAATGAGCCGAGCAATCGTTATAATGAGTCGCCCACCAATGAACCCTTGCCTCGCCTACAACCTCAAGAGGTCAATATTGAGCTGAATAAACCGGTTACTCCAGACAAGCCTGACACTCAGTAGCGCGTAGCAATTTTCAGTAGATTGAACTTCATTGGCTGAGGCCAAATCTTGAGATGACTGGGTCAGTACCCACAACTGGGGAACCCAAAAATTGAGAGTAAGGTCGTGCGGGTGTTTTTAAGCAGGTGTTTTTAAGGATGAAGATAATCGTAAATTTGCTGGGCTAATTTTGGCCCAATTCCTTCAACTTCTGCAAGCTGCTCCACGGTCGCCATCCGGATATAATCGACAGAACGAAAATGAGCTAACAGTTGTTTTTGGCGGGTATAACCCAAGCCCGGAATCTCATCTAAGCGCGATCGCCGCATTCTTTCTGTGCGTTTTTCTCGATGAAAACTAATGGCAAATCGATGGGCTTCATCCCGAAGTCTTCGGAGCAACTGAACTCCGGGTTGCTCTGCATCTGTTGCCAAGGGAGTCGATTCTCCGGGGAGAAAAATTTCCTCTCTTTGTTTCGCTAAACTGACCACGTTCAACTCTTCTAATAAGTCCAGTTTCCGCAACACCTCTACAACCGCAGAAAGCTGCCCCTTGCCCCCGTCAATCATGACTAAATCCGGCCTGTCAGACCCTAATTTTGCCTCGTCTAAAGCAGTGTAATCTCGAAACCGGCGTTGAATCACTTCAGCTAAACTGGCAAAATCATCAGAATGTCCTGAACGCACTTCTGGGTTTTTAATTTTGTAATGGCGGTAATGTTGTTTTGCCGGTAAACCATCAATGAAAACCACACGAGATGCGACGGCATCAGAGCCTTGAATGTGAGAAATATCATACCCTTCGATGCGATGAGGAAGGTCGGGTAAATCTAAAATTTCTGCTAAATCCTGCATCGCTTGGGTATTGCGATCGCTAAATTTTTGCACTCGTTCTAGCTCATACTGAGCATTCCGTTCCACCATCTCTACCAGATCAGCCTTGGTCTGACGTTGGGGGTTAACAATTGTGACTTTGCGACCTTTATATTCACTTAACCAGTTGGCTAAAATTGACTCCTCTGGCAATTCATATTGCACCAGAATTTCTGGGGGGATTTCTACTGAATCAACTGTTTGGTAATGATCCTCTAGAACTCTTTGGAGAATCACGCCAAACTCCAAGAATTTCTCGGGTTGAGGCTCAAACTCTTGAGCGGTTGAAATATCATTTGTTTCGGTTTGATTTTCTCCTGAAATATGAGGTTGAGAAAACTGGAAATTACTAACATCAACAACAAATCCAAGGCGACCCACTAACTTTCCCGCCCGAATCTGAAAGAGTTGCACACAAGCTTGCTTTTCATTTGCTGCTAAGGCGATCGCATCCCGTGAAACCCGATCATCTGGGAGGGAAACTTTTTGATCAGTGCCAATACTCTGTAAAGCTTTAATTTGATCTCGGGCTCTTGCCGCAGTTTCAAAGTTTAAATTCTCAGCAGCAGTTTCCATTTGTTGAGTTAAAATCTCAATCAATTCTCCCGTTCTGCCTTGGAAAATCATCGCCACTTTCTGGACAACTTTATGATAGTCTTCTGGGGAAATTAATTCCTGACACACGCCTGGACAGCGACCAATATCATAGTTTAAACAGGGGCGATTTTTAAACAGTGGTTTAGGACGTTGCCGCAGGGGAAACACTCGCTTCACCAAACCCAGAGTACTCCGAAGCCTTCCGACATCTACATAGGGGCCATAATAACGATCTGTCCTATGGTTCAGACTCCGCCGACGAGTGATAAAAATTCGGGGGTATTTTTCTGACCAGGTAATACAAAGATAAGGATATTTTTTATCATCTTTTAGCAGCACATTAAAGTGAGGGTAATGCTGTTTGATTAAATTATCTTCTAGGGCTAGAGCTTCTGCTTCGGTGTCAGTAACAATAAATTCAATCTCAACGACTTGCTGAACCATCATGGCAATTCGAGGGCTATGCCAGTGACGATCTCGGAAGTAGGAACGCACCCGCGATCGCAATTTTTTGGACTTTCCAATGTAGAGAATATTGTCTGTTTTATCCCGCATCAAATACACCCCTGGAGTCGAAGGAATTTCCTTCAACCGACTTTCAAGGCGCTCAGAATCTCTAATCAGGGGTAAAAGTTGAGAGGAAGCTGCACCAGTATTTGTAGCTTGATTCACTATGAATTCCCTAACCGTTAAGCCTTATACCTCATTATAGTTTGCCACTCGTATCATAAAAAACACCGAGCCGACATACCTAATCCATAACAGTGCGTAGTATCGTAATCTCAGTAGGTGTTGCGAATAATATCTTAACTCACTTCCTGAAGAGATCTACAGCAATTTGATTTGAAGTGTGACCGTACAGCGGGTAAGATGTCTGCATATAGAAGTCTACACCACGGATATTTCATTAATTAGTGTAGAGCCTAAGAGTGATTACAACAGAGGTAGTTTCTCTAAAGTACCAGGGTAATTAAAACACTTTCTTAGTTTGACAATAGACGTTTGAAAAGAGACGTTTGAAAATAAACAGAGGTTTGAAAAAAACTAAGTAAAAAAAGGCTGCTTTAGCACTTCTGCTCTAGCAGCTTTTCTCCGCGCAGAGGCAGGAATAAATCCCCGAACTCTAGCACTTGACTTACACCATCAAGACTGTACCATTGATTCAACAGATTGCTCAATTTCAGCAATTGCTAATGTAGTCTTTAGAACCGAATCTGGATTAAGGCTAATTGAATCAATGCCCAACTTAACTAAAAACTGAGCAAATTCTGGAAAATCACTCGGAGCTTGGCCACAAATTCCAATCTTACCGCCATGCCGTTTGACCGTTTCAACTGCCATTTGGATCATACGTTTTACAGCGGGATTACGTTCGTCAAATAGATGAGCAACCAATCCTGAATCCCGGTCTAATCCTAGAGTTAATTGAGTTAAGTCATTTGAGCCAATCGAGAATCCATCAAACACCTGACAAAATTCATCAGCTAACAATACGTTACTCGGTAATTCACACATCACGTAAATTTGCAACCCGTTCTCCCCTCGAATCAAACCCTGTTTTGCCATTTCTGCAAGTACTTTCCGCCCTTCCTCTGGGGTGCGACAGAATGGAATCATCGGAATCACATTTGCTAATCCAATTTCATCCCTAACTTTTTTGAGGGCTTGACACTCTAACCCAAATGCTTCTCGATATTTTGGATCAGTATAACGAACGGCTCCTCGCCAACCAATCATGGGATTTTCTTCTTGAGGTTCAAACTGATTTCCACCCAGTAAATTGGCATATTCATTACTCTTGAAATCGCTCATTCGCACAATCACAGGATTAGGATAAAATGCCGCAGCGATTACTGCAATTCCTTGGGTGAGTTTATCGACAAAATAGTCGGATTTACATAAATATTGGGGAGTTAAGTCAGCGATTTTCTGTTTAACTTTTTCGTCCTTGAGTTCTTCAAAATGCAGCAATGCCAAGGGGTGAATTTTAATCTGATTGGCGATAATAAATTCTAGTCGGGCCAGTCCCACACCTTGACAAGGAATGGCAGATAATCCAAAAGCTTCTTCAGGATTGCCTACATTCATTAAAACTTGAGTTCGGGTTTTGGGTAATGCATCTAAAATCGTTTCTTCGATCACAAACGGCACTAATCCTTGGTAGACTTTACCTATTTCTCCCTCAGCGCAGGATACTGTAACTTCTTGCCCCATTCGGTGTAACGTTTGGGTAGCATCAGTACACCCCACAATCGCTGGAATTCCTAGCTCGCGGGCAATAATCGCGGCGTGACACGTCCGTCCCCCCGCATCAGTCACAATTGCACTGGCTTTTTTCATAATCGGTTCCCAGTCAGGGTCGGTTTTACTGGTCACTAATACTTCCCCAGGCTGAAATTCCGCCATTTGATCGGGGCTCAGAATCACACGAACCTTTCCTTGGCCAATGCGGTGACCCACAGCCCGACCTGTCACCAACACTTCTCCGATGTCCTGGAGTTTGTACTGTTGAAGAATGCCTTGGGGTTTCTGGGATTGGATGGTTTCGGGGCGGGCCTGAACAATAAATAATTCCCCCGTGATCCCATCCTTTGCCCATTCGATATCCATTGGGGTGTAGCGCCCCTGCACCTGAGAATAGTAATCTTCAATCACCGTTGCCCATTGTCCCAGTTGCAAAATCTCGTCGTTTGTGAGGGCAAATTGCTGCTGTTGCCACAGAGGAACCGGAATATTCTGGGTCAAACCACTGGGGTCATAGATCATTTTTAGGGCCTTCGAACCCAACCGTTTTTTTAAAATAGCTGGGAAGCCTTCCCGCAAAGTTGGCTTGAACACCAAGTATTCATCTGGATTGACAGTTCCTTGAACCACATTTTCTCCTAGACCGTAGGCTGCTGTGATCAAGGCGGCATTCTTAAAGCCAGTTTCGGTATCAATGGAAAACATCACCCCAGATGTTGCCAGATCTGAGCGCACCATTTTCTGAACCCCAACACATAGAGCCACCTCAAAGTGGTCAAATCCTTTCAATGTCCGGTAGGCAATGGCTCGAGCGGTGAATAGGGAAGCAAAACAGCGATGAACGTGCTCAATCACGGCTTGCCGACCCTGAATGTTGAGATAGGTGTCTTGCTGTCCAGCAAAACTAGCCTCTGGCAAGTCTTCTGCCGTTGCCGAGGAACGCACTGCAACATCGGCATTTTCACCATAGTGATTGCAGAGCTGTTGGTAGGCTAGGGCGATCGCCTGTTCGAGTTCAGGGGAGAAAGGAGTATTCAGAATCAGGGCTCGAGCTTGATGACCACACTGCTGCAAGGCTTCAACATCTTCGACCTTTAAGTCAGCCAACAATCGGCGAAGTTTTGCTTCCAACCCCGCCGATGTTAAAAAGTGGCGATAGGCGGCGGCTGTTGTGGCAAATCCCGGAGGGATATTAATCCCCTTAGACTTGAGTTGGCGCGTCATCTCACCTAGAGAGGCATTCTTACCCCCGACCCGAGCGACATCAACCATTCCTACTTCATCAAACCACAATACTAGAGCTTGTTCCTGAGAAATCTGAGACCGTTGCTGAACCAGTGTATTCACCATTGACCATTTGACTCCAAACTAAAATGTTATTTTTTGAAGTAAAAGCCTGGGGATTTTACTGAGAGCAAAAGATTTCTTAGAGATGCACTCAACTCAACTCTTTTAAGGAAGTCTTTCTTGATCCCTATGCTTTAAACCTTGATTTAACTTGTTTTATCAGCCTTGACAGAGCAGGTTTTTATAGTGCTAACAAATCTTTCATACTTCTATTCTATTCATTTCAATTAGAAATGACATCTGTCTTCGGAGCAATTTTGAGTAATTGTAAGGTAGGAAATGGCAGAACTCTTGTAGATAGCCATGTTAAAAAAAGTTAAGTTTATGAGAGCAGTACAACGATTGACGGCCCAATGATACCGATTTAAATTGGTTGAGATGTTGCGTCAACACCTGACTGACTTCCAGTCAAAACCCATAAACATTCAGGAGGTTAGGCTTCTAGAATGTGCGGACAAGATGTCTATTCCACGTTCGCGCGTCAAATTGGATCGCTACAGCGGTTTTTAAAGTGGCTTTTAAAGTAGTTTTTAAAGTAGTTTTTAAAGTAGTTCATTAAAACGATTACCAGTCAAGTGACTACTAGTCAAACAAGTACGGAACTAAAGTCTAAAACAGAATTGAAGCATTCCGAACTTGAGGCGCATCACTCTCAGATTGCTGTAACTCTTGAATGAGCTGAGTCAAGTGATCTGGAGTTGCACAATAAACTTCACTACAGAATTCGCATTTGGCTTCTGCCCCTGAATCCTTAATAATCATGTCTTGAAGTTCCTCCACACCAAACAGTTTCAATGCCCCCAACACCCGCTCCAAGGAGCAGGAACACTGAAATCTTACAAGCTGTGTTTCGGACAAAATCTGCAATCCCATGTCTCCAATTAGGATTTCAAAGATTTCAGGCAAAGTCTGATATTGGCGTAAGAGGGGGGTGAAACCAGACAAGGAACCAACCCGTGACTCTAACGTTTGGACTAATTCTTCATCGCTAGCGGCCTTGGGTAAAACTTGCAACAAAATTCCCCCAGCCGCTTGAACCCCCTCTGAGTCAACAAATACCCCCAAAACCAAGGCAGAAGGAGTTTGTTCAGAGGTCACAAGATAGTGAGTGAGATCATCTCCAATTTCACCCGAAACTAATTCAATCGTGCTGGAATAGGGATAGCCATAGCCAACGTCTCGTAAAACATAGAGAAATCCATTGCGACCAACGGCCCCACCGACATCCAGTTTGCCTAAAGCATTGGGGGGAAGAATCACATCAGGATAGTCTACATACCCTCGAACGGTACCATCGAGACCTGCATCCACTAAGACTCTACCTAAAGGGCCATCTCCTTTGATGTTGATATTAACCCGAGAGCCAGGTCGCTTCATACTAGAGGCTAACAGTAGTCCTGCAGCCATAGTACGACCCAAGGCTGCTGTAGCTACAGGTGAGAGGTGGTGGCGCTGTCGGACTTCCTCAGTCAATCGGGTAGTAATCACTCCAACTGCCCGGATTCCGTTGCTGGCCGCTGTCGCGCGGATCAATTGGTCAGCCATGCTTACAAATCTTTACAACTGTATTCATTCTATTCTATGAGAAACCTAGCCCATAACCCATAAATTCCATGCCCTCTCCCTGAGAAGAAGGCACGGAAAAGAGCTTCACTAGACTAAACGCCAAACGTTATTCTTCTTCCTCAGAAAAATCTTCGTCACCAGCTTCTACTGGGGCGACTGAGTTGGCTGAGACCACTGCTCCATCAGCCAGTTGTACCCGAACCTTTTGTTCGACCTCCTGAGCAAATTCAGGGTTTTCTTCCATATAAGCGATGGTTTTGTCCCGTCCTTGGCCAATATTGTCGCTATTGTAGCTATACCAGGAGCCTTTGCGTTTTACAATACCAGTTTCTTCGGCCAAATCAACTAGGCAACCCAAGGTCGAGATGCCTTTGCCAAAAACAATATCAAACTCTGCAATTCGGAATGGAGGAGCTACCTTATTCTTAGCAACTTTTACTTTGGCGCGAATCCCATATTCATCAGAGCCCCGCTTCAAAGTCTGGATGCGACGAATATCAAGCCGGATTGATGCATAGAACTTGAGGGCATTGCCTCCGGTTGTGGTCTCTGGATTGCCATAACTGACCCCAATTTTCTGCCGAAGTTGGTTGAGGAAGATTACAGTGCAACCGGATTTCCCAATATTTCCAGTAATCTTTCGCAGGGCTTGACTCATCAAACGGGCTTGTAGCCCCATGTGAGAATCTCCCATGTCTCCTTCGATTTCAGCACGAGGCACAAGGGCCGCAACAGAATCGATCACAACAATATCAACCGCAACGGATCGCACCAATTGATCTACGATTTCCAGAGCCATCTCTCCGGTGTCCGGTTGAGAAACCAACAAGTTCTCAATATCAACTCCCAAAACTGAAGCGTAGCAAGGATCAAGAGCGTGTTCTGCGTCTACAAATGCAGCGATTCCGCCTGACTTTTGAACTTCGGCGATTGCATGAAGTGCCAAGGTTGTTTTTCCGGAACTCTCTGGCCCATAGATTTCAATCACCCGTCCTTTGGGTATTCCGCCACCAAGAGCTAAATCTAGGGTTAATGCCCCGCTAGGAATGGTTTCTACCTTCATCCGGGTCGCATCTCCCAAACGGACAATCGCTTCCTTTCCAAAGCTCCGCTGAATTTGATTGAGCACAGTACTCAGCGCTTTCTGCCGTTCGGGATTATCTGTAATTTGATTTGCCATGGATTTTCTATACCTAACAAAATAACTGATGCCAATCGCCCAGATGGAAAAAAGACAAAACCGACCTAGCTGATTCGGAAAACTATAGAGCTTTGAGGGTTGGATGCCTTCCTATTCTGGAGTTCATTACATAAACATGATTATAAGATCAATTGAAAAAAACGTCAATTTCCCAAGTTCTAGGTTTGGGGCAAGCCCAGGAATCGGATTCGCTCAAGATTTTTGAACACAATTCTCCGGATTGTTAAGGCTTAGTTTGGTTTACAGGAGTAGAGAGGGTTGCAACCCTAAAAATTCCTGCTACTAGCTAAGCTCCCATGAATTTTTCTGGAATTTCTAACAAAACATCTTTTGGAAAAGTATTGCGATATCCTTTCATTTGACAATTGATCATCATGCCAGAAACAAACCCTAAAACTTTAAAGCAACGTTTAGGGACTTGGTTAATTCCTAAGCTGCCAATTAGCCGTCATGTTTTTGATCACATTCGACTAGAACTTAGGGCAATTCGGGTCAGAATTATTTCTAAAGTTAATCCAGAATTCGGGGCTAAAATTCATTATCTTTATCAACAGAAAAATCTGTTGGTGAATATAGGGTGTGGCCCTTTTGGTGATAAAAATTGGGTGAATCTTGATTTATTTCCCCATGTCAACGTAACCCTGGTCGCGGATTGTCGGCAATCGCTTCCTTTTGCAGATTCTTCCTGTTTAGGAATTCATGTTGAGCATTTTCTAGAACATCTGAATCCCAGCGATGAACGCACCCAATTTTTACAAGAATGTCGGCGTTGTCTTCAACCTGACGGAATCTTACGGATTATCGTTCCTGACGCTGAACTGTATATTAAGGCTTATCTGGAAGAGGGATGGGAGGAGTTGAATCAAATTGGCTGTGGCGGAGATAAACCGGAAGATGTTTTTTCAACCAAAATGGATGCCCTGAACTATGTCTTTATTCAGGAGTGGGAACACTATGGTGGTTACGATGCAGAAAGTTTGGAACAAGTGCTTCAGCTAGCAAATTTTGGAACAATTACTCGTTGTAAATGGCAACAAGGTGATTTTTCAGGAGGGTGTATTGATCGAGATCAACATCGTTTCTATTCTTTGTATTTTGAAGCAAAACCCTAAGTCATCCTTACCTTTTCTTCTTATTCTTCTCAAAATTAACTGAACTACAAGGTAATATTATGAATGATGTTACATTACAAATTAATCTTTCGGCTGGTGATATTGATTATGCATCAATTACTGTTCCAGCACTTTCATTGGCTCATAGATCTAGTATCAACGAAGTTTTGGCAATTGTTGACTGCTGCAGACCTCAAAAAACCAAAGTTCTTGATCCAGATCAAAGATTTCCGGAACCTCAATTTAGTCATCGAATAGAAAGGATTTGTGCTATTGCCGAAGAACTAAAGGCAAAAAGTTATCTAGATAGAGTGATTTATCTTTATCCCAATGATCCCATAATACAAACACTATCAGAAAAATATATGGGCGGCCTGATTCAGGAAACTCATGATTTTAGAGGTGCTGGATTAATGTCATATCTTGCAGGTTTTGAAATACCAGAAAGTCGCTATGTTCTTCACTATGATGCAGATATGTTACTTTATCAATCAGCAGACTGGGATTGGTCTATTGAAGCAATAGAAGTTATGAATAAATGTCGTGAAGCAGTAGTAGCGTCGCCTAGACCTAGCCCTCCTTTTAGTCAATGTAAAAATCTTCCTGATGCTCCAAGTTTACATACTGGAAGGCCCTATACAGTTGCTCAAAATGGCCGTGGATGGCTAAATGACTGGTTTAATACACAGTGTCTTCTAATTGATCAAGATAAACTTTCTACTTACTTACCACTTTTTCAAGGGAAAACCTTTCTACAATTTCTGGCCTTTAAATATCTTCAACGCACTCTACCTAAATCTCCAGAAATGATGTTCATTCGACGAATTGGTGGTTCTGGTGGTCGGCGACTAATGTTAACTTCAGAAAAGGCATGGATACTACATCCATTGACCAAACCAACTCGTTATATTGAACTTCTTCCAAGAATACAAAAAGCAGTTTCTGAGGGAATAGTTCCAGATGGCCAGAGAGGATATGAAAACATAAATCTTTCTGAATGGGAGAATTTTTTTAGATATTAAGTATTCTTAATAACCTCTCACTGTAGCAACTTTAGCTGTCAATCTGTAAAAACAAGAGATTTATGGAATATAAACCTTTGCTTGGCAAGATGGTTTTTGGCTTTTTGAATACTGCTTTATCTTCAGAATTAGTTCCTTTAAACAACATTTTTCCTAAAGGAATTAGTCATATGTATGACTTAAAGAGGAAACTAAAAAGTTATCCTAGGCCAGTTATTTTTGATGTGGGAGCAAATATTGGTCAGTCTAGCATTCTCTTTAACCGTTACTTTCCACAATCAGAAATTTATGCTTTTGAGCCTATTCAGGAAACTTATAAAATCTTACATAGTAAGACCAAACACTTAGAGAGTGTTAGAGTATTGAATCATGCTCTCGGTTCAGAATCAGGGGAGAAAAAAATTCGCCTCTTGAGTAATTCTCTAACAAATACTCTTGTAGATGTAGAGCAGGAAGAAATGTATCATAGTCCGCCAACTGATAACTATGAAACAATCAAGATTGAAACCATTGATGACTTCTGTAAGATCCACTCTATTATCAACATTGATGTTCTAAAAATGGATGTTGAAGGATATGAAATAGAAGTGCTTCAAGGTGCAAAGAATCGCTTGAGTCAAAACCTAATAAAGTTTATCTATTCAGAGGTTTCGTTCAGTAAAAATATTCAAGTTCAACAAGATTTTGGCGAACTTAATGAATTCTTGAGTTCCTATAGTTTTGAACTGTATGGATTTTATGAGCTTTGTCGATATCGAGATAGCAGAGCAGGAATCAAGCACTGTAATGCTTTATTTGTTCACAAAAGTTTATAAATGTCTATGTATTACATACATAGTTAGAAAGATACCTAAATTTCAAAAGGGTTTATGAGGTGTTTAGATTGAGAGTCAACAAAAGGTTTTTTGGATTTTGCAATGCTTTATTTGTCAGTCGCCATTTGTAGCTCAACAAGCTCTATTTATCAAGAGTATGAACACCTGGAATTCTCAATATAAAACTCTGAATCATTGGCGTGGGCTGGCTGCATTATGGGTCATGCTATTTCATGGCTTTGGAACAAGCTACGAAGAATCTTTACATCCGATTGTGGAGGCTCTTAGGTCAATTGCCGAACCGGGTTGGCTAGGTGTCCATCTTTTTTTTGTGATTAGTGGGTACTGTATTGCGGCTAGTTCTTACCGATTAATCTTAAAGAAGGATAGTGCTTTTAGTTTTCTTAAGGATCGAAGCTTACGTTTATTTCCAACGTATTGGTGCTCATTTTTAGTAACTCTAATTTTAAACCTGATCTCCTCTCCCTTCAATCAATCTGATTTTTGGGCTCAATTTCCTTCCTCTTTAAAAGCCTGGATTGGAAATATATTCTTAATTCAACCTTACGTCGAAGTCCCATACTATGTTGTTGTTTACTGGTCACTAGTTGTAGAGGTTGGGTTTTATGTTATCGTTGCATTTTTGATACTTTTACAGATTTGTGTGAGTCAAATGGTCGCTATTTCAACTGCTCTTGGCTTAGGAGTTTTATCTATCTTTATTGTTTCAAATCCTAGGATTTTATTCTTTAGTAATTGGGGAGAGTTTCTTTGTGGGGCTTTAGTATTTTATGCTCTCTTATGGCAATCCAAAGGCTTGATAAACAGACGAAGTATTTGTCTATTAGTTATTGTAGTTTTGATGATTTTAGGTTTCTGGATTAATTTAAGCTTCAAAATTGGGAATCATCTTTGGTTTAGTGCTCCTTTTGCAATTGGATTGTATTTTCTGTATGACTTAGACACCAAAATGGCTAAAATAACATGGCTTAGATGGTTAGAATATGCTGGAGTAATGTCTTATTCCCTCTATTTGCTTCATGTTCCTTTTCAAGGACGAGTTATTAACTTGGGATTAAGACTAATTACTGCTGACAGTATTCTATTTTTACCCCTGCAAATTTTAGGTTGGATTATGGCCTTAGGAGTTAGTTATCTGTTCTATCGCTTGATCGAACAGCCACTGAATGACTGGAGATATCAACTGAGAAAACCCGTAAACCAAGCTGTAAACTAATCTGATGAAAATTTTACTTACTGCCGATCCTGAATTGCCTGTTCCTCCTGTACTTTATGGCGGGATAGAACGAATTATTGATGTCTTAGCAAGGGGATTGCGATCGCGCGGTCATACGGTTGGATTAGTCGCTCATCGAGAGTCAACTTCCCCTATTGACCGACATTTTCCCTGGCCCGGTTTGAAGTCTCAGGATAAGTTTGATGCCCTACAAAATACAGCAACGTTATGGTCAGCCGTACAACAATTTCAGCCTGATTTAGTTCATAGTTTTTCTCGTATTTTTTACCTGCTGCCATTCCTAAATTCTCCCTTACCCAAACTCATGTCCTATCAACGAGCAACGGGGGGAGCTTCTGTGAAATGGGCGGTTAAATTAGCTCGCAATTCCCTCACATTTACGGGTTGCAGTAATCATATTTGTCGTCAAGGTCGAGGCGCAGGAGGAACTTGGCATCCCATCTATAACGGTGTGGAATTGGAAAAATATGCCTTTCAACCCCAGGTTGCCGAGGATGCTCCTTTGGTTTTTCTCAGTCGCATCGAACGTATCAAAGGAGCACATACCGCCATTCAAGCGGCCCTTCGGACGGGACGACGGTTGCTGATTGCTGGAAACTACAGCACCACAGGAGAAGCGGGACAGTATTGGCAGGAGGAAATCGTTCCCTACCTGGGCAAAGACGGAATTGAATATGTGGGTACTGTGAACGATGAGCAGAAGAACATGTTATTGGGACAAGCTGCCGCAATGATTGTGCCGATTGAGTGGGAAGAACCCTTTGGCATTGTGTTTGCAGAGGCCCTAGCCTGCGGAACCCCGGTGATTTCCTGTCCCCGAGGGGCACTTCCTGAGATTGTTCGTCCGGATATTGATGGATATCTGGTGAATAGCTTAACAGAAGCCTGTGCTGCCATTGAAAATCTACCCAAAATTGACCGCCATAACTGTCGTCAGCGAGTTGAAACTTGCTTTTCAGCCACTGTCATTATCAACAAGTATGAGCAACTTTACCAAGCTTTGGTGTCTCAGAAGGTGTCTTAAGAGGATGAAATAATACCTGACCTGAACTAGCCCCCATCTGCATCAGCATTCTCGCCAGAGTACTTGGGGGAGATCTAGCTCAACATCCTCCAGAATTGGGGAATTAATCCTTGAGAAGCCCTTCGGTCTATTGGGGGCAAGTGCAAAACATTTGATACTTTTTAAACATCCTCTCAAGCCTGGATTCCTGGTTGAAGCTGTTTTGGGTGAGGGTTTAAACCCATGTTCAAAGTGATATCAATGGCAACAGCACAAAACTTTGGAGTTTAAGATAAAGCCTTGAATCGAAAAGTTCTGATCATCAGCCCTCATTTTCCTCCCATCAATGCTCCCGATCATCAACGAATTCGGATGAGCTTACCCTACTTTGAAGAATTTGGCTGGGAACCGACTGTCCTCACAGTAGATCCTGATTGCGTTGAAGGAACCTTTGATCCGCTGTTGGCCCAAACTGTTCCCTCTACCATTCAAATCCAACAAATTCATGCCCTTTCCGTTGTTCAAACCCGTCGAATTGGATTAAGTAATCTGGCTTGGCGCTGCCTACCTTACTTATTGAATCAAGGTGGAAAATTGCTCTCCCAGCAAAAATTTGACCTGGTTTATTTTTCCACCACCCTATTTTTAACTATGATCATTGCCCCGTGGTGGCAGCGTCGTTTTCAAGTGCCCTACATTCTCGATTTTCAAGATCCCTGGCTCAGTGACTACGGAGAACAGGGGGGCTACACACAACCCCCTGGCGGCAAATTTAAGTATGGGTTTGCTCAAAAACTCGCTCAGGTTTGTGAACCGCTGGCATTACGACAGGTCAGTCATGTGATTAGCGTCTCTCCAGCCTATCCCAAAACCCTGATGCACCGATACCCCTGGCTAGTAGAACATCAATTTACAGTTTTGCCGTTTGGTGCACCAGAAAAAGACTTTAAACTATTACCTAACCTCAACGTTCAACAAACTATTTTTGACCCTCAGGATGGCAAACGTCATTGGGTTTATGTGGGTCGAGGCGGGACAGATATGGCTCTTGCCTTGAGAGCTTTATTTCTAGGAATAAAATTACACCGCGATCGCAATCCGCACGTTTGGGAAAGTATCAAGCTTCACTTTATTGGAACTAGCTATGCGCCAGAGGGTCGGGGAATTAAAACGATAGAACCCATCGCTCAGGAAATTGGCATCGGAGAATTAGTAGAAGAAAAAACAGATCGAGTTCCTTACTTTGAAGCATTAAAACTCTTAACTGATAGTGATGGTATTCTGTTAATTGGTTCAAACGATCCAGGCTACACGGCCTCTAAAATTTACCCCTGTATTCTGGCACAAAAACCCGTTTTAGCCCTGTTTCATCAGCAAAGTTCAGTGGTTAATATTTTAAAAGATTGTCAGGTAGGTGAAGTAATTTCCTTCAATTCTGAGAATCAATCCACAGATTTACTCCCTCAATTAACAACCCAACTTCAATGGTTCAGCACTCTACCAAAAGGATATGAACCCAAAACGAATTGGGCAGCATTTCAACCCTATACAGCACGAGAAATGACTCGATATCAATGTGGAGCTTTTGATCAAGCCCTTACCTATGACCAAAAGGTATCTGTGGAGGAATCAGTCTCGTGAACCCTTATGACCAGTTTATTGATTACTACTACAAAGCTAGTCCCCAGATTATTCGCTGGGAAAGACGGCGACTTCTCCAGGCATTTTGGATTGGGGTAGCTTATTTAGTTGCTCAGAATATTAGTGCTTTACAATCCGTTGATCCATTAACAGCCCTAGCTACCCTTTTGATCGCAATTACTGCTTTATATCCCAGTTATCTTTGGTGTTCGGGAAAAGCCCTAGGAATGCCTGTATTTCCCTTCTTTACATTAATGCATTTATGGACACATGCCCTACCTTTAATCAGTAACCATCCTGCTATTGTCGAATACTCACCAGAGAATCATTTATTTGCAGGTTTTACTGTTGCAAGCTATTTAGTAGTCGGCACATTCTTTTGGTTAAGTCAAATTAAATCGAGTGAAATTTTTCCTACAACCCATCGAGTCTTAATGGATGAAAAAGGAGAAAATCTATTCTTGTTGATGATTACCTGCGCTGTTTTTTTTAACATGTACAGTTTGGGGAAATGGTTTAGTATTAGTGGAGGAATACTGGCATTAGTTCGAGGTGGAATTTTAGGGCTTTCTATTTTGGCTATATTTGTGCTTTGTTATCGACTCGGCGAAAAAACTCTTAATAAGTTCAGGTCAAGCTTCTTTATTTTACTCATGGCTGCCTACTTAATTAGCAGTGCCGCAGGGCTAATTTTAAGAGATAGTGTTGGGGTGTTATCGGTTGCTTTTATTGCTTATATTTTGGGAAGTCGTCGTATTCCTATTATTACAATGGCGGTTTTATTATCACTTCTGACTCTGCTTCATTATGGCAAAGGAGAAATGCGTGGAAAATATTGGTTCCAAGCAGAAACACAACTCCAGTTACAACCCTGGGAATATCCAGCCTGGTATAGTGAATGGGTTGGCTACTCCTTAGAATCCCTGGGTCACAGCGAGGAAGAAACAGAATCTGAGAGTTCGCCTCAGGAGCGATCTAGCATTATTCAAATGTTACTTCTAGCCCAGAAAAAGACTCCGGAAGAATTGCCATATTTACAAGGTAAAAGCTATTTAATTTTACCCCAAATGATTGTTCCAAGGTTTTTAAATCCCAATAAACCTCGCAGCCATGAAGGAACTTATCTACTCAGTATTTATTATGGACTTCAATCTGAGGAAGATACGATAAGAACAACCATTGCCTGGGGATTAGTTGCTGAATCCTATGCCAACTTTGGTTTGGTAGGCTGCTGGGGATTAGGAGCTTTTTGGGGAATTTTTTATGGTAAGGCAACACGATGGAGCCTGAACACTTCAATTCTATCTTCCCGCTCACTTTTTTTGATTTTGTTGATTAGTTTTGCTGCTCAAAGTGAATGGACAGCCAGTGTTTATGTTGCTTCATTATTTCAATCCAGTATGGTTCTCATGGGAATGACATTTACCCTGATGAAAGTTCATCAAAGTTTTACTGCTGAAGAGATTGAATCGATTCAAAATAGTTTTTACTTAGGTGAGAGCCATGAATAAAATTGCAATTATTACCTCTCATCCTATCCAATACTATGCTCCTTGGTTTCGGTACTTAACTCAAGAAACTGACCTGGATATAAAAGTATTTTATCTTTGGGATTTTGGAGTAACTCAACAAACTGATCAGGGATTTCAACAATCAATTCAGTGGGATATTCCTTTGTTAGAAGGATACTCCCATGAGTTTATTCCTAATGTTAGCTCTGATCCAGGAACTCATCATTTCTGGGGATTTCAGAATCCCACTCTACTATCAAAAGTTAAAGACTATAAACCAGATGCGGTTCTATTAATGTGCTACAACTATGCTAGCCTTTATCACTTTATCTGGAGCTGGAAGAGTCAAAAATCCCCTTTAATTTTTCGAGGAGATTCCCATCGACTCTTACCTAGAAAAGGAGCTAAAGAGTGGGTACGTCGGCAATTAATTTCCTGGATTTATCAAAGGTTCTCGGCTTATTTATACGTTGGCAGAGCAAATTATGATTACTATCTCTATCATAATGTTGCTCCTCAGAACTTATTTTTTTCTCCTCATACTGTAGACAATCAGCGCTTTATTGTGCGAAGAGAAGAGGCTATTAAACAGGCAAAAATCTGGAAGCAACAACTAGGAATTCCTGAAAATCATCAAATCATTCTCTTTGCCGGAAAGTTTGAGTCAAAAAAACGTCCCCTAGATTTACTTCAAGCTTTTCTAAAGGCCAATCTTGCTCAAGTTGCACTGCTATTTGTAGGATCTGGAACCCTAGAAAATGAATTAAAATCACAAGCTGCTGCCCACTCCAACGTTTATTTTGCTCCTTTCCAAAACCAAAGTCAAATGCCCCGTACTTATGCCATTGCGGATGTATTTGTGTTGCCTAGCTGGGGCGGCTGGGAAACTTGGGGACTGGCAATTAATGAAGCTATGTGTAGTGCTTGCCCCGTCATTGTTAGCGATCATGTTGGTTGTGCCAAAGATCTAGTACATCCCTATCGTAATGGGCTGGTTTTTCCAGCAGGTGATGTTGCTCAGTTATCAATCTGTTTGCAAGAGTCTTTCTCTAATGTTAATAGGTTAAATCAATGGGGCAATGAAAGTCAAAAAATCATTAGTCATTACACTTATGAACAAGCTACTCACGGTCTACAGGAAGCCCTAGCATCCTTAAAATTCTTAGCGTCAAATTAATCCAAAAAACTATGTATACAGAAGCTTTCCAGACCATTAATACAGCTCAAATTGTTGACTCAGTTAAACAACAGGGATACTTCGTATTTGAGGGAGCAATTACGGATCAGTATATTCAGGAGATGTTTCAAGAAGTAGATTTTGATAGTATTTTGCTGAATACAAATGATGTTGGTGTTGTTTTAACTCCTAACCAAAAGTTTTTAACTCATTGCTTGGGTCAATCCAAAAAAGCGTTTGACCTGATTACCTCTGATCGGGTTTTGGACATTTGCAATCACTACTTTGAAGACCGATATCAACTAATCAATCATCGGATTTATCAAACCCATAAAGCATCTCACATGCCCTGGCATACAGATAATAATCGGCAGGTAGGTCGTCAGCTTGATAGTAAACATAACTTACCTGGCTTACTGTTCTTATTGTACCTATCTGATGTTACAAAAAATCCTTTTCAATGTATTAAAAACTCTCATCTTTGGTCTCAGAAGTATAGCCACGAAATCTACTTAAGTGACCAATTTATTGAAGACAACTATCAATCAGAGGTTCTGACCTTTCAAATGAAAAAAGGCAGCTTGATGATCTGCAATATTCACTGTGTTCATCGAGCTGAACCTTTTCAGGATAAAAATTATTCAAGAAGTACTCTTCTCTTTCAAGTAGATCAAGTGGGTTCTGATAACCTAGGACATGGCGAAAAACACTTAATTGATACGGGATATCTTGATCATCCAACTCCTGAAGTTCTACGTTACTTAGGCTTTGGTTATCGAACTCAATATCCTGCATTTCCAAATACTTCAGCCGCAACTATGTCGGTTTTAGATATCTTAAGATTACAGCGACAGTTATTCCCTTTAATGTTACAAGCAATCTCCAAAAACTTGATGTTAACTCTACTTCCAGGTTCAGTCATTATTACACTCAAACGGATACAATGGCAGTTGAAATCAACTCAAAAGTCAACTCAAACAGAGCGCAAATTATAAGTTTATTAAACTACTTAACATGAAAATTCTGCTCGTCGGGAACTATCGACTTGATGCAATTGAAAGTATGGAAAGGTTCGCTAGTTTATTAAGAGCCGAACTATTACAACTGGGTTATCAAGTTTATCTAATTCGACCTGCATTAATTCTAGGGAAGTTATCATTCAAACTGAAACGTTTAGAAAAATGGTTTGGATATATTGATAAACTGATCTTTTTTCCATTTCAATTGAAGAAAGCCATATTATGGGCTGATGTTGTTCACATTTGTGACCACGGAAATGCAATTTATATAAGATACTTAAATAATGCCCCTCATATCGTAACTTGCCATGATTTATTGGCAATTCGATCAGGACTAGGTGAATTCTCCGAATATCAAACTGGATGGACAGGTAAAAAGCTGCAGAAAATGATTCTTAAAGGACTTAGTCAAGCTCAACATATCGCTTGTGTTTCAGAGCATACTAAGAAAGATGTGTTACGTTTATGTTCAGTTAGAGCTGATGTTACTTCACGGATTTATATGGGGTTAAATTATCCTTACACTTTCCTGGAGAAAACTGAATCAGAAAAATGCTTGTCAAGCTTAGGAATTACTCCAGATTTTCAGTTTTTTCTTCACGTAGGTGCTAATCATTGGTATAAAAATCGACTAGGGATGATATCAATTTTTCATCATCTAACACTTCAATCAAAGGAACAGAATCTTTATTTAATAATGGTGGGAAAACCTTTTACGATTGAAATGCAGCAGAAGATTAAGCAGTATAACTTAAGTGAAAGAATAATTGAGTTAATTAATGTCAAGAATGAAGATTTACAGGCCCTTTATTCCTCTGCAGTTGGCTTGATCTTTCCTTCATTACAAGAAGGATTTGGTTGGCCAATCATTGAAGCCCAAGCCTGCTGCTGTCCTATTTTTACTTCAGATCGACCGCCTATGACTGAAGTGGCTGGGCAAGGTGCAGTTTATTTTGATCCAGAAAATCATCAAGAAGCTGCCGAAAAGATAATCTATTATTCCGCTCAAAGGCAAGAATTAATCGTAAAAGGATTTACTAACCTTGAAAGATTTACAACTCGGAAAATGATCCTGGCTTATATTGACCTTTATCAACGTGTTAGCCGTAATATGAAATCTGCTTAAGACCCATGCTTAAAGCAAAACTCAAAACAATTATTATTGTGTTTCCGGATACGCCAAATCAGTACTGTATAAAATAGGTGGTTGTGTATAGTTACTATACTCTTTCTAAAGTTTCTATGACCCTCTCCTGGAATATTTTACCTTTGTCTAAATACCAAAGTCAGAACAACTTGAACTCACCTAGAATTTGTCAGGTTGTTGCTAGTATTAATGAATATACTGGAGGCCCTGCCCTTACTGTAACAAGCTTGGCTGAAACTTTAGCAAAGAATGGAGTAGAATCACATTTATTAACATTAGACTACCCTCAATATGGACAGCAAGTTATTGCCTCTAATGTTCATTTACATAGCTTTCAAGCTAATCAATTAACGCGATCAATCCGGGGATTTCATATTGATGCTCACTATACCCTTGATGCTTTAGCCTCAACAGGTCTAGATTTAATTCATAATCATGGATTGTGGATGTTTCCTAATTTTTATGCTCGTCAATCAGCACTAAAGCACAACTTGCCATTAGTGATTTCAACTCATGGAATGCTTAATTCCTGGTCTCTCCGATTTAGACATTTAAAAAAGCGGGTTGCTTGGCTTTTTTATGAATATAATAATCTATCCAACGCCGTCTTGTTTCATGCGACTTCCTTTGAAGAATTACTAGCAATTCGTCAATTAGGTTTTAGTCAGCCCATTGCAGTAATTCCTAATGGAGTTTGCGTCTACGATCATAGTTTAATCTTGGAAAGGAGTATATTAACGCAGACATTTCCTAAGCTAAAAAACAAAAAATGGCTCTTGTTTTTATCTAGAGTTCATCCTAAAAAAGGACTGGAAAATCTTCTGGCTGTATGGAAGTTAGTCGGCCCTTTATTTAAAGACTGGCACTTAGTTATTGCAGGGCCTAGTGCAGTAGATTACCTTGAAAAACTTAAAAAATTAACAGTAGAATTCGAGATTGAACAACAAGTAACGTTTACAGGGATGTTAACAGGTCAATTAAAACAAGCCGCCCTAGCCAATGCAGATTTGTTTGTACTACCAACTTATTCCGAGAACTTTGGGGTGGCAATTGCAGAAGCCTTAGCTTATAAAGTGCCTGTAATCACAACTCAAGGAGCTCCTTGGCAAGAGTTATTAACCTATGAATGTGGTTGGTGGATTAAGAATACTCAGCAGGAGTTATCTATTGCTCTAACTGAAGCTATGAAAATGTCTCATCAAGACCGAAGATTAATGGGAGTTAGAGGTAGAGAGCTGGTAATCAGCAAATATTCTCTGGATTTAGTTGGAAGAGAAATGTTAAATGTCTATCGATGGATTTTGAGTGATTCTGACCGTCCAGATTGCGTCTATTTGTGAATTTTAAAGACTTGAAAATTTAACTTACTCCAAGCCCATCTTAATTTTTAACTATGACAACAAAAGCCGCTAAATTTTCTCAACTAATGCATCTTTGGATTCCAAATATATTTGAGTTTAAGGGCGGAATCCAAGTCTATTCAGGACGATTTCTAGATGCTTTTCAACAGCTTTATCCAGACTTTGATTATCATGTGTTTCTCAAACATGACATCCACATCCCTGAAAATATTTCCTATTCATCTAGCACTCAGTTCTCTTTGTGTGGCAGTTGGCCTCTAAAGCTACGAACTCCTGCGTTTGCAGTTCAATTAATCAGTAGTGTACTTCTAGAGCAACCTAATCTAATTATTAGTGCTCATCTCAATTTCCTAGTTGCTGCCTATTGGTTGAAATGCTTTACGGGAATTCCCTACTGGGCAATCGCCTATGGTATGGAAGCTTGGGATATTCAGCAATCGAGTCTTCGCACAGCTTTACATCACGCCGATCAAATTATTTGTATTGGTAACTACACTCGAAGTCGGTTGATTAAAGAGCAAAATCTTGATGAGAAGAAGCTGTCAATTCTTCCCTGTACTTTTGATTCAAGTCGATTTCAAATCAGCAATAAACCCGACTATCTTTTAACCCGATATCATCTGAAATCTGATCAGCCTATTATCCTAACGGTCAATCGTCTTGTCAGTGGTGAATCCTATCGCGGCTATGACAAAATTTTAGAAGCTTTACCGCTAATCCGGCAAGTTATTCCTAATATTCATTACATTATTGTAGGTAAAGGAGACGACCGACCTCGCCTGGAACAATTTATTGCAGAGCGTCATCTTCAAGACCATGTAACTCTAACTGGATTTATTCCTGATTTAGAGCTTTCTGATCATTACAACCTCTGCGATGTCTTCGCAATGCCCAGCAAATTAGAGGGATTTGGCATTGTCTATTTAGAAGCATTGGCCTGTGGTAAGCCAGTGTTAGGCGGCAATCAAGATGGAGCAGTAGATGCTTTGTGTGAGGGAGAGTTAGGGGCATTAATTAATCCAGAAGATGTAGAAGACATTGCTAAAACGCTAATTCAAATTCTAAAACACCAGTATTCAAATGCCTTAATTTATCATCCGGAATCCTTACGAAATAAAGTCAATGAAATTTATGGTCTAGAAAGTTTTAACAACCAACTTGGTTATTTAGTTAAAAAGTTCTACCCCAATCTACCTCATACACAGGATATCAGCTAATGTTTGAAGTATTAGTTACTCAGCCTCAAAATCATTATCCTCATATTTGTCATGTTATTGCTAGCATTAATGAAGCAGTTGGAGGGCCTGCATACTCTGTTACTAGTTTAGCTCAAGCTCTCTCTGAACAACAAGTTCATCCTCATTTATTTACTCTCAACTATCAACAAGTTGGGGAACAAATTCTAACCTCAGATGTTGAACTTCATAGTTACACAGCAACGTTTTTAGCAAAGTATTTTAGAGGATTTCAACCGAGTGCAAGTCATAAGCTTTGTCAATTAGCATCAACTCGGCTTGATCTAATTCATAATCATGGTCTTTGGATGTTTCCAAATATTTATGCCCGTCAAGCTGCTCTGTGTAATCACATTCCCCTCATTATTTCTCCTCGAGGAATGCTAGAGTCTTGGTCTCTGAAAAATAGTTGGTATAAAAAACGGTTGGCATGGATCTTATATGAGCAAAAAAACTTAAATAGTGCAACTGCTTTTCATGCAACTTCTGATGAAGAGGTACAGTCTATTCGAAGATTAGGATATCAACAACCTATTGCTTTAATCCCAAATGGCATTGCAGTTCCTGAATTCCTTGAACAGCCCGGACGAGAGGTTTTAGTTCAAGCTTTTCCTGAATTAGGTCATAAAAAATGGCTGCTGTTCTTATCTAGAATTCATCCTAAAAAAGGAATTGATAATTTACTGTATGTTTGGCAAAATATCTCTCAGAGTTTCTCCGATTGGCACTTAATTATAGCTGGGCCTGATTTAATTGATTATCGTGGCAAGCTGGAGTCAATTATAGAGCAGTTGAATCTTAAGGATCGAGTAACTTTTACAGGAATGTTGTCTGGAACTGCAAAAGCTTCAGCATTGACCTGTGCAGATTTATTTGTGTTACCAACTCATTCAGAGAACTTTGGGATTGCGATCGCAGAATCCCTAGCCCATGCTGTTCCAGTGATCACAACTAAGGGAGCACCTTGGCAAAATTTGATTGAATATAATTGTGGTTGGTGGATTGAAAATAATCAAAAGGAGTTAAAAACGGCTCTATTGAATGCTATGAAACTGTCAGATTCTGAACGTAAATTAATGGGAGAACGGGGACGAATGATGGTTGAGCAAAAGTATTCTTGGACATTCATTGCAGAAGAAATGTCTAAGTTTTATCACTGGGTTTTACAAGGGGGAAATCCTCCAGAGTGTGTTCAGTTTTATTAAGCTCACTCTATTCAACGTTCGTTTAACTAGCCGAATTAATTGATTTATTCCGGATCTGAGCAACTCTTCTAGAAGAAATTATTAGAAAGCTAATGTCTCCATCGCCTTGAAGGTAAGATAAGCTCCTTATTTTGTATGAAAACTTTCTATGGAAACTTTCTATGAAAATTAGTATTGCAACGGGCCCTTGGCTTCCTGTTCCTCCCCTCCAAGGCGGCTCAACAGGGAGGATTTGGCAGGGTTTGGCGGAAGCATTTGCTGCTCACGGTCATCAAGTTAAAATCTTGTGTCGCTCTTATCCAAGTCAACCTGCTCAAGAAGTGATTAAAGGAGTCACTTATATTCGCCAGGGAGGATTGCCTCAGAGCACAAATATTTACCTTGATTTAGTGAAAGATTTTAGCTACGGGCTAGCAACAGTTCCAAGTCTCCCCTGTGCTGATATTTTGATTATTAATGATTTTTGGTTACCTGTTTTTGCGGCCACTTTTCGTCCTGATGCTGGGAAAATTGTGATTCATGCAGGTCGATTTCCTAAAGGTCAATATCGCTTAGGTCTTTACTCAGGAACGGCTCGGTTTGTAGCATTATCTTATGCCATTCAAACTGGAATTTTAAACGAGTATCCCTTGGCTAAATCTCGAACCAAAGTCATTCCTAATCCTATTGATACTACGATTTTTTCACCTCCTTTAGTTCCCCGAAAAACTAGAGAAGAAAAAACTATTTTGTATGTAGGCCGAATTCATCCTGAAAAAGGAATTCATCTGTTAATTGAAGCCCTTGGATTTCTGGTGCAGGAATTCCCAAGTGTTCGGCTCAAGATTGTTGGCCCTGCTAAAGGAAATCAAGGTGGTGGGGGAGAAGAATATTTGCACACTCTTAAAGTTCAAGCTCAGGGATTACCTGTCGATTTTTGTGACCCAGTGTTTGATCCCGATGAACTGGCTGAAATCTATCGGTCAGCCGATCTATTTTGTTATCCTTCCCTCGCTGAAAAGGGTGAAGCATTTCCTGTTGCACCTTTAGAAGCGATGTCAACTGGTTTAGTTCCAGTTGTCTCGAGCTTAGACTGCTTCAAAGATTATATTCAAGACGGTGTAAATGGTTTGTTTTTCGATCATCGTAGCGAGGCTGCTGCTCAGAATTTATCTTCTGTATTCACCTCAGCCATCAGAAATTGGGAAACTACTTGTCAGATGAGCATTCAAGCCTCTCAGAAAGCTTCGGAGTACAGTTATGAACAGATTGCTGAAGTTTATCTAGAGGATTTTAAACAGCTTTTAGCTTCAATTCTCCATTAAGCCTATAGCAGTTCTAAATCAACAATAAAGAAATTAAAGAGAAGTTTGGAAACTTAGTTTATAGACAGAGATAACGCCCTTTTGCTATCTTATCAATGACCTGAAATTGCAATATATAAGTTTATTAAATCCTTGAATTTGGAGAGCATCAATGATAGATGGAATCTCGACTCTACTTAGAGAAAGATATAGACAATTTAATCCTCTATATAAACTTAGAAAAAGTCATCTATTTGTCACCTTTATTATTCCCCGCTTGAATTTTTCAATCCCAGCAAGTATTTACCAGATTAAATGGAAAGTATGGGTTCATTTGATTAGAGATATCTCCTGGATTCTCAACTCTAGGGTTCACAATCCGGAGCTGGCTTCCCTATTTTTGGCCATTGGTAAAGTGATTCAGCCGAGAGTTTTTTGGGATGTTGGTGCAAATATTGGCTTTTTTAGTTGGCTGTTGCTTAGTCAAGATCAAGCTATTCAGGTTACCCTTTTTGAACCCGATCCAGTAAATATCTCCCTTTTAAAAAAGACAATTCAGCAAGCAAGCCTTAGGAATATCCAGTTAGTAACTCATGCAGTTAGTAATCAAGTTGGGCAGGCTGAGTTTGCAGTAGACTTTATTACAGGTGCAACGGGTACATTGGAGGTTGCTCATCCAACTTTTATCCAACGGCAATATGGTATGGTTCCAAATTTGATTCAGGTCGAAACGATTACCTTGGACTCGGTCTTGGACACCTCATTAGACGACCCAAACGGGTCTCCTCCTGATTTGATTAAAGTCGATGTAGAGGGTGCTGATCTTAAGGTATTTGAGGGTGCAATAAACCTTATCACAACGTTTCAACCGATGTTAATTTTTGAGGCTTCTAAGGAAAATAGAGACAAAATACTTTCAATATTGAAGGAATTGAAATATCAAGTTTTTGATGCGGAAAAGCCCCATGGAGATCTAGATAGAGCCTATAACATCTTGGCGATTCCGAAACGGTATCAGCCTGTCTGGACTCACTTACTTGAAGTCTGGAAAACAGAATTGACTACTTACAACAGTTCTATAAGAATCTCAAAGGATGTGTGAGATGGGGTGTAGGAGCGTTGTTCCTTCTGAGGAGCACTGTTCCCAAACCCCCTCTTTAACCCCTCTTTAATTTTTTATACAGCCGCTGTTGTTTAGATGTGATACCGAACAATCCCTCTAAATTCCCCTTTTAAGGCAGATTTGAGTGGCTGATATTATGCCTCATTGATTTAAAAACGCTGTAGATGATTTAGGATTGTATAGGTCATCCTAAATCATTTGTAGAGCCCTGAAGTCTCAAGGTTTTACTGACATGAACAAGGTATCTAGGCTATAATCTCACAATTCAAACTAGATTACAGTGTAGCTGAACTTTTGAACTGAACTTTTGAACAGAGGATGATTTCCTAAATGTCAGGAAAAGTTACGCCTTTAATTCTGACCTACAATGAATCGCCCAATATTGGGCGAACTCTGGAGCAATTGATTTGGGCAGAGAAGATCATTGTAATTGACAGCTACAGCACCGACGAAACCCTAGAGATTTTAAATTCTTATCCTCAGGTTCAAGTCTTTCAACGCAAGTTTGACACCCATACCAATCAGTGGAACTACGGCCTAGAGCAAGTTCAAACCGAATGGGTACTCTCTCTGGATGCTGACTATTGGTTAACAGATGACTTGATTCAAGAAATTCAGTCTCTACCGATAGATTCAAAATTTGACAGTTACTTCGCCCGATTTAAGTTCTGTGTTTTTGGTAAGCCGCTGCGGGGAAGCATCTTGCCGCCTCGGGAAGTTTTATTCAAGCGGGAAAAAGCAATCTACATTGATGATGGTCATACCCAACTCTTGAAGGTCAGTGGTATCTCAGGAATGCTCTCTGCCTACATCTATCATGATGATCGTAAACCTCTCAGTCGCTGGATTTGGGCCCAAGATCGCTACATGGTGATTGAGGTGAAGAAGCTAGCTGAAACTCCGGCTGCCGAATTGGGCTGGAGCGATCGCATTCGGCAGCAAACAGTTCTAGCGCCTTTTATCGTTTTCTTTTATTGCTTGATCTTGAAAGGTGGCATTTTAGATGGATGGGCAGGCTGGTACTATGCTTTTCAGCGGATGTTTGCTGAAACCTTACTTTCGATCCGTTTGATTGAGCTAAAAAAGTAAAGTAAATAGAATCCTGAGAATGGTTGGGCCTAGTCTATGGGGAGCGGACTTGAATTGTTAATGTGGATTGGGCATCTTGTCTGAACAGTTTTTTAGTCTTTAGGATCGATCTGAATTCACTATTTGAATTAACTGCTTGAATTAACACTCACTCACTATTACCACCGCAACAGAACAGTTAAGACGAGGTCTTTAAGATTAAACCCTGAAGACTACACTAGTGAACCCAAAGTAATGAGCCACACCATTCTTAAAAATGTTTATTAGATTTTGAACAATGTCTGGCCCAAATCTTCACCTACTTTACAATTACTTCAACAGGCGCAACATCACCACTTGGATCTAGGGAAGAAATTGTAGCGATCACCTTATCACTCTCACTTTCAATTGCCAATCGTGCCGTTGCCCAAAACAATGTAGCTGGGATCAGCCCGAAAATAACTCCGAGACCTACAGGTAAAAGGAAGCGAGAATCTAAAGAAACCGTTGTAATCACTGCACCAAACATAAAGTTAGTCCAGTAGATAATCAAAGGAATCGTGAGCTGCCGACGCGAGGGCATGATCGGAACCTGCCGCCACAATACCGCAGTCACACTCATGAAGACTAAGCCTGTTCCCACCCATCCCATCAAATTACGATAGGGCATTCCAAAGAACTCACCTACCTCCTGGAATTGCCAAAACCTTGTTGGGGCTTGGCTCATGGCTGGATCAAGGACTAAATCCCAGGCCGTTAACAAGACTGCCCCCAAGGCTAGGGCTCCGAATTGGCGTATCCAGTGTGACCCTGGAGTAACTCGCAAACCTGCCCGAGCTAAGAGATAGCAGCTCAACCCCATGTAAAACCACGACAAGGGAATTGTAAAAGGAACTAAACCTGAAATCTTGTACCCCAAACCACTCAGGTACTCATAGTGGCCAAAGGGGAATCCTGTACTTGTTCCCAATAATTCGCTTGAGAGGGACAGGCCCACGGCAGGAATTAGGAAAGTTGCTGTTACCCATCGTCCCCAAGTTCGATAGCCGTAGAAAGCGATCGCCAGGGCTCCGAAAACGATGTAGGCTGCACCCCCTCCTGCCATACTCCATTGAAACGCAGTCTGACCCATTGGCGGGAGACTGGCAATGATTTGAGGATTGGGGAGGACAATTAGCAACCCAGCTAGCCCAAACACGGTAGACATGACATGGGCAACTAGACAAAATTGTTCGGCAATCGCAAGTGGCTTCATAAACCCTTTAAAGAAATCTAAAAAAGTTGGATCATTCCCTATTAGTTTACAAATCTTTAACAAAATTAAAACGGTTTTGTGGTCTGAGTCTGCAATTTTGCCAAAGGATAAAACGACTGGTCGAAACAGCAGGGATACTGGCTCTGTAGAATTTATAGCGTTTCCTGAGTCAAGAATCAGATCCCAAAACTGGACATTACATAGTTTTTTCAAAAGTTTTTAGCTTTTTATATAAGTTTGAGAAATCTTTGATTAAAAATTGCGGGCTGCCCCTCGCATAGAATGATTGGAGTTTAGTCTGGGAAAGGATTGTGAGTTCAGTCATTATCGGTCTTGTGGCCATGGTTCTGTTCGGTTTGGGGTTTGGGGCATTGGGGTTGGAAGTTCACTATCGTCGCCGTCCAGGAAACAAATTGGAACTGACGACGGGCCAGTGGCAGGTGAACACTGACGATCCCAATCAATATATTCTCACCGGAGAAATGGAGCTGCTGAACCAAACTCAGCGGTTTGAAATTATGGTTCCTGAGGTGAATGCAACCCTGAAACTCCTCTCCAAAGAAAGTTTGAGCACCGTTACCTGGACAACAGAGATTATTCCAAATCATCCCGATGCCCCAGCCCGAACTGACAACTACTGGTTCGCCTATATTGTCAAACGCAAACCGACTCACTTGAAGGTTGTGATCAAAATTCAGGGAGAGCCGTTGGCGGCATTGCAGTCAGCCTGGGTACAGGTTCAATATGTCACCTATGGCCCCCAGGGACGAATCCCCAAGACCCGTCATGTGATTATCCCGCTGCAATTTCCCGATGAGAATTTCTTGCCTCAGCCCCGTTCAACTCCTGTCGCTGAAGTGTTTCCCCTACGAACTCATTTGTTAACTCAGCTTGATGATCCCGTCGCAGTCGTTAAACGCTATGTGTTGCCCCATGCCCAGCCTGGAGATATCGTTACCCTCGGAGAAACTCCGTTGGCCCTGATTCAAGGACGATTTCGTCATCCAACAGACGTGCAACCCGGATGGGTGGCTCAGCGGGTCTGTTTGTTTTTCCTACCAACCTCAAGTTTGGCAACGGCCTGTGGGATGCAGACCTTGATTGATGTGGTCGGGCCAGGGCGGGTATTATTTGCTTTTGGCATTGGGTTTGTAGCGAAGGTATTAGGGAAACCCGGATTGTTTTATCAACTGGCTGGGGAACAAGCTCGGTTGATTGACGATGTCACAGGCACACTTCCCCCCTACGATCAATTTATTGTGTTGGGGCCAGACCAGCCTCAACAGGTTGTAGAGACAATTCAACGAGAAACTGGACTGGCGGCAGCGATTGTAGACGTGAATGATTTAAAAGCCGTTAAAATATTAGCAGCAACTTCAAATCTTTCCCTTGCTCTCCTTGAGCAAGCCTTGAGAAGTAACCCTGCTGGCAATGCTGATGAACAAACCCCTTTAGTTCTGATTCGTCCGCTGCCCCAAGGTATGGAAAGGTAGAGGTACTGAATCTAAGCATCCTCCAAACCATTCTGTATCCAAACCCCTATGGCTTTACTTTTCTCGCAAAAACAGAACCAAGCAGCCATCCGACCCTTTCAGTACCGCGATTTAGAAATCATTGAGCGGCTCTATCTCAGCAACCTCTCTGATGAAACCGAGTTTTTAGAGGTTGCCGCTCGTAAAGTCCAAACCCTGCGGCACTGGTATGGCATATTTAAATTTCTAAGCTGGTTTCCCAATCCCGGCCAGCACTTGTCTGATATCTATGTTGCTGAGCAGGATGGGCAAGTTCGAGGGTTAATTAAGGTCTCTCCCTTCAACCAAACCCGCAGTACCTGGAGGGTGAATTGGGTTGCCGTTGAACCGGGCAGTGATTTGTCTACGATTGGTTCTCAATTGCTGCGGTATTGCTTTGAAACCGTCTGGGAAGCCAGAAATTGGCTCCTAGAGGTGAATGTGAATGATAAATCCCACATCGCTCTCTATCGTCAAAATGGATTCCAGCGGTTGGCCCAAATGACCGCTTGGTCAATTACCCCCCAAAAGTTACAGGAGCTAGCCGTCACCCAACCCGACTTGCCGAACTTGCTCCCAGTCAGCAATGCTGATGCTCAATTGCTATACCAGCTTGATACTTTGTTCATGCCCCCCTTTGTGCGACAAGTGTATGACCGCCATGTGATTGATTTTCGCACCAGTGTCCTCCAGGCAGTGATGGATGGGTTCAGGCAGTGGCTCAGCAAGACTGAACAAGTCAGCGGCTATGTGTTTGAGCTTCAGCGTAAAGCGGCGATTGGCTATTTCCAGGTTCAGTTTAGTCGGGATGGATCACAACCCCATGTGGCAGAGTTGACGGTTAATCCAGCCTACACTTGGCTCTATCCTGAATTACTCTCTCAGATTGCCCATCTAGCTCAAGACTTTCCAGCCCAGTCTCTCCGCCTGATATCAGCCGATTACTTACCAGAACGGGAAGCCTACCTGGAGAAGATCGGGGCGGATGCGATTGAACACACCCTGTTAATGTCCCGTTCTGTCTGGCACAAAGTGCGGGAGTCAAAGATTTCCCTGGAGGGTCTACAACTTCCAGACGTTTTGCAAGGTCTCCAGCCTGCTCACAAGCCCGTCCCTGGACGCATGTCTTGGTTAGGGCCGATGAATTCCCCTCTTCGTTCTCTCAATAAACATCTGCCTGATCCCTTGGGCGGGATGGCAAATCGTTCTGATCTGAGTGACTCTGAATTGCCAGGTGCCCAGCTTAATTCTCAGAACGTTTCTCAGAATGTCCCCGAATCAAATCCTGAGCGGGAGTCATGAATACTTCCCCTGGCCCTAGGTTTATTTCAGCTCTGGGCTTGGATGTTGGTCGCAAACGGGTTGGGGTTGCAGGCTGTGACGGCACAGGACTCATTGCCACAGGGATTACAACCCTTCACCGAGCCGCCTTTAGTCAGGATCTCTCTCAGCTTCAAGCCCTGGTTCAGGAACGCCGGGTGCACTTATTAGTGGTAGGCTTGCCCTATTCCATGGATGGAACCTTGGGGTTTCAAGCCCATCAGGTGCAGCGCTATGCTGAACGATTGTCCACAGCCCTCAATCTTCCTGTGGAGTATATGGATGAACGGCTGACCTCAGTGCAAGCAGAACAAATGTTGATTGAAGCCAAGATTTCCCCCTCCCGGAATAAGGCTCTGATTGATCGCAAAGCAGCGGCTCTAATCTTGCAACGGTGGCTAGATCAGCGACGACAGCGCCTCTTAATCGCAGGAGGTGGAGCCTATTGGAACAGCCCAGATCCATCTGACAAAACCTGAAAGTGCTTAGTTTTCTGGCGTTGCTGAATGTAGAGATGAATCTGTCAGAGTTGTAAGTTTCCTCGCCCCCCAGGCCCCAGAATTGGGGCTGGGGGGCGAATTCATGCCGCCATTCAGCAACGCCAAAATTCCTTGCCCAATTCCTTGCCCAATTTCTTACCCAATTTCCAGAGGAACCTGATATATTGAAAAATAAATCAACTCTGAAGCAGTTGCAGGATGAGGGCCATGACACCGGAGTTTAGACAGTATTACTTTCAGGGGAGAGTTGCTGACCAGTCCTTAGGTTGGTTGAATTTGGTGGCTGGAGGGATTATCGGAGGGAGTTTTTTACTCTGGACAGTTCCTCCCTTCTTCCTTGCTAAGAATCAAATTTCTCACCTTTGGGTACAGGGATTGAGCCTAGTCGGGGCGATCGCCGGAAGTTCGATTGGGTTGGTGATTGGATACAAACTCAAGGGCATGGAACCTGTATTCCAGGCTGAGCGCCAACAGCAGGAAGAAGACTTTCTCCATTGGTTAGCATCCAACCGATACTACATAGAATCCCTCCGAGAAAACGCTGTAGAAGCAGCTCTAGCCGAGCGAATGGCAGCCGGAATCGATCCGCTCCCGATTGATCCGAGGCAGGTTGATCCTAGACATTACGATCAGCACCATCAGCCACCTGAGCGTCAAAATCCTCAAGCCGCATTAGCTTTAATGAATCCAAGGGAAAAATCCCTGCATCCTGAATTAAACGTTCAGGCTGAACTTGAACGCTACCGGGAGTTTGCCCTCTATCCACCTCACGAACCCAGGGTTCCTCTCGTTTCTGAACAGGCCCCGAACCCAAATTATCTGCCCTCAAATCATCTAGAACAGCAACAATTAATTGAGTCTCTCCATCGATCTGAGCTTTCTGCCAAAGTTAGGCCAATTTCTAGCAAGCTTGGCCCGAAGGCTATAATCAGTCAAATTCCTAAACTACCCTTAAATCCAATTTCCGCAGCCCCCGTTGAATTGAATCGTAAATCTCCTGCCAAAATCCCTGAAATTCCTTTGGGGCTAAGGTTGTCAGGCCCTCCTGAGCCCCAACCCCTCCTGACTCCGGATGAAAACGATTCACGGGTGCGGCAGCTTTGGGATCAGCTCAATGCCCCAGGATGTGAGTGGCTATTGCAGTTGTTGCTGACGAAGCCCTTGCTAGTTTGGGGAGAACAATGCAGTGGAAAAACCTCTTTTGCTGGGTTCCTAGCCCTCCTACGAATGATTTTCTTTGGTCATCAGGTGAGTGTTTCTGACCCCCACTGTCACCAAAATAGTTGGCCTGCACCCTTTGAAATTTATGGGGGAGAGTACAATTACAATCAAGTTAATTCTCGTTTGGTGGCTTACTACCAACGGCTAAAAACTGGATCAGTTCCTCACACCAGTATTTGGGATGAAGTCACTCAGTATCAAGAAAATTGTGATCCACAACTGGCGGGACGGTTCCTCAAATCCATTCTGTCTGATGTCCGCAAGCCCCCTGAATTCCCCATCCTGCTGTCTCATGGGAACACATTATCTGCCTTGGGAGGGGGTAAAGGTGGGATTAAAACGATGCAGTCTCGTGGCTTGGTGGAATTGAATTTACGAGCGACCCGCGATCATCTGGGAAATCTTCGGCCTGCTTTGCGGGGAAATGTGACAGGCTTGAATGTAGATGAACACGGTAGCGCCTCAGCCCAGCCCATCGCCCTAGAATCCTGGATGCAGCCGAATTATCTGTTGGAACTCTTTCCAGAATTAATTTTTGGGGGGTTTGTGGCTGAGCCAACAGAAGCTACAGAAGAGGATTTGGGAGGCGATCGCTCTTCTACGGGATTCAACTACAACAGCTAATTCTTGAGTGTTAATAAGGGACTCCGGCAAGCCATGATCTGGACTACAACTTAGTTACAGTTGCGACTGGATTGCAACTTTCAGGGTTACGGTGGCACTCCATTCAGTCAAGGTTCAGAATAGCGTTTAAAATCAGACTAATGGCCGTGACAAAGGAAGGTAACAATGACGCGAATTGCCGTGATTGACTACGATATGGGAAATCTGCACTCAGTTTGCAAAGGACTGGAAAAAACGGGTGCAACACCTCAGGTTACAGATTCTCCAGCTATCATTCATCAGGCTGATGCCGTTATCCTGCCTGGAGTCGGTGCGTTTGATCCAGCAATGCAACACCTGCGATCGCGCCAGTTGGTCGAGCCGATTCAAGCCGTGATTGCTTCAGGAAAGCCATTTCTCGGCATTTGTTTGGGCTTACAGATCTTATTTGAACGGGGCGACGAGGGTATTGAACCGGGATTAGGTATTTTTGCCGGAACCGTCCGACGCTTCACCTCTGAACCCGGATTAACCATTCCTCATATGGGTTGGAACCAGCTCCAGTTCACTCAATCTGATTTGCCGCTCTGGCAGAATTTACCAGAGAATCCCTGGGCCTATTTTGTTCATTCTTTCTATGTTGACCCAGCAGACCCGACGATTAAAGCAGCAACGATTACTCACGGTAGTCAAACGGTGACAGCAGCGGTTGCCTACCAGAACATTATGGCAACCCAGTTTCACCCAGAAAAATCCTCTAGTGTCGGGTTACAGATTTTGCATAACTTTGTGGAATGGGTTCAGGGGCAGGCAAAAGCAGGAAGTCACCCTGATGTGATCCAACTGGCTTCAGTCAACTCAATCGTTTGACTGGCTAACCCTATGAGCCTACGAATCTATGGCAATCGCCAGTTGAAAACTTTGCCAGGTTCCCTCACACGCCCAACCCTGGCCAGGGTACGGGAGGCAGTATTTAATATTTGGCAGGGAAAAATTGAGGACTGCCATTGGCTTGACCTCTGTGCAGGAAGCGGTTCTATGGGGGCAGAGGCGCTGTCTCGGGGGGCAAGTCTGGCCGTTGCCATTGAGCAATCGAGCAAAGCCTGTAGCGTCATTCAAGAGAATTGGCAGTTAGTTGCTGGGGATAACCAGGATATTCAAGTGATGCGAGGAAATGTGATCGAGCGCTTGAAGCATTTATCGGCTCAACAATTTGACCGAATTTACTTCGATCCACCCTACGCGAGTAATTTATACGAACCTGTGATTGCAGCAATTGTGCGATACCAGTTACTTGCAGGTGAAGGAGAACTTGCCGTTGAGCATGATCCAAGACAATTTTTTTCAGATTCAGTTGACCAGCTAACGGTCTGTCGGCGAAAAGTTTACGGGAACACTGCTTTGACGTTTTATAAAAATAATTTGATGAAATAATTTGATGAAATAATTTGATTTCCGTCAGGATTGTGCCGATCGTAAACATAGGCTCCTGAAGGCAAAAACTGCATGTTTGATCAATTGGCATCGCTACTATCGTAATCCATGAAAGCTCGAAGTTTGTGCTCCCAATCCAGTGATAGTCGTTCATCTAGACCAATTTTGTAGTTTGTAGGCTGAGCAAAACAAGCTGAGTAAGACAAGCTGAGTAAAACACAGTGAAACCCAATAAGCCCTTGTAAGTGTTGGTTTGAGAGCATTAGCTTAAGAACCTTAACTTAGAAACTACTGGGTATCACTAGCTCGATACCAACCTCTACACCCTAATCAAGCCTGACCAACCCCTAGTTTGCGTTGAGGGCGGGATGGAGTACGGTCACTCGAAACCCTTGGCGAGTCTCAGGATTCAGATAGCGCTCTTGGAGCAGATGCCATCTCTGCCAAGCTTCGTGGCGATTTTGAGTTAGAAGGTTCGCAAAAGTAGACATGACTGAATCTAAGTTCGACTTCAAAATTTCTTGCATCACCGACTCTAAAACTTCACTGTCTTGAATCTCCCCTAGGCACTCCTGAATGGCTTTCATGTCTTCTAAATAGACCATGTATTCTGCGCCATAAAAATCTGTAAACAAACTCATTTGGTATCGCACTCGCTTGACCTCTTTACGCAGGTCATGCAAAATCTCTCCCTCAGTTCGGAGAATCTTTTCAACGGCCTCTGACGATAATTCAGCCGTAGAGAGTGAGTTTTCTAAAGGATTCACGTCCGGCTTCAACTCTCCAACCCCAACCTGCCAACCTGGATGTAGAAACAGGCAACTAATCTGGGGCAACAGTAAATCTGGCAAAACTTCTCGGATCGGAAGCTGCTCAATTCGGGTGTAGCAGGGAACATCAAGCCATTGTTGCAGTTCTTGTTTGAGCTGCTCGTAGCGCTCATCGGCAATCATGTTTTGCACTAGCTTAAACACTTTTCGACGGCGTTTGCCAAGACGCAGGAAGGCTTGATTGAGTTCTTCCTGTTCGTCAGGGGGTAAGTTGGGGTAGTAGCGATCGCGCAATGCCTCTAACAGAACATCTAAATCTCGCAATTTTCCGAGGCGACGGCCCACCTTGCCAATTCGTTGATCTTGCAAGGATTCAGGCAAATTTAAAACGGGTGCAAATCCTTGCATTGCCGAGCGCAAGCGCCGCATTCCAACCCGCATTTGATGGAGTTCTTCGGGGTTCTCATCCTTTAATACTTCAGGTTCATGTTTGAGAACTTTTCTGAGATGAGTTTGAATTCCTAGGGCCGCCCAATCCCCTAAAGTTTTAGTTTCTTGTAGCGTTTTCATTGTCATTGCCTATTATCTAAACTGAATATTGCCTTGAGCAATTTGTCCACTGTTCCTATTATACCAAATTTAATCATTGAGACTTTACAAATCTTTAAGGTTTGCAAGATGACCCTTAAAACAGACTAAAAATCTACTAAACAAGATTTTTTTATTGAAGTTTGTTGAATGTTTGTTGAATGTTTGTTGAAAAAACTATCATCATTAACTAGCTGAACCAAGGCTGAATTCAGTGGAGGAAAAACTGTGACTTAGAGAGATAAATACAAGGATTAATTAACTCTGTTTTACCTGAACACTAAAGAATCCAAGATCTGAAACTTGATCTGAGACTTTAATCTGAAATGTTATTGATAAAATCGGGCTTTCTTCAGTTCCGTTTCAACCAATACTTTCCCCTGACAAATGACCCATTGAACAGTTGATCGATCTCGAATAGCTGCGTAAGGGCTCTCAGCATCTAGCACAATTAAGTTTGCGGATTGATCCACATTTAGACCATATTCTCTCGCTAAATTCAAGGTCTTTGCCCCATTCCAAGTCACCATATTATAACAGGCTTCAATTTCAGTGACTCCTGTCATTTGACAGACATGAACCGCCATATGAGCTACGTCTAACATGTTTCCAGTCCCCAAACTATACCAAGGATCTTGAATACAATCATGACCTAAACTCACATTTAATCCTTGTTGCCAGAGTTCTTTAACTCGGGTAATGCCTCGGCGTTTGGGATAGGTATCAGTACGACCTTGAAGGGTGATATTAATTAAAGGATTGGCAACAAAATTAATTTGTGATCGTTCTAATAATCCCATCAGTTTAAATGCATAGGCATTGTTGTAAGAGCTTAACGCAGTAGTATGGCTTGCAGTTACATTTGCTCCCATGCTAGTCCGAATTGCACAGGCTGCAACAACTTCTAAAAACCTGGATTGATCATCATCAATTTCATCACAATGAATATCAATTAAGCAGCCATATTTTGTAGCCAGCTCAAAAACTTTATGAATCGAATTTACCCCATCTTCACGGGTAAATTCATAATGGGGAATCCCGCCAACTCCATCTGCTCCCATTTCTAGAGATTTTTCTAGTAACACCTCATTTTCAGGACGACTATAAATTCCATCCTGGGGAAAGGCAATGACTTGAACCGTGATCCAATCTTTAACAGCTTCTCTAACTGCTAACAAGGCTTGCAAAGCAACTAAGTTTGATTGACTCACATCTACATGGGTACGCACCCATAAAATTCCCTGCTCAGCTTGTCTTTTGAGGGTTGTAATTGCTCGGTTCTTAACATCTGCTAACGTTAAATCCTGTTTCCGTTTCTCCCAGATTTTAATGCCTTCAAACAAAGTTCCACTTTGGTTCCAACGAGGTTCTCCAGCAGTCAACGCCGAATCTAAATGAATATGAGATTCTACAAACGGCGGGCTAATGAGCTTACCCTGGACATCAATTTCCTGGGTAGAAGTGCCAAGAATATGAGGGGCGATCGCGGCAATTTTGCCTGAATTAATCGCAATATCTCCGGGTTCAATTTGTGTTGGAGAAAGCAGAAGCAAACCGTTTCGTAAAATTAAATCATAGTTAGGAATCATAATTAGAAATTATAATTAAAATGACTTATATACTTTAGCAAGTATCATTGCAGTCATAGCTTACAACAATCCCAAATTATTTGCGAAATATATATGATAGAAGTTTCTAGCCTCCACGGGCAAGATGTCCACGCCAAGTTTATATTTCAAACAAGTTCATGATTCAAACAGGATTGTTATAGCAAGACTCAACTGTGGAGCCAAAGAAAAATCCTCAGGGGTTAAGAAACGATTTCAAATTGCAAATTCTCAGATTGCAAAAAATTATAGGTAAAGTGATCGACAACATTCGTATCGCTCAACTCTAAATTATAAAAATCAACAAACTCCTGATCAAAATAGGGGCCTGCGTGCCAAGTTCCAATCTCTAATCTGATAAAACAGTTCCCTGAAATTCGGAAAGCAGTTAATTGTTCCAAGTTAGGTTTATCTTCTAAAGATGGCGGAGCCACAGCAATAAACCATTCTTTTCCCTCCAACGATCCAAGGCATTGGGTACATTTGTTATGGCGAGTAATCTGGTGAAATCCCAGTCCTTTTTGCTGTAATCGCATGATGTAAAATCGAGGAATTCCCTGTTCAAAACTCAACTGGGCATCGGCTTTATCATAGAGTTTCCCATCTTGGGACGGGGTAATCACCTGACCATATAGTTTGAAATTTTCAGACGTAATCTCTTGGGCTAGCAAGGTTTCAATTGTAATTGATTTGTTCATAAGAGTTGCAACAGTTACTAAAAGTAGCGAGAACTTTCATTGAGCATTTTTTGAGAAATTTATCTTGAACTAAATCTTAAATTAGCATTAAAAAATTCTTGACATTGCTGGATAAACCGTGTGGGAATTTCCAAGCAATTTCCCCAATGTAAATGGAGATAGGAAGCATGAATATTGAGCGGCGATCGCCATCCTTCTACTTCGTTAATATTTCTTTGATTATACCGCTTTAATTCAAACAAAGGTTGATGGGATTGAACCGTTAAATCTGATCGATGAAACTGATGTCCACAAACCTGATCGCCTCGCTTCAATAGTAAACTGTCGTGCAAAACAGTTCCTTGAAAATATCCCAGTTTTAACTGTTCTCCCATCACCGCAGTAGTAGGCAGAGTTCCAATCATTGGCCAAGAGTGATGATTAAAATCTCTAATTGCCTGCGATAAGTACATTAGCCCCCCACATTCAGCATAGGTCGGAATTCCTAACTGAATCGCCCGGTGAATGGACTGATGAACAGAGCTATTCTGACTCAAGTGTTCTGCAAAAACTTCAGGAAATCCTCCCCCAAAATAGAGTCCTTGTAAATTTTGTGGAATATTTAGATCTTCTAGAGGGCTCCAGAAAATTAATTCGGCTCCTAAGGATTGTAAAAGTTCCAGATTATCTACATAGTAAAAATTAAATGACTTGTCCTTAGCAATCCCAATTTTAATCGATGAATTCATCGCAGAAGTCTGAGAGAATACTAAAGGTTGACTAGGATTTTTGGCAAGTTTTGAGTGTTCTACTTTCAATAGGGGTAAAAGTTGAGGCCAATTAAAGCATTGTCTTGCCAATGTTTCTAATCGATCTAGAACGATGTGAAAGTTTGAGAGTTCATCGGTAGGAACCAGGCCCAAATGCCGATCTGGAATCTCAATCTCGGCTTGACGATTTAGGACACCTAAAACAGGAAAATTTAAAGGCTCTAACGCCAACTGAAGCAATTCCAGATGGCGATCACTGCCGACTCGATTCAACACGCATCCCGCAAATTTAAGCCTAGGATTGAGTGTTGTAAATCCATGAACGATTGCTGCAATTGATCCAGATAAACGACTACAGTCAATGACTAAAAGGATTTGCAGATTTAAAAGGCTAGCAATGTGAGCCGTTGAGGCTATTGGCAGGTTGAAATCCCGATTGGGAATTCCATCAAATAGACCCATAACTCCTTCAATTAATGCAAAATCAACGTCTTGAGTATTGTTTATGAAACAGGTTTTAACGTAAGCTTCCGACGTTAGAATTGGATCGAGATTGCGACAAGATTTTCCAGTGATAACATCATGAAACATCGGGTCAATGTAGTCTGGCCCGACTTTAAAGGATTGCACTTTGAGTTGCTGCTGCTTGAGATAGGCTAAAAGTGCTAGAGTAACGGTTGTTTTTCCGGCGCTACTGCGATCGCCTGCAATCACTAAAGCCATTTTTACGCTTGATTTAGAGCAATCCTTAATATTCTTGACTGACTAATTGGACTGATCTAAACGCTTTTGCCATTCCGCATCAATTCTATCGGCTTGATCCAGTTCTTGCTCAACTAAATCATTCTCAGTTGTATAAGCCAGTTGGCTTTGATCGATCACAGTTTCAGTTGCAAATTGGTGAGCATAATCCAGTTTTTTCTGAAGGGTTTGATCGGCTTGATCCAAAGTAAATACCCGTTCTTGCCGCTGTTGATTGCGAGTATTGACCTTGCGATTCCGACCCTGAATCCAGAAATAACGTACCAGTGGAATCCCTAAAAATCCTATTCCATAAGCAAGAATTAAGGGAAAAATCCAATTTGCAAAGGCTACAATTCCCCCAATTTGAGCTACTAAAGTTCCTGTAGTCAGAAGCTTCCCTAACACTAAAGCACCGACTAAGTTAGTTGCTCCCAAGCCCGTCGCCAACATAATCTGACTTGAACTCGCACGACTAAATCGCCAGGGTTTCTCTTTCAAGTAATCTGCAACAGGTTGAGGTTGCAACTGAGAATCCATGTTTTGTACGGTTGTTTTTGCAGTGGTTTGAAGTTCAGGAAAATGATAGATAATTTCTCCCTCAGGGCTAACTTCGGGCTGACCATTAAACCGAATCAAGGCAGGTAGTATGTAGTCTTCATAGTCCTGGGAACCTGGAGAAATCTGATCAACATAAGGAGAAAGTTGTTCGGCAATGACGGCTCCTTGATTATTTCGAATTACGGTTGCAATGGTTCGCCAACGTCGCTCTTCTAAGTTGTAATTGGGGTTTCCATCTCCGAATAAAAAGGAAAATACTGCCTCTAAAAAGTTAAGGCGATCGCCTCCCTCCCTAGATTGTTTGGGTCGATGGGGAGGATAAGTATTAGTATCCCAGTGTACAAACCACATCCAATCTCCTAGCCAAACATTGGGTAAAAAAATCGATCCACCCCTGCCTTCTCCACTGCCTCCCATTTCTCCATCTCGACCACTCATGCTAATTGCCACCACCAGAATTGAAATGCTAACAACAATTAACACAATTGAGAGCAGTAAAAAAGTTCCAAATGAAATTCGGATCAGGTAAAATAAGATGTGCCAAATTTTCTTCCACCATTCCTGAAACCTTAATTGCCAAGATTTGTTCCGGAGAATTGCCCGCAAATCTTTAGAAAATTGGAAAGCAATTTCCCCCGACTCGGCCACCTGTAAGTGCCCCCCTGTTTCTGAAGCAAGAGTCAGAAGCTGTCGCTGGGCAAGATTAACATCAATCCCTGCCTGAACAGCTACATCACCCGGTGTAACCCGATAATCAAGCTGTTCAACGGCTTTAATAATGGCAGGATTTGGAGTTGTTGTCATGGATTTTATTAGAGGTGTCTTTTAACTACTAGTATAATTTTCTCTACAATTAAGGGCAGAATCAGTCAAAGTGAGATAAAAATAGAGAGTTAACTCTCTGAGTCAAAGAAAAGTTAACGATATCCGCAGTAAAAATCACTAGCCAGTTGTTTTATGCCTAGAACCCAGCGAAACGATAACTTTGTTGACAAAACGTTTACGGTTATTGCCGATATCATTCTCAAGATCTTACCCGCAAATCAGCAAGCCAAAGAAGCGTTTGCCTATTATCGAGATGGAATGTCCGCTCAGGCAGATGGGGAATATGCTGAAGCCTTGGAAAACTACGAGGAAGCCCTTGAACTTGAACAAGATCCCTACGACCGCAGCTATATTCTCTACAATATTGGCCTGATTCATACCAGCAATGGAGAACATGATAGGGCTTTAGGGTACTATAACCAAGCCCTAGAGCTGAATGGCCGGATGCCTCAAACCCTCAATAATATGGCAGTGATTCATCATTATCGCGGCGAAAAGGCAAAAGCAGCCGGGGATGCAGATCAGGCAGAAGACGAGTTTAAGCAGGCCGCAGAGTTCTGGGTGAGAGCCATTCGTCTTGCGCCCAACAATTACATCGAAGCTCAAAACTGGCTAAAAACGACAGGTCGTTCCAACATAGATGTTTATTTCTAGAGAGAATTATGATTGACCGCGAACAAGTTCACAAGGTTGCTCATTTAGCTCGCCTTCAATTAACCCCTGCCGAAGAAGAGAAATATACGGTAGAATTGGGCAGCATTTTAGACTACTTTGAACAGTTGAAAGAGTTGGATACAGAAAATGTTGCTCCCACAACAAGAGCCATTGATCTCAGTAACATTACTCGATCAGATACCCTTGAACCCTATGCAAATCGAGAAGCTATTTTAAAGGGTGCGCCTGAACAAGATGGCAGCTATTTTAGAGTGCCTAAAATCATGAGTGATAGTTAGTGAACAACTCTTTTCTCTTCAGAATTTCATCCGACAAAGTTTGTTAAGGATTACTAATTCTTGATAAGAGTTGTTGACCTCTCTGGGAGCTATAAGACTTCCATGGTTTACTTTGAGATGTTCCTGTCTAAGGCTTAGCACATCAATAGCATGTGATTCTGTCTGCGTGATTAGTTGCAAGTAATCCCCAGTTATTCACTATTTTTTGGCTATCAAGCAGTTTCAGTTGTCATCAAAGGACGTGCATCTTTGGCAGGCAGATTTAAGTCTACCCCCGGAGAAAGTTCAGCAACTGTGGCTAGTTCTTTCAGAACATGAACGTTGTCGGGCAGAGCGGTTTCGCCTTGAAAAGGATCAGTTGTCTTTCATTGTTGCCCGTGGAATTTTGCGAGAAATCCTGAGCCAATATCTACATCTTTTACCTGAGCAATTAACGTTCAGCTACACTCCACAGGGCAAACCATTTTTGATGCTG
>JBOFUV010000033.1:0-27843 GCA_051652765.1 Microcoleaceae cyanobacterium | reverse complement strand
TATCCGGTTGCAGTTTAATCTAAGGAGTATTAATCATGAGCTTGAATGAACTCTATGCCCAGCTCAATCTGGTAATTCTGGAAATTGAGCATTATGACCGCAAGCATTTGCCCCAGTATTCGAGTCAGTTTTCAGACCAGGTGAAGTTGCGGAAGTTAGCTAAGATGTTTGAGCGGTTGGCTGCGATCTCTGAGGAGAAAGCGGATAACCTTGATGAGCTTTGTCTGAATGATTCTTTCCGCTTGGATTCTGATGATTTTGGGCTGGATTTTTCTCTGGTTTCGACTTCCAACCTCGGTCGTACCTCTACCCAATCTACAAACAAGGCTGCCTTGGCTACTTCTCATTAGTTTTGCTTGAGAGTTCAGAAAGAGATAGGCGAGTTGCTGCCTACGCTTTTTCGTTGCATTGTCCCTGGCAATTTAAACACCAGTTAAAAGGCTGAGTAATTGTTGCCAGAATTTTAAGTGGAATGGGTTTGCCATCCTTGTGAATCCTAACGCAGATTGATTGCGAATCAAGCTCTGGTTTAACGGTACAAGTCACTGTTTCCTCTAAAGAAATGGCTTCACAAGGGTTCTAGGCATTGACAATCTGAATTGGCCCCTCTAAACTTCCGCTCATAAACTGCCGAATAATAGGACTGTCTGTCGTCTCAATCTCCTCTACTGTCCCGGCCCATTGGACTTTTCCTTGATACAGGAGAATAACCTCATCGGCAGTATTGCGAATGGTGCTGTGAACGTGAGTGACCATAATGTAGGTTCCTCCTCCACCGCCCTCCCGTTGCAACTGTCGAATCAAGGCTTCGACAACGGTTGAAGCAATTGGATCGAGTCCAGCAGTTGGTTCATCGTAGAGAATCACCTCAGGATTGTCAGCGGGATTTTCTGGGTTGGGCATGATGGCGCGGGCAAAGCTCACCCGTTTCCGCATTCCACCGGACAGTTCCGCCGGATAGCGATCGCTGATATTCGGTAACCCCACCATCGCTAATTTCTCCTCTACCAGTCTACAGATTGTTTCTGAGGAGAGTTTCGTATGTTGGTCGAGCAGGAATCCGACATTCTCTCGAACAGTTAGCGAATCAAACAAAGCCGCATTCTGAAACACCATGCCGATGCCAATTGGATCAGCTAAATCATCAACCCAGCCCACTCGTTTCTTCCCCATCACATAAACTTCTCCCTGATCTGGCGGCAGCAAGCCTGCAATAATCCTGAGAACCGTTGACTTGCCCGTTCCTGATGGGCCAATAATTCCTAATGCTTGCCCTGGATAGATTTTCAGATCTACCTGGTCTAGAATGACGTTGCTGCCAAAAGACTTGCAGATGCCTTTCAACTCAATCAAGGGTTCAGAATCATGGGCCATAGAATACTCATCAAAAATTAACTAAAAACCATCGGCGTTGCTGAATAGCGAGGAAACTTACAACTCAGACAGATTCATCTCTACATTCAGCAACGCCAACCCTCTTAGGTAGGATGTCTGCAACTTAAAAGTTGTAATTTCTATCATACCGACTGAGCTTGAATTGCTGTAATTGCCACCGTGTTTACAATATCGGGAATAGTACACCCCCGACTCAGATCATTAACAGGTTTCTTTAAACCCTGGAGCACTGGGCCAATGGCGATCGCATTTGCAGCCCGCTGTACAGCCTTGTAAGTATTATTGCCTGTGTTCAAATCAGGAAAGATAAATACTGTTGCATGGCCTGCCACTTCACTCTGGGGTAACTTGGTTTTAGCGACGCTCTCATCAATGGCGGCATCGTATTGGATTGGCCCTTCAATTTTTAAGTCTGGGCGCTGTTTCCTGGCAATTTGGGTCGCTTCCCGGACTTTGTCCACGTCTTTTCCTTGGCCAGATTCCCCAGTGGAATAGGACAACATTGCGATTAAGGGTTCAACCCCAAAGATTTTCGCCGTTTCTGCTGAACTGATCGCAATATCGGCGAGTTGTTGAGGATTAGGATTGGGATTCACCGCACAATCCCCGTAAACGAGAACGCGATCGCTCAAACACATAAAAAATACACTAGACACGATCGAGCATCCGGGCTGGGTTCGAATAAACTCAAAGGCTGGACGAATGGTATGAGCTGTTGTGTGAACTGACCCAGATACCATACCGTTGGCCATTCCCTTGTAGACCATCATGGTACCGAAATAGCTGACATCTTGCATCACGTCATAGGCATAGTCCAGATTGATCCCTTTATGTTTCCGAAGTTCATAATAGGTTTGGACATAGTCTTCATACCAGTCTGAATTGACGGGATTAACGACTGTAACACCCTCCAGATTCAAGCCCAGAGCAGCACTCTTCTGACGAATTTCCAACTCTGGCCCCAACAGAGTCAGATCAACAATGCCTCGCCGCAGCAGAATTTCACTGGCCCGCAGAATTCGTTCCTCCGTGCCCTCTGGCAAAACAATATGCTTTTTCTGGCTCTTGGCCCGTTCAACCAAGGCATACTCAAACATCAGAGGAGTGATTCTACTGGAAGTAGAGGAGGAAATCCGATTCCCTAGTCGCTCCTGATCAACATGGGTTTCAAATAATCCTAGGGCTGAGGCGATTTTGTGGGGAGTCTCTGCGGTAATCGCTGCCCGCACCCGACTGACCTGGGTCGCAGTAGCATAGGTATCTGTGCCCACACTGAAAATAGGAACAGTCCACTGGGTAAATCCCTCGACCAATCGTTGGACACTGGGATCAAGGTCTAAGCCTCCAGTCAGGAGAATGCCAGCAATGTTGGGATAGGCTTCTGATAGGGTTGCCGTTAAACACGCTAGCAAAATATCAGCGCGATCGCCGGGGGTAATGACTAAACTCCCGTCCTCAATATGTTCCAAAAAGTGCGGCAATTGCATCGCTGCCACCTTGAAGTCCCGCACCTCACGGCTGAGACTATCTCCATTGCCATGAATCAGCTTGGCTTGAAGTTCTTGGGCAATTTCGCGAATGGTTGGGTTCCATAGACGTTCATCATCAGGAATCACAAAGATCGGATCTTCGTCTGGCCAAATGGTCTCTAGCTGTTGGCGGATTAAGTCTAAATCTAACGGGTTGACGCGGTTGATTAGGGTGGCAGCAATCGTACATCCTTCCTCGAGAAACGCTTCTCGCCCTGCCCGTGCGGTATCGATTACCTCTTCAGGAGTTTTGCCTTGACCACTGGCTACGATCAAAAGCGGCGCACTGAGTTCATTGGCAATGCGGGCATTAAAATCAAACTCAAAGGCGGCGGTCCCATGTTCAGAATTGGTTCCCTCGCACAACACAAAATCACACTGTTGTTCTAAGGCTTTATATTTTTCTAGGATGCGTTGGCTCAGGCTATTGGACTTGCCCTCAACGATCAGGCGTTGAACGTCCTCATGGGTTAGACCACATTGGGCTTTATCGGACGAGGTCAGTTGATAACGACTCTGAATCAGTTGAATATCCGGGTCTTTCTGACCTTGAATGATCGGACGAAAGAATCCGAGTTTGCTGATGCGCTTGGATAAGATTTCCATCACCCCCAACAAGATCAAGGATTGACCACTGCCCGACTCAAGTGTCGTCACGTAGAGATTTAAAGCCATCAATGCCTCCCGGTTCCTAAGTTTAGACCTGAGTATTGCAGGGTTCTATCGCTATTGTGGGCACGCGCCGCGTACCTACAGCTAAGCGTAAGAACGTCTAAAACACTCTTGGACTTGAAGTAATGGCAAGTCCATTGATACTATTCGGGGTAGTCAAACAGAACCATACTAGAGCAAGATGCCGGAACACCAACCTGACAATACCCTTTCAGAATTGTTCGCAACGATCTGCGATCGCCGTGATTATCCCCAGCCAGAATCCTACACCTGTAAATTATTTCAGGGTGGCGATAATAAAATTCTGAAAAAGCTTGGAGAGGAGTCTACTGAAGTTGTGATGGCTTGCAAAGATGATGATCCAGATAGCATTGCTGCAGAGGTGGCAGATTTGTTTTATCACACTCTAGTTGCTTTAGCCTATCATCATGTTGATTTGCAAGCCGTTTATCAAAAACTAGCAGAACGGCGCGGTGTGATCAAATCGGCTGATACTTGATTGATTGGTTGATGCGAGGCTTGCCAAATCGTTTCCAGGCACTCCCACCCCGGAGAAATAATTCCATCCAGCGCACTTCCTGTATTCCGTCTGTCAGATGCCAACCAGAACTTCCGGCTGAAAAGGCTAGAGTTCCTTCAGGAACCCGGAAGCTGCCATCAGAATACACGGCATCACTCACCACATCTCCCACCCGAACCGTCACTTTGGTCTCTGGCTTTAGGTCAATCGTATCTGCTGGAATTGTGGTTTTGATATTGCCGTAGCCGTCTACCCAGGCCACTCGATCGGTGGGAAAGTCAGGAATTTGTTCGGGTTGAATTCTGTCTCCGAGGAAACTTTGATCGCCTTTTGCCAGAGCGATCGCTGCTTGAGGAAACACATCACGGGAGCGAAATTGGGAACCCCCCCGTGACACTCGAACGGTATGCATTGACTTCGCCATCTCCTTGACAAAGGAAAGACTATAACCTGCCAACACCCCCACCACCTGAACGCCGTTGGGCAACAAGACGTAGGTTAGGCCCTCTCCTTCGTTATTGGGACGAGCATCGGGATCATCCTGACGAGGGGCACAGTTGTGATAAATCAATCGTTCTTCTGGCCCTGGATTCAGTCCCAACTGAGCAATCCAGAACCCAGTTGCCAGAGTACTAAACGGAGGTACAGAAAGACAGTGGACTTGAGCAGAAGGCAACTGTTGCAACAGACGTTGGATGACTTCAGTAAAAGCAGGATCACCTGTTCCGTAGTCAGCAATCAGATTAATTAACATGTTTAACTCCTCTATTTGCTCAGCACTTTAGAAATCTCTTACAGTGTAGACATCCCCCAAAAAAGCAATGAGACTTTTATATGACAGACATTTATCCCAAAGCGGAGAGACCGATCGCAATCTCAAATAATTGGTGAAAGCCTGTATTCAGACTTCAAATCAGATCGCGATATATTGGGAACTCTGAAGAGATTACATTAGTAAAGACAAGATATAAGGTATACCAGAACTCAGACTTCTAGCAAATTTCTGGTCTTCCTTAACCTATTTTCAAACTCCTGTTAAACTTCATTCTGAAACTTTATCTTTCAGAAGTTCATTAGAGCTTTGATTAAAATCTAAAGGCAGAGTTACAATAAAAGTTGTGCCTTGATTCAGTTGACTTTCTATTTCAATTTTACCGTGATGTAAGTCTACTGCTCGTTGGGCGATCGCCAATCCCAAACCTGTACCTGGAATTTTACCCACATTTTTTGCGCGATAAAAGGGCTGAAACAGTTGAGTTTGTTCTTCGGGGGTAATGCCGATTCCTTGATCTTGAACCCGCAACTCTAGCCATTGATCTTGGGTAGAGAGTTCGATGCGAACTTTACTATTATCAGGAGAATATTTGATGGCGTTCGTTAGCAAGTTGTTCAAGAGATGCCAGAACAACTTTTCATCTAAATTGGCCTCAATCGCATTCTGCTGACAGGCAAACTCAAGACGATAACAGTCTCCTGCACTCGACTGCATCGCCTCAATCAAATCTCGACAGAAACTCACAACATCTAAGGGCGATCGATACACCTCAGTCTCACTCGACTCTGCTTGGGCAAGGGTTAAGACATCTTCTAAAAGTTGAGTCAAATTATCAGTTGCTTTGTAGATCCGTTGGAAGTACCGTTGTCGTTTTTCGTGGGAAATTAAGTCACTATCACATTCCAGTAGGTGAGCAGACATTTTAATAATTGAAATTGGCGTGCGTAAATCATGGGAAGCCATAGAAACGTATTGGGATTTGAGGTGATTTCTTGCTTCTGCTTCTTGGCGGAGGTGTTGAGCGGTGTCTATCATTTTTTGCAAGTCTACTTCGGCTTGATGACGAGACAAGGCAATCTCAATTGCAACTTGAAGTTCTTTACTTTTGAAGGGTTTGAGTAAATATCCAAATGGAGAAGTCTGACCCACTCGCTTGAGGGTAATATCATCAGCATTTGCAGTCAGATAGACAACTGGAATATTAAGCTGTTTTCGAACCTGTTGGGCCGCTTCAATCCCATCAATTTCTCCCTGTAAAATAATATCCATTAACACCAAATCTGGGGAGAATTGAGCTGCCAGTCGAATGGCTTCCTCGCCAGACGCAACAATCCCTGCGACCTGATAGCCCATCTTTTCAAGGCGACCAGCAATATCCTCAGCAACAATCGCTTCGTCTTCAACCACCAAAATTCTAATGTTTGACATTATTCCATGATTCCCAAGAAGTCAATCTAGCTTAAAGAATGTAATTTTGAAGACCGCACCATTTTGATTATACATTTCTAACTCCCCTTTTAATTGTCGGGTCAGGGCTCGGACTAGCCGCAATCCCAGGGAAGAAGTACAGTTAATATCAAATTGTTTTGGCAAACCCATACCATTATCCTGAACTACCAAGCAAAGTTTGTTTTTCTCTGAGTCTATGGTGAAAAGTTTAATTCCGATTTCACCACTTTGTCTGGGTAGAAATCCATGTTTCAGAGCGTTAGAAACCAACTCGTTAATCAACAATCCACAGGGAATAGCCGTATCAAGGTTTAGAACAATGGGTTCAATTTCTAGCTGAAAACTCATCGTTTTAAATTTGGTATTATAGGAATATCGTAAATTTTGAGTCAAGCTTTTAATATACTCTTCAAAATTGATTCTAGCCAAGCTATTCGATTGATACAACTGCTCATGAATTAATGCCATTGACCGAATTCTATCTTGACTCTCATCTAAAACACTTAGGAGTTCAGGATCATCTGTTGTTTGAGATTGGAGAGAGAAAATACTAGAAATCACTTGTAAATTATTTTTGACTCGATGATGAACCTCTCGCACCAATAACTCTTTCTCCAGTAAAGAGGTTCTCAACTCTTCTTCTACTTGTTTGCGATCGCTAATATCTCGAACCAACACCATTACCTCTTCATCAGCACTCATGAAAATTCGAGATTCCCAAAATTTTAGTTCGCCGTTGATCATGAGTTGATATTCAAATGTTTGTAGCTGTCCTGTTTTCAAGGCCGCTGCAACTGCTTTTAAGGTCGGCTCTGTTAGCTCCAAGGGTAATACTTCAGCAACTTTTTTACCTAAGAAATCCTCGGGTAGAAATTGTAAATTTTGGTGGCTTGCTGCTTTATAGTTGACAAAAGTTCCCTCTCGATCAATTCGCAAAATCAAGTCAGGAATTGCATTGATTAAGGCTCGATTAGTTGCAGCACTTCTCAAGAGGGCTTCTTGAATCCGTTGACGCTCAGTAATATCTCGTGTAGTTCCTCGATAACCTTGAAATTCTCCTGTGTAATCAAACATTGGAATGGCGCTCGTTTCTACCAGGAGGTAATGATTTTCTTTGTGAACACAAAGATGTTCTAGACTAGCAATCGGCTGCTTCATCTCCAAGAATGTCGTAATCAGTGCCGCAATATCTTCTTGTCGTTTTGGCACTAATAAATCTAGACAATATTGACCGACTGCTTCTGTCGGTTCATAGCCAAGAATGTCTTTGATTCTAGGGCTAATATAGGTAAAAACCAAGTTGCAGTCCACTTCCCAAATAATCTCATTGATCGTTTCAATAATGCTGCGAAAGCGATCCTCGTTTATCTGTAGAGCTTTGACTTTTTGTTGTTGCTGGATCAATTGAATTGCTAAATCCAATTCTCTTGAGTGAATGGGTTGACTGAGATACAAACAAGAGTCTTTCAACTGAGGCAAATAAAGTGGATTGATCTTGAGAAAATCAACCAGATAAATGACAGGAAGACTGAGATGATCCTCAAGGTGAAGGTCATAAAGAGAGGACTCGCAATCAATTGAATTCGGCAAATCAATTATTATTATATCAGCTTGAACCATCTTAAAAATTTCAGCGATTGTATTGTGATCTCTAGTATTTTTTGAGCCAGAAGAAAGAGATGTTTTCTTTGCTTGAAAACCATATTGTGACACCACAATTTGATTGGGATATAACTGATTAAGGATAGCAATGGAATCCTGAATAGGAAGAGAAATCATCTCATATCCTAAGGTGTTTAGAGCAGTTTCTAACTCAAGTTGGTATTGGGAATCTTGGGTCAGAAAAAGAATTTGAGGTTTACATTTCATGGGAAAGATATCTGATTAAAGAGGGGTTGAAGATGCAGGGCTTGGCTGCGTCGGGGGTTGAACTTCATAGTTGCGCCATTCTCCCTGCAACGTGAAAGCAGCCCAAAAGTAGGGGGAATTCCACTCTTTTTGTTGCCACATTTCAATTTGGGCAGCTCTCAATGCAGCGGCTGGGGCAAGACCTTGTTGCAACATCCGTTGATAAAACTTAATCATTAACTGGGCCGTAGCCTGATCATCAACGGCCCATAAACTGACCATCACTCTAGAGGCTCCAGCATACATAAATCCCCGGGTTAAACCAACTAATCCCTCCCCTCTGACCGCTTCTCCTAGTCCTGTTTCACAGGCACTCAACACTGCCAACTCTGCCGATAAATCCAGGTTGAAAATCTCATACAGTCGCAGGAACCCATTCAAGGGTTCGCCAGATTCATCGACCAAGGAAAAAACCAGTCCTGACAATTCAGGGGTTTCGCTATTGAGTAGACCATGGGTGGCAAAATGTAGCAAACGATATTGACTGAGTTCTACACCAGTGACGAATTCTCGGCGAGCCTCAAAGCCAAATCCTTGGGTGGATTCTGTTGGGGGAACCAGGGCCAAAATTTGTTCTGCTTCTTGCTGGGTAAAAGGTAAACGGTCAAACAAGACCCCAGACTCTCGGGCTGACCGTTCCAACTCCGGGGGTAGGGGTTGTAAGTCTTCTGGGGAGATGGTTTTTAACCGTTCATCTTTGGAGCTAAATACTGGATCAGCCAACACGGCCAGGGTCTTGGGAGCAGGCGATCGCCCTGCCATCTGTTTTCGCAAAACCTCCAAAGTGGAAGCCGAGGGTAGGGTAACAATCTCGTGATGCACAACGAGGGGGGTTAGGGGTTGATCCGGAGATTGAGCCTGTGGCGTGGGCAGGGCGGCAAAGGGAACATACTGCACAGCCCCATCCGCAACCACCAACAGCCGCTTGTTAGTTAATTTTTCGGGTTGGGGTAGGATGAGCTGACTGAGGGCCATGCCTGCTTCCTCAGCGGCTTTCCGTCGAACCCTCTGGTTGGACAGTAGGAAAGCATTGCGAAATTTGCGAACGGCAGCCTCAATCTCTTTGCGCCCTGATAGTTCATAGCTATCCAGGGTGGTCGAGGTGGCTACCCAAAGATAGCTGCGGGTCTCCCCTAAAGCATATTCCAACAGCACAGTATCATCATCCAAGATCTGCTGCTGAATTTCAGTCAAGGTCAGGGGTTGGGGCTGGGTCAAGGCTCCATAACGGGGGCTGGTAACGCGAATTTGGGTTTGCAGTTGGCCAAACTGATCTAATAAAATTGCCACTTCAGTTTCCAGATCGGCTTTCTGGGCTTCGGTGTGCTCTCCATTCAGGAGCCGGATTCGCCGTTCCTCGGCAGCATCCAGTTGATGTCGTAACCCTTGTTGTTGCTGCAAGAGTTTCGGATCAATTCCTGCAGTCACCTCTCCGTCTGACTGGGTCAGGATTTCCAGCAGCGATCGCGCCTTGGCTCGCTCACTGGCTTGCAAAGCTTTACCGTCATACCCCTGGCCGGGACGCTTTTGATTTAGCTCCATCAACAGGTCAATATAAAATTCGTAATACTCCTGTTTAGTGGCAAAAAAGGACGTGCGTAGCTCTTGACTGGCGACATTGGTTCTGAGGGTTTCAATCATCGTCAATGCCTGCTCAATGGTGGTTAAGGCTGTGTCCAACGCTCCCTGCTGCCGTTGAATTTGGGCGATGCGGAACAAACTCAAGGTGGCCTTGGGGCGATCGCCGATGGCTTGCCGAATTTCCAGGGCTTGATTGCAAAACTCTAGGGCTGGGTCTAGATTGCCCTGTTGGGTATTCACCACACAAATGTTGTTTAAGGTGCTGGCTTCCCCAGAGCGATCGCCGATTTCTTGCCATAGGGTTAGGGCTTGTTGATAGTGTGCCAAGGCTTGATCCAGGTTACCGGAGCTCGCACTGATAAACCCAATATTATTTAAAGTTGCCGCCTGTCCCCGTTTATTCTGAACTTGATTCCATAACCTCAAGGCTTGGTTATAGTCTTGCAGGGCTGTTTCCAGTTCTCCCCGTTCAGAAAAGACTTGCCCTCGGTTATTTAAAGTAGCAGCCTCGTTACTGGGATTGCCCAAGGTCTTTACCAACTCCAGGGAACGGGTGTACCGCTCCAATGCCTGATCCAAGTCTCCCAAATCCAGGTAAAGCAAGCCCAAATTGTTCAAAGTGGCCGCTTCTCCCGTTTTATAACTGACTGCTTGCCAGAGGGGCAGGGCTTGATTTAGGGCATCTAAGGCTTGTTGATACTGACCCTGTCGGGTGTAGACCTTGGCCATAGCCATCAGGGTACTCGCTTGAGTATGTTGATCTTGGGTAGCTTGAGTCAGGGGCAAAAGCTTTTTGTAGAGGGAAATGGCTTGTTCGTATTCTCCCAGGTCGGTATAGGCCAGCCCTAACCAGTTGAGTGCTGTGATTTCTTGGGGACGATCGGGCTGCCGTTGCCAAAGTGTTAGGGCCTCGCTCCAATGGGCAATGGCTGCTTTCAAGGATGCTGCTGTTCCTTCCTGATACCGTTTCATCCCAATGTTAAACACAGCTTGGGCAGGGCTGTCCTCGGTTGCTGCAAGGACGAGGGCTCCTTGAGCCGTAAGAGCCTGAACTGTACCTTGAGGAAGAATCCATCCTGATAAGAAACAACTCAGGAGTAAAGTAGAATAGACTGGACATAAAGCAGTATGAAGCGAATTCATAGGATCTCACAACGGGTAAATTAGTCTGAGTTTGGCGCAAAATGCAACCCATTACCCCTTTATTCCAATGTGGCCTGACAAAACCCTTAACTTTTTTGATTGAATTTTTTTGATTGGTAAAGATGTCGCAACTTTCCTCTATTCTAAGTAATCTCAAGCCCAAACGCCTCCTTCTTTTGGGTTTGATTGGTCTACTCTTGCCATTATGGATCACGGGAGTCCAACACCCAAGTGTTGCTCAAGTTAACCAAGCTGTTGTTCAAGAAGTTCTGGACGGAGATGAACTCTATATTGAACAGACCAAAGCCAAAGTCGATGATAAAGCCGACTTTGGGCAACTGGTATTGACTGAAAATTCCCGTGCGGGCTTGCAATTTAACAATGGAGCCGCTGGACGCATGGGGGTCAACTCCAAGGTGACCGTGGGTCAGTGTGTTGAGGTGCAGCAAGGAGAAATTGTGGTCAGTGGCCCAGTGAATGGCTGTATTGCAGGATTCTCTGTGGGTGTTCAAGGAACGGTCTATATTTTGGAAACAACCAAGGAGGGTTCGGGGAATGTCAAGGTGATCGAAGGGGCCGTTGAAGTCAGCTCTGAGTCACCCGGAATTGAACCCGTAACCGTTAAGGAAGGGCAAAGAATTTCTTTGCTTCCAGGTGTTTTGGGCGAAATCATCGAAATTACCCCAGAGGAATTGAAGTCAATTCTCACAGGTCAGTTATTTTCAGGGTTTTCTATTCCCATCACCCGTGAAGGTTTACTCCAATCCGCCTGTAGTCGAATTGTTCCTCCAGGGTTTGTCTGTGGTTCCAACGGGGTTCCCCAACCCGTCATTCCCTCGATTCCAGGACCACGGATTCCAGGGCTACCCTTCTAATCGGTCAAAGCAGCAGGAGTCCGGCACATAGCCAAGCGTTGGGAGAACGGGCAGGATAGAAGATGGCGCAAATAGTTCCACCTTTTAATACTTTTTAATAGTTAGAGAGTTCTTGTCTTGCCTCTTCTCTCACCTTTTTTCGTAGGGAAAAGGGGGCAATGACTTCTCCTTGCGATCGCCAACTCCGCAACTGGATTAACACACTCATATCTCCATGCCGCACCCAAGCTCGATAATAAAAATCCTTGGGAGAGCAGGCTTTAATCCGTTTCAAGAGTTCAGCTTGTTCCTCTAGCTTTCCTTCCTGTTGGATTAGCTGGGGCAAATCCTTATATTGAATCAATTTAAACGTGGGATGGTGCTCCGTATCGTTGATGTACCAGCGGGCAAACCCTGCTCCAAACCGCAGGATCAATAAATCTTTTGACAAATAAAAATTTAATCCCCAAGCCTCTCTGAGCTTGGTGTCTACCTCAGCTACGGAGGGTAACTTCTTCTGTTGCCAAAGTTTTTTCAGGTCTGAGGGCGTTTTAGCATTGTCCCAGTTTAGAACAGTGAGCTGTTCCGAAATGATTCGATCCAGCCGATAGTTATGCCAGCCAAACTGCCCATAGGGATCAGTCCCATAGGCACTTAAATACTTGGCCTGTTGAGCATAGTGTAAGCAGACAGGATAGACCGTTAATTTAATCCGACGCTCTTCCTGGGGAATCCAAGAATCAAACTGGATGACCCCCCCATCAGGGGTTTGCCAGAGGGCTTCCAATTGTCTCTGGTAAGAGTCAATCCGATTCTGAACTCTGCTCGCGAGGATCGAATTTAAATGAATGAAAATTCGAGATTGAGTGGATTGACTGGTTTGAAGCAGGGGTTGCCCTGCTTGAAGTTGTTTCCGCAGGACGAGGACAACTTCAGTTAAGCTGGGCTGGACAAAGGATGCAGACTCTAATACTTGTAACAGTTGCCCCATCTGAACCTCAGACAGAGTTGGCAAGCCTGAAACACACTCTGACGTGGCTGCCAACTGGGGCCATGCTGATTCAGCACAACAGAGATAGCTTCCAGCTTTGACCTTCTGGAGCCATCCCATTTTCTCTAAATGTTTCAAATCATCTCGAATCGTACGATGCACGGTCGCGAACGGATACTCCTGCAACTGTTGGGCCAACTCCCTAGGATTCCAAGCCGTTAATCGTTTGACTTCCTGCTGCCAGGTTGCCATCTCATGCTGAGAAATGCTTGTTTCTATGCAGTCTTGCCCGGATCGATGGCACAGACAAACTGGATCAGAGCAATAAGCTATGATTTGCTCGGCACTGAGGCGATCGCTCATAGGATGGGTAGAGGCAAATAGGCGATCACGCACATCGGAGTAGTTAAAGGGTTGGGGCAGATCTTTTGCCCAGTTAATCTCTGAACTGTAGAAGCAGTTTAATAATACCCAGAGCCGAATTGACCGCTGGAGCCGACTAGCCAGTCGTCCGGCAGCGAGCCACTGCAAGACTTCGGGGGTTGGAGCATAGGCAAAGTAAGAGGCCATTTGTAGAATGGATTTGTAGAACGGTTTGATTCAACATGCAGGCATAATAACACTTTGTTAGACCTTAACTGTTGGCTCCTATCATTAACGTCTCGCAAAAGTCAAAAGCCACCGTTCAATGCGATCGCCCCAAACCTCCAGAGAAAATTCAGTTTCAGCCTGTTGACGACATCGAAAGCGATCAATCTGGTCAAGCTTTTCGATTGCCTCAATCAATCCTACAACGCTATCCGGCTTTACTAACCACCCAGTCTCCCCATGTCGAATAATTTCCGTTGGCCCACCGCGATCATAGGAAATCACTGGGACTCCGCAAGCCAGGGCTTCAATCGCCACATTGCCAAAGGCTTCTACCCAGCGGGGAGTCATGAGTAAGGCCCGACATCGACGCAGGTTAGCCTGCATAAGGTCGGTTGAGAGGAATCCCAAATAGTTAATGGGTGCATCGGGATAGGTCTGAAGAATCTGTTGCCAGTAGGGTTCGTCCTGAATTTTTCCCATGATTTTCAAGGGAATTCCGGTTTTCTGAACGGCAGCAACAGCATCTTCCAGTCCTTTTTCTGGGGCAATGCGGCCCAACCATGCCAACTCCGGTTGGGGGTGAGCGCAGAATTCATACTGGGGCAGATCAATGCCGCTTCCCAGGTAGACGGCACTCTCTTGAGATAATTCAAAGGTTTCTGCTTGAGTGCGGGTATAGACCCCAACCGTACCTGGAAATTGAGTGGCAATCTGTTTAACCGCTGCATCCATTGCGGCTGAAAGGGAACCCATACTGACAAAATGGGCAATGGGCGTAGTAAAAAAGGGCGTTAAGTAAAATGGCAACCAGTCATAGGCAAAATTTAAGAGAACATCATACTCGGTCTGGTTCTGGCGGGCATACTCCCACATCCCTGCCAAAATCGACTGAGGGGGCATTACGATAGGAGTGTCCCATGCCTGGGTTTGGGCCGCAACCTGTAATTGTCCTGGAATCTCGATCACGACAGTTGATTTCAGTGACTCCAAGACAGAACCCTGAGGCGCAACAACGGTAATCTTATGGCCCCGCTGTTGTAACACCCTGACCCAGTTCAATAGAGTTAACTCAACTCCTCCCCCCAAGCCCGATCCCAGAGGCCCCACAGGAGTAGATAAAAATAGAAGACTGAGCGATCGCATCTGCAACTACTCCCGATTTCCTTGTCGATCTATGGGACTTGGCAGGGGGCGAATTCGACTGAGCTTATCAATTGCCCATTCGGCAGTGGCTTGCACCTCTGGGTCAGGATCATAAACTGCTCGCTGTACAAGCTGAGTCATCTGTAAGATCAGATCATAAATGCGAGTTATATCCCGAATTGCATTTTTTCGGACTTCGGCGTTCTCATCCTGCAAGGAAAAAGTGAGGGCACGATTCATGGGTTTGAGTGCACGGGTACCGATTTCAGATAGGGCCGCCAGAATCAAGCTGCGTTGTTTAGAGTCAGAGTTAATTAACAAATCAACCAACGGTTGAATGGCTCTAGAGTCTGCTTGTTGGCCCAATTCCCAAATGACTTTGCTCCGAACCGTGGGATCAGAGCTTTGCAAACTCAGGATGAGTTGTTCAATACGGTCAACTGCATCATGGCGAGAGCCTATCGGGGTCAGAAGCAGTTCCTGAGAGCGGTTGACATCGGCTGGGGGAGTCTGATGTGGGGGAGCCTGAGGTGGGGGAGTTTGAGAAAACTGGGACGCTGGCTGGGGTGGAGCTTTGGTCTGAAGGGGTGGCATCTGCTGAGCTTGAACTGGGGTGTGGTGAATTGGCGTTTGAGGCGGCTGAACTGGGAGATCTGGGAGTTGGGGGGTGGGACGTTGTTCAGGAAGGGTGATTTCACTAGCTGGAGCTTCGGGACTGAGGGATGCTGCCTCTGACTCTGGCAGGGATGTTTCTTTAAAACCATTATCCGCTGTGGCCTGATGGCCGTGAGGCGGAGAGGGTTGTCTTGGAGGATTGGCTGCTGTGAACTGAGGGGCCACGACCGTTTGAGGGTCTTCAGGGGGTTGAACATCCGGTTGGGGTTGAATCTGAAGGTCTGGCTGCCTTTGCTCCTGAGCGGGTATTGCCCAAGTCACAGGGGTTAAGGTGGGTGGTGTTGGTTCCGGGTGTGAATGGCTTGGAGTTTTGCCTAAGGTGATGTCCGACGTTTCCTCTGGGACTGCGTTGATCTGTTCTAGTTCAGCAAAGTCTTCATCCGAGTTTAATAACCGCAGCAGCACAGAAATTCCCCCGATGGCAATAATGAACGCACCGCCTCCTAGCAGGATCATCCCTTTGGGCAATTTAGCGAAGGCTTTCCTCAGATCCCTTTTTTTCGGAGCCTCTTTGGTCTGGGCTGACTCTTTCTGGGCTGAGGTCTGAGCTAAATCAAGCGTTACAGTGGTACGGAGGGAGGGTAACGCTTGAGGAGCAAGTTCAGGAACGATAGAGATCACGGGTTGACCTATGCCAAATACACAACTGGCAAAGGTTACACCTGTAAGTAAAATCAAGGAAAAACGATAAGGGGCCATGAACTGAATTCAGCAGACTAGATTGTACCAATCGTTGATGGGAGTCATGTAACTTTTGGTTAGCTCCATCCTAACTGCTAAGCTGTTCCGTTGCGAACAGTTCCTGCAATTCGTTAGCATTACACTGTCTACAGAATCAATCAAAATCAACTTTAGCTGTATCTGATTTGACGAGTTTTCTATGAGTGACCTTTATGTCTCTTGGTCAGACTACCATCAACTGATTGAAGCCTTGGCTGCAAAGCTCTACCGCTCTCAATGGAAATTCAATCAAATCGTCTGTATTGCTCGAGGGGGCCTGCGAATTGGGGATATCCTCTCCCGAATCTATGATCAACCCTTGGCGATTTTGTCTAGCGCGTCTTATGGAGGGACAGAAGGTCGGGTTCGGGGGGCTGTTAAACTGGCCCAGAATTTGACAATGACGACTGAAACCTTGGGGAGTCATGTTCTCTTAGTAGATGATCTGGTAGATTCTGGGATTAGTTTAGAGCAATGTTTATTATGGCTGAAAACTCAATATGCTCAAGACATTCAAGAGATTAAAACAGCCGTTTTGTGGTACAAATCGTGTTCTGTCTTTGCCCCGGATTACTACGTGAACTATTTATCAGATTCTCCCTGGATTCATCAGCCCTTTGAACGGTATGAAACCCTCAGTCCGGCTGAGATTGGTCAAGGCTTAAATGGCTTAGAAACAGTAGCCTTAGATCAAGAGACTCCTCAACAAAGTTATGCTGTACCCACTAATTACTAGGCTAGTTGCAGATCAAAAACCGATTATCAATTTGCCCTAATTTACCGTCCGGTGTCTCAACGATGGAATAGTACCCTCGAATTTGCTGGAATTTAATGATTGTGTTGTTCAGAATACTGCCAATGACAGTTTGAGAATTGTCGGGAGATCGGAAGTTGACGGCCTCTCCATCCAGGGTTTTCACTCGCATTCTGCCCGTAAACTGGGTTGACCCATGGTGGCTGTATTTCAGGTATCGAGCCGCAACCCACCCGGTTTGTCCCCCTGGAATACTGACTTCTGCCCAGTCTCCACTGCGATCGCTGACATTGAACACAACTTCTGTGCCATTGGGGATTGGTTGAATAACGCTGCTTTCCCTAAAATTGGGGTAATCCGGCTGACTCCTCAGGTTCAATTCGCCTTCTGTAGTTGCGACTATCCGAAACGCCGTTCGACATTCTGGGTCAATTGTTGCAGGGAATTGGGCTAGGGTTGCAGGGGGAAAACTGACCCAAACCAGATATGAAACCAAGGAAATTGCCAGAAAAGTATTCAAGTGGTTTTTCATCGTCAAAAACTCGATTAAAAATTCTGCACAGAGCCATGCTCCTAAATTCCTCTCAAAAGGGGAACCTGAGTGGCCGAGATGTCCCTGATTGATTTGAAAATCGCTGTGGGTTTTAGTCGTCAATCAGTCCAAGATTCTGTGATAATTTGTAAGAATACTTTATAAAGATAGTTTATAAAAGCACTTTGTAAAGATTTTTGGTAAAAATATTTTGTAAAATCCACTTCAACTTGCAATGAGTCCCCCTTCCAACAGCTCCAATTCTGTTTCGCCATCCTCTCAGTCTATTCCCTTTGGAAATCGTCTGAGAAATTTGCTGATTGCTCTAGTGTCAATTGCCCTGAGTGTTGCCCTATTCTTAGGGCTAAGAACTGAAGTGACATCAACGTCTCTGCCTGAATTAGCTAAACGTTCTACCCCTTTAGAGGTTGCCCTCAGCAATCATAAGCCAACATTGATGGAGTTCTATGCAAACTGGTGTACAACCTGTCAAGCAATGACCTCTGATATGCAAACTATTCAGCAGAAATATACTGACCAATTGAACTTTGTAATGTTAAATGTAGATAATAACAAATGGTTGCCAGAGATTCTAGACTATCGGGTTGATGGTATTCCACATTTTGTGTTCTTAAATGCCCAAGCTGAAGCAGTTGCTCAAACGATTGGAGAAATCCCCCGAAATATTATGGAGGAAAATCTAGAGGCGCTAATTGCAAGAAAACCCTTGCCTCATGCTCAAGCAACAGGTCGAACGTCCAACTTTAATGCTCCTGTTAATGTGGTAGATACAAGATCTACTGATCCTAGGGCTCATGGTTCACAAGCTTTGGAGTAGTTCTGATTGAGAACCCTCAAAGAAACAGGGAATTTTGAAGTAAAAATTCCCTGCATTTCCCAACACAAAGCTTGGATTGAGTTGTAGACGACCCTGAACAAAGAGCCTAGTCAAATGTGAGATGCTTCATCAGTTAGATTGGACACCTCACTACACTTAATATTTTAGAGTTTGTACTTCCAAAGAGATAGCGTTTTGTGTAAATCTTGTGTAATTTAACTGTAAAGCTTCCGTAAAATCTCTGAGTTTAAAATCTTACATATTTAGTCTATGGGAGAATTCCAATGAAATTCATGGGATAGAAGGTAGGCAATCCATTTTCGTAACAAACTCTATACAACTGACCGTTTTTAGAGAGAATATGCTGTTTGTTACCCTGGTCAATCCTGTAGATTTTGGCCTCATTTTATCTGACCTCAGCAATACTAACGTCAACAACTTAAATTTCTTTGTATTTCTCTTTCAAGTCCCTTACTTGTTGTTGACCTAGGACAGTGATAGAACTGAGTTGATTCCAATCTTCAATGTCAAATCTAAAATCACCGATGAACTTCAAATGAACTTCAAACTTACCATCTCAGCATTAAGCTCAGTCTTCCTCCTCTTGGGTACAAATTTTCCAGCGATCGCGGAACTTCAGGCGGATCTTAAACAATTGTTTGATACTAAGAAATGTTCGCAGTGTGACCTCAGCAATGCAAATTTAGGGGAGGCCGAGCTAAGTGGCGCAGACTTATTGGGTGTGAACCTGCAAAATGCGAACTTGAGGGGAGCCAAGCTCAGAGGAGCAGACCTGAGTTCCGCAAATTTGATCGGAGCTGATTTGTCAGGGGCCGACCTACGGGATGCTAAATTGCACACCACAAACCTTCGAGACGCTAATTTAACAGGCGCAGACCTATCTTGGTCAGATTTGTATCGAGCGTTTTTGGAGAACGCTCGGTTTGAAAATGCCAATCTTTCTAACGCCAATTTGAGGAATGCAAAACTCGAAGGGGCAACGTTTTGTGAGGCAGTATTACCAGATAGGACTAAAGGAAAGTGTTAACTCCTCAGGTGAGTTGAATGACAGAAAGTTCATCAATGGCTTTAATCTGCCCTCGAGAAACTGCTCGAAGCAATCGATCAAGTGCCTGTTTTTCATCATCACTGATAGACTCATCAAAAATAGCTGCCATTAAACCATACCGATCTGCAAGCGTAAGACAGCCCGTCTCGTAAGCCGTAGCAAATAATTCACCTAATGCGTATCGAACTAGGCTAACTGGAATATTCATGTCTTAAAATTTGATCTAAAATAATTATCTCCTTAGAAATATTCTAGGCAAATCTTTGATGAAAATCATCAGTAATATCACGACGTTTAGTGAGTCATTAATCCAACTGACCAGGTGAAATTTAGAGCATAAAATCTTTTCATTAAAGCTTTGATTTAACCCATAAAAAGTGCGAGTATAAAAAAGTATAAATACGGCAATTAGATCTAAAGTGTGAACTTAAACATCTCATCAATCATTCCTGATTGCAATCTGAACTTTGTGAAAGGATTTTAAGCTTAACTTTTTAAGTGGGTTTTAGATAATGAACTTTGTGACACTTGTCTCTCATTTCCAACAGTTATCTTGTTATAACGCTTTAGCAAACCAAAAACTTTACGAAGCCTGCAACCAACTGACTGATCAAGAGCGCAAGCAACCTCGCCCTGCATTTTTTAAGAGTATTCATGGAACTCTCAATCATATCTTGGTGGGCGATCGCATTTGGATGGCTCGGTTTCAGGGAGAGACGATCTCATCGATTGGATTAGACGCAATTTTGTCTGAAGAGTTTGCTGAACTTCGAGGGATGCGAGAGCAGGAAGATGCAGAAATCAAACATTTTTTTGAACAGGTATCGGCAGGATTCCTCACCCAAATGCTTCACTATCGTAATCATGCGGGCAACCTTCATGCTGATCCGGTGGAGATCTTAATCACTCATTTCTTCAACCATCAAACCCATCATCGTGGCCAAGTTCACGGTTTGTTATCTCAGACTACTGTTGCGCCTCCCAGTTTAGATCTGCATCGGATCTTAAGACCCAATTCTTCGTTACACTAGGCAAGTGTAAACCTTTCGTTACGTTCCTTTGTATGTTGTTACAATCTCAAGACCGACAAAAGCTTGATGATACGGATGATTCTCTATTTTATTCTGTCCCGCGATTGGTCACTCATGTTGATGAGGGATTCATTGACCAGCTCACCCGTCTTTACCGAGAGCGGTTACAGCCCAATACCCGCATTTTAGATCTGATGAGCAGTTGGGTGTCTCATTTACCGGAAGACCTGGAATTTGCCCACGTTGAGGGACATGGTCTGAATGCGGAGGAGCTTGCTAAAAACCCGCGCTTAGATCATTACATTGTGCAAAATTTGAATCAAAATCCCAAATTGCCCCTGCCAGATCAAGAATTTGATGCAGTGCTCAATTGTGTTTCAGTCCAGTATTTACAATATCCTGAGGCCATTTTTCATGAAATGCATCGCATTTTAAAACCCAGAGGAATTGCAATCATTAGCTTCTCAAACCGGATGTTTTTTCAAAAAGCAATTACCGCTTGGCGAGAGCATTCAGAATCAGGCCGCGTTGAACTAGTTCAGGGATATTTCAATTCAGTTCAAGGGGAAGGTTTGCCGGGATTTAGTAGTCCAGAAGTGATTGTTCATCAGTCTTCTGTCTCTCCCATTTTTCAAATGCTGGGACTGGGTGGAGCCGATCCATTTTACGCTGTGATTGCTCACCGTCAAACCTAGTCAATATGAAGCCCTATCAATCTATTCCTATTGAGGACTGCGGTGAACCGTTAGTCCCCATACCGCTTGACCAATTTGCTGTTGAATCTCCCCATCCTTACGAAAAGTTGGGTGCACCTTACACCTTGTCTCCAGCGGATTCTCCTTATTTTTTGAGACAGAGTGTACTCGCACGTTTAATCAATGCTCAAGCTGGTTTAAATGCTGATTGTCCAGGGTGGAAGATCTCTATTTTTGATGCCTATCGACCGATTGAAGTTCAGCAATTCATGGTGAACTATACGTTTAAAGAACTGCTTCAAAATCAAGGTTTAAATCCTCAAGATCTATCTGAAGAACAGCATAGAATTCTGATGGATAAAGTCTATCAGTTCTGGGCTATTCCAAGTTTAGATCCAGCAACGCCTCCACCTCATAGTACTGGAGCAGCGGTTGATATTACCCTGACTAATGCAAGAGGAATCCCCATAGAAATGGGATCACCAATTGATGAAATTTCACCCCGTTCTTTTCCCGATCATTTCTCTCAAAGTTCCGATTTTCAAGAGCAAGTCTATCACCAAAATCGCCAGTATTTAGCTCAAATAATGGGGGCTGCCGGATTTCGACAACATCCAAATGAATGGTGGCATTTTTCCTATGGCGATCAACTTTGGGCCTGGTTAATCTGCCAAGATCCAAATTCTCTCCCGCCTGCAATTGCTCGGTATGGTCGTTGGTTGCAAGGATCAATTTAAGCTTAAAATTTGGAAGGTTGCTTTTGCTTGAAGCTTGCTCAAAACCCGGCTTGACTGACGTGAGAAACACTGTGGGGAATCAAGGGCTCTATTATGTTAAAGTCCAAACGCTCTCAAACTGGGTTTACGCTAGTAGAAGTTTTAGTCATTACTATTATCATTGGGATTTTGTCTCTGGTGGTTGCGCCCAGTTGGTTAGCCTTTATCAGCCGCCAACAACTCCGAACGTCAACGGATCAACTCTACTGGGCCATGCAGACCGCTCGCAGCGAGGCTAAGCGAGAAAGAACAACCTGGCAAGCTAGCTTTCGACAGTCAGGAAATCGAGCCCAGTGGTCAGTTCATCCAGCAAGAGTACCCCCAACAACTTGGAATAATCTGGAGAAGGGGGTTCAGATCGATCCTGATCAAACCAGACTTAAGTGTGAACCTGCTGCATCTGGCGATGAACAGTGTTTATCTAACAGCAATATGCGCTTTTACCGCGTGCTCTTCAACTATAAGGGTTGTCCAATTTACACAATCGGTAATGAGTGTAATCAAACTTCTCTCAAGGCTATGGGAACAGTCACCCTAAAACACCAGAATTTAGGCGAATATCGTCGCTGCGTGATCATTTCAACGCTATTAGGGGCTATTCGCACGGATCAAGACCAATCTAAATCTACGGCATCTGGAAATGCGTGTTATAGAAAAAAGTAGTCTCAGTTAGTCCAATCCTAACGGTGTAAAGCCCTCTTTAAATTAAGAACTAGTAACGTTGCTAATTCTACAATTCCAACTATAGCTGTCCTAGGTGATTTATGAGATGCCTGTGGTACAAGCATCTTGCCTATACCCTGATTATGATGTAATAGGATTGCGGTAGAAAGTTGAGATCTTCTCTAACCTCAACCTTCAGAATTAACCTTCAGAATTAACCTTCAAAAATCTGCTTAATTCAAGATTTGAGAGTCTGCGATTTTCCAGGCATTTCCGCGATATTCAAGTTTGTATCGCACTCGTTTAGTATTGAAGCTGCTATCTACGACTCGACCATTTTTATAGAAAGTCGAATCTTCTGTAACTTGAACTTCAATAGTGGCTTTATTTCCAGCGATCGCAAATTGATCAACAGACTCGATTTTTTGAACCCCATATTCATAGTAACCCTGATTTTCCATTAGAAAATCTATCGCTTGCAATGTGTCTACATAAAGTGTTCCTGTGGCATAAGTTGCCAGGGTTTGTTGATCAAAGGGCGGCCCAAAAATTTGAGATTTTGCAGTGAGCCAGTCGTTGATCAAATCCGCTGCTTCTCCCAAAGAAAGGGAAGTAGTTCTCGTTTGAACTTGACTAATGATTAAGGGTGGGTTGAAAGCATTCTGAGCAACTTCTTGAGCAACTTCAGCTTTAGCTGTAACCGGTGTTACCAGTCCGAATGCCAGGATCAATAGAGGAGACAAGAATTTAAGTTTCATCATAGTTTACGGCCTAATTGATTGATCAATTTGTTAAACTCAACTACAAGAAGAAGTTGAACGAGTTCGGAAAGATTTAGATCAATTCCACTAAAAGTTCTCAGTCAGTAAAACAGCGATTCCACCACAGCTTGATACACTAAAGGCTGTAACATGTTTGGAAACCTAAACTCTTGTTAGACAAACAAGTGAAACAAAAAATTCTCCAAGAAACTCCCCTGGTCTTCTATCGCTGTGATGTAGAGGAAGAAGAGAGTCTATCCCTAGCCAGCACGGATTGGAACGATGGAGGACAACCAGAATGCCTTTAATTAAAGTTCAAACTTCTGTTCCAACTCCTGGGAAACCCGAAGTCGAATCTTTGCTAAAAACACTATCGGCAAGCCTAGCCCAGCAGTTGGAGAAACCAGAATCCTATGTGATGACGATTTTTGAACCCGATGTTCCCATGACTTTTGCGGGAACAACTGATCCAGTCTGCTATTTGGAGATCAAGAGTATTGGTCTGCCAACTGAGAAAACCAAGGCCATGAGTCAAGAATTTTGCCAACAGATTCATCGAGCTTTAGGGGTTCCAGTCAATCGGATCTATATTGAGTTTGCCAGTGCATCTGGGGCCTTGTGGGGCTGGAATAGCACGACCTTTGGCTAACTCAGGGAAGCTTGAGAGAGTCAGAATCCAAATCGGGAACCTAAATCTAGCTTCTTGATTCGTTACAAAACGAAAGGCTGTGATAGTATCTGGATGGATTTTGCAGCTTTGGCAGGTAACTGTCTGTTTTCTGTGGTGGAGGAGAATCCAGGAGTGCTAAATAGGATGTCAGAAGGATATTCAACTGTTTCTGCTGGGCGGGGTCAACTTGACCCTTTACGAGTTGGAATCATTGGCGTTGGCAATATGGGCCAGCATCATACTCGCGTTCTGAGTTTGCTGAAAGATGTCGAACTCATTGGGGTAGCAGATATTAACGTAGAGCGCGGACTCGATACGGCCAGCAAGTATCGAGTTCACTTTTTTGAAGACTATCACGACCTGCTCGGTCACGTAGACGCAGTTTGTATTGCGGTTCCGACTCGGTTGCATTACTCAGTTGGCATGACTTGTTTACAAGCAGGGGTTCATGTGCTGATTGAAAAGCCGATTGCGGCTAACATTGCCGAGGCAGAATCCCTAGTGAATGCAGCAGCCAAGCATCAATGTATTTTGCAGGTCGGCCACATTGAACGGTTCAATCCGGCGTTCCAAGAACTTAGCAAAGTCTTGAAGACGGAGGAAGTTCTGGCGCTTGAGGCCCATCGGATGAGTCCCTACTCCAACCGTGCCAATGATGTCTCGGTAGTCCTGGATTTAATGATTCACGATATCGATTTGTTGTTAGAGTTGGCTGCGTCCCAAGTGGTGCGACTCACGGCCAGTGGTAGCCAAGCCTCAAACTCTGGGTATTTGGATTATGTGACTGCGACCCTTGGGTTTGCGAATGGTATTGTTGCGACGTTAACTGCGAGCAAGGTAACCCATCGCAAACTGCGGTCAATCAAGGCCCACTGTAAGAATTCCTTAACAGAAGCCGACTTTTTGAATAACGAAATTCTGATCCATCGCCAAATGACCGCAAGCTGTGTTACAGACTATGGCCAGGTGTTGTATCGTCAGGATGGATTAATTGAAAAAGTCTACACCAGCAATATTGAACCGTTGCACGCCGAACTTGAACATTTTGTGGGGTGTGTTCGGGGAGGGAACCAACCTTCTGTTGGCGGAGAGCAGGGTTTGAAGGCGTTGCGCTTGGCAAGCTTGATTGAGCAAATGGCCTTAGATGGCCAAGTCTGGAATTTGGGAGAGGTTGAGATAATGCTCAACTCTTCTCGAGTTCAAGTGAATTAAGAGGGACAGTCCTAAGAAACAGCAGGGTTGGGTGTTAAAATCCTGCCGCCGTCTCCCACTTGAGCAAATCATTGGCCCATCTAAGGCAGGGGGACGGCCAATTTCTAGGGCTTGCGATTCAATACTCTAGAGGTCTCGGCATGGACTAGGGCGATATTTGGATCGCGCTGAATGGCTTCGTAGTAGCGTTTCTCCCGTAGGGTTCCATTTTCTGCTGGACGCAACAGCAGACGGGCTGCCTCCAACAGTTCCTTGGCTTGTTCTAGGGTCATCGGTTCTTTGGCATCGAGGGCTTCATCAATCTCTACAATAAATTGGGAGAAGGGTCGCAACCAACTAAACCATTCATCTCCAAGGGCGAGGCGAAAAAATTCTCCCTGGGTCTGAATTCGCCCATGGGACTGTTCATAGGTAATTCGTTCGGATTCTAATAGAGCTTTGTGGAGCAGCAGCAGTGAGGCGCGGAATTCCCGAAGACGTTGGAAGGGCAGATCGAGAGAGGACATAACCAGATCCAGACTTAAAAATTGTGACTTTTTCTATCTTGTCACATTAGCTTGTAACATTAACCACTTAGATTACCAAGGACTGCCCACCAAGCTAAATCCTGCCCAGTAGAAGGGATGAGAAAAGTCTGCATAGAGTTGAGCAAGATCTGGAGGCAAAGCAATTTCTCCCCTAGAGCTAAGCAGTTCTCCTTCCTTGAGCCGAACTTTTCCTGACAACATTGCGATTTGAGCTTGCCGTAGGGCATTGGCCTTAGTTGATGACGTTTTGAGTTGCTGATAAAACTCATTCATCAGGGCTAAGGTTCCGGCATCGCTCACAGACCACAAACTCGCTAGCGCTGATTTAACCCCGGCTTGGAGTGCTAACCCAGCAAACCCCAGCTCAACAGTTTCATCACCAATCGCAGTTTTACAAGCGCTCAACACCAAAAGTTCGGCAGGAAGGTCGCTCCAATTAATGTCATCCATTTGGTTGAGGCTCAATTGAGTCTCCCAAAGCTGAATGTAAGAGTTATTGGGGGAACCCGGTTTAAATTCCGCATGGGTGGCTAGATGAACAATCCCAAAGGCATTCGATGCCAGTTGATCTTGGAGATTCTTCAAAGTAAAAGCTTGGTTGAGAAATGTTTTTCCTGGCCACTGACCTGAACTTGAAGAGTTAGATTGAGGGGGCGGTGATTGGACAATTGCAGCCAACTCTAAAGGCACCGCCGGAAGGGGTTGTTGTTGTTGAAACTCTGAGGCTCCCATCGCTAATACATGAGCCGTTTTCACGCTAGCCCATTGAGAGTTGAATAGGTTAAAGGCGGGGATGCGGGTGATCCCATAGGTCTCAATCAGAAACCGTTGGCCATCGTGGAGAGCTGCCAAGGGTACGGTTCGTAACCCTGGCCCCGTACAGAACAAAATCGTATCAATCCCTTTTTCCCGAAGCACCGTTTCAAAGGGCTGTACAATCCATTGGTAAAGTTGCTGAGCTGGTTCTAGGTAGGAATCTCGACCTAGTTTGCGGGGGTCAGTGAGTTCAGAACGCAGGGTCTGAGCCACGGGGAGCAGAGTCTGCTGTTTGGCTTCAGGAATACGTTGAGTGATCGGAGATTCTCCTGGAGTGATTAACATCAACTTCAACTGTTCCTCCTCCGGAATCACCCAAAGCACCGCAGGTTTGGTTTGAGTCTGACGAGCCCTTTGGTCAAGGATTTGGGCAATGTCCTCGGCATCAAAGGTAACTTCTGCTAAATCGCTCCCAAAGAAGTCTTCATATTGCTGTTCCCAGGTGCCTTCAATTTCAGTAACAGCCTGATCCAATGGCACAGGAGCAGTCACTGCAGGAGTTGCTGAACGGGTTGTGGATCGGGTTATGACTGGATTCTCTGGCGGTTGATCCTGACCCTGACGTGTCGCACCCGAACGAGTTTCTGTCAAAGCTTGATCTTGTGGGTTTCCTTCAGAGCCTACGCTGCAGGAGCCCACACTAACGGCAATCAAGATTCCCAAGCAAAGCATCAAGATCCGGTAGATAACTCGCTGGCTGAGTCGCCCGCGTAAAAGCTTTAGGGCTTTGAAGTCAAACAATAATCGGTGTGATAATCGGTGTAGATGTTTCTTTAAAATCATTAGGTTAAATCACTTCCAAAATTAAATCTAAAATTAAAGCTAAATCTCGACTGTCTAAATCTCGAACCTGTCTAAGAGAACGCTTGAACAGTTTTGAAGGCTATTTGAATGACTCCCTAGACCCCAAGTTTAAGGGAAACCTGGTTTGACGTTCCCAAGAATTAGGAGATTTTAGGGATGGATAAGCACACTAGATACGGCTCAAACATCCTCACAGACCTCCGTCAGCTCAGCCATGCTTCAAATCCTTCTATGCAGAATTAAAAAAATACTACCTGGTCTGCAATGATTGACTGTCAGGGTTACAACTCTATTCTCAATACCAACCCTCCAATACTGAACAATTCACAATCTTTAACACTCTTTAACACTAACTGCCCTAAAAGTTTTCTCCTGGGATAAAGACTTTATGGGCCTCGGAACCCATTGAATTCTTGAGAGTCTGCTAGACTTATGCATAGGGCTTTGTGTGCTGTCTCTAAAGCCTGAACGTTCGATTTATCAAGCTTCATGGGTAAACAACGAGTTCTCTCTGGTGTTCAACCGACTGGAAACCTCCACCTTGGCAATTATTTGGGTGCAATTCGTAACTGGGTCGAAGGACAAAGTCAGTATGACAACTTCTTTTGTGTTGTCGATTTACATGCGATTACAGTTCCCCACAATCCTGCAACATTGGCAGCGGACACTTACACGATTGCTGCTTTATACTTGGCCTGTGGGATTGACCTAGACCATTCGACGATTTTTGTTCAGTCCCATATTCCGGC
>JBOFUV010000032.1:0-37197 GCA_051652765.1 Microcoleaceae cyanobacterium | reverse complement strand
TCAGCAGATCAAACACCTGGGCAAATAGGGGTTCGTAGTAGCTCAGCCCGAGGGACATATTGATAATATTCGCTCCCTGTTCAATGGCCCAGGACATACCTTCGATCAAAGTTCGAACGGTTGAGTCCCCAATCAGAACACCTGCGGCCAACAATTTGGCCTCCGGTGCCACCCCAATTGCCACTCCGGTTTCAGTTGTTCCCCCAGCAATTGTCCCGCAAACGTGGGTTCCATGTTCTCCGCCATCAAAGGCTGGCGTAGCCGTAATCCGTCGTCCCTGAGGATCAATAATCACAAAGCCCTTGACCTTGCCTTGCAGGGCTCGGTGTTCATCATGAACTCCGGTATCCAAAACTGCCACGGTAATGTCTTTGCCCTTTGTGGTCTCCCAAACCTTTGGAATTTCCATGGTCTGCAATCCCCAAGTCAGTTTGGCTTTCTCCTCTTGACTATTGAGATCTGAATAGTCAATGGCTTGAGGCTTAATTAGCTTAATCCTTTGGTTGGGTAGGATGGCAATCACATTCGGTTGGGATGCCAGTGCTGAAAGCGTTTCAGGAGTCACTTCTACCTTTGCCGCTGGTAACGCGCCAGAACCGATGGTTTCAGCATTCAGGGATTCCCCGGTTTCACTCCGGTAACTGACCGCCATCTCCGCAACGACTGCCTGATTGCTTTGGGCTTGGGAGTTGATTGCACTGAAGTAAGCTTGGGTTCCTTTTTCAGGGAGAACACTCGGTGGCTGTGCTCCCCGGAATAGTACGACAGCGGCTTTGTGAGTATTGGCATCAGCACCGGCAAGAAACTGTTCAAAGGCGGGGGAAATCTTGGGAGGAGTACTCATCGGGAATCTATCTCCGTTAGGATAAAGGTCTGAATTGGACGGAATTAATCTCTAACCCTTTGTAGCCTAGTTTACCAACTGCGTTGTCGAGGGGGAAGCCACCTAGGGCGATCACCCTGAATTCTGAGCAGATATTCAGTTAGGTCTTCAGTGGGAGATTGTGTTTTTCCTTTAACCTCAGAGAACTGCAATGCAGTCAATTTCGACTAAGACATCCTTGGGCAAGCGCGAAACTTCCACACAAGCTCTTGCCGGAGCTGTTTTGTAGTCAAAGTATTGGGCATAAATCATATTAACTGCAGCGAAATCATTCATATTTTTCAAAAAAATGGTCGTTTTGACTACGTCTTGCCAGGTGACTCCGGCTGCCGTTAACACTCTGCCCAAATTTTGCATCACCTGTTCGGTTTGTTTTGTCACATCCTCTAAATGAACAACCTGGTTTGAGACAGGATCAATGGCAATTTGTCCCGCAACAAACACCATACCGTTGGCAACAATGGCTTGACTATAAGGGCCAACTGGAGCTGGGGCTTGATCGGTATAAATGATCTGATGGGTCATACTAAAGATGAGCGATAAAGTTCGGGTGGGTGGATATTAAAACAGGTATAAAAATGGCTATAAAAACTTAGGAAGGACGTAAAAGATCCCCTCGAATCCAACCTTGTCTGCCATTTTGAGGGACAGATATTTTATACCAGATGTAGCCATCGGTTGAATTGTCTTCTCGATCCGTAACCTCCACAGTTGTGCCTCGCTTTAGCTTTGTAACAACGCCAGAACGGGCATTAGGCCGACTTCGAACGTTTACTTGTTGCGGAGTCACTTGAGCAGCCGTTCCCAGGGCAAAGTCACGCCCTTTAAAAGATCCTGAACTTGCACTTGCTCCTCGCCAAGAGTCGGGCATGGGCTGAATATCCCAGGAGTAGAGACCTTCCCGCATGATAATTTTGCCATCCTCAATCTTGGTAAAGCCGCTGTTTGAGTTGACAATATATCGGGTCTCTCCACTTTGAGCCGAGTACTCATACTTACGACGGGTCGGAGACGCAGGCAAGGTGACGTGTGGGTCAGAGTGACTCTCTCTCTTAGCACTATGGAGATAGAGACGACCGCTTCGGACTTCACAGATGATCACAACGTTTTCAGCCGTTTCATATCGCAGGGCCACATAGGCGACCTGCCCAATATCATTTAGGGCGGGTTGGGGGCACTTTTCTGGACTTTGGGCTAGGGCAGATCCGGCCCAGACTAACCCGCTCAAGACACTGGTCGCTAGAACTGTTCTTCCTTTCATAACACTCATATTCCTCGCACACCTGACGAGTTTTTAATCAGTTTGTTGTCTATGGCCAGCTTTTCTCGGGTTCAGTCTGTTAAGAACTAGTCTGTTAAGAACTTGTCTGTTAAGAACTTGTCTTCTAGTAACTCAGATGTATGGCAATCCGCAATGATTTATGAGATTTTGTGTTGCAGGGTTCGCCCGCACAGGCAAAATACCTGCAACACGTTCATGCTTCAAATCAGCTTGCTACAGTCCTCTACTAACAAGATATAGCAGGTCATTCATTCACAGTGATTCGTTCACAACAATCCCATCTCAGTTAGGAATGGGTGACCCGCAAAAGGAACTCACAAGATGCTGAACTAAACGTCCTGACCAACCTACTAAAACTGCCATAGCGATACTATAGCGAGTTTTGAACCTAGAGAAAGCTGATTCCAAAACTCATCGGCAGAATAGTCTAACTGACCGTTATCATAGACCTTTAGATTTAACTATTTTTCAGCACAATAACTGTAGCAAAATTAGCATGGCTCAGAACGAGACTCGCAACGAGGCAGAAGTCCGCTCCCGGAAAGTTGAAGATTTGCGTGCCCTCGGAATTGACCCCTATCCAAGCCAGTCGTTTGGGCGATCGCACACGGCGTTGCAAATTCAGACAGTGTTCGGGGAAGCCCTAGGAGACGGGGAAACCGATCCGGAAGAACTCTCCCTCAAGGTTTGTGGCCGAATTACCTTCAAGCGAGACAGTGGCAGCATTGGCTTTATCGGGTTAACCGATGCATCCGGCACAATTCAGCTCAAAATTGAGAAAAAATTAGTCACGGCGGAGAACGGCGGACTAGAGTTTAATCAGATCAAAAAATTCTTGGACACCGGAGATTTTGTTGGAGCAGAGGGCATTGCCTGTCGCACCAATCGAGGGGAGCTTTCAGTCCAAGTCAACACCCTATATCTCCTCTCAAAAGCAACTCTTCCCTTCCCGGATGCTTACTACGGCATTCATGATCCTGAACTATGTCGTCGTCATCGAGAGTTGGGCTTGGTCAGCGACCCAAAATCTCTGGAGACCTTTAAGCTCCGCAGCCAGATTCTGAGACGTATTCGCACCTATCTCTGGAATGCTGGATTTGATGAAATTGAAACCCCCGTTCTCCAGGCTATTTATGGTGGGGCGGCGGCTCGTCCGTTTATCACTTATCACAACGCATTAGATATTAATTTATATTTAAGAATTGCCACAGAACTGTTTTTAAAACGAGCAGTTTGTGGTGGGTTTGAACGGGTTTTTGAAGTTGGGAGAGTCTTTAGAAACGAAGGCATTGATAGTACTCACAATCCCGAGTTTACTTCCATTGAAGTTTATCAAGCCTATGCAGACTATTTTGATATTATTCTTCTGGTGGAAGACTTGATCTGTGCGGTTGCCGAAGACGTTGTAGGAGACAAAACCGAACTAGACTACCAGGGAGAAAATATTAGCTTAAAACGGAAATATGACCATAGTAAAGAGTATCCTGAATTCCCTGGAAACCATTGGCAAGTCAAAACAATGGTGAGTGCAGTTCGGGATCAAACAGGGCTTGATTTTGACAGCTTGACACTGGATGAAGCCGTTCAAGCTGCGGAAAAGTTAGACCTAAAACTGTCTAAATTAGAGACTCAAAGTTTAGGATATTTACTGTATGCCGTCTTTGATCAGAAGGTAGAGTCAACCCTGATTGAACCCACCTTTATCATTGAATTTCCTGTCGAAGTCAGTCCCTTAGCAAAGCGCCACCGTTCTAAGCCCGGTTTTGTCGAACGCTTTGAGTTGTTTATTCATGGCACCGAATATTCGAATGGCTTCTCTGAATTGAATGATCCCCAGGATCAACGTCAGCGCTTTGAAGAACAGTTGGCCCAGAAAAATGCTGGAGATGAAGAAGCCCATCCCATGGATGAAGATTACATCCAAGCCTTGTCTTTGGGAATGCCAAATTGCGGTGGTATGGGGATTGGCATTGATCGGTTAGTGATGTTGTTAACAAATACTGCAAGCATTCGAGATGTGATTATGTTCCCAACCATGCGTTCTATGCAGGAGCCTTAGATGAACCTCCCCTCCTTCCTTTGGCTCTGGAAAATTGCTGCATGGTCAATGGGTTTTTCTCTCTGCGCGTATCTACTCCTAGGAATGACTGGAGGATGGATGTTTTATACTCGAACAACCAAACAGCCCCGACCTCAATGGGTACGAGTCGCTCACTACTCAACAGGGGGTACGCTAGTCAGCCTAGTTGTGATTTTACTAGCCGTGGGCCTTGTCGGCACCCTCGGTTACTATGGCAATCTTGGCCATTCAGTTCATTTACCTGCCGGACTCATTGTGGTCAGTCTGACTCTGATTTCGGCTTGGAGTGCCACTCAAATTAACCCTAAAAATTCTTGGGCAAGACCCTTACATATTGGTGTAAACATGAGTTTACTGTTTGGGTTCATATTCGTCACTTTAACAGGCTGGAGTGTGGTGCAAAAATACCTTCCTTAACGTTCTGATAAACTTTCTGATAACCTATAGAGATATTGTGTATAATTTAGGTAATGCTAGAGGTTGTCTCAAAGCCTCTTGTGGGTTATACGTGTCACAGATCGTACCTCTTCTCCCCTTGTAGCATAAGTCTTTGCGAAGTTCAGGGTTGTTCTTAGTGCCTTTTCAAGGCTGGACTATGCAGGTTCCTTAGCGTCATTGGATTTAGTTTTTCCTGACTGCCCTTTGAACGCGCTCAGCCCCTTTATCTGATTTAAGCGTAGAACTTTAAACACTTTCTCAGCTATTGTTGCAGCCATTAGCCGTTCTTCGGTTATAACTGGAAGATGGGGTAGTGATAGATTAGTCTCAAAGAATACCAGAGTTCGGTTCGGAGGTGGTTTTTATGTCAGCAAGTCAGCGGAGACGGTATCACAATGTTATGGAAGATTTGGTCGCTGAGGAAGTTCGTAGCCAGTTGGCCCAGTTGTCTCCTCGGTTGAACCAGTATATTAAGCGCAGTGAAGTTGAGACTTATGCGTTGAACCGCTTGCCAAATCTATATGCCTCTAGCAGAGAAGGTTGGCTGCACCAACAAAAGCGGGCAAGACTTGAGCTACATGGACAAATTAAAACAGCGGTACGTCAAGCTCTCATGGCGATTCAGAGAGATCCCTTAAGAAGCTCAACCCCCTTAGTCAAAGAGCAGTCAGAGGATCAACCTGCTGCAAAGGTCGTTGAGGAACAGGTTGAAATGACTGCTCCCAGTAAGCAGATGCCGAACCATCCTTACTATTGGCGACAGAACCAGATGTCTCGGTCTAAACAAACGGCTTACTAGTTGCTAGAAGTATCGTCAGATATGGAGTGGTTTCCTAGACTGACTCAAACCTAGTTTGGAGTCAGAGAGTTTTGAGTCAGAGAATTAACTAAAGAAAAGAAGTGGCCAACTGGCCCTTGTCCTTGACCTAACTCTAGTGAGAATTGAAGGGCTTGGGTTACATATTTTTTAGCCCCTTCTACGGCAGGCAACAAATCTTTCCCGAGGGCAAGGTTTGCCGTAATTGCCGCAGATAGAGTACAGCCTGTGCCATGGGTATTAAGGGTATCTATTGTCTGAAATTTCAAGGTTCTCAACTGACACCCATCAAACCACACATCAACCCCACGCAACGTTCCTGCCATTCCTCCTCCTTTGACCAAGACCGCTTTAGGGCCTAGGTCATGAATCTTTTTTGCGGCCTCGTACATATCCTCCAGCGTCTGAATTTCTTGCTTGGCTAGAATTTGAGCTTCGTAACGATTTGGAGTCACGAGAGTTGCTTGAGGCATGAGTAATTTCTGGAGCACTGCTACGGCTTCATCATTAATCAGTTGAACACCAGCTCGGGATACCATAACGGGATCAACGATCAGTGGATAGAGATTTAGACTTTGGACTTGAGCCGTGACCACTTCAATAATTTCAGAATTGAGGAGCATCCCAGTTTTAACAGCCTGAACTCCAATATCCTCTACAACGGCTTTAATCTGGGCCACAACGGCCTCCGGGGAGAGCGCATCTACTCGCATTACCCCTAACGTATTTTGAGCTGTAACACAAGTGAGAGCGCTTGTCCCATGCACACAGTGAAACGCAAAAGTTTTGAGGTCTGCCTGAATCCCAGCACCGCCCCCGCTATCAGACCCGGCAATCGTGAGGGCAACGGGCACTGATTTATCAGTTTCAGCCCTATGAGCTTCAGTTATAGGGTTTTCAGCCATACTTGACCTTTACTTCTATCGCTGGGGCCGTCGCCGTCGTAAAAAGTCAGGAATATCAAGACCGGGCTGCCCTTTGCTTGGGTCAGTTGGGGGAGACATGGGTTTGGGTTGTGGAGTTGCAGAGACAGATGGCGCAGCCATAGTAGAACGCATTGCTTGAGTTTCTCTTGCCGTCAAGGTAGCCTGCTTCTCCTCTGAGGAAAATCCTGTCGCAATGACTGTAATTTTGATTTCTCCCTGGAGTCTGTCATCTATCACAGCCCCAAAGATGATATTAGCATTGGGATCAACAACCTCATAAATGGCTTCGGCTGCAGCATTCACCTCATGTAAAGTCAGATCGGTTCCGCCGGTAATATTGAAAACAACTCCCCTCGCGCCATGGACAGAAGCCTCCAACAAAGGCGAAGAAATCGCGGCAATAGCAGCTTCTTTCGCGCGGGACTTACCTGACGCAACCCCAATCCCAAGCAGTGCTGAACCTGCATCTGCCATCACAGCTCGGACATCTGCAAAGTCAACATTCACTAGACCTGGAATCGTAATAATGTCGGAGATCCCCTGCACTCCCTGACGGAGAATATCATCCGCATAACGAAATGCCTCCTGAACCGGAGTCTGCTCTGTAATCACAGCCAGCAGCTTGTTATTGGGAATTACAATCAGGGTATCGACGCGGGATTGCAATGCGGCAATTCCTTCATCGGCTTGAGAAATTCGTCGTCGTCCCTCAAACACAAAGGGTCGAGTCATCACACCAATGGTCAGAGCCCCCAACTCCTTCGCAACTTCAGCAACAATTGGGGCCGCTCCTGTCCCAGTGCCTCCGCCTAATCCAGCCGTAATAAAAACCAGGTCAGCTCCTTCAAGAGACTGGGCAATCTCTTCCCTAGACTCCTCGGCAGCCTTCTGACCAATGGCGGGATTTCCACCTGCTCCCAGGCCACGGGTAAGCTTCTGTCCAATCTGCAAGCGCTTAGGAGCCTTAGACTGAGTTAAAGCTTGGGCATCGGTGTTGACTGTCCAGAATTCTACCCCCGTTACATCACTCTCAATCATGCGATTGACCGCGTTGCCACCACTTCCGCCAACACCAATTACCTTAATCCTTGCAGCATTGCTTGGGACAATTTCACTAGTCCAAGACTCATCGTGAGGCATAACACTACTCTCTCTGTTGGAGTTTACTAAAACTTCACTCTTTCCAGATGTACCAGAACCTGCAGCCAGCCACAGATTTGGTGCTTCTAGACTGCGATGACCTGGATTAGCACCTAAGTTACTCTCGAGCGTCATTGTCATCAATTGGGGTAATGGACATCGATTCAAGGCAAGCGCAATCTCAAAGCAAGCGCAATATAAAAACAACTATAGGGTAAGTCGTGCGAGAAACCAAGAGTCGTCTTAAAATCTCGAACTCTTCCAGTCAAGAACAAAACAATAGGAGACGATTGCACAGTTTTCCAAGTTGGTCACGTTGGCAATAGCGTTGGCTACAACATCCTTTAAAGCTGTTCATTTAAAATGTAGAGCTAGTTAGAATGTAGAGCTAGAGTTATTTAAGATAGCCTAGAGAAAGATAAACTGGTTCAGATTAAGAACGATGAAATCTCGTCGCACCCATAACCAAGATCGAATTCTTAGCCTCCTTAAAAGTCTTAAGAGCTTTATTTCAGCTCAAGATCTGTACCTGAAGCTCCGTGAAAGCGACCAAGGGATGGGGCTTGCAACAGTCTATCGTGCCCTAGATGCCCTGAAGCGAGAAGGACTGGTGCAGATGCGAACTCTATCAACTGGGGAATCTGTCTACAGTTCCCTACAACAAGATGAACATCACCTGACCTGTGTTGAGTGTGGAAAATCTTTCCCGCTGGATGACTGCCCAGTTCATCATTTGGAAGATAGCCTGCAAGAATCTCATCACTTCAAGGTGTACTACCATACCCTAGAATTTTTCGGGGTCTGTGAACAATGTTCCGTCCAGGATGACAGGACTAGTGCAGTGTAGTGCTAATCCAAGGGAAAGCAGTTGGCCAACAACTCTAGCGAGGTCTACCCAGAGTAGTAATATAAATCACGGCTTCGTCAGGTGGAATCCCCAAAACTTCATTCACCTGATCGTCAAAAAATCCGCCAATGCCACTCACGCCCAAACGGAGATAGGTTGCAGCTAAGTTTAACCGTTGTCCCAGGTGACCCGCGTCCAGATGCAAATAGCGATAAACGCGATCGCCATATTGGGTTACAGCCTTCTTTAAATCAGCCGTATGAAAGAGTACCGCAGCCGCATCCCGACCCAGATCCTGTTTTAGGCAAAGATAGTGCAATTCCCGCCGAAAATTTTTAAACCGAATTTGACGGAGTTCCTGAGCTTTAGGGGCGTAATAGTAACAACCTTCCTCCAAGCCCTCCACCCCAGAAACTGCGATAAACGTTTCCAGCAAACTGAGATCAAAATAATCTGGGGAGCCATCTAGCCCCTGCAGAATATAGTGATGGGGTTGGTAAGTAAAATCCAAAAGTGCTAATAATTCTTCTAATTTCAGGTCTTGACCTGAGTAGGCACGGGTTGAACGACGACGGAGCAGCGTCGCATCTAGTCCCTCCAAGTTCTTGCGCCAATCAATCGATTCGGTGACTGTGGAGACCTTTGTACAAAATGGAAAGTTGTACTTGTCTTCCAAGGCCATGAATTGTTCAGGTAATTTCCAGCCTTGCTCACCCGAAGTATCTTGATCCAACTGTGTCATTTTGTGCAAGTAACTTAGTAACTCGCCATCAGGAATGTCAGAGTAAGTGGTTTGTGTTCCTGAAGGGAGAGCCGTGCGACAAGGGGGCAAGTTTTGCTCAAGATTGTATAAGTCTGCTAAGGCAAGGAGGGCGATCGCGCCCTCCGCAGCCGGGTCAAGATAGAGCATTTGATTCACCTGCTCATCTGCAAACCCACCAATTAAGTGGGGGCGGTAATTATTGATTGCTGCACCTAGTTCCAGGTTTCCTAAAAGATGACCCGTATCTAGAAAAATCCGGCGATAGGCTCGATCTTGATATCGCCATGCAGAACGGTGAAAAACTGCTGTGATTACAATGATCAGTTGAGTTTGTTCGAGGACGGGATGCCAAAAGCAGGCTGATTTCAGTTCAGGCCAAACCTGTTCTTGCCAAAATTGCAACAGAGAATGGGTTTGGGCTTGATAGTTGTAAAGACCTGCCGGTAGAAATAATGTCCCACGGGAAATCAAGTAGACTTCAGCCGGATATAGGGCTCCAGCAGAAGGAGATGAACGCAGGTAGTGGAACCCCTCAGCGGTTTGAAGTTTAGCTGTTAGACCGTAGCTATGCAGCAAAAGATGCGAGAGTTGCTGGGCTTCCTTGACCTTGGGATCATCAGACAAAGGGTCTGAAATCTCCCGCAGGTAGGGTTGCAAATCGAAATGCTGACCAAGCTTGTACTCTTTGAACGGGACAGGTTGCTTGTCCCAATCGATCATTTGGCCTTTGCCATTGATCGTTTCGGGAGCATACTTGGTACGCTCATGGAAATGCTGAGCAATTGAGAGAGGAGAGTCTGGCATAGGATAGAACTGAGTGGAGAACGACCAGAATCTCTCAGCTAATACAAGAGAGAACTGATGGAGATCTGAATCATTACTGTTCAGCGAGGTCTAGCTCTAGAACTGTTCTTTCTTTAGTGTGACATAACTCTCTGTCTCGCAACTGAATCTAGATTGTGACATCCTCCTGACCCTGACCCCATAGGTACAGCGTGAGCTTCCTAGGATCGCGCTTGGATTGCCCCTACGTTCTTTAGTTCATGATACTCTGTTGACCGTTGCAAGGGGGCTTGGGCAGGTTTGGCTTGTCTTGTGAGGATTGACCTTGGCAAAGTGCACCCCACGTTTCCAGCAGACCCACTCCGTTAAGAAGAGGCGTTTGGAATGGGTCACAAAGCTAATGTGCCGTTTTCAGATGGATATGGCACTACACATGAGACTATAAGGTGTGATTATCAAAGCGTGACTGCTAAAGCGTAACTGCTAAAGTGTAGCTGCTGTAGCTTCTCCACTGACTGGGTGATCGGGCCAATACAATTTCTGCTGAACCTCTCAATATCAAAAGATATTCAAGGGTTTGCTAGAGGAACCTTCAGAAAAGAGTGGGTTGTGTGGTATCGGCGATCGCTTTCAGTGTAGGAGAAATCATGTAAGTCGGATCTGACCCGTAGTCTGAACATTAGGAGGCATCAATTGATGAATTCAGAAGCACTGATTGGCTTAGTTATTGCTTGGCTGGTGACTGCAATTAGCCTATTCGTGATCGCTCAACTGAAGGAATTTACTGGAGTTGAGGTGGATAGCTTCGGTAAAGCCCTATGGTCATCAATTGTATTTGGTCTGCTCAATGTCACCGTTGTGCCTATTCTCTCAAATCTAGCTGGTGCCGTTGAATTTGCTAATCCCGCAGTAGAAGTTGATATCATCCGATTTGCAATTAACGTCATCGTCTTTGGGTTGGCCGCTGGGTTGGTACATGGCTTTCGGTTGCGTTGGGGAGTTTGGAGTGCAATAATTGGGGCCGCAGCCCTAACGTTGATGAATCGATTGATTCAAACTTGGCTTAGTTCAGGTCTGCCAACATAGTGCATTGCCTCTTGCAAACCCTTTCTTTTCCAGCAAAAACCTGGTGATTGATCAAAGCAAACTTTGTCTACAAACCTTTGTCTACAAGCCTTTATAGGTTGGGTCGTAGTTTGCTTCTGCGGAGCAATACAGACCTTTCCTAGCCCTTTGAAAAATAGACCATTAGCACCTAAAACCCCTTAACAAGGGGTTTGGAGAGATCTAAATCGTTTTTCTACGAACAGTAAAAGTTTTCAAATATCCCCTCAGGGGGGGGGGGAAGCACAATCAACGTTCTAAACGTCCCTTATCATAAGCCCTGTCTAATAGGCTAAGGTTTCCAGCGTTTCTCGAAGATAGATTTGAACTTGACGATCTAGGCTCAGAGACCGGATGGATTCTTTCAGCTCCTTTTCCTGCTGCCATCGCTGAAATCCAGAACTTGTAGCGATCGCCTGCTTCAAGCTCTGCCAAATTTGAGAGTCTTCTGGTAAATCAGCCATCAGGGCTGAGGTGTTTTTGGAAGCTGAGGTCGAGTTTGTCATCTTTGTTACACTAAGTAATTGAGTAGAAGTTAAGGGAGGACTGGTCGTGAAACTTGCGCTTCACATGCATAGAGTCGTTATCTTAGTTTTAATTTTTACAAATCTCTGGCCTGAGTGTCTGTAGCTAGCGGTACGATCACTGCTTCTGAGGTTAAGTTAATTGCGATCGCAATCTGGTTAGCCTGACAAATTTTCAACGTAGACACTTTACAGTTTCTAGCCCAGGGACGACTGGCAGAACTTAGTCAAAAGCTAGTCAAAAACTAGTCAAGAACCAGTCAAAAACTTAGTCAGAGGCCAAACAGCTAATCGATCGACAAGATTCTAGGGCTTGGTTTTTACAAATCGTTTAACTGCATATATGCTAACACCATCTAAACAACGTTCAAGAATCTAATGGCTGGAGCATCCGGGGGGAAGCGAACACCTTCTAGTTCGTGGCCTTATTTGGAGTTGAATAATCAGGGAGAGATTCTGCATTTTGACCTCACCCAGAATCGACATATTCTGGGGCGTGATCGCATCTGTGCAGATTTTGTTGTGCCTGAGAGCTGGCAGGTGATCTCCAGTACCCAAGCAGTTCTGCGTCGTTCGGGTGATCATTACCTAATTTCTGATGGGGATGGGGAGCATCCGAGTACCAACGGCTTGTTTCTGAATCATAGTCGGATCACCGTTGACGCGGGCTATTTGCTCTACAGCGGGATTGAGATCAAAATCGGTCAAAATCCCAAAAATCTGATCCGCCTGCGCTATTTTAATCCTGAACATCCAGGCTCCTCAGGGTTGCTACTGAACGAGTCGATTGTCTTGGGAGATTCCTTAATTTTGCTGGGTCGTGATCCCCAGGCTTCCCTGCGGCTAGACTCGCCCTTGGTCTCCCGTCGTCATGCCACGATTGCACCCAATGGTCGAGGGGACTATATTTTGCGGGATTCTAGTGTGCATGGTGTGGTTGTCAATCGTCAACGGGTTCATCACCTGATTCAGCTCCCGAACCCGGCCACCCTGCGGATTGGCCCTTTTACCTTAATGCGCCGTGATCGCACTCTGGAAATCGTTGATTCTGGAACTCAAATTCGCCTGGATGTGCAACGGTTGTTACTCCTCGTGAAGACCCAGGGTGGAAAAGCCAAAGTTTTACTGAATGATTTGTCCTTTGCCATTGAACCGGGGCAATTTGTGGCGTTAGTCGGTGGGAGTGGGGCTGGAAAATCAACCCTGATGAGAACGTTACTGGGAATCAATCCGACTACTAAAGGAAAAGTTTATATTAATGGCGAGAGTTTGAACAAAAACTTCAACCTTTATCGCAGTCAGATTGGTTATGTTCCTCAAGACGACATCATTCACACTCACTTGACGGTTGCTGAAGTGCTGACCTACGCGGCAAAACTGCGTTTGCCTGCAGATGTTGAAATTACTGAAATAGTTCAGAAAACCCTGTTTGAAATTGAAATGTTGGATCGTCAAGAGGTTCTAGTGAAAGACCTCAGCGGCGGTCAACGCAAACGGGTCAGTATTGGGATGGAATTGCTTACTGATCCAAAACTCTTTTTCCTGGATGAACCAACCTCTGGACTCGATCCCGGCCTGGATAAAAAAATGATGAAATTGCTCAGAAAGCTTGCAGATCAGGGCCGAACTGTTATTTTAGTGACTCACGCCACAGCCAATATTCAATTGTGCGATCGGATTGTTTTTCTGGGGCGAGGCGGGCGCTTATGTTACTTTGGCCCTCCGGTTCAAGCCTTTGAATTTTTTCAAGTCAACAGCGAAGATTTTGCCGATATTTATAATTTATTAGAAGCAGGGGAGGCTGTTGCTCAATCCTGGGCAACTCAGTTCCAACGATCTGATTATTTTCGGCGTTATGTCGCAAATCACCTCAGTATTGGAGAACAATTACAACTCACAACCCTCGTTCCTCCAACGCCAAAACAAGCCTCTTTTTGGGAGCAATTTCTGATTTTAAGTCAACGATATTTTCAATTGAACCGTCGAGATCCAGTTAACTTATCTCTAAGTTTGTTGACTGCTCCAATTGGCATTACCTTAATTCGATTAGCAATTCGAGATCAAGATCCGTTTGTTGGGGAACCCAGTGTTTCATTGGCATCCCTGGCAAAACAAGTTTTATTTGTGTTTACCTGCGCCGCTCTTTGGGTTGGACTCTCAGGTTCACTTACGGAAATCATTAAGGAATCTGTCATTTACCTGCGAGAGCGACTGGTGAATTTAAGAATTTGGTCTTACCTGGGGTCAAAGTTCAGTATTCTCTCTGGGTTGGCTGGATTGCAGACGATTCTGATTACCCTGGTGATTTTAGTTGGATTTAAATGGCCAAACTCTCAATTGATTCCCTGGCCAATTGGAGTCGGCCTAACAACTTTTTTTACATTAATCAGTTGTATTGGTTTGGGATTAATGCTCTCTGCCGCAGCTAGAAATAATGCTCAAGCTAGTAGTGCTTTACCTCTAATTTTGCTGCCTCAAATTATTTTTTCTGGGGTGCTATTTAAAATGGAAGGGGTGGGTCGTGTGCTCTCTTGGTTGATGCTGAGTCGTTGGTCAATGGGAGCTTACGGTACATTAGTTGATTTGAATCAGTTGATTCCTGAACCGATTCAATTGCCAGACGGTACAACTTTAGAACAGCCCCTAGACCCTTCGGCTGTGTATGATTCAACCTGGGAAAATCTAGGACTCAATTGGGGGATGTTAGTCTTACATTTAGTGTGTTATTTAGGAATAACTTGGATGCTTCAGAAACGCAAAGATATGCTCTAGATCATCAGGTTCAAGGTGGAGGAGTCGCTGCCGCCTCCTTGGGGACGAAGTCCTCAAACCCCTCTATAGTTTTCTCATGATTGATTTAGGATCGCTGTAGTAAACTCAGATGTCCAAATTTTAACTGTAGACTCATTAACTGGACTGAATATTAAAACCAATTAAAAGTTTGTTTAAAACTTTTAGTTAAGATGAAATTGAGACAAAATTGAGATGAATTATTGGTTGATGAAATCGGAACCGAATGTATACAGTATTGAAGATTTGAAGAATAATCACACTTCAATTTGGGATGGGGTGCGGAACTATCAAGCCCGTAACTTTTTACGGCGGATGATTCTGGGAGATTTGGCTTTCTTCTATCACTCCAATACAAAATATCCAGGGATTGTAGGTTTGATGCGGGTAATTGACGTGAATTTGTCTGATCCGACCCAATTTGATCCTGAAAGTCAGTATTATGATTCTAAGTCAACTCCCGACTCTCCCCGATGGCAAACGGTTCGAGTGGAATTTGTCGAACAGTTTCCCCACATCATTACATTGGCTCGTTTAAAACAGGCATTTACCTGCGATGATCTATTATTAGTTCGGCGAGGAAATCGCCTTTCTGTGATGCCAATGTCAGCGGAAATTGCCAGCAAAATCTTAGCCATGGGTCAAACGCCTAACTAGTTCAAAAAACTAGGTTGAAATGGTGTGATGCTGACAGTCCCTAAACCTTATATTGACCTTTATAAATTCATCGATTTCTAATGAATTCTCAAAAAACCTACGTTCTCAAACTCTATGTTGCTGGCAATACTTCGAACTCAGTGCGGGCTCTCAAAACCCTCAAGGATATTTTGGAACAAGAGTTTCAAGGAGTCTATGCCTTAAAAGTGATTGATGTACTCAAAAATCCTCAGTTAGCAGAGGAGGACAAGATCCTGGCAACTCCTACCCTGTCAAAAATTCTGCCTCCGCCTGTACGAAAAATTATTGGGGATCTTTCTGATCGGGAAAAAGTTCTAATCGGCCTTGACCTTTTGTATGAGGAGCTGAGTGATGATGAGTTCGACTTACAGGACAGTCTAAATTTATAACAGTCTTAATTTATAATGGATTACTTGCGGGAACACAAACTATGAATTACTTGCGGGAACGCAAACTATGGATTACCTGTGAGAACGTCAGTGGTAAATTTCTTGCCAGAAATGCAAATCATGAATTGCCTGCAATAGTGCAAAGTTTGGTGAGTTGAGCTGCAACCGTGATGGTGAATTGCTGAAACCCTAGTAGATATGAGTGAAACGAGTCAAGACGAGCAACAGAGCAAACGCCAAATGATCGGTGTTCAGAAAATCCGCACGATGATTGAGGGATTTGATGACATTAGTCATGGTGGAATGCCCGTAGGCAGAACAACGTTAGTGAGTGGGACTTCAGGAACCGGAAAAACCCTGTTTGCAGTTCAATTTCTCTACAACGGAATTACCCATTTTGATGAACCAGGAATTTTTGTTACCTTTGAAGAATCCCCCAGCGATATCATTAAAAATGCTTCTAGTTTTAACTGGGATTTACAGGGGTTAATTGATCAGGGAAAACTATTTATTTTAGATGCTTCCCCTGATCCAGAGGGTCAAGATATTGTTGGGAACTTTGATTTATCGGCCTTATTAGAACGCATTCAGTACGCCATCCGCAAATACAAAGCGAAGCGAGTCTCTATTGATTCAGTGACGGCAGTCTTTCAACAGTACGATGCTGCTAGGGTCGTGAGACGTGAAATTTTTCGGTTAGTTGCTCGCCTCAAACAAGTCGGCGTGACAACGATCATGACAACGGAGCGAGAGGCAGAATATGGCTCTGTGGCCCGGTTCGGAGTTGAAGAATTCGTTTCAGATAATGTTATTATCGTTCGCAACGTTCTGGAGGGGGAACGTCGCCGCCGTACAATGGAAATTCTCAAGCTCCGGGGAACCACTCACATGAAAGGAGAATACCCCTTTACGATGACCAATAACGGCATTAGTATCTTTCCCCTGGGAGCCATGCGCCTTACCCAACGATCCTCTAATGCTCGGGTGTCTTCGGGTAATGCAACCCTTGATGCGATGTGCGGGGGCGGATTTTTCAAGGATTCAATTATTTTGGCAACGGGGGCGACAGGAACCGGGAAAACCCTGCTGGTCAGTACCTTCCTGGATGATGCCTGCAAAAATAATCAGCGGGCGATCTTGTTTGCCTATGAAGAATCCCGAGCCCAACTATTACGCAATGCCAACTCTTGGGGGATTGATTTTGAGGGAATGGAACGGGAAGGCTGGCTCAAGATTCTCTGTACCTATCCCGAATCAGCCGGACTAGAAGATCACTTGCAAATCATCAAATCAGAGATTTCCGAGTTTAAGCCTGCCCGAATTGCGATTGATTCTCTGTCTGCTTTGGCGCGGGGCGTAAGCAACAATGCCTTTCGACAGTTTGTGATTGGTGTAACTGGATATGCCAAGCAAGAAGAAATTACGGGGTTTTTTACCAACACCACCGATCAATTTATGGGGTCTCATTCCATCACAGATTCCCATATTTCAACCATTACCGACACGATCTTGATGCTGCAATATGTTGAGATTCGGGGAGAAATGTCCCGTGCCCTCAATGTGTTTAAAATGCGCGGATCTTGGCATGACAAGGGGATTCGAGAGTATACCATTACCGCTGAAGGGCCTCACATTACGGATTCTTTCCGAGATTACGAACGAATTATCAGTGGCTCTCCGTCTCGAATTTCAGTCAACGAGAAAAATGAACTCTCTCGCATTATTCAAGGCGTTCGGGCAGAGGATGAATAAGTTTGCTGACCTCGCGTGAATTCGGCAAAATATCTAGCGCTATCCGCAAAAAACTTTGCTATACTTAAAGACTGAGTAGCCTGCGGATGTGGCGGAATTGGTAGACGCGCTAGATTTAGGTTCTAGTTTCGCAAGAAGTGAAGGTTCAAGTCCTTTCATCCGCATTATTGATAGAGTTACTGTCCTCGAGATTGACGATCTCAGGATTGTAACGTTGGTACATGACAGCAACTTCCTGCCTGAACTTTTCCCGAACTACCTCTGGCGCAATGATTTCGCAGTCTTGTCCATAGCGCAAAACTTCTCGAATCAACCAAAATGTATTGGACACTCTACGAACCACCCGCCGCACATTCGGGATCTCTGGATACCACTCATTTACCTCATCTTGGGCCGTTTTACTCCGATAGGCAAAAGCCAATCCTCGGAACAGGTGCAATTCCACTGCAATGGTTGCTAAACCGGGTCGCCACTCTCCCGATGTTGAAACGAGCGCTGCGTCTTGAATTCGATCTAGCCGCAAGCACCAATTGTGTTGGAGTTCGGGTAAATCCTGATTGCCCTGAGTTTCTTCACACCAACAGTCCAGATATTGCCGATCTTCGTGGGTAGCCAATTCAGCATAATGAATGGTAAATTCCCAAACTCGCTCTGCCGAGTCTTGATAAGAAAGTTGAAAGGGTTGCTGTTGGCGAAGATAGCGATCAATTTGCAAACGCCAAGGGGCAATCGGTCTGGCGAGGAATTGCTCTAATTCATTCCTCAACGGTAGGGTCAGCTCACTGCGCTCCAGCAACAGGTCGGTAATGGCCAGGGCCATTTGCAGTTCACCCATATCAACTAGAGCTGTTCTGGCGCGGTTCAACACCTGAATTCGCTCTGCACTCCAACCCTGGTTGGGCGCAATCACCAGTTTACGCCGAGCGATCGCTTCGATTAGCTTGGAGATATTTGGGCGATCGCCCCAGGTTTTGCCAAATTCCAGGGCAAGGGCTTCGAGTTCCTGTTTGTCCTGTTCGGAAATCGACAGTGTGATTGATCGTCCTTTTTGGCTCATTAAATTGTACGGATACTTTGTCTGTTTGAGATCTTGTCATCTTCTATTTTCGGTGTAATGATGAATTTATGCAACAGTTTACGGACACTGCCTCGTTACTCTCTGAGATTTCTCAAGTTTCAGCAATTGACACATAACTTCTGATGACATGAATGAATATAGCATCACACTCAAACCTGTTTACTCGTGCCCTGCGGAAGAAACCTCTGAAGGTGTTAATTTGCCTGAAGGTTGGACACTTTCCTGGCATCAGGTTGAAACCTTTAATGCTCTGAGCGATCCAAACATTGATGTGGTGTTTAACACTGCAATGACAGGGGATGGCAAAAGTTTGGCCGCTTATCTTAAAGCCATGACAGGGCGGAGCTATACCCTAGCCATGTATCCAACTAATGAATTAGCACGGGATCAAGAACGGCAAGTTTGTAACTATAAAGATCAATTTCAGCCAAAGTATGAGCCTCAGATCTATCGTTTAACAGGTGCAACACTTGAGGACTTTGTTGAGACTAACAATCTTTCCTCTAAACAGCAAGGAATTATCGATCGTGTAGATAATTCGGAAATATTGCTCACAAATCCTGATATTTTTCACTATATTCATTCATTTCGATATCTCAGACGTAGTGCTAAGAAGCCACACAAAGGAGATAACGCAGATAAGCTTTTCAGAAAAATTGATGAGGCATACAAGCTGTTTATTTTTGATGAGTTTCATGTTTTCTCTTCGCCGCAAATTGCGAGTGTGATGAACTCAATTTTATTGATGAAACACACTTCGCCCGGTAAAAAGTTTCTATTTTTGTCAGCGACTCCAAATAAAGCGCTTCAAGACTTCTTGCGCCAAGCCAACTTAAGATTTCAGGTAATTGATCCAGTTGCTGAAGACAAATATCGATTTTCCTCAACTATGGAGACTGCAACCTGGCGATCAATTAGCCAGCCGATTACTTTAAATTTTCCAAGTGAATTAGAACCGAATGCAAAGGCAAGTTATCAATGGTTAGTGGAAAACGCCGAAGAGACTATTCTAAAGTTCTTTCTCGACCATCCTAGTAGTAAGGGGGCGATTATTCTCAACTCAATTGCATCTGTCTATAAGTTGGCAGGATTACTTAAACCTTTATTTGAACAGCATGATCTTAAGGTTTTAACGAATACTAGTCTAACGGGTGAAACGGAGCGATCACAGTCAGTTGCCCAAGCAGATTTATTAGTTGGAACCTCAACAATTGATGTTGGTGTTGACTTTAAGATTAATTTCCTTGTATTTGAAGCCTCGGATGCAGGAAACTTTATTCAACGCTTTGGACGATTAGGAAGGCATCCGGATTTTTTACCTCGCCCCTATCAGGCGTATGCATTAATTCCAAATTTTTTGGTGAGCCGGTTGTTTGACAAAGAAGAGATCTTGAAAGATAGCGAGGAATTTGATCGCGTTTATTTCAATCAAGCAGTTTATGATAGCTGGTCTTTTACCAATCAGTTTGAATATTATCCAAAACGGTGGGGGAGTGTGCAATCTTTCTGTGTATGGAATGAACTGTGTTCAACTCACATGAAAGCAACTTATCCCGATGCAGCCGAGGGCTTTAAGACAGATACGGAAAATGTGTTTCGGTTTGAAATGTCGAAGAGGCGGGGGCAGGTTCATCATTGTTTACAGCAAAAGCAGCACAAAATTATTGATGAAGTACGTTCATTTCGAGGCAGTAGCCAGTTGGATTGTGCGGTGTACGATGCAACAAATCCGAAAGAGCATGAACCAGAACGATTTAAGACCTACAATTTGCCGGGACTTCTGAGCAATTTTGTGTTTGATTTGATGGAGAAAAATGAATTTTTGGAACGAGTTCAAGGGGCTGGATTACCTCAAAAACGTTTCCAAGACGCTTTATGCTATCTCAAACTGAAAGATTACCGAGAGGTTCGAGAAAATTGGTACTTCTACTATGCACAGAATGATTTCAGCACCGTAAAACAATTGGGCAGAGTCCAGATTTTGAAGCAACTGGAGATTGAGGGTGCAGATATTCCAACTCGATTGAGGAGAGCAGTGAGTCAGCGGGGGATGGTTTGTTTTGTGTCAGATCGTGATCGCGGAATACTTCGAAGCAAGCTCGGACTACCAATGCACTTTCAAGCCTATGGCTTGAGCGATCGCACCGATGATTATTCAAATCCGCCTTACACAGTTGCGTTTGGACAATCTGCTCTTATGCTAGAAACCCTAATCTGGCATCAGAAGCCAAAAGAAAATGTTGCATGGATATGCTAGAAAGCTTGAGGAGAAAGGAAATGAGCAGTAAACTCAGATGCTCATGACATTTCAGTCCCGAATACGGGATTTAGACAGTAGAACTTTGTTCTTTCTCCTTGACAGAAGAATAACACGATTTTTGCACTTTGGTCTATTCGTATGCTCATGACAACTGCTTACTCATATGCTAATGACAACCATTGCAAAAATTAAAAAAATCTGCCAGAATAGTGGAAACTCTTTAGAGGGGATTCCCATGATTATTCAATTGACCGATCAAGACTTACAGAAAATGCCAACTGCATTATGCAACGAACTGTTGAAATGGCTTCAAGCCCCGCAATCCAGAATTATTCAACGACCTACTCTTGAGATTAATCCACCTATGCCAAATGATTCTGAGTTTATTCAAAGTTCTAAAATCGAACAGATTGATTCTGAAAATTCAGGCAATCACTCCCATGTGAGGATGTCGCAGCTTTTCGACAAGGGGTTGCTTACAAAAAGTACTCAAGTGCGAGTTCGATTGAAGCGAGACAATGCCAACCATCTTGGTTATAGCTATGTCACTTCAGGAATTCAAATTTCTCCAAAAGGAACCATAATTTACGACGGCGAGGAATTTGACAAGTCAAGTCCCCTAGCAGCGAAAGTTAACGGTAGTCCTGTTAACGGTTGGGAGTACATCGAGATCAAACGAGATGGGCAATGGATCTGCCTGGATGAGTTACGAAAAATTTGGAGAAGTGCTTTATGAATGATGAACAGTTAGAGTTATTACTGGATGATCAGCCACTAGACCTTGATGCTGATAGGGAGGATGATGAACAGTCAGAAGTCCCAGAACTACTGACACTTAAGCTATTCAAGCAAGCAATCCAAGAATCCCCAGGGAATGCAGAAGATAAAATTCTGAGCGATTTTGCAGAGTTTGTTTTGCCAAACTTGATGTGGCAGCTTGCAGGTGCAACGGCTAAAGGCGGCTTATTCTTTGAGCGCATTGAAGCAAGAGTTGCTGAGCAACGCCAAAAGGATAAAAAGTCTCAGCTGAGTCGGCGTAGTGCAGGTGATCAGTCACTTCTCTCGCATTTACTCAATGGCTTTTTTCCAACCTATCGCATTCTTAGATACCTAAAACAGAAAGATATCCAAAAGAATCAAGTCAAATCTTATTGTAATGACTTGCAATGTCGAGTATACATCACTTCCTATCTCTTGCATGACTACGAAAAATTCCCGGATTACAAAACTTGGTTACGCGCCAATGATATCAGTGGAATATTGTGCGATCGCGATTGGATAAAAGATTCTCCCGATAAACGCGATGCCCCTAATCTTGGGCGAGACTATATCAGACAGAAGATTCTAGACTTCAACCTCGATCGCTTTCTCGGCAACCAATGGCAAGATTACATTGACGACATCATTTGGATCAGCAGCAATGCAGGCGACAAGAATGATGCAGACTTGGGATTAATTACTCGTGGACTGAAGCCGCTAGATGACGATCGATTAGACAGCAGAATTCGCAATGTTCTTGTCAATCTTGTGAAATTGTCCGATCGCTTTGCGTCTGTGATCAAACATCCTCGTGATGCCATGTCTGCAGGCAGTTTACCGTTTATCTTGCAGAATTTAAGTCAAGACCAATTCAAGTTTAGTTATCATTCTCTCTCTGATAATCGCGGCGTTTTAACAAATGTTGTAAACAATGCGGTGATGGAACTGCATCCTAAAGAATTTTATCTACCGCTGTTGTATCTACCAGATGGTGTGGTCTATTTGGCTAAAGCTGATGCCCCTCCAATTGATGCAACTCTGATTCCCAGCAAAGTCGTTGATAAGATTAAACATCTCTGTGCCGATAAACTTAAAGAAACTCAAACTGGATTTAGTCGAGATGGCAAAGGAATTAAGTTTGCCGACTACTATCGGCTTTATTTTGATATTGAATCTCTGATGAAAGTTGCCGTGAGTGCAGCCTGTCGAATCCTTCATTCTGCTAAAACTTCATCGGGTGCAAAACGCAGTGCAAGTTTAGTTGCTGCTCAGACTAATGGAGACATTCCTGCATCTTTAAATGTTGCTTTTGGAGATGACTATCGCATTGATCGTTTAGCAGAATTTGGGGATGTATTATGCCGGAAAATTTGGCAGGAATGGCGTGATCGCTTCAATGATTGTCAAAAAAAGCAACCCAAAGCGAGCCGTAAAACCCTGCCTGAATTCGATTTGACTCAAAAACTAGCAGAACATTTAGGTTTATCTGATGCAATTCCTGGCTTGAGAGCCGTGCAATCTCTTAAGAATACAGGAGGTGTGCCGCTCGATTGGTACTACTTGGCAGCACAACACAATCAGAAAAATTCTGGACTAGATGATGCTCAACTTCGTGAAGTCATGGAGGATATGGTCACAGTTGCGGTTAGCTTGATTAACCCTTTGATTGAAGAAGTTACACTACCAGATGGATGGGACGACGTGCGAACCTATGTAAGTCGAATTGTGACTTTGCCGACCGGAGCCGTGATATCGCCTGAAACCGATCCATTCTTGATAGAACTCAAGCGCTATCAAGCTGCCAAGATTACCACAGGACGAGGGCGAGAAAATGTTTGTGCAATGTCCAGTTCTGCTTATACTGTGACCGAGCAAATGGAATCAGCAACGCTATTTGCACCGCAAGTCTACAGCAATCGGCAAATCCTATTTAATGTACAGGCAGCAAAGCGGCAAATCTGTTCGATCTGGTCAGTTGAAATCATGCTGAGGCAGATTTTGATGAACCAAACCAATGCAACTGGAGGAGACTTTGAAGGACGTAAATACCGCTATCTCTACTTGTATCCTGCTTACTTCTTCACACCTGAGACGAATAACTTTCTTCAAAAAGCATACGGTTATATTCGACGAACTCGTTTTGATTCTGACATTCGCAAGCATCTCGTCACAGATCAGAATGAAGCAAAATTCACGATTGAGAACTATCAGAAGGTTGATTCTCTGTTGATTCAGGAAGCGGCTGAGCGCGATCAAACTTTCAAATTAAGCTATCCCACTAAGCAACCAATGACGTTCTTCTTTATGGCAATTCCGCCAGGACGAGATGCAACAGACACTGAATCTTGGGTGATGCCTGCCTGGTTAGCATTGGCGTTGCCGCTTGTACTAGATGTAAAAATCGTTACCTCAGAATCCCCGGTACCACCGTTCATCAGTGGTGCAGAATTTGAGAAAACTACGATTTTAGATGGAGTACATCAAGCGATCGCATCACTAACTAAGCAGGAAAAAGATGGAACCCGGCTAGATGCGATCGTGCCGACTCATCAATTTTCCCCACTGAATGCACTAAGCGCGGCTTACTGTATTCATTTGGAGGTAAACCGCAAAAAAGATGGCGATCCTGACTGGGGAAAGCTTGCAGCATTGGCGCGGGACTTAGAAACCAGCCCTTTGTATGTGTTTCACTATCTCACCAAATTAGTTCGTAAGCTGGATTGGGATTCGCCTCCGATTTCCAAGATCAAGCTTTACATGGATTTCTACTATTGTTTCGACTCAGAAGGAAAAGACATGAATCAACTTCGTGAACTCACTCAACGCTATCGGAAATTCTATCGAGCAAAGAGTCAGTATGCCAAGCCCAATGCGGTACTTAAACCAATTGACGAAGCAGCAGACGTAATTCTGAAAATCGATAAAGCATTAGTCAATGATGTAGAGTCGCTCATAGACGTTGTTGCTGCCAGACTGGCTAAGCTCATGGTGAATGTTCGTCGCAGAACCGCAGAAGGTAAACCCACCCTGATTTTTGTAGATGGCAAGTGGAAACCTGCCTTGACTTCAGAACAAGAACGACAAGCTGTTTATGACTTTGCCACGTTCTTTATCAAAGAGATTTTTGAGGGAGCCTTTAAGAGCGATCGCGCTCGTCTCGCTGGTATTCAACTTAATCTCATTCGAGACACCTGCGATTATCTGTACCGCTTAGAGGACGATCGCGATCGCAAAGTAGTTCAGCAACCTGAACCAGAAGAACTGTCCGAAGAAATCGAAGCGATCGCTTAATTCCATCCAACTTATTCATACCTAAGGAATCACCATGACTTTTCTAAAAACCGTCGATGCCAAGCATTTTCACACTGAAATTCCTGCCAAACCAATGGGCAAGTATGTTCATTTTGTAACAATCCGAGTGACAGAATCCTACCCGCTCTTTCAGACCGATAGTGAACTTAATCGAGCGCGAGTTCACGCAGGGATGCAGAAAGACAATGCAGAAAGCCGAAAAATCATCAGCCGCCTAGCACTGTTCAAGCGCAAGCAGTCAACTCCTGAGCGGTTAACAGGACGAGAACTACTCCGTAACTATCAGATTGGCGACTGGGAAAAGTGTGACTACAACGTAGACTTCAGCAAAACAACACCTGATTGCATTTTGTATGGATTTGCGATCGGAGATGCTGGTTCTGAAAAATCAAAAGTTGTAGTTGACACTGCTTACTCTATTACCCCCTTTGATGATTCTCATCTCAACTTCACCTTAAATGCTCCCTTTGAAAACGGAACAATGAGCCGCCAAGGAGAGGTCACAAGTCGTATTAATAGCCAAGACCATATCTTGCCACAGGTTTTCTTTCCCAGTATTGTCACACTGAAAGATCCAACAGAAGCAGGCTTCCTCTACGTGTTCAACAATATCTTGAGAACTCGCCACTACGGAGCACAAACCACTCGTACAGGTCGCGTTCGTAATGAATTAATTGGAGTAGTTTTTGCTGATGGCGAGATCGTGAGTAATCTCAGATGGACACAGAAAATTTATGACTTGATGATGGAGAGAAATCAAATCCAAGCCCCTGATCCTCTAAATGAAGATCATGTCCGAATTGCAGCAGAAGAGGCGATCGCGGAATTGATGAACGAAGAGTGCATTCCTCATACTGATTTTATGGACGATTCACTTCAATCTTTACTGGCAGAAGTGAAAGCGATTACTAGTAATGAAACGCAACTAAAAGAAATGCTCATTCAAGCAAATAAAGAATCAGAGGCGTATGCTCAGAAATACATTTTCTCGACCACAGATAAGGGAAAGAAGAGAGGAAAAAAAGCCACTGCAGCTTCAGCAGAGTAAAACTGATGACAATTATTTACCGATGTATTCTAGAACTTCATGACAGCCTTTATTTTGCTACCCGTGAAATTGGACGGCTGTATGAGACTGAACCAATCCTCCACAACTATGCTCTTTCCTATGTGTTAGGTCTTGTAGACAATCCAAGATTTAATACTACTGTTGCTGATGAGTATTCCTACCGCTATTTTTGTGCTGAACAGATTCCTAGATATAAGGAGCACTTAACTCCATTAAATCAGCAGAAAATCTATGTCACTCCTGCACAAGCACTCAATCACGCAACAGTTCTCAATACCTGGAAATATGCAAATAACAACTACCACGTTGAGATGGAAAAAATGGCTCAAAATATTCCAAGCTTTGGCAGAACTAAGGAAATTGCACCAGAGAGCCAGTTTGAATTCTTTGTAATTTCAGAGAGAGAGCTGAAATTACCTAGGTGGGTACGGATCGGCAAATGGGCAAGTAAAGCAAAGTTGGACTTTCAACCCGTAAAGTTCAAGCGTAATTCGGAGACAATGTTTGATTGTACTCATCCGCTCAATCCACTAGATGTCATGTTTACTAATCAGGTCTTAAGCTACGACACTATCAATATGCCACCTGTTAGTTTGATTCGGAACGTAAAAATGCGAGGAGAATCTTATATGGTTGAAAATTCGAATGGTCTCAAGATTCCGGTTCAAATGCAGTATTGTTTTGGAGACTAAATCATGACATCCATACTGAACCCTGAACAAATTGAACAAGGCTTGAGTCGCTACCCAGTTCTGGATGATTTAGATCCTTTAATGCGATTTTAGTGCAGGTATTAATCGAATAAATAGGAATAAACAAGTCAAGTCAATTGTGAGTTACTATCTGTGAGTTATTTTCAACGTTATCCAACTGCTTTTTCTGAACGCTATCTGAGCAAATTGCGCGAAAAAATCCTGGCCTGTCCTTATCTGGCCACTAATAACCTTAACCGGGATTTTATTGGAACTAAGGGATTTTCTATCGTGTTTCAGCGATCGCACCTTTCCCAGGTTGAACAGCAATTCCCGTTTTTTCAACCCTATCTAGAGCGTGCATTGGAACCGTCTTGTAATGCGTTTTATTTGAACCCCTTAATTCTACAAGCTGGATCGCGGGTTGATCCGCATATTGATCGCTCCCTACGTTCCTATTGTAAGACGATTGAACCGCCTTTGCGGGTGAGTGTCTTGTATGTAGAGGTGCCTGAAGGGATGGAGGGGGGAGAATTAGTGTTACGAAATCATCGTCAACAGGTGGGGCAGATCAAACCCCAGACGAATTTATTAGTATCTTTTCAGGGGGATCTCACCCATGCCGTGAATGAGGTTAGAACACCGGGAAGGCGATTGAGTTTGGTCTGTGAACAATATTGTTTGAGCGAGGAGGAGTTGCAAGAGATTCCTGAACTAACGATTGAATCGAGAGCGACGGTTCGAGCAAAGTTAGCCTAGTCAATTAGTCTAGTCAATTCACTTAAATTAGCCTGAATTATGCCCTATAGTTTGGTTCTGAATTTATTACCGCGATCGCCCATTTCAAAAGCTCATCTGAGTGGTCGTCATCTTCACGCCTTGTTTTTGGAACTGGTGGAATCTGTTGATTCCAATCTGTCAGCTACTTTACATCAGCAATCTGTAGATAAGGCATTTACCTTGAGTCCATTGCAAGTTGCTAGAAATGGAAATTTGAGTTTGCGAAATAGCTCTGATTCGCGTTCCCTGAACTCGAATGCTTCCGTTCTACAGTTCCAGCAGGATCGCCCGATTCCGGCGGGAACTCCCTGTTGGTGGCGGGTTTCATTATTGGATGAAAGATTGTTTAGTCAGTTGATGCATCTGTGGTTGAGCCTTAATCCCAATCAACCTTGGCATCTGGGGGGTGCAGAATTGCAAGTCACCAGTGTTTTCGGGAATCCCCAACCCAGTCAACCCTGGGCAGGGTTTATTTCCTATGACCAAATTATTGAACAGGCTTCAGATACGGAACGGCAATTGCAGTTAAAATTTTGCACACCAACTACGTTTCGATTGACAAAATATGATTGTGCTTTGCCCACTAAAGAATTGGTGTTCAAGAGTTTGTTGCGGCGCTGGAATCAATACAGTGACAGGGTATTTTCTGAAGCAATTTTAGAGTCAATTTATCCCAGTTTTTTTAATATTCGGACAGAGATGGTAACGGATAGTCGTAGTAAGTTGATTGGGTGTCTGGGAGACATTACGTTTCAGATTTTAGGAGAAGTAGAACCGGTGATTATTCAACAGATTAACGCCTTGACAGACTTTGCATTATATGCAGGGGTTGGGCGGAAAACCCCGATGGGAATGGGAATGGTCAGGCGAATTAATGTTAATAAACATCTCAAATAAAAGTCTCAAATAAAGTCTCAAATAAAAGTTAATCATGACTGAAGATTATTTGCCTCTAGCTTATTTGAATGCTTGGGAATATTGTCCCCGCCGTTTTTATCTGGAATATGTGTTAGGAGAATGGGCGGAAAATGAACATATTATCCTGGGGAATCATCTGCATCGAAATATTAATGAAGACAGTGTGATTCAAGCAGGAGAAATTACGATTCGTCAGCAACAGTGGGTGTGGAGCGATCGCCTACAAGTCGCTGGAATTATTGATGCTGTAGAAGAGTGTCATGGACAATTGGTTCCACTAGAGTACAAAAAGGGACGGATGGCACAACATTTGAATGATCATTTTCAGCTTTGTGCAGCAGCGTTGTGTTTAGAGGAACGGACAGGGAAAACCATTGCCTATGGGGAGATTTTTTATCATGCCAATCGTCGTCGCCAGCAAGTTCCCTTTACCGATCAACTGCGTCAGGCTACGGAATTGGCAATTGTTGCTGCCCGCTCTGCGGATCAACGTCCGATGCCGCCACCTCTGACCCAGAAGAAAAAGTGCCAAGCCTGTAGTTTGCAGTCGATTTGTTTGCCATTTGAGGTGAGGTATTTGTCAGAAAGAGCTTAGAACACCAACTTTTACTTGTCTTCAACTACTTGTTTTCAATTACTTGTTTTCAACTGAAAAAAATCATGTCAATTCTTTACATTACGCAACCAGAAGCAGTTCTGAGTAAGGCGTATGAAGCTTTTAATGTTGCGCTCAAACAGGAGGATGGCTCCTGGAAGAAACAAGCGATTCCCGCCCAAACAGTAGAACAGGTGGTGCTGATGGGAAATCCGCAGGTGACTGGGGATGCTTTTGTTTATGCGCTGGAACTGGGAATGCCGATTCATTATCTGTCGAGCTTTGGCAAGTATTTGGGTAGTGCGTTGCCGGGGCAGTCCCGGAATGGAGCCTTGCGACTGGCCCAGTATGGGTTGTATCACGATGTTGCTAAACGATTGGAACTGGTGAAAGCCATTGTCACGGCTAAGATTCAGAATCAATATTTAGTGTTGTATCGCCAGGGTCAGACAGAGAATCCGCTGAAGTTGCACAAGAAACTGGTTCCTACTCAGGAGACGTTGGATCAGGTGCGGGGAGTGGAAGGGCTGGCGGCGCGGGATTATTTTGCTCACTTGGGCAAAATTGTTGGTTCGGAGTGGAGATTTAACGGGCGTAACCGCCGACCGCCGACTGATCCGGTGAATTCCCTGTTGAGTTTTGCCTATGGATTGCTGCAAACTCAAGTCAGGGCTGCGGTGCATCTAGCAGGGCTAGATCCGTATATTGGCTATTTGCATGAGGTGCATCATGGTCAGCCTGCGTTGGTGTTGGATTTGATGGAGGAGTTTCGACCTTTGGTGGCGGATAGTGTGGTGTTGTCGATGTTAAACCGGAAACAGTTGAGTCTGAAGGATTTTAATGAGAGTTTGGGAGCGTATCGGTTGACGGATGGGGCTCGGAAGGAGTTTCTTCAGGGGTTTGATCAGAAGTTGAATGATGAGTTTAAGCATCCGGTGTTTGAGTATCGCTGTACCTATCGGCGGGCGATTGAGTTGCAGGCGCGGCTGTTGAGTCGGCATTTGCAGGAGGGTGTGCCGTATAAACCGCTGGTGTTGCGATAGGGAGATCTTCCTAAATTCCCCTTGGAAAGGGAACTGAGGTATCCCCCCAAATCCCCCTTGGAAAGGGGGACTTTCAAGAAATTCTGGTCATATTGGGAGGGTTGAATGATGGAGTTGTTGGCGATTTTTGTTGGGATTTTGATTGCTGCGTCGATGCAGAAGAAGCCTACTCCTGCTCCGGCTGCGCCGAAGGGGAAGTTGGTGAAGCGGGTGGTGAAGGAGGAGTATCAGTTTAAGGATTGATGGATGACGACGTTGTTTTATCTGATTATTTATGATTTGCCGGATAATAAGGCGGCGAATAAACGGCGAACTCGCCTGCACAAAATGCTTTCGGGTTATGGGAAGTGGACGCAGTATAGTGTGTTTGAATGTTTTTTGACGGCGGTGCAGTTTGCGCGGTTGCAGGTGCAGTTGGAGAAGTTGGTGAAGTCGCAGGAGGATTCAGTGCGAATTTATGTGTTGGATTCGGGGTCGGTGAAGCGGACGCTGACTTATGGTTCGGACAAGCCGCGCCAAGAGAGTGCGATTGTTTTGTGATGCCTGCACCCTAAATCTTTCTCCCAGGATGGGCGAGGGAATTTTTCTTGTTGTTTTGGGGTGAGAATGTCAACTCGCAAAAACTCAAATCCCGTGTTCAGGACTGAAACTAACCGTTAAAACCCTTCCCTAATTCTGATTGCGTGAGGATTTAACCCTCAGTAACTGCCGAATTTCTACCGGAGTTAGCTCTCGCCAGCCCCCTGGTTCTAAACCTGTTAAATGGAGGTGAGCGATCGCCACCCGCACTAACCGTAAAGTTGGGAAACCCACGGCAGCCGTCATTCGACGCACTTGACGGTTTTTTCCTTCCGTTAGCGTCATCTCCAGCCAAGTCGTTGGTACGGTTTTGCGAAAGCGAATTGGTGGATCACGCGGGGGCAACTGTGGCTCAGTGGGGAGCAACTTCACCTGAGCAGGTTGAGTTCGATAGCCTTTGATGTCCACTCCAGTTCGCAGCGTTGACAATACCGTTTCATCCGGAATCCGTTCGACCTGAACCCAGTAGGTACGGGGGTGCTTGAACTTGGGGTGGCTCAGGCGATGTTGTAGTTGAGTATCGTTCGTGAGCAACAGCAACCCTTCACTATCTTGATCCAAGCGCCCCACCGGATAAACGGCGGGAATTGGAATATAATCTTTTAGCGTTTGCCGCTGCAAGGTTCCTAAGCTCTGTTCTGAACCTGGTTGTTCTGAACCTGATTGTTCAGAACCTGATTGTTCTGAACCTGGGTCAGAATTACAATCCGTAAACTGACTTAGAACGTTGTAAGGTTTGTAGAATAAAATATATTGATAGGGCATTGAATTTTAAATCTTTAAGAAATTAAGTTTTTAAGACATTAAATTTTTAAGATGTTAAGTTTTTAAGACAAAAATCTCAGAGTTTAAATAATGTCAACATCTCAAAATTCACCTCGAATTTCTGTCGCAGTTGTATTAGGAACCCGGCCAGAAGCAATCAAATTAGCACCCGTCATCCAAGCCCTAAAACAGTCAGATCAGTTTGAAACCACAGTTATTCTCACTGGTCAACATCGAGAAATGGTTGAACAGGTAATGCAACTGTTTGATCTGAGGGAAGATTACGATCTGGCAATCATGCAACCTCAGCAAACCTTAACAGACATTACCTGTCGAAGTTTACAGGGCTTAGACACTTTATTTCAACAACTCCAGCCGCATCTGGTTCTAGTTCAGGGCGATACAACCACTGCTTTTGCGGCGGCCTTGAGTGCATTTTATCAAAAAATTCCCGTAGGCCATGTTGAAGCCGGACTGCGAACGGATGATGTGTTAAACCCCTATCCTGAAGAGGCCAATCGGCGATTAATTTCCCAGATCAGCCAACTCCATTTTGCTCCAACGATTCAAGCAGTTGAAAACTTGAAAAATTCTGGGGTTTTAGGAGAAATTCATCACACTGGAAATACTGTAATTGATGCACTGATATCCGTTGCAGAACGTCAGCCCAAACTCGAAATTCCTGGCTTGAACCTTGGTCAATATCGATTGATTGTATCCACGGTTCACCGGCGGGAAAATTGGGGAGAGCCGTTAGAAAATATTGCTCAAGCATTTCTGCAAATCTTAGACAAGTTTCCAGATACAGCATTACTCCTGCCCTTACATCGCAACCCAACGGTTCGAGAACCATTAACGGCAATTTTAAGCCATCATCCCAGGGTGTTTCTGACGGAGCCATTAAATTATTCTGAACTGGTTGCCGCGATTTCCCATGCCCATTTTCTCCTAACTGATTCAGGGGGGTTACAAGAGGAAGCCCCGAGTTTAGGAAAACCTGTTTTAGTACTCCGAAAAACGACAGAACGACCTGAAGCAGTGACGGCGGGAACTGCAAAATTAGTAGGGACTGAAACAACAGAAATTGTGGCAGCAGCAGTAGAATTACTCAGCAATTCTCAGAAGTATCACCAAATGGCAACAGCCATCAATCCTTTCGGAGACGGTCAAGCATCCCAACGAATTGTTCAGATCATTGAAAATTATTACAATGGATAAGTCTACGTCCATTGTCCCTCCTCACCAGTGAGGAACCCAAAAGCTAAGTTATGAGACGCTAAGCGATGTGCCGATCTGATTCGAAGCGTGAACGCGGAGTAGGCATCTTACCCGCCCAGGATAGAAGCCTGCACTACAAGCATACAAATATTTCATAGGTTATTGATAATAATCTGGCACCTAAAGGATGCTGCTGATGTCCAGAGTCTATAACACTGAGGAACTAATTCAAATCCTATGTGAAGAGCGCAAGGCATGTTTGTCAGGGCAGCGGCTTAACTTGAAAGTAACTCCAGCGGTAGGAAATCCCGTGATTGATTGTTTTCTCAAACCAGAAGGCATTCAAAAATTCATCGCCTATCAGGATTTCAAGGCTGCTATTCATCAGTATCAACTTGAATATCAGGTTTCAGGAGTCACCTGGCAGGCAGTCACTGTTCAGAGCCAATCGCTGCATTATCCAGTTGTGAATGACCAACTAATAGCGCTGCCAGAAGATCTACAACTGCTGAAAGCAGCAAAAGCAGAGGTGTTGAAGTTCTGGAACCAAGTCACTGCAGCGATGGACTTGTACCTGAGTTTGAATGCAGGCAAAAACCATCGTCGGATTCAATCTTATGAAGTTGAGGCGATCGCTCAACGTACAGAATGGGCTTGTATCTGGAAGTGGGAAAAGTCTAGTTTCCTGGAAATCTTGTTACAACTGGGGTGGGGACAACCTGGAGAAGCCTTGGATCGGCAAGGCTGGCCCCAGTCTGGTAGTGAAACAATTCACGCGGTTAGGCTAGGACAACGTCCCATTTGTTAGCCTGTTAGATTAAATTTGTGAAGTCACTGGCACTGATCAATAGGAATTCATCAAAGATCTATTGAGGATCTATCGTACTTTCCCGGTGAGTTTACATCATGTTCCGGTTGATTATGGCTCAACTTGAACGTGATCTTAGGTCATGTTCAAGTTGAAGTTACTCACACTTCAACGCTAACTTTGATCCAGATCAAGTTGAAGTTACTCACACTTCAACCTGATCTGACACTCAACTCAACTTGAACTTAGTCTGAACCCAACTTGAAGTTTTCATAGAACCCATTTGGTCTCTTAGTAACGGATTTCAACCTGCTGGAACCTTTATTGGGCTTCGCCGTTCAGGGTGAAGTGCCCTTAACGACTGGCTTGTGTCATATTGCTGAATGTAGAGATGAATCTGTCTGAGTTGTAAGTTTCCTCGTCCCCTAAATCCCCCGAGTTTGGGGGACTTTGAGAAATCCGGCTCCCCCAAGTATTGGCTTCGTCGTGGCTTCGATGTTGAGCTCAGCCGAACGGGGGCTGGGGGGCGAATTAACGCCATTCAACATTGATAATTTCTCTAAGGACAGATGTTTGATTTTTGGCATAAACTCACAGACTCAAGCCACGACTTCAATCACTGCCGACAGCACAGCCATTGTAGAAGTATCCATACTTGCCTTACTCCCAGGTGGAACAGAAACAATATCTCCATCGGCCTGACGACTACTACGGGTCAGTTCGGTTAAATCCCCTAGCAACCCGGTGATCAACTCCGTTGGCTCATCATCCCCTAATCCTCCAATTGGCCCACGAGACAGTCCTCGACCCCGTGCAATATTCTGCATCGCCTTCAACGCCAGACGCAGCGGTTCCTTACTCACCAACAACAGCAACTCCGGCGCACCCGAGGTTCCCTGAACCTCAAACCGTCCCTCATCTGGACGCGGTACGGTCAATTGGCCATCATTTCCATTCCCCTTTTTGTCAATCCGGGATGCCTCTTCAGGAGCATCCCAGTCAGCCGGAAAGAGAATAGTGATATTTCCGGTCGCACCGATCACCAACACACCCAGGTAAAGTTCCTGATCTTCCAGATTTTCCACTGTAATTTTTAGCTCTGTTCTAGCAGCAACCCGAAGCGGATCAACCACAGCCTTGCTTGATGCCACACCCCGACTCGCCACCTGCAAACTCTTTCCGCCACCTGACACTTTCGCCCTGACTTGCAATGGAGAACCCCGGCCCACATCCAGCAACCGTCCCAAAATCTGATTCGCCAGTAACCGTTTGAAGGTGGGTTGCAAACGTGCAGTTGCTCTGGCTACAGTTTCCTGCAAATCTCCAAACGAACTTTTATTAGGAGTCAAATCACTTTGAAACAACCCTACGCTGCTGGTAGGTGGCAATAATTTGATGTCGAGTCCTCTGCCAGTCTGTTCCTGCTTGTAAGCTTCAGTGAAGCGCCCCAAAAAGTAGCCACTGGTGGACAGTTGATTTTTAGGAACCACTTCAACCCATTTTTGGGATTTCAGTCCTGCTTCTGCGGCAGCGCGTTCTGCTCCCAGAGACTCATCCAAGGCAATTTGCAGTTTGGGATTAGCGGGAAATCCCACAATTTTCTCCCGCAACAGCCGATCCACTTGAATCGCTGAAGCATCTCCGGCAATCTGTTTGCCAATCCCCGATAAACTGCCTGGAACCCGTGAAGTTTGCTCAATTTCTCCCACGATCTTGCCTGATTCATCCAGCACCGAAAACACATTACCCTTATCTAGAGCAAGATTCTGAGAGGCTACACCCCCCATCCAGAACTGAATTTGCTCACCACTAACCTTGGTAATGACTGCCTCAGCCGATGGCGTGGGCAGATTCGTAAAAAATAATGGCTGTTGGTCAAAGCTGGTTCCAGGCTGGAATTCAAAGGTGGGAATCTGGGAGGTGCGGTGGTTTTTGGCCTCTGCCAAACTGCGAGTGCTACGTTGGAGATTGACGTAGATGGATTGAGCAGATTGCTCGGAAGTCAGTTGCCAAAGGTAACGAGTCAACAGATAAGTAAACCCACCGGCATAAAAATCGTCAAACTTGGCATCAATCGCTTCTTCAGTCCGTCCCGCCGAACCCAGAGCAACCCCTTTAGCAATTCCTTGCTGTCGTTTCTGTTTGAATGTTGCATCAGACCAACCCAATTCACTCAGTAACTTTGCCTGAACCACAAATTCATCTTCGCTTGGAACCAACTGTCCATCACTTCTTGATAATCGGGCAGAGCGCACCACCACATTTCCCCGTGTTCCCGCTCCAGAATGGCAACTGTCTAGAATGGTCGTTAGGTTGTCGGTGGGAACCCGACTCATGAGCAGGAATAGAGTTTGTCCCATGATGTCTGAAACAGCGAGAGTTTCTCCCTCCTGTTTCACGGGTTCAGCGTTGATTGGAACAATCGTGCCGTTGTATTGACAGCTATTAACTTGACCCGTTTCCTGACGACAGACCGTTAGATCCAGAGGGGACGGATCTTTCACTAGGCCGCCATGCCCAGAATAGTGAAACACTGCTACGTCACCTGGTTTGGCTTGTTTGATCAGATGCTCTTCAAAGGCTTGCAGAATATTCTCACGGGTCGGCTGGAGCTTAGATTCATCAGAAACAATCAGAATATCTTGAGGATTGAAACCAAAGCGGTGAATCAGCAGTTGTTTCTGCAACTCTACGTCCATAGCACATCCCCTGAGTTTTGTCGCTCCCTGATATTCGTTGATACCGACTAACAAGGCTAACTTTCGCGGCGTACTCTGGGCCAGAACTCGACCATACTGTTCGGCGCGATGGAAGAAATCCAATTGGCTTAGACCCATTGCAGCCAGAGTTGATCCGGCAAATTGTAGAAAGTGACGACGCTTAAGTTGAGACATGGTTAGGGTTTCAGGGATAAATAGAATTTTAAATAGTTTCTCACTAAAAATCTATTGCCATGGGGTAGAGAGTTATGCAATAGCTTTTTTGTCCCTGAGTTGACCCAGAAGCTTTTAAGATTAGAGTAGTCCTGTCTTTGAAGTGTTGTCAGTCTCAATGCAGCAACTTAAACACTCAACTGATCTCCCCTGGATTCTACAGGAACGATTGCACACCTCACTATTAGAAATTGCTGAGTTTTGTCGGCGATGGCAGATTTTTGAATTTGCATTATTTGGTTCGGTGTTGCGGGATGATTTTTGTCCAACCAGTGATGTGGATGTGCTGGTGACTTATAATCCTGAAACTGAACAAACTCTGAACCATTCAATACTCGCCCAAACTGAACTAGAATCTTTGTTTGGTCGAGCTGTAGATTTGACTCAGAAACAGAGTTTGGTTAATCCCTTTAGTCGTAGGGCAATTCTTGATCAACACCGGATAATTTACCCCCTTGAAAAGGCAGAACCGATTACGATTACGGTTACGAATCAAACCATGCAGGACAGCGTTCGCAATCATGCTGCCCTTTGGGATATGGTGCAAGCCATTCAACGAATTCAAACTTTCACTCAAGGCTTGAATGAGGCAGCGTATTTGGAGAATATTCTGGTTCAACAGGCCGTTGAACAAAATTTGGAAATTATTGGGGAAGCGGCGCGGGGCAGAATTACACCAGAGTTTCGTACCCATTATCCAGAAGTGGATTGGAGTGGAGTCATTGGATTACGGAATGTTGTTGCCCATCAATATGACCAGGTTAATCATGTTCAAATCTGGAGAATGATCACTACAATTCTGCCGAGTTTACAAGCACAATTGACGACATTACTTCCTTCTACACCCAACACTGAGAAATAATTGAATTGCTTTTTTGCGTTTGATAGCGTTCCACTGCGGCTGCAATAAAACGTCGCTGAAACAAAGTTTCATAAACTGCCAAACTTTTTAAGCTAACCTGAAGACAATTGACCTGAGAATCCAGGCGTTGCTGAATGTAGAGATGAATCTGTCTGAGTTGTAAGTTTCCTTGCCCCCTAAATCCCCCAAGATTGATACTGCTGGCGAACTTAATCTTGGTTTACAGGAGTAAAGTTGTGGGAGCAAGGGAAGCGAAATGAGAACATCGTGTGGCGGAAAAAGGAACTCCATGTAACCAATGGACTAAACGAACAATATTCATGGCAGTAG
>JBOFUV010000031.1:0-25260 GCA_051652765.1 Microcoleaceae cyanobacterium | reverse complement strand
GCCTATATCTTTGAGCGGAGCAACCCTTTCTGGGACTAACGAACGCCGGATTTATACATGGGAAAACAGCAGTCGTCGATATCAAGTTGCTTGGCGACCCAGTGATTCAGAGGTCATTCGCTTACAAATTTTCACCTCTAGTGGTCAGGAGATCGAGAATCGTCTTATTCATGTTCCTGATTGAAGAGAAACAACTTTAGAGGTGTTGATAACGGCAACTGTTTAAAAGGTACTTGATATGAAAATCACTCTTGAGATTCCCGATCACATTGCTAGTCAACTGGCAGATAGCCCCGAAATTCTAAGCCGACGATTCCTTTCTTTGCGTTTGTTGGCTCCTTTGACTCTGAGCTTCCATTAGGGCCAGGATTTCACCCTTTTCCATTCCGGTTTCAACGGCTTCGGTAGCTTGCACTTGGTCGATGTGAACCTGCTGCTGGGTCTGGGCTTGGACGGATTCGGTCAGGTGGCCAAGAAAGGCATCTTGGGCGACCTCGATGGTTTTGTCGGGTTGCTGCTCCAGTGTCTGATGAAAATGCGGACTGTCGAAGAGGAAACTAGTATTCAGGATTGGATGTTTGAACTGGTAGAGCAATCGTTGGAAGAGATTTTTGATGATACTGACAATGGAGATAATGAAATTGCCTTGGAGTGCTGGCGCAAGGTTACTCAGGGGGAGATGCCTAAGCCTCAAGAAATATCATTGCTATGTGCAGCCTTGGGAATCGCTAGTCATCAAGAACTTGAAGCAAAACTAAAAGGTATCCTCAATAAGGGAAAACTGAACGGTGGCTCTTAATCTATTTGCTGAGATCATCAAGGTGAATTTTAAGTATGACTGAGTTGGCAGCTCGGAAAGGATAGAATGGTAGCTCTGAGCCAAGCAATTAACAATCAGGTCTGCAGGTCATCGGTAACAATGGCAAGTCCAACTTTATTTGAAGATGAACGGTTGACAATGGCTGAAAGCATAGAACTTTCGGTTGAGTCCCTGCGTTACTACGGTTCCCTCTACAAACACTGGGTGATCGCCTTTTCCGGCGGCAAGGACTCCTCGGCAACGGTAACTTTAGTAGCTCACTTGATTCAGACAGGTCAGATTCCTCAGCCTGAGTGTTTATCGGTAATTTACGCCGATACTCGTCAGGAATTACCACCACTCCACGCTTCGGCCCTAGGAATTTTGCGGGAGCTAAAACAGCGAGGGTTTGATACTCGGATTGTCTATCCAAGGCTAGATCATCGCTTCTTTGTGTACATGCTGGGTCGGGGGGTTCCACCTCCCAGTAATACCTTTCGTTGGTGTACGCCAAAGCTCAAAATTATGAGCATGGAGCATGAATTAGAAAACTTGCGACAGGAGCGAGGAGAAAAGTTTCTCTGGATGACTGGGGTGAGAATTGGAGAAAGTGCAGCTAGGGATCGCCGAATTGCTTTAAGTTGTTCTAAGGATGGGGGCGAATGCGGTCAAGGCTGGTTCCAACACACGTCATCGGCAGCGGTGGCAGATGTTTTAGCACCCCTAATCCATTGGCGGATCTGTAATGTTTGGGATTGGTTAATGTTTGAGGCTCCGGGTTTGGGATTTCCCACTGAGGAAGTCGCTTTGGTCTACGGCATGAGTTCTGAAGGAACTGAGAAAGAAGAACCTTTAAATCTCCGAACGGGTTGTATTGGTTGTCCTCTAGTGGAGGAAGATCGGGCGTTAGAGACCGTTATCAAGTCTGAGGGCTGGGAATATTTAGCGCCATTGCGAAAGTTACGCCCGTTGTATCGGGAAATGAAAAAGCCCCACCATCGACTGCGGAAGTTTCGAGAAACGAATAAGGATGGGACATTGGCAGCAAAACAGGGGCGGCTAGGGCCGTTACACATGGAGGCTCGGCAACATTTTTTAGAGCAAATCTTACAGATTCAAACAGAAGTAAATCAAGCAGCTACAGCATTGAATCAATCGGAAGTCAGTTTAATTAACCCTGAAGAACTAGCTCGAATTTATGAATTGATCGAGGCAAACACTTGGCCAGACAAGTGGGATGGAACGGAATACCAAGGCGATAAACTGTTACCCCATGTGTTACCAGATGGCAGCGAGCAGCTACTATTGTTTGATGAAATTTAACTTTCAAGAAACAATGGAAAAGCGAACAATTGCTCAAGCTGCCATCGAAGTTCTAACACAGGCTCAAAAGCCTTTGACTGCTTCTGAAATCACTCAGAGTATCACTGATCAGAATCTATATAGTTTTAATACGAAAGATCCAAGAGGAATGGTTCGAGGAGCAATTGAGCGGCGTTGTGAGGGAATGAAGCGAAAGGATTCGATTCAGCCAAAGTATTTCAAAAGGATCGCAGATGGAAAATATGAACTTACGAATTATTCTTAGTTGCAAGCGCTACAAAATCCTCAATGGTTTTGAGATTAGAATCCCCTGCTAAGTAACCAATCCCTCGATGAAGATGCAGTTTAAGCTGTTCAGCCAAAGTTTCTTGATCCGTTGATAAACCATCGTTATAGCAACGTTGCTTCAGGGAAATTACAAGTAAATCGGCGATGTTGCCCCCAAAAACTTGCCAGGTCATTTCAACGTTGCTATCCATTGGAATTGGAATCGCGGAGGGGGGTGTCGGTTCAGCCAGTGAACGGCAGAGTGCCCAGCGACAGAGAATATTCCACTGATCAATCTTGGTGACTCGCTTCAGTTTGATCAGTTGATCTTTTGCAGTTTGAGAGAGTTTGATTCGGTCGATTGGCGGTTCCATAATAAAATTAGGTTGCTATAGCTTTTTTCAGAATTGAAACATCACATGGCGAAAGATGTGTTTCACTATCTTGTCAAAGATGCTCTAATTATAGATGGATGGCAGATTACCCATGACCCCTTTCCGATAGATTATGGGGAGGTACAGATGCAAATTGATTTGGGTGCCGAACGCTTACTCGCTGCTGAACGAGGTGCAGAGAAAATTGCTGTAGAGATTAAGAGTTTTACAAATCCCTCAGCCATTTCTGAATTTCACGGTGCAGTGGGGCAGTACCTGAACTACCGACGAGCATTGCGAGTTCAAGATCCGGCAAGAATCCTTTATCTTGCAGTACCTAGCCAGACTTATGATGAATTCTTTCGTCTTAGATTTATCGAGGAGGGGGTAAGGGAATATCAGCTTTATCTGCTCATTTATGATGTAGAAGAGGAGAAGATTTTACAATGGATAAAGTAACTCAATATCGCAAAATTATTCAAGAAGTTCTCCTCGCCCATAGCCAAATTCAACCTGCTTTTGGTGAGATTGAGATGGGAGTTTTGTTTGATCATGAGCGCGATCGCTATCAAGTTTTGAGGGCGGGTTGGTTACAGAAAAGACGTGTTTATGGGGCTCTGATTCATATTGATTTGAAGGGTGAGAAAATTTGGGTTCAGTATGATGGTACGGAGGTTGGAGTAGCTAACGAATTAACTGAATCTGGCATTCCTAAGGCAGATATCGTTTTAGCCTATCATTCCCCTTTCATGCGTCAATATGATGGTTTTGCGGTTGGTTAAGGCTACAAAACATCTGATCATTAGCAGAGTCATTCTTCACTTAATCCACAATCCAGGTTGCTATTACGGATTACAAATGACCTCCACGTTACCAGAAATATCCCGACTCCACAACAGTCTGGCGTAACTTAGGATCATACTTCAATAAATATTCATGGGAAATGGCCTCTTCCTTTCTCAATTGCTGAACTTCAACAGGGCCAATTTCTGTATCCGTAGATAGCAAAATCATTTGATGGCTAGCTGTTGGGAAATATTTTTCCACTAAGTTATGCCGATGCGATGAATCTAACCGACCGAGCGGCGTATCAATCGCAATGGGTAATTGACGACCTGATGCGCGAGCCAGTCCCCACAGCAGAGAAATTGCCAACATTTGTTTCTCCCCAGCGGAGAGGCGATATCCGTAATTTGATTAAACAGCAATTAGCTTTTCTCGATTTAAGTTTTGAAGGACACTAATTTGACCAATACGTTGAAATTCCTTACTGCTTTTATCGGCTAGATGAAGTACCCAAGGTAATCGACAAGAACTGAAACCACTTGCAGGATGTAATTGAGTAAGATGGTAAGTTTGTAGAGCCAATAACTCAAGAGATGTATTCCCGTACTCGTGTACAACTCTCAGAGGTCTGACACTTCCAATATTTCTACTAACGGGTTGAGTTGTTACTAGAGTGAAGGAGCGCTCTTTTGGGGTAAATACAACACTTCCCTTTTGTGCATCACGATATATCACTTCTTGGCCTTGGATAACTTCATGTCCCATTCTGCCTGCTCCGCTTTTTCGTACTCCTACAATATCAACAGCAATATCCTTCTCTTGTAACGCCTTGATAGTTGGTTCAAACTCTCCCTCTTGAACTAATCCATCTCTCATTAACAAAAGCTTTTTAGGATAACGAGCACAAACCTGATGAAATCTGATAATAAGTCTAGAAACGGTTTGCCAAACTCCTGATCCTGAAAAACTTTCTCCTCTCTGCACATCAGGAAGTTCCCAACCTAAGCTTTGTCCATCTGCTAATACGGCAAAAGCTGAAGTACCATAATAAAGTTCACGGTTTGTACCCGTATCAAAACCAATAATTAGGTCTGCGGCTTCAAGATGATCAAGTGGCTCTAAACGTACAGGCTGCCAACCTGCTTTGCATAGTAAACCTAATACTACATTCATCGCTTTATAAGCATCAGCTTTTGGCTGAGGTACTATAAATTGAGTGGCAATACCAGCTTGCAATGCCTCAACTCTAATTTGCTGCTTACGCTTATTAGGTGACCGAGGCATAACTACCAAAACTGTATTTATTCCTTTATTCGCCCACTCTTGCCAAAACATTTGCCGATCAAGCGAGCCTTCAGGTAATTGATTTAATGTTCGATAAGAATCAATATTGATCTGTGCATTACTTTTTTGTGCCACTTCTCTTATACACTTACTCACCTCATCAGGATACTTATGCCGATCATCAAGTAGATTGAGGCAACCAAAATCAGTCTCTCCAACTTTGACACAGCCCTTGTAACGAACTTCACCAGCTTTTTTCACTGATCCACTGAGTGCAACCAAGTTTGCACTTGGCAAAATATATCCATCAACTATCAGGGCTTCTGAAGCAACAGGAACTTTGTATATCCTATTAAGGATTCGTCGAGCAGTTTTTCCTGACTCTTTCAGACGGAAATCTAAGCTCTTTTTGATGCAATTAAAAACTTCTTGAATGTTATCACTTTCTTGCTTCCCAGACTGTTCCGCAACATTTGCTAGCATCTCCATTGTCAGACTAGGCGATAACCTTTGAGAGAGATGAGGTAACAATTTGGCATTCCGTTGATTGGCTTTTTTTACATAAACAACATGAGAGTTTTGGATTTCTTGCTCTGTCGCCCCATGTTTGCGATGATAATCAGCCAATGTGGTTCCTAAATCTTCTATCAACACCTTATCTGGTGTTTTATCAGAAATATCCTCATAACGCCAACTAATATAGTTATTGTTCTGATCTTTGTATTTATTTCGCACATAGTTGATCGGAATATCAGGATATTGCTCTAGCCATTGGTGAAGTGTCCAAGGAGTGTAGAAACGATGATGTATATCAATCTCTAAGTAAAGCTTACCTTCAGAGTCAATAACAATATCTACTCTTCTTCCCCTATGAATTTCCCAACCATCACCAGACTTCTCCTTCCCTTCGCCACCAGCAATCCACCAAATCAGTCCACCTTCAGGAGCTTTTTCAACAGCAGTTTTATTTGACCAATTTCTTAGTCCGTACTCTAGCTGTTTCCGCTCAAAGCTTTCTAATGCTTTTCTCTCAATAGGATTTCCGCAGCTTAATATTCTTGTCCCTACTCCCTTTAACTCCCAATCACCGCTCCGCATTTTATCTGACTCAACAGGTTCTTTAGTGATAATTTTATTTCCTAGTCTGACCGCAGTTACTCCAACTTTGTAGCATACACTAGCAATTTCTCTCTGCTCATCCCCCTGCTCTGGATTTTGTTTAAAAGCACAGCTATATTCATAAACTGTGCAATCCTGAGTATTCAATTGCTTAACAAAAAAACGATTTAACACAATCGAGGTCTTTTCAAAACTTGGCGAGGGTGTCATGGGAATATGAAATCCTTTGGCTTATGCATTGAACTTTAGTAATTTTAGTACCTGTTTGACTTCAAATCCAACTTGATGGAACAGTATTTCTAGAAAACTTAACCAAAGTCTTGTTCACCAGATAGTCAAAACCCAATCCAGGGTTTACAGGGCTTGGATTTCCTCGGTTAAAAACTGAATATTTTCCATCAGTTCAAGGACAGATCGTTGCTCGAATCTGCCCCTGAAATTATTGCTTTCGTCTGTGCAGTTTTTAATCAACCTGAACTACTCGACTGGCAACGCTGATCACCTCATCAGAATTCCTGAACGGAACTGGACGGCTCCATTCGCTACCAGAAATGATGTTATGTCGGTGAAGCAGCCTAACTATGACATCAACGGTTTTACGAGTGCCGATCAAGGTCATTTTTACAGGCTCTCCACTTGGAGAAAATTCGGCAAAATTGCCTTCGGGTGGCTGACTCGAATCGCCTAAAGAATCTCTATCTATGAACATTTCCAGTACTCCTAAACAGAAAGGAAGAACTGTCACATTAAACTGTCACAGTCCATTTAGTCTATGAATAGAATACCATAGTCCATTTGGACTGTATACGAAGACGCAAAGCTCTGACACGATTGATCTTGCTTGGGTTAAGCCATGTTAAAAAGCGATGGGGAAAGCAGGGCGAGTTCTGAAAACGGTGATGCAGAGCCACGGTATCAGTCAGGGAAAACTGGCCGGGGTCATGGGAATTGGTGTGTCTAATGTTTACCGATGGGCAAATGAGATCCGAGATCCGGGTTCTGAAACAGTCATGAATATTCTGGCAGCATTAGAGAAATTGAACCCCGATGCAGCAGCAGAGTTTAGGAGGCTTTATATGAGCGACTTTAATGGCTCCAATGATGATAATCCGACCTAATCTTCCATTCTTTGATGGAAGAGAATATTTCTAGTGCAGCTCTGGTATTAACTTCCCGTTGACTTTAGATCAAGTTCAGGTTGAACTTACTCCATCTTCAGGTTGACTTTAGATCAAGCTCAGATTGAACTTACTTCATGTTCAAGTTGATTTTAGATCAAGTTCAGGTTGAACTTACTTCATGTTCAAGTTGATCTTGGATCAAACCTAAGCTTAACTCTCTCCAGACCTAACTTGATCTTTTCATAAAACCAAGCCTTGATTTTTCAGTGTTAATAGTACAAAATTGGCGGCTGTCCCTCGTTAAAAACATTCTCTCGATGCCATGCGAGTGCTTCAGTTCGGGGAAAATAATCAGAATTGCTGGGTAATAAAATCCTTTCTTCCTGGAACTCCTTAACTTCTTTAGCATTCGGTGAATCTTCATGCAAATCGTTAGAAACAATGACATTGTAGGAATCATCCACACTGAACCAGCCCCGATCAAAGGCCCAGTGATGGTTTTTGCAGAGGGATAAACCGTTATCAATGCGATCATCTCGGAATTCAGCAAAGGGTTTAATGTGTGCGCCATCGACAATTGTTTGGCTTTTGTTATCAAAAATTTTCAAGCGACAAAGGGCGCAGCGATGTTCATAAATTTGAGTGACTAATCTTCGGAATGCGGCATCTCGAACAATTAATTTCTGTTCATCTTCCAGAATACTGGTGTCATAAACTTCTCCTCCTTTTTCTCTCAAAACCAGTTGTAATTTTTGCAGAGAATCAACTTTCAATAAACCATCCACTTGAACTGTTTTTCCAGAGAACCAGTTTTCAATTAAAGTATGAACTAGAATTGCTCTGGCATCTTGATCCTGCAGCAACTCAAATAATTCATCATCTAGAAAAGCATATTGAACCGCATTTCTAACTGCTTTTAATCCTTTGATTTTAGACTTTGAATGAATCACAGCTTCATAGCCTGGATTGGGGGTTAAATGCCAAAAGCTATCTCCTCGTAGATGAAAAAATGGCAAAGAAATATCTGAGCGATGGGAAGTAATGTCTAAATCTGTCCAGGACTCTAGAAACTTTGCAATCAATTCTGGAGTTAAATAAAACCGATTTCTATGGATTATGTTCTGTTCAATCAAAGCAATGACTGATAAGAGCAATACGGGTTTATGAGGTGCAGGATTCCCGGTTGCGCGATCTACTCTAAGTTTCGTAAATTTCCCAATGTAGTAACCGAGATTTTTGTTCATGGGTTTCTGAGAGAATTTTTCCGAGAGTAACTAAACACCGATAATCTGAACGGTGCTGCAATTCAGATGGTAAATCGATTTGAGAAACAACTTCAATTAATTCATGCTGACCTTTAAACCATTGAATTGTCAATGCTAAAATTAGACTGGCTCTGGTCTTGGGAATTTGCAGCAGGTCAAATAAATCTTCATCTAGATAAGCATATTTAACCGCTCGATCTACTTCTGCAAAAGTTTTCAACTTGACTTTTGAAGCCAATAACTTTGAGTAACCCGGATTCGGCCAGAGATGCCAAAACTTCCCGCTTCGCATAAAAAAGAAAGGACGGGAAATATCAGGATTATGATTTTCAGAGCCGAAGTAAAGCCAGTATTTTAGGAATGTTGTAATCAGTTCTGAAGTGAGAAAAATCTTGTTTTCTGTGATAATTTCACGTCGAATGAGTTCAATCACGGATAATAGCAAAATCGGTTTGTGTGGTGCAATTCCCCAAGCTCGATCCACCCGAACCCGCATGAATTTGTAGGTGTAGTAACTCAAGATCTCAATTTGCGTGGGCTTTTTATGCTTTCCAGAGTCAAACATTGCTTAGAGAAACTGAGTTAAATCAAATTCATTCTGATAGTCTTCACCTCTCTGAAGCTCTCAACTCTTTGACTAACTTCGCCTTATCTTTTGCAATCCTAACCCGTATATCTGCCATTACTTCACCTTACTAAAAATTTCTAACAACCACCGATTCACCGCCCCATCATCCTCCGTTTGACCCCGCTGCAACGCCTCCAACACAATCTCCAACCCCAAACCGAGCAACACCTGCGATTCCTGAACTTGCTTACTCCCCCCATCCGCCACCGCAAACACGATCACCTCTCCCGCCTTCACATCCACCACCCAATATTCCTGAACTCCCAACCGCTCATAGAGCAATCGTTTCCGCCCCAGATCATCATTCAGCGTTGTTGAAGCAACTTCCACAACCAGAGTCGGTGGTTCGAATTCAGTCACATCAACAGGGCTATCATTCCGGGGCGGCAACTTCAATTCTGAACCAATGTAGTAGGCCACATCGGGTTGACACTCCCGGACTTGAGGATGTCGAAAACTCGTATTCAAATACTCCATAATCGGAATGTTATTCAAAGTTGCAAACAGGCTAATTGTTCTGGCAATTACAGAATTATCATGTCCATGCAGCGGCCCAATCGGTAACATTTCAATCCTCATCAAGTTCTGATCATAATAAAACTTCCCTCGCTGCAATTCGTTTTGGTCAGCGAACCGCAGAAATTCTTCCCAGGTTGATTTGACCCAAGCATCCGTAATGAATTTTGGAGATTTGCTCAGAACTTCAATCATCTCAACTCACTGCTAAAATCTCAGTATATTCAAACTCATTCGGACTCAACCTAACTAATGGATAGGACTTTCCGCTGAGTTCAATCTGATCGCCTGCCTCCTCCAGTTTGGGTGAGTTGTAGACCAGAACATATTCTTTACCAATATAACGTCGCATCTCCGTTTCAACCTCTCCCCGCCATTGGGTCTTGCTCGCTAGAATTACTAGTTGATTGGCCAAAGTTGGGAGGGATTGTGCAACTCGTTTGCGGTAAATTTCATCCAAGCTACCAAAGGGAGAATCCATCACCATCGGAAATGTACCGCTGTCTGGCCCCATCAACAGTCCTGATTGACCTTTACTCCATTCCCGCACCCGATCAATAATCGCGCAGATAAAAGACAAACTCAAAATCTGATTTTCTCCCGTCGAAGCCGCAACTGGAGAATCCTGACCCGTAGTTCTTTCCACCAGGGTTAACTCATATTTCTCAGTCAGTTTCGGGACATAAGGAGCCGCAACAATCGGCTCAAAAATCTCCTGAACTCGCTTTTCAAGCTCAACTCGAAACACTTTGTCAATCCGATTCTGTACCTCTTTCAGCCGAGCAATTGCATCTTCTGTTGCAGCAATCCGTCGTTGAGTAAGGGCTTGCTTTTCTTCCTTAAGTTCTAGTTTTTTGATCTCTTCACTGAGTCGCTGAATTTCAGTTTCCCTATCTTTAATGATTTGCTGATTTGCCCCCAATTGTTGATTCAGTTCATTAATTTTGTCTTCATGCTCCTTCAACTTGGTCTCAATCTGACGAATATCCTCAACTGGGTTATTTTTAAGCTTTTCATGGATTTCATCTAAATCTCTTTCAATCTGTGAAAGGGAGTTTTTCAGTTGATGAATATTGGCTTGTTCCTGATCAATTTCCTGCCAGAACTGAGGCACTTGCTGATCAATAGTGGTTACCTGCGCCCCCATCTTAATGACAGTTTCTTCCACATCTGCCAATCCCGCCTTTTCCTTATAGGCTTTGACATGGTTATGGGGTTGTTTTCCTGGCAACAATTCAGCCCCACAAATGCAGCGTCTCTGCTCCAACAAATCTTCTACAAACTGTTGCTTGATACCTGCTGGCAGCTCTCCCCGCTGGCGCAACTCATCCGATAGAGTCCGAAATTTGGCGATCGCCTCTGTCAGCATCACGGTATAACCTTTAGTGGAAACTGCTAATTTCAGTTTACTTTTACTCTGATCAAACTTATCTTGTGTGACCCGCTGTTGCTCCGTCAAATTGTCTCGCCGTTGTTGGATTTCTTTGACCGCATCTAGTTCTCGCAATCGCTGGCTGGTTTCTTGTTTAATTTCCTCAAAGTGTTTCAGTTCTGACTCAATACCTTCTTGTTCAGTTTGAGCAACCTCAATTTCTGTACCCAACTTTTGTTTCTGCTGTAACAGTTTTTGAGTTTCTGGACTACCAATATTCTTTAATTCTTGTTCCAAAGATTTGCAAGCATCGCCCAAATGTCTAATGGAGCGACTCATCACTTCTATCCCCAGGAGAATTTTTGTTGCTTCGGCAATTTCTTTTTTCTTATCGGAACGCACAATTTGTTCAATGCGTTCTCCATCAAAGAAAAAATATTGATGCAAGCTCACAGGCAAAATCCGACCAATTACATCCTCTGGATCACCAGGTGGAGAGGTGTAGCTACCATCAGGTTGGATCAGTTTAATCTGAAGTTCACTTTTACTCAGGGAGTTACTAGTGTTATTAAATTGGCACTGCCGCCGCATACGGTAACGTTTTTCAGCGTGCTCAAATTCTACTTCGACCCAACATTTAACAGGTTCTTGATCTGTGCGTTCAGCGATCGCCCGTTTATTCACCAGTTGTTCGGGAGAGGCAAAAGCCGCCGAGAATTTGCCATCTCCATACAGTACCCAGATAAAAGCATTTAATAAACTAGTTTTACCCCCACCATTGTTCCCATGGATAACAGTAATTTTGTGGGATTCACCTGCGGCCAGACTAATTTTAGAAGTCTCACCGTAGAATTGCCGAAAGTTACACAGTCTGAGGGAAGTTAGCTTCATAAAGAGAAATGAGAATAGAGGAATACAAAGCTTGAGCCGAATTAAACTAAATCAAATTGACTTGAACTCACTGAACTGCCTGTTTGATAATCTCCAAGATTTCATCATTCACACGAGGTCTCTGTTGATATTGTCGATCTTTTTCTAATTTCAGCACTTCTGTAATGATCTTTTTCACTTCAGTCGGGGCTGTTTTAATGGGTTCCTGAATGTCTGGATTCGTCAGTTCCTTTGGTTTTGCCATGATGTTTCCTGCTACATATCGAGTAATCCATAACGCCGTTGCAAGTCCAGGAGTTTGATTCTGGCTTCCCCTGCATTATCGGCAAGATCAGCAAATTCAACAAATCGCCTGAGTTCTTTGCGAAGTAAATTCCGCTCTATTTCTAATGATTCCCTCCCCAGATCCGGAGGCAACACAATCATGTCAAAAATTTCTGCCCGTTGTTTATGGGGATAGGGACGTAAGATCCGGCCCCGACGCTGAATGAATTGGCGAGGATTGCTACTACTGGCCAAAATAATTGCAGTGCGGGTTGCTGGAATATCCACTCCCTCATCCAAACATCGGATCGCCACTAACCCTTGCAGTTCTCCAGTCTCAAACTGTTGGCGCAAATCTTCCCGTTCGTCCAACGTCGTCTCAGCCGTATAAGTATTAATTCGATAGCCCAGTTCATACCCTAAGATTTTGGCAACGGCTTCCAGTTGGCGCTGACTCTCTTCGCTGGGTTCATGCTCAACCCTGCCATCCCCACAATAAATTAGCGTATGAGTCGAGTTGAGTCGTTTGCTCATAAGTTTTCGCAAGGCTTCTAGCTTATTGGTCGCCGCCCCAATTAATCTGGCCCGCTGCATCAACAGTGGAGTTAAGGCTTCATTGTCCTCATCTTCACCTCCAGTTGCAATGACTCGACCGATTTTGGCTGTCAGTTCTGCATAGATGTTAATCTCCGGCTCTGTCAGTTCCACCAGAATCGGATAGTACAAGTAATGCACTAAAGCCCCCTGCTGAATGGCATCCTTGAGGGTGAATTCTGGCTCCAACACGTCCCCAAAGTAGTTTAATAACGCCTCCGTTCCCACTTCATCAAAGTAACGTTCAGGAGTGGCAGACAACGCCAATCGCAACCCAATATTGCGGGGTAGACTTGTCTCCAACCGTTTTGCCCCCAGATTATGAGCTTCATCACCAATGATTAAGGTTTTCTTGGGAAAGAATTGAAGTTGAGATTGGAATCCTTCACTGATTAGCGTGGCATTAGTTGTGATCACCGTCACAAAAAGTTGATAGCCCGAACGAACACTTAAAAGTTGGGTTGAGAGATCCTTTTACCAAATCCGAACGCTCTCATGGGCCAGGATTGGCTCCAGTCCAAACTTGCGACACTCCCGTTCCCACTGTTTCACCAGATGGCGAAATGGGCACACCACGATCAATGCCTGAAGCTGAATTTTTTGATAGAGTTTTGCGGCGATTGCCAGGGCTGTAATCGTCTTTCCACTCCCTGTTGCCATTTTCAGGGTTCCCCGTCCGTCGTTAGCGAACCAGTTATCAACGGCCTGTTGCTGATAGAGACGCAATTCTAACCAGTTGGGTAAGATCGGAATTCCGGATGGAGGCTGAGTTAACAGGGTTGAAGGATTGAACTGATAACTACCGACAGTTGATCGAACTCGCGGTTCTTGAGTTGGGGGCTGTTCTGGGCAGTGGCGCAGGAGGGAACGTCTGGCAGCTTCAGGAAACTCTAAAACCTCTAAATTTGGAGTTTGATTTTGCCAGAGTCGCTGAAAATTCAGAACTTTTTCTGCAATGCGTTCCTGATCAGCACCTTTCCAGGACTGAAACACATCAATACATTCAAAATTATTAATCAGAGCGTGAGCACTTTCATTGGCTGACCCGGTGAATACCACCTGATCCCCGGCTACATCCGTGAAGATGCCCAACTTTTCGTGATAGATGCCATTTTGCTGAACGTTACGATGTACCGCTAGCTTAATTTCCAAAAAACCTTGACTCAGTAACCAAGCCAAACAAGCCAACCGATCCTGAACCGCCTGTTCCAATTCCTGTTCAAGCTCCCACGTAATTCTAGCTGTAATCACATCTTGTCTGTGCTTCAGCCCCTTTTCAATGGCCTCTATATCTTCCTGGGAAAGACAAGGCGAGGCAACCAACCGCATTGTGCCATTGGATCTAACAAATGCTATTAATCCTTGAGCAGCCAGCGCCAAAGAGGTGCTGGAGAAAAATCCAACGGCCCGGTCATAATAAATTGCTTGAGCTAAACAAGGAAGATAAAAATCATCCAGTAAATCCTGACCCTCCGCGTTAGCGAACTGATCGCTTCGGTACTGATTCCGCAGCGTTAGATCTCTCAGCCCCATTGGTTAAGCTTCCATTTCGGCGTACTAATTTATGCTGGCTCAATCTGAGTCCACTTTCAAGACTATTCTGTACATCATTCCCCATTTTCACTTCTTGTACTTCGTTTTCTCTGCAACGATTTCACAACCTTCACCCGATAGGGATCAGCATCTTTGCGCCAAACCACCCGATACCCCCGCAACTCGGCACAATATTCCACCAAACAGTTCTGCCACCCCTGTAAATTCTGAATTCGATCCAAATCATCCAATAATCCCCAGTTCCGTTCCTGCTGGCTCAACTTGATGAACTTCTCAATATTGGGATAGTCAGAAGCCACAACCTGTTCCTTCTGGTGCAGCAGCGGTGGATTATCCTCGGGGTCATAATCCTGATACCGTACCTGCACAGTTTGCAGATCCACCTGCATACTGGTTCGCAGCCTGGGATGGGGTTCAGCATCAAATGTGGGATAGAAGAGATAGGAAATCCGAGGCGATTTCAGATGAAATTGCACTACCGTCACCTCCTCCGGTCGCCCAATCGTTCGAGAGGCACACCCTTCATACAACCGCAACAGCGGATCAAGTCGCTCCAACGCCGACACATGTACCCAGAAGGAATTCTGATGTTGCTGCCCCACCTCACTACTGCGACAGCGATTGCCCAGAATTTTCAGATTCCCCAAACTCATCAACATCAAATCCGCTGCGGCACAAGCCTGTTGATAGGTTCCAAACAATGCCTTGATGTCATTCTGCGTGGAAAGGGTTAAATCTTTGAATTTGGGGCGACGACCAAACTGACTCAAGGCCAAATACACCAACAAATCCTGACGACGTTTCTCACTGATAGCATCCCACTCTTCTACATCGGTGGCTTGCAGCACCACCCGAAACGCCCGTTTCAGGCTACCGAACTGTTCCTGGACTGCGGTAAACTCAGCCGGTTCAATCTCTGCCACTGTTGGCAATCGCCCCCGCTCCGTGAAGAAGTCCATCAACGGTTGTAACAGTTCTTTGTACTCCTCAAACCGCTTAACGCCCGCCCGTACCCTCGGCGCAGTGGCCCGTGACCGAAACCGTGAAGCCCGAAAACTCTCCGCCTGAGCCTCATCCCGAAACACAAAGTAAATCCCTAGGGCCACCGCCACCGCATCTACTCCCAACACCTGGTCAATGTAGGCTTTGAGTTCCTCCTGCTCGTAATATTTCTGAAACGTATTCCGACGGGTAATCACCCCATCCCCATAAGCAATAGACCCATAACGACGGTCATCAATTAGCACCTGAGCCGCCACAATCAACACCTTCTGGGTTAATTCCCAAGCTTTCAGTAACGCCTGCCGTCGTTCCGCTGGGTCTTCAATCACATTGATCACATAGCCCAGATTCACCACCTCTGCCACCACCCGTTCTGAATCCAGTCGGTAATAGGGGTCATAGCCAGAACTGACATAACCCTGCTGGTGAATGAATTCAATGTCCACTCCATGACCGCAACCGTAGTCAAAGAAGGTGGTTACAGTTCCAAACAAACCTGCCTCCAACCCCAACCGCACAGGCTTCGATGCCCCCACCCGAAAAATGGCTGCCTTATGCCGCTCAATTTTAGGATCAGACTTTTGATGAAAATCACCATTAAAACCATCATTAGAATCACTGTTGGAGTTGACGTTGGCAGGGCGATCCAAGGGGGGTGAAGGTTCGGCAACAGTCAAAGGGCAAGCCAGACAATGATCGTGAACCTCAATTCGCTTTTCCTGCAATCGCTGTGACCATCCCTTCAATGTGCCGATGGTGCGGGAATTCTCCAACAATCCCAGTGACTCTTCCTGTTGGGTTAAGTGGGAAAACTGCTTGTAGTACAGATATTCAGGGGTAACAAAGGTTTCCTTGCGATGCAGAATGGGAGGATTGGCACGATCACTAAAATCTTGAACCTTGGCTTGAAGCGTATTCAAGTTCACCTGAATGCTTTGGTGTAGGGCAGGATGCGGATCAGTATTGAAATCAGGGTAGAATAAGTAAGCAACTTTGACTTGACTCAAACTGAACTTGACCAGAGTTGCCTGTTGGATCTCTCCCGCAATCAGTCGGGCTTGGCGTTCATAATCTTGCAGTTGGGGATCAAGGGTGTTCAATGCAGAGACATGAACATACAGGGCATCCGGCAACAGTTTGCCAATTGAACTTCGGCAACAGAGTTCTGATAATTTGTGAGTTGCAAGACTCAACATTTCAATTTTTCTTTATAAGTTTCTTGCTTGAAACCAGTCTAGAAAATGTCCAAGCCAGCTCAATATTCTGCTAAAACAATTAATACCACTTCTCACACCGAAACCCTCACCGGAGTGGTCGAGCGCATCACCTCCCACTCCGAAGAATCCGGCTACACCGTGGCCCACATTCAACTCCCAAAAGCCAGGGATCTGGCAACCGCTGTCGGCAGCAAGGATGCCCAATTGCTGTTGGTGGGGGACGTGGATCAACTCCCCAGCGTGGGGCCAGGAAGTGTGTTGAAGGATTTAATCGACTCTGCCCAGATCCCAGTGGCGCGGTTAACGCAGGTATTCCGGCAGGCGGCCCAAAGTGCCATCATCTTCAGCATCTCCATCCCCAAGTTGGGCTTCAATCCTCGAACTCAAATGCAGTTGCTTTCTCCCATGATTCGGGGCGTGGTCGGAACCCGGAACCTGAATCGGGTATTGCAACAGTTGCTCAATCCACCGGAACCAGGGAAAGTTGAGCTGGCGCGAGGGGGTGCAGTTTTGCGGGTGGGAGACCGAGTATCCAACTGACCAACGACTATGGAAGAGAGGTGTTCAACGGGGACTTGGGCTTGGTGCATGGAATTGATACCGTCGAACAGGAAGTTCAGGTGCAGTATAGGGAGAGGATCGTGGTTTATGACTACGCCGATTTGAATGAGATTTCTCTGGCCTGGAACATCTCCATCCATAAAAGTCAGGGCAGTGAGTTTCCGGTGGTGGTTCTGCCTCTGTACATGCAGCATTTCATGATGCTCAGCCGGAATCTGGTCTACACCAGGATTACCCGTGCCAAGAAGCTGGTAATTTTGGTGGGAAGTCAGAAGGCGATCGCGGTTGCCATCAAATCAACCGATAAGTTGGATCTGAGTCTATCAACCCCAGACCCGACGCAAATCCAACACAAAACCCGGTAGAACTTCTGCACCCGATAGCTCCGCCGGATTTGCCAGAACTTCCACTTCTGCTCCCGCTCGATACACTTCCACCGTTCGTTTTTGGGGATCGATTAACCAGCCCAATCTCGCCCCATTCGACCGGTACTCCTGCATTTTTTCCTGTAGGGATTTGAGGGTATCGGAACTGGAACGCAACTCCACCACAAAGTCCGGGCAAATATTCGCAAAGGTTCCCTTTTGTTCCTCGGTCAGGGCATCCCAACGTTCCTGACTAATCCAGCAGGCATCCGGAGAACGATTTGCGCCATTGGGTAAGAAAAATCCCGTAGAAGATTCAAAAACCTCTCCCGGTTCACCGGCATTGCGCCACCAGAGATACAACTCTCCAGAAATACGACTATTTCGCTTTCCAGTTTCCCAGCCCGTTGGTGGATTCACGATTAATTCTCCCTCTGCCGTTCTTTCCAGTCGTAAGTCTCGATTACTAGCGGCGAGGGCAACAAACTGTTCCGGGGTGACATAGAGCTTCAGGGTTTTGGGTAGATGCAGTAACAGCGTTTCAGTTTCCAATTGTGTCGGGGTTTGTACCATCTCGACCGCTCCTTTCATTGAGATTGGCTGGTTAGATTCTAGCGGATTCAAATCCCCATTAACGTTGATTTGAGTCCGAACCTAAAGCGAGGAATGACCAAAAGTTTAACTTGAACTTTTTCATTGAATCTACATTTAATTCCCCAACAACTTCAGCACTGCTTGAGCTTCGGTACTTCGTCCTTGTTTCTGCAACAGTTCTGCCAGTAACCGATACCGGGGAGCAACGCTCTGAAGATAGGCCGCCTGAGACACAGCCGGAATTTGTGCCCGAATAGATTCCGTCACCTGAACGGATTGCTGCAAATATTGAATCGCCTGATCGGGTTGGCTCAGAGACCCGTAAGCAACACCCAGACCCGTCAGTGCGTCAGCTTCGCCGTTGCGTTGGCGCAGCCTCTCCTCTGGAGAATCGCCCACTTGCCGATAGAGTGCGAGGGCGCGTTCGTAGGATTGGAGGCTTCTCGATATTGACTGGTCTGAAGCTGTTGATTGCCCTGCTGAATTAACTGAGCTGCTTGGGACTTGGGATCGCTTAGAACTTGGGCGAGAAGGGTGGGTTCAGAGCGAGTGGGCAAAACGGCTCCGGGCGCTAAGGATGTGAGCAGGTTCAACACTAAGGCAAGACTGAAAGTTCTGAGGTTCAGGGGATGCATAGTGGTTTGGGTTTGATTGAACGTTTACCAAAGTGTATACTCAGACCAGCTCGCCTGTGCAGTTTTCTAAAGCACACCCCCACCTGATGCAGAGGTGATTTAAAGGCGATCGCGCCATACTAAAAAACTATAGAGCTTCTACCTCGTCTTTTTGAAGGCATCCTCATTCCTGAAACTGTTTGGGCTGTGTAAGTGATCTTATAGGAATAATGCAGAGGCGAATGCGAAAATTGATCTTGACCATAAAATAAAAAAGACATGTATTCAGGTTTGTTTGTGGATCAGCAAACTCGCATCATCCTCAACCCGGATATCCTAGTTGGTAAACCCATCATCCGAGGTACTCGCCTTGCTGTTGAATTCATCATTGACCTCCTTGCCCAAGGCTGGAGCACCGATGAAATCCTTCGCAATTATCCCGGTATCAGCCTTAAAGATATCCAAGCCTGCCTCAGCTATGCCAGTGCTATGCTCAAGGCTGAAAAAGTTTATGCCATTCCGGTCGTCCATGCGCTTCCTTGCCAACGAGAACTTTCCTCTGGATGCTGTAGAAGCATTACGCCAGCAAGAACATGACGTAATTTGGATTTGTACAGAATCCCCTGGCACAGTTTTTGATGAAGCTCTCACCTCAAGAGCAACAGTTTGACTCTAGTTCTCACCAGAGTTTCAGCTTGATTTAGGTTCTAAACCGACGAACTTCAGAGATCGTTGCAATCGGTAAAAACCTTAACCGACGGTGTTACGTGGGTCGTGACTAAACGATTTGTCATGGCCTGCTGAGAACTTATTTCTTTAATTCATTCAATCGGAAATTAAACACAAAAATGTCTTGGTGGCAGTGTAATTCCCCAAGACATTCAGAGTCGTTTAACTCATTATTTATGAATGATTTTAACATTCTCGATTGGTTAGATCGCCTCACCCCTGCTCAGGAACGGAACAAATATTACTGCCCCGTCTGCAGTGGCAACGATCTGAGCATAAGCCCCACAACAGGCGAGTACAGTTGCTTCCACGGGTGCGATCGCCGAGACATCAGAGAAGCCATTCGCCCCTGGTCGGAGGTGGTGGCCGAGCAGGAACGCTCCACCAAAAAGCCTAGAACCCAGACAGAGCCAATTGATTACGTTTACCGCGATCGCCAAGGTAATCCCCTGATCCGAGTCGTTAAGCTTTACATCAAAGACGGCACGGACAAGAAGATCTGGCAGGAACACTGGAACGGTCAGACCTGGGTTTCGGGCTACGGCAGTGTGAAACGGGAAGGGATTCCCATCTACCGTTATGCAGAGGTGATGGAAGCGATCGCCCAGGGCAAAACCATCATCCATGCCGAGGGTGAAGGAGTTGTAGATGATTTATGGAGCAAAGGGATTCCAGCATTTTGTACCATCGGCGGCACGGGTAAAACCGTGTCCAAAACCAAAAATGGAATCAAGCCTTTCTACGAAGGGTTAGAGCATCTCAAACCTGCTCTCTTGGATCTGGGCAACACCCCCATCATTCAAGCCCCTGACCGAGATCAACCGGGAGTTCTGCACATGGAGATGACAGCCAAACTCCTGAATGTGGTGGGTTGGCTGTATGCGTTCCCTGATTCTAAAGTCTGGCAGAACCTACCAATCAAGCATGGGCTCGACCTTTCAGACTGGATTGCAGATTTCAAGCCGACTACTGAACAAATTCTGGAGTTGGTCAAACCGGAACCGATCCACCAGTTGCAGCCCTCAAAAAACTCGGAGCAGGAGGTAGGAAGAATTACCCCAGAGCAAGTCATCCAGGAAATTGATATCGAACTGAAAGAACTTGCCTTGAACCGAGGCGAACTTTCAGAATCCCAGATCTACAGCAAGTTTCGAGAGTTGGAAGTCCGCTATCCCAACATTGCCAGGGGTTACGGCTTACAACGACAATATCAAGCCTTATGCCAGGAACTTGACGCTGAGCAGATCTTAGAAAGAGATCATAATGACTTCAAACGCCTGCATGAATACCAATTGGTCGTCTCCAACTTTGATTGGAGCACCGTTTATCCCCCACTCATTTGGCAAGCCCTCTCCAGCAAAGCAGAAGTCGCCCGCATCCCCATCGAGTTTGTTATCCAGCCCTATGTCAGTACTTGCTCCATCTTCTGTGGTTCCAAGCTAGGGGCGATCGCCCAACCGGGAGAACGCATCCAAAGAAAGGATGGAACTGTTATCTACAAAGGGGGTTGGGTAGAATACAGCGTTCTGTGGACAGTGATTATCAACGACCCCTCTTCTGGGAAGTCAGTTGGCCGGGACTGCATCCTTGACCCGATTGAAGAATTCCAGGATGTTGAACACCAGAAATATGAAGTTCTACTGCAACGATACGAAACCATCCAGGAACACTGGGCATTAATGAGCAGCAGTGAGAAACGGAATTATGTGGAAGATGAGGAAACTAACCTCAGACTGTGGAGCCAGAAGTACCTGATTCCACCTCGCCAATACAACATGGCTGAAGATTCTACCCTCGCATCAATTAAACAACGCATCGCTGAACAGCCCATCTTCTCAGGAGTTGGACTGTTAGAGGATGAATTGATGGGAATCTTCAAAGGAATTGACCGCTATATCATCAGTGGAGGTGCAGGTCGGCAGTGGATTCTGGATGCCTGGAAAGGGCCACTCAAAAGTGGGGTGGGCCGCAAGCAACACCAGGACTCCTTCCGGTTCAATCAGCAAGTCGTCATCATCGGCGGGAACCTCCAACCCACGCCAGCGAGGACATTACTTGACCCCAAGGGAGAATATGATGACCCCGATGGCTTGGCCTCTCGGCTGCTCCTCTCTTATCCTAATCGACATTCTAAATATGTTGAATGGTCAGACGCTTCCGTCAACATTTACCAGTTGATTTATCAGGTCTATGAAATCCTGAATGCACTTCCAAATGAACGCTATCTGATTCAACTTTCACCAAGTTCCAAACAGCAATTCATCGGTTTCTGGATGGCTTGCCGCAAGTCGGTGATGAATTATTCCGAACTGAATCCAGCGTTCGCGGCCTTTTTGGGCAAAGCACCAGGCCATTGTTTAAGACTGGCCGTTCATCACCTGTCCCAATGGCTTGTCTGTGAAATAGTTCAGGAAGGGCAAGTGGGTCAAGAAGAGTTAGCTGGTGATTTATCCAGACTTGACCAAGAACTGACTCAGCGATTGGCAAATCTCCAAGATCAAGGATTGCCTCCAGAGGTTATGAACAAGGCCATTTACCACACACAGTACTACATTGCCTCCTTCCGAGTTGTTCAGTTCAAGCTGTGTGAACAAATCACACCTGACACTCCCTTATCCATTCCCCAGAAAATTATCCATGAATTCCTCAAAGCCAGACCCAACAAATCTTACAACCCATCAATCCTGAAAAACTCCATCCGGGCCCTGAGAAAAATGACCACCCAGCAGGTCAACTTAATGTGCCGCAACTTAACCGAATTGGGGTTAGTGAGCCGGATTGACAAAAAATACAGTTTTTTATCAGACACTCCCCTGTATAAATCCCTAGCTGAAAATTTAGACGAATTTGAGACACATCAAAGTCCTAATCAGAGGGAAATAGAGGGTGAAAAAATGCAAAATTTAGACAATTTAGATACCGATGTTTATTTTTTCACGCCTACAGACTCGTCAAAAAAAATAAGTACCCTGTCTAAATTGTCTAAAAATGGTCAAAAATCAGCCTCAAACTTCTACCCTGAAGTAGATCAAGATGTCTCAATTTTGTCTAAAAAGTGTCTAAAAAATTTAGACACCCCCATCGAACGTTCTCCGCCTGAAATCCCCCAATTAGCGATCAATGCCGTTCTGCTTGATCCACTTGGAAACATTCATGAAATTGTCACTATTAATTCAAGTGGATTTATCAGTCGAAGAGGAAGCTGTATCAAGCCTGAAGATCTTCAGCAAGGCAAGTATCGGTTTCCTACATCACAGGAGATAGAAAATCTATTAAGATACAAGATTTCTGAACCTGCTAAAGCCTGGTTCATTAGGCATTACAAGGGCTGACTCAAATCTTCAACGGGTGTTACTCAAAATTGACACGCATCACACAGTCATATAAGGAGTAAACCTAATGAGTTTAACACTGGAAATTTTCAATGCTTTACAGGGAGATAATCCAACTGAACATTACAACAGAATTGCCCAACTCAGACAGAAACATTCTTCTCAAGAACTGCAAGAAGCCGCGACAGAACTTGACTCTGAAAACCGCCAGAAGTTCGAGTGGGTTACCCATCAGATGTTTTATGAATCAGAGAAATGCCAGGAATTGATTCAAACTCTAGAACTCTTCCCCATCTCAGATTTAGAAGATTGGCTGAATCACTATTTCGGTAAATATCACCTTGAACATCTAACTCCCCATGAACTTTTGAAAGCTCATGAGTTGATGACAGAATTTCTGAGCTTTGAAGATTTTACTGAGCTGAATCCTTCAGATTTGGCTCCAGTTACTAAGGGAGAAGTCTGCCAACTAGATATGCTTCGAGTTCGCCTGGATGGGAACACCCAACCCAGAGAAATGACTGATGAAACAACAATTTATGCTTACCAACAGGACTTAGAACAATGGGTGGAAATTCCACCCATTGTTGTATTTTATGATGGTGAAGATTACTGGTTGGCAGATGGTTTTCACCGTTATTATGCTCATGTCCGGGCTGACCGGGCAATGATTTATGCTGAAATTCATCCGGGTTCTCGGCGAGATGCCGTTCTCTATTCTGTTGGAGCTAATACCAAGCACGGTTTACGCTGTAATAATGCTGACAAGCGACGGGCCGTCTTGACCTTGTTGCGCGATGAGGAGTGGTTGCACTGGAGCGATAGAGAAATCGCCAAACAATGTGGTGTTGCTCATATAACTGTCGGGCGGCTTCGAGCAGAGTTATCTGGTACTTTTTCCAGATCCCAGGACGAAGAGGAAAGTCTATCTGGAACATTTTCCAGATCCGAGGATGAAAATGTTCCACCTGGTGAAAAGCTATCTGGAACATTTTCCAGATCCACCAGTGAAAATTCATCATCTTCTAATGATACTCCTCAAGTCCGAACATTCATTCGCAATGGCAAGTCCTACACAATGCGGACAGGCAATATCAACAAAGAACGTAAAAATGCTCAGGAAGGTGGTGATCCCACCTGGTTGCAAAGGAGTCAACAACCGGAGGAAATTACTCGCACCCAATGTGCAAACTTTACCTATGACTGTAATAATGACTCAGAGGCGATCGCCAGAACTCTGACACAACAGCTTGCAACCCGGAGAAAGTTCAAAGCTGTCCTGGATGCGATGAATCAAATCGCAGAATCACCACCGGAGATTTGGGCAAGTATTATTCCTGATTACGACCCAAATGTTGATTGGTGATTTATCCAGATCCATTGGGCGATCGCCCATCCTTTAGCTTACTTAAAATGTTCGTTCGGGATAGGAGCGATTTCATCTTATCTGTGAACGTTCAGAGATAGAAGCATGATTAGTCATCCGGTGGTGGAGCAAATTATCCACATGAAGATGATGAACTATCTGGTGATTGATCCAGATAAGCATGTCTGCATCAAAGGAGCGATCGCACAAAATGCCATCTCTACGATGCTCAAGTATTCTAGTCAAACAACAAAGCTGTGAGATAGAGACAAAAAATATGGGTTAGAGTACCACTTCTCGCAGTGATACTCTAACTATGCGCTTTTGGTTCCAGAAGAAATCAGATCTTACCCAGAATTCTAAACATGATAGCTGTAAAAATAAGAGATCTAGGATTAATTTCTCTTTCATTTTCTCTCTGAAAATAAGTTAGTTAAATAAATATATTTTGACTTGTCAAATATTTATGAAATAGATACAATATAAAGAATAATTTAATGACACCTAGCAACACATTTTAGCCAGGGTTATTTCAAGCAAATGATCTAAGTCGATAACATCATTCTTTCAATGATTTTCCAACTTATGATCATTTGATTTATGCCATCTATTGCTTGACCTAAATGAATAGCATTCGTATTAATTGGGTTGGGCTGTAGAAGCTGCATCTACTGAAAGCTAAGGGGGTGGACGATCTTGTCAGAAAGAGAGCTGGAAAATCCAGCTCTCTCAGCTCTAAGAAAATTTGATGCCGTAGATGTGTATGTACGGCACTCAACCCAAACCTCTAATGCAAGTAGCGACACCTTGAAATATGGAAGCAAATCTTGTCTCAGAAGAAACTATTTGCCAAGCCTTTGAAATCACACCTCGTACATTGGCAGGCTATCGGAAACAATACTTCATTCTTGGGGTACATTTCGTTCAGCCAACCCAGAAATTAATTCGTTATAACTTGGAACTAATTAAGCATTGGTTCCTGACACGGCATGATCCAGTATTGCATGAAGCGATGTGCCATCAACATTTAGAAAGCCTCAAGCCAACCCGCAAATCTATGCCATCTAAGCGAGTTCAAGCACGTAAACGGAGATTGTAGTTGCCTGGGTCTAATTTGGGTCTATCCAAAACACGCGCATTGTACAATCCCCTCTGTGACTGTATTTCAAAGACATGACTGTAACCTTGGGGTAGTGGGGGTCGTGGGTTCAAATCCCGCCGCTCCGATGTTTTCAAAAGCCGTCTAGGCAAGGGGTTGAGCAGTTCGCTAGTACACGGTGTAATGTACTTGGACACCTCCAATGTACTAATTATGTACTAGCG
>JBOFUV010000030.1:0-28646 GCA_051652765.1 Microcoleaceae cyanobacterium | reverse complement strand
GGTGTTGCCAGAAACCTTGCAGTGTCACCAATCAGGCGATCGCCCCAAAGATTTTCCTTGAGAAAATCAACGTCGGCATAGCGACCATCGATCTTCAAGGCTGTTTCCCCTGTCGCTAAACCCTCCTCAACTTTGCCTTGGGTGTACAGGGCTACCGCTAGGGCCAAAAGAGGTTCAGCCGCTTTTTGATCGATCGCGACTGCGGCTTGCCATCTCTCAATCGCGGCATCTGTGTCTCCCCGCTCATAGTGCACTAACCCAATATTATTAATGGCAGGCCAAAGATTTTTTTCTTGAGCGAAAGCTTTTTCGTACTGGGCGATCGCCGCATCATACTTTTCCAGCATGAAGTAAGCATTGCCTAGATCAAAGAGTGCTCCTGGAACATCAGACTGTATTTTGAGCCCCGCCTCAATTTGATCGATGGCTTTCTGATACTGCTTTTGACGAAAATAAGCTTCACCGATGACAAAACGAATCCCTGCCTCTTCCGGAGCGAGAGACTGGGCCTTTTGCAAAACTTCAATTCCCTCTTCAACTCGGTTGACTTGCAAATACAGAGTTCCCAGCAATGCCCAAGTCTGATAGTTACTGGGGGCAAGTTGAGTTGCCAATTCAGCTCGAGGCAATGCCAGTTGATACTGTTGGAAACGAGTTAATTGAGCTGCTTCTTGAATTAAATCCAAGCCGTTTTGCTCAAGCTGTTCTGCATCAAGCTGAGGCGTATAGGGTAATAAAGCCTGTCCAGAAACAGGTGAAGCAGCAATACCCCAACTCAAGGCCGCAAAGATAAAAGTTACAAAAGTCCGATTGGGCACAATTTTGCCTGGAGAAAGACTGTCTTATTAACCTTATATCATTTTTACTCAAATTAAGCGGGACAACCAGACAGAACCTGATGAGTAAATTATGAGTAAATATAGTAATCTGACTTGAGTCATCAGCGTTAGGTCGGGCACCTAACCGCAAAAGTCAATCAGCATAAAAAATGGGCTAGTACGTTTCCCAGCCACCTAGGTCAAGTACCAAGCCCATGTTCAATCACCGATCTACCACAGGAGTACAAAGACATCTGAATTAATCTGAATTAAATCTAGATTACCTTTTGAGTCCTGTTCTATTAATAACGTTTAAACCGTAGGCAGCACCTCGGAAATCCTACTGAATTTTGCTTTTAGCATTTGAACAAGATAGATCCGTAATTCCCAGGGTTGCCACAAAAAACGCACAGTCATGCTGTGCGTCTGGAATTTCTTCAATACTTTAACGAACAAGAGATTTAAGATCTCACTTTCAATCTGAAGCTTCAGGCTGAAGTTAGATCAGCCATCTCGACCCAACTAATCCCGATTTAAAGCACTTAACAACCGCAGAATAAAGATAAACAGGTTAATGTATGTCAAATACATTGATAGGGCGGCAGAAAGGTATTGATCGTCTCGATAGACGCGGGGCAGAATGTAAAAGTCCACGACTGCCGAACCTGCGAATAGAAATACTCCCACACCAGAGATCGCAATCTCCAAGAAATTTGGGGTCGTTCCACCGAACAATGCAAAGACAAATTGGCCCAAAATCACAACGAACAGGGCAATAATTCCCAATTGCACGGTGCGGGTCAGTGCCATTCCATCTTCATCGGATAGGTTGGAGCCAATCTGACGGGCCAGTACAAATGTGACCCCACATCCCAAGGCAGCAAAGCCAATGCCTCGCAGACCAACTGAGGTATTCAGAACGTTACTGACTAGCCCACTCAGGGTATACCCTGTAAGCAGGCTGTAGGTCGCCAACAGAGGAAGAGCGGTGCTGTTGTTGCCTTTTGTAGCAATCCCTTGAGCTACGAAAAATAGCACAACTTGTAAGATCATTGCCCCAATGAAGGTGGGGAAAAAGATACTGGGATTCGTTTCTAAAACTTTGAGGCCACCGAAAGTGCCCACTGCCGTCAGCATTAATCCTCCCCCGACAAAAGGAAGAGCATTAGCAATGACGTTCGGGCCAACCAATGCTTTGGTTTTGGCTTCCTTCATGGCTTGACGGAAGTTACTGGTGTTTGCCATTGCAACTCCTTTGCTAATATACATAGTTCACCTCTACTATTTTGACTGATGAGATGAATTTAGGGGGTAGGGTGATCGCGACAAATTGTTACTAGCTTTAATACTTTCCAGATCGCAAAAAGCTGAGAAGAATCCTGTGCTAAAGTTAAGAAAGGTAAAGAAATATGATTTTTTGATGATCTGTTGGTTAACAACCTGATTTAGTTGTGCACAATCTTAAGGCAGTTAGAGTTTGTCCTATGAAGCGAGAATGGTTCCGTCGATTCTGTGTATCTATCGTTGCAGTCAGCTTTGGATTGTTAAGCTGGGCGATTGCCCCGAATGCCTATGCTTTTGACAACCCAGAACTGCTCCCAGAGGTTCAAACTGCTGTGGTTGACCTCGCTGAAATCTTGACTGGCACTCAGGAACATGCACTTTCCCAAGAGTTAGAAGCGTTTGAACAGGAAACCGGTTGGCGGTTGAGGGTTCTAACTCAGTTTGATCAAACTCCTGGACGAGCAGTCAAAGATTATTGGGACTTGAATAACAAGAGTGTGCTCTTGGTGGCCGATCAGCGAGGGGGAAATATTTTAAACTTTAATGTGGGTCGAGAACTTTATGCACTGCTTTCCCGTACGTTCTGGGTTGAGTTGCAGACTCGCTATGGAAACCAGTTCTTTGTCCGAGACAATGGAGAAGATCAGTCCATCATTCAGTCACTGAATGCGGTTAAGTTTTGTCTTCTACAGGGTGGATGTCGTGTTGTTCCAGGCTTGCCTCGAGAGCAGTGGATTTTGACGCTGATTACTTCTGCCCTGGGAGGATTGATCTGCGGAGTTGCTGCAGTTCCCAGGAAGTCTGGGCAGTTAGTGGCTTGGCAGTGGGCCTTAATCTTTTCACCCCTTTGGGGCATTTTGTTTATTGCCTTTGGCATAGGGCCAGTAATTTCTCGCACTACCGACTGGGTGCCTTTGACCCGAAACATTGCGGCCTTTCTAATTTGTGCCCTAGCAGCCTATCTTGCTCCTATGTTTAGTCAATCTTCAGCATCTGAGACTTGAGGTATTCACTCAAACGCGAAGTATAGAGTTGGAGTAAGAAGAGACCAGGCAGACAAAGTGAGGAGAGGAAGAAATCACAGAAAGGTCAAAAATTGAATTTCCTCTCCTGAAAATCTATCTATCGTTGATATCAGCAACTCATTTGAGGTTGCTGATTTTTTATGTGACTGAGATTTTAGACTTTGGCAGGCTAGACCAATGCTTTACTCTCTCACTCAACTGTCTCACTCAGTGGCTTGACTAGGCAGCATCTTCATCAGTGTCTTTGGCAACCATCTCTTTGAACGCTTTACCCGCTGAAAAGGCTGGAACGGTTGTTGCTGGAATTGTCATGGGTTCCCTTGTGCTTGGATTCCGTCCTTCCCGCTCTTTACGATGTCTAGCCTCAAAAGAGCCAAAACCAACGAGAGTAACTTTATCACCGCCAGAAACAGCTTCCATGATGCACTCGCAAATTGCTGAAATAATTGCATCAGCTTGCTTTTTTGTGACTCCGGCTTTGTAAGCAGTTTCTTGAACGAGTTGTTCTTTGTTCATAATTCACTCAATCTCCTCAAGTTATTTCAGGTTATTTTTGGGATTTGACTAATGGTTGCTCTAGCACGAATTAAACCCTAGGGGTCAACTCTAGCTGAACTCAGAAGAGTTTGCAAAAAAATTCAACACAGCTTGATTGCTTAAGTCAGGAGTTGACCAAATTTCAGTTCTTGAAACGGATAACCCAAACTTTTTCAAACTGGATTTTAGCATCATAGCACCTGTAAAAGTATTCTGGAACTAAATATCCAGACTTATAAAAACTTTTAAATCACCTGATAAAGAAGCTCTGCAAATTCAGTTGAGAAATCTTAAGATTTGAGGAGGCCAGAAAAATAGCCAAAGCCTGAACTGGTTTTCCAACAAAGGCTAGAGTGATGGAAAGTTTTTCTCTAAGTTTAACTTCCGACATTTCACTTCCCTGTTAAAACTAGATAGAGGTAAGTGTTTATCCTCAATTTTAAAGTGAAACAAAGTGTATCAGGGAAGGTCACCTTTTCAGATCTGCTTGAATTTTTGAAGAATCTCCGTGCATTTAGGCTGAAGAGTCTCGATCTAGTATAATTCTGGAGCTGAACAAGGCTTCAATTTTAAAGACTTTAATGTTTGGAGTATTCCTGGAGTCATGATTGAGTATCTGCGATCGCACCTCTGCTTAGGCCCCTTGAAATTGTCTCAACGATTGTCCCAACGATTGTCCCAACGTCGGTTTATGCAGCGATTTATACTTGGGGCGATCGCCTTACTGCTATTTTCAAGCATCACTCTAGCTCAGTCGATACCTCAGCAGTCCCAGTACTCCATTACTAGTCAGGTTCCCTTTAACCAATCGAGTTACTTTCCAATTGAGCAAACTGTTTCTCCGCAACTCTATTATCCGACGGGAGACTGGGTCGGACGATTGATCCTACCCACGATCGAGGAGCTTCAGCAAGCCAATCTCGCCGCTGATTGGTGTTGGATTGAAGTACATGCAGCAGTTACCGCAAACCAAAATTTGGTGGGGCAGAAAATCCGCTTGACCTGGAAACAAACCCCTAACCTACAAACCTATGTGAACAAGGTGACGACAGATGTCAACTTCACTGAAACCGCAGAAAAAAGTCAAGCTCAGGGCAACGTATTGCCCACTCGTCTGAATGGTCGATCCCAAGTTGGCCCGCTGCAATCCCTTGCAGGTGGCAGACCTAGTGATAGTGTGATCGTTCGTTTAGATCAAGTTCAGGTGGTAACAGGGGCTGATGGGTTGCCCACATTACAAATTGAGCGAGAGCCGACTCAAGTCACTGGTCGATATGTGGGACTATTTGAGATCCTGAAATCTACAGCCGATCAAGACCCCTACGTTCCGGTTTGTCCAGGTGAGCCGCCTTGTCCAGGAAACTTCTTTAAGGCTCGCCATTATAACCGCGAGTCCCAACAGTTTGATGGCCCCCAAGGAACAATCTATATTCCGCAGCAGCCCCCTGGCCCCAAAGGATTGTTCTCTTCTACGCCTCGTTACATTGAGGATTCCCCCGAAGGCAAAGCAGGCTGGTATCTCTACGGTGCTCAAAATCAAAATGGTGTGTTTACTGTACAAGCCATTCAACCTCGTCGGCCCTTCCAGTTGAAACCCGAGCTGATTGTTTTAGGCCGACGATCGGGTCTGGACTATATCAAGACGCAAAACTGGTATAGAACCAAAGACCGTAAAGGGACTGCCCAAAGCGTCCTAATTGATCCCTCTGCAACGACAGCAGCAGCAGCGATCGCAGATTGGCAGGAGGGAGACTATGCTCTTCTGATTCATCTGTTTGGGGGGATTGGGGGCGAGAACGGAGAACCTGCCCCGTTTGGAACGGTGACCGGACACTTTGCTTACGGTGTCACTCAAGTGGTGCGCGATCCATTCACAAACGAACTCAAGTTCAATCCGTTATATGAGCAGGTGTATGCTCAGAATCCCAACGGAATTCTGGCAGGAAGCCATACCTGGGCAAATTACATGGGCAACTTGCAACGGGGATGGCTTGGAACTCGCCCAGTGTCTGATGTTGTAGTCAAGCTAGATGCTTTAACTCAGGATTATGACTTTGACGGCATTGTGCTTTCTCCGATGCAGGAACTTTTGACCGAATTACAAATTATGACCGCCCGATATCGCACCGGAGACGGTACAGGGGTTTCACTAGTAACCCCGGCAGTTTCCTGTGTTCAGGATGCTAATCAAGCGCTCTACATTACGATCGAGCGGATTAAGCAAAAGTTCTCTTCAACTCCAGCAATTCAGGACTGGCTCAAGACCCATCCTAACGATCCGCAGACTTTGCGTTTTCAAGAACTCGCTGCTTTGGGGCAGGATATAACTGCTAAGTTGGCTCCGCGTGGAGTAGTTCGCTCAGACTGGAAAGAAAATGCGGAATTTATGGCTGGAATTAATAATCGCAATGGCTTTGTTCTGGAAAACACCCTGGCCAATGCATTGCTCAGTTGGCAGTCAATGCTGCCTCGTAATAGCCATGATGAAGTCAGCAGTATTTTGTTAGACCATGGCGCACAATTGTGGTTCATTCGGACTAATCAGGTGGGCGGAGAAGATCCGGGAATCATGCCTGTGGCCCCAACAGGTGTGATGGGACAATGGCCGATTGTCCCAACTTTTCTCAATCGCTTAATCTTAGCTAGCATTCCGATGCAATGGAAAGACGTTGTTGTCGCTTTTAGCCTACTTGTACTTTACGGAGCGATCGCCGTCCCAGTCGGGCTATTGACTGGATTCATTGAGGCAAAACGGGGATTTGACCATTGGTCTGAACTATTTTGGGGGGCAGTCAGAGCTTTATTTGCCCCTGCCCTGTTGGAAGAGTTGATATTTCGGGTATTCATAGTCCCTCATCCCTCAGAGCGAGTCTCGCTCTTGACGTGGGTCTTGTGGGTAGGTATTAGTGTATTGCTGTTCGTGATTTATCACCCAGTCATGGCACTAACTCATTACCCAGCCGGAAAGCCAACCTTTTTTGACCCAACTTTTCTGACCCTAGTCGCTTTACTTGGCGTGACCTGCGCCATTGCTTACATTCTGTCTCCCTCCCTTTGGACTGTGACCCTAATTCATTGGATTGTTGTGATGGTTTGGCTGTACGGCTTAGGAGGTAACCAACGTCTTGCTTTTGGCCCTGTGAGAAAAAGTTCTCAAATCAGCTAAGCCATAATTTTCTAGCAAAGGCATCTCTTGATGACATTTCATACAAAATCCGACTTTTCTATGATGGCTAAAATGAATCAGGAGCGAATCTGAGCAACAGGGGCATAAAAACTGGGGTATCATTGTAAATTACCTCTCGCATTCTATAGATCGTTTTTAAAAAGGGACTAAACTTGGAAAATGTCAGATTTGAAAAGTTAAAAGAAGTCAGTTCGCCTGTTAATCAAGCGAATTATTGATCTGAGTCAAAATGCAACCTACAGGTCATCTAAACTCTAGGATTCATCAAAAAATTCAGTTAATATTGCACTGAATTTTCTGAAGATGTGATAAGCAGCCTTGAACCAGAAGTTATAAAGCTGTAGCTTGAAATTTGTACTTTTTGAGATTTTAACTGGGCGGTTTAAAACAGATGGCCTAAAACAAGTGATCTTAAATGGCAGCTTTGAACTTGAAAAGAATAATTTAATCGAATTACTACTATTTTATCTTGATTCAGGGGATCTGTATATATTTACGTAAAGTTTTTAAAAGTTTGTTTGAGTTATGTAAAGTTCCTGGGTTTTTGAGGCTCAAATTAGAGAATTTGTGGCGGTTTTTAAGCTAATACTCTGTGCTACGAAAAACTTGCAGGAAAGTTGACTCAAGTTTTATAGACTTTACACATCCTTTAAAAGTCACCTTTAGTCCTAACTTGGGCTCACGATTGCAACGGCATAGTCATCTAACTTGAGATACTGTTGAGCCAAGCTCTTTAACTCACTAGGCTGAAGGGCCTGAATTCGCTGAGGATAGGTGATTGCCACCTCCGGCTGAGCAATCGTGAAGTAGTACCCATACAACCCGGCAAGTTGAGTTGGAGTTTCTGTGGAGAACGCATAATCATTACAGAGTAACCGTTGACTGCGGGCTAGTTCAACCTCGGAGACAGGGTGATCCTGTAGTTCACTAATATGCTCGCAAATGAGTGCTTCAACTTTTTCCAAGTTTTGTGAGTCTAAATAGGCACTCAGAGTTAAAATGCTTGACTTTTGCTGAAGGGAAAAATGACTGGATAGGTCATAGACAAGCTGCATTTCTTCTCGTAAAACTCGAACCAAGCGGGATGTTTTTCCTTCCGCCAATACTGCAGACAGCACATCTAAACCGTAGGCATCCTGGATTTGCTCAACTCCAGGGCCAATCCAAGCCATTGTTAGGCGAGTTTGTTCTACCGTTGGTAAAGTCAGATGTTGACGGCGGATTCCTTTGGGTTGGAGCTGGGTAACCCGAGAAAAGGAAGGACATTGCTCCGAAGATGGAAAGACGGTAAAGGACTGTTCAACAAGCTTCAAGGCTTGCTGGCATCCAACCCCGCCAACAATCACAACAGCCATATTTTGCGGCTGATAGTGACAGCGGTGAAAGCAGCGCATGTCTTGGGGCGACTGATGCTTCAATTTATCTTCTGTTCCAAGGACAGGGCGACCATAGGGATGATGAGGCCCATAGATTGTTTCCATTAGAGTTTTAAACTCAATCCAATCGGGGTTATCCTGAGCCTGATGTATCTCCTCCAAAACCACTTCTCGTTCTCGCTGAAACTCGTCCTCTGGGACTTTGGCGTTGAGTAGGATTTCGCTCAGCAAGGACAATGCACTCTCTATGTGCTGGAGAGTCGTCGTAATGTAAAAATGGGCGTAATCATGGCTTGTGGCTGCATTAGTGATGCCGCCCTGAGACTCAATTAGTTGATCAAACACCCCAGGTGCAACCCGATCAGTGCCCTTAAAAATCATGTGTTCTAGAAAGTGGGCCATGCCTGACCAAGGGTCAGGTTCTACAACAGACCCAGCTCTGACCCACACATCAGCGACAACAACTGGAGTAGCTAGAACCTCCTGATGAATGACGGTTAGGCCATTGCTTAAGCGCAGAATATTTGCAGGAAATTCAAAATTAGACAATTGTGAAGACAAAGAGCAAAATTCTCAATAAGTAATCAATACTTTAAACCCACTCTACAAGATATAGTAGTCTCTCACGTTTAATTCTGAGTCGTTCAATACAAAATGAAAAACCAATCCACAGCAAATTAACTCGCAAATTTCACAATTCAAAAAAAATCACCATTAACTAGGCAACAATTAAAGTTGAACCCAGCTTATGGTGATCTAGAAAATTAGTCCGTTTACCGTAAACAGACCTAATAAAAGCAGCTAGCTTACACGATAAAAGGAGTAGCTACAGGAGCAGAGAACACAGGCACTAATGCGTCTCCATCAATGCCACCGTCAGCCTGTGCAAATGGGTTGCTAGGAGGGAATGGAGTTAGGTCAGAGAACCCAACTGCCAATGAAGCGGCTTGACCATTAATCAGGGTAATGGAAGGAACTGGAGTTGTTAAGTTCTCTGCCACGTCAGGTGCTTCAGCCCGAACAACATAAGGATCAATGGCCACACCAGTAATTGGATCAACAATGCTAGGAGGAACATTGAAGAATACAAAATTACCGGAGGAATCAGTAGATGTTGCAGGCTCATCATCTCCTTGTTCCCCGTCAAAGTCGAGATCCAAGTACAAATCAACGCCTGGAAGACGACTATCTCCAAACCCAGTGACTGGGTCAAAGTCTAGGAAACCATTCGCGTTGAAGTCCTCGAAAACGACTCCACCAATCGAGTTTGGAACTAAGTTAACACCGCTCGGTACAAACGCCAAGGTAAAGTTAACCTGTCTACTTTCACCAGGAGCAACACCAACCCCGAAGACCCCGGGAGTGTCAACAGTTGGAGGCACAGGCGAAGTGATCAAGAAGGCATCGGTTGGAGGAACCACTTCAACGGTGAATCCGCCAAACAGTTCCTCAAATTCACCGGGGTTTTCATTGACATACTGATCAAAGGGATTCTGAGGATCGTCTCCTCCACCAATTCCTGTGTCCAGACCATCAAACAGATAAAAACCATCTTCGTCTGTCGTGGTGCTTGAACCGTCATCCAATAAGACCTCTACGTCAGGAATCCCAGGTTCGTTGGGATCAGGGAAGCCATTCCCGTTCAAATCTTCAATCACAAATCCATACACACTGTCAGGAATCACTAGACCTTCTTCACTAAAGGTTGTGAACCCACCTGAAACTGGGATAACTTCGGGATTGTCAGTCGTCGATTCAAAATCACCTGGATTGAGGACTTCCTTGATGTACTGAGACGGGAAAACCTGCTGAATTGCGTAAAACCCAGCTTCGTTAGTAACAGCGATCGGCTCACTGACACTAATGATTCCATCATTATTCAAGTCCAGACCAACTTCTACCCCCGGTATAGTCGATTCGACATTGCGGTCATAGACCCCGTCAGCATCATTGTCAATGAAGGCCACACCCTGGATGTTTCCGGTCAAAAACGTAACTGGGGGAGCAATCGGAGGAATCCCGGCTGATACAATCGGAACATTAAATAATGCAGGAGAACCCCCTGCAGCCCCATCAATCGTAATCGCTGTAGGAAGAACAATAGACTGGATAAAACTAGGGGGCGTAACGATATTAAGGTTGTACGTGCCTGCGGGAAGGTTGTTGAAACTGAAAGCTCCAAACCCAGCACCATCACTTAGGCTAATTGCCTCCAAACCTTCTGGTAAGCCATTTCCGTTAGTGTCTAGAAAAACAGTAACGTTGGGCAACCCTTCTCCAGCATCAACAGCACCGTTGGCATTAAGATCCTGAAATACTGATCCTGCTATTGTTGTAGTCACGATTTAACTCCTCCACCAAAGTAGTGTGCAAAGAATAACTCTGTTTGGACTAGGGACGAAGTGCCTGCTAATACCGTACAGATGCACTAGTTTATTTTACACAATGCAAGCCAAGCCTGAAAAAGCTAAAGACTTTATCTAATTCGTAGGCAACTATATCAAACTTCCCAGAGTTCTGGCAATGTATAGCCGACTCATTCAACTAAAATCCCTACTGCCCAACCTTAAAATTCAACCCTAAAATTGAAATTTCACTGTGGAATCAGAATAGAAGCTAGAAGAAGTTTTAGTAAGCATCCTGTAACTCATGAAAGTCAGGTGAGATATAGTCCTTTCGCAAGGGCCAACCCACCCAATCCTCTGGCATCAGAATCCGCTTCAAGTTGGGATGGCCTTCGTAGACAATCCCATACATATCATAGGACTCTCTCTCTTGAAAGTCTGCACCTTTCCAGATCCAGTAAACGGATGGAACCCTAGGGTCATCCCGAGTAACAAAAACCTTGACGCAAACTTCCTCGGGTTGTTCCACATTGTCACTAATCTTAACCAAGTGGTAAACACTGACCAGATCTCCTCCAGGCCCAATGTCATAGGCGCACTGACACCGCAGACAATTAAACCCGTAGGCATATAACGCAGTAGACAACGGGAGCAAGTAGTCCCGATTGACTTTGATCACTTCGATGCCAGAGTGATTTTTCTCAAGAAACTCATGCTCAAACTCGTTTTGAGTCAGCCATTGAGAGACTTGCCCAACCGCAGCCAAGGGAGCTGATGCTTCAGTTTCAGTCATGTTAGTCCTCCTTTCCTAGTTCAGCTAGGACGGGTTCAGCAAGTAGAGCCGGAGGAATCGACATTCCCAATGCCTCAGCCAATTGCGGTGAGGGTGTCTGGCGGGTTGCAGACTGCAAGTATTGTCCCGTCAGAATCGGATCAACAGGTTTCATCCCATGGGAACGAGTATAGTACCGATGAGTTTGTTGCAGGTTTCCTCGCTCTTGTAAGGAATCATTCGAGATCTTCTTCCGCAACTTGATAATGGCATCAATAATGGCTTCAGGACGCGGAGGACAGCCAGGGATATAAACATCCACTGGAATCAGCTTATCGACTCCTCGGACTGCCGTAGGAGAGTCCATACTGAACATTCCCCCGGTAATCGTACAGGCTCCCATCGCAATTACATACTTGGGTTCTGGCATCTGTTCATACAGTCTGACCAAAACCGGAGCATACTTCATAGTGATGGTTCCAGCCGTAATAATCAAATCGGCTTGCCGAGGACTAGAACGGGGAACGAGACCAAATCGATCAAAGTCGAATCGGGAACCAATCAACCCAGCAAACTCGATAAAGCAGCAAGCTGTTCCATACAACAGCGGCCAGAGACTGGAGAGCCTCGACCAGTTGTAAAGATCATCCACAGTGGTCAGGATGATGTTCTCAGACAAAGATTGAGTAACGTCAGTTCGCTCAATCGGATTCAGAATCGTTGCTGTATTCGGTGAGAGATTTTGGGCTGCCATAGTTCAGTTCTGAAAGACTACGTTGAAAGACCACGTTAACGTTCACTCTAAAACTTAAGCTTCAAGACCACTCCAAAGCACCCTTACGCCATGCATAAACCAATGCAATGACAAGGATTGCGATGAAGATCAGAGCTTCCAGGAATGCCAACAGTCCAAGCCGACTGAATGCAACTGCCCATGGATAGAGAAACACAGTCTCTACATCAAAGATCACAAATACCAGAGCAAACATGTAGTATCGAATATTGAACTGAATCCAGGCTCCACCAATGGGTTCGCATCCAGACTCATAGGTGGTCTTACGAAAACCAGCTCTACTCTTGGGTCGCAACACTTTGGAAGCACCAAGAGCCAACAATGGAACTAGGCTACAAATCAACAAAAAGCCCAGGAAGTACTCATAACCGCTTAAAACAAACACGGTAGATATAATTTTCTATCATTTTGCAACTGTCTCCAACATTATATAAGGGTTAGGGCATTGTGGTCGGAGATCTGAGAAGATTTTGCAAACACGGCCCCTGAGTCAATTGCTTAAGCCAATTGATCAAGATGCCTGAGATTCTGTAATATTGTGTAATAAACATTTAAGATTCACCTAAAGAAGGTGTTCAAGGGCTATCATGAGCGAGTCAGCCACCGAAACAAAAGCACTAGATCGGTACGAATGTAAAGTCTGTGGCTACGTCTATGAGCCAACCAAAGGAAGTTCTAAAGGGAATATACCGGCTGGAACCTCCTTTGAGGATTTGCCTGACAAGTGGCGCTGTCCAGTTTGTGGTAACCTCAGAAATCAGTTCATCAACGTTGGTTCCAACGAAGGCCCCTCTGGGTTTCAAGAAAACCTGGGTTATGGTCTTGGGGTCAACACCATGACCTCTCGGCAAAAGAGTATTCTGATTTTTGGGGGGCTAGCTTTAGGTTTTTTGTTTTTTATGAGTTTGTACGGGCTGAAATAGATAAAGCACTGTATATCAAAGTTGATAAAGTGATGAGTTTTATGAAATTTCTCCGAAAACTGGCGATTGCCTTTGCTGCGATTTTGCTGTGTACGAGCTGCAAGTTTCTTCCAGATTTGAGCTACAACCCATGGGAAATCACCCCCGTAGCCACGGCCAGTAACCTGTTGGATGTTGCCTTTGCAGAAGATTTGAATCATGGTTGGATTGTTGGCAGTGAGGCAACCTTGCTAGAGACCACAGATGGAGGAAAAACTTGGGAGACCAAGGCTTTAGACTTGGGAGATGGAAAAGTTCGATTCAACTCAGTCAGCTTCCTCAACTCCGAAGGATGGGTGATCGGAGAACCTGCAATTCTGCTGCATACCACTGATGCAGGCGCGTCATGGGTTCGGATCACCTTAAGCGCAAAGCTTCCTGGTTCTCCCTATGGCATCGTTGCTCTGGGTGAAAACTCAGCAGAAATGACAACGGATGTGGGCGCAATCTATGTGACCAAGGATGGAGGGCAGACCTGGAAAGCCCTTGTCGAAGATGCTGTTGGGATCGTTCGAAATATTTCTCGGTCTGCTGATGGTCGCTACATGACTGTCTCTGCCAAGGGAAACTTTTACTCGACTTGGGAACCGGGAGAAAGCGCCTGGGAACCCCGCAATCGCTATAGCTCTAAGAAGCTAGAGAATATCGGATTTGGTCAAGATGGTCGTCTGTGGATGATTGCTCGCGGCGGTGAGATTCGCTTTAGCGGCTCGGGTGAAAACGCAGAAGAGTGGGGAGACCCGATCAACCCTGAATATGCTTCGAGTTGGGGCCTTCTAGACTTGGCCTATCGAACTCCAGAGGAAATCTGGGTTAGTGGGGGCGGCGGAAACCTGATTTGTAGCTTTGATGGGGGTGAAACTTGGCAGAGAGATCGTCAGGTTGGGGATGTCCCAGCTAACTTTAACCGGATCAAGTTCATTACTCCAGAAAAAGGATTCGTTCTGGGTCAACGGGGAACCCTGTTGAGATATGTTGGTGCGCCAGCAGATGCGGCTTGAGTTTTTTTGGAGGTAAAGCCTAGGTCAAATTGATTGAATAGGTTACGAAGATGCTGGCTTCGTATTATTATTAGCTAAGGATAGAGTTTCAGGTTTTTCCACGATTCAGTTGGGTTGAGGGGGATGGAGTTTTTGCCAGATTCAAGGTTCAACTCCTACTCATTCCAAGCAGAGGAAAAGCGAAAATACTTAGAGTTTTCTGCATCAGCAGAAGTCTGTTTAGAAACCTAATCTAATAATTGCAATTTGCATTTTGCGTTCAATGCTTTTTTGTTGATGACTTTTGGAGGATAGTTACACATGGCAGGTGATACAGGTGAGCGTCCCTTTGGAGATATTATTACCAGTGTCCGCTACTGGGTGATTCACAGCATTACCATTCCAGCTCTTTTTATCGCAGGATGGCTGTTTGTGAGTACGGGGTTGGCCTATGATATTTTCGGAACTCCCCGACCCAATGAATACTTTACGCAAGAGCGTCAGGAATTACCGATTGTTTCTGATCGTTTTAGTGGGAAACAGCAGATTAATGAGTTTATTGACAAGTAGTTAAAAGAGGTTAGTTGAGATGTCAAGTGGTTTTCGCTCAAATGAGCCCATTACTTATCCAATTTTCACGGTTCGATGGCTTGCCGTTCACACATTAGCGGTTCCTACGGTGTTTTTCCTAGGGGCGATCGCTGCAATGCAATTTATTCAGCGATAGGAGGCTTCGATGGATCGTATACCCAACCCGAATCGTCAACCTGTTGAGTTAAACCGAACTTCTCTCTACCTCGGTTTACTTCTGGTTTTTGTTCTTGGAATTTTGTTCTCTAGTTATTTCTTTAACTAACTGTAACCTAATTTTTTTGAACGACATTTCCTGAACAACATTTCTTGAGTGACTTAATTCAATTGCTCACTTGAATTCAATTATTTTGAGTGAGGTTTATTTTAAACATTCTAGCGAGGTAAGAACTGTGTCTGGACAAGCACGAATTCCGCTTTGGTTAATTGCAACGGTGGCTGGAACAGGTGTTCTAGTGGTTGTAGGTCTGTTTTTCTATGGTTCCTATGTGGGGATTGGTTCTTCCATGTAGGCTGCTGAGTTGACATTTTTTTGGCCTCAGGTCTTCAGCTTGAGGATGAGTAAGATCCCACTTTATTAAAGCTGGGATCTTTGTTTTTGTTGTCAGTAGATAAGTATCTCCTTCCTCAAAACTCCATGGAGTAAATGACTGATTTAGAATAGGGGAGTGAAATTATATTCAAGTAGTTTATGACTTTGGTTACCTTAATTGGACTCCTTGCTGGAACTTGCACAACAGTTGCTTTTCTGCCTCAAGTCCTGAAAACTTGGAAAACCAAGTCAACCCAGGATGTCTCTTTAGAAATGTTTATTATTTTTTGCATTGGAGTGTCTCTCTGGTTAATTTATGGTCTTTTGCTCCAGGATTTACCAATTATCATTGCGAATGTTTTGACGCTGATCCTAGCCTCAATAATTTTGGGGTTTAAGTTAAAATATCGTTAAATTCAATCCTGCATTACAGCGGTTTTTATTGAGATGCGATGTTGAGAGATCCTCCTATAAATCCTGCCCGTTGTCTAAAATCGCTGTTCCTGAACGCCTTTATGATGATTTTACTGTTGTGAACGCTTCCATCTTTGCTGCTGAACGGTTGCTATTTACCCCAGCGACTCCTAATACTGATGCGATTCCAGTTATTTTTGCTTTTCCCAATGAGTACACGGTAGGAATCACTAGTCTGGGGTATCAAGTGATCTGGGCAACTTTGGCCCTGCGTTCAGATGTCCAGGTGAGTCGGTTATTCACGGATGTTCATGAGTCTCTGCCCAACCCTCCAGAACTGGTTGGATTTTCCTTCTCTTGGGAACTGGATTATGCCCATATTTTGAACCAACTTGAAGGGTTAAATATTCCCTTGCGGGCTGCTGAACGCCAAGGTTCTGACCCGTTAGTGTTCGGTGGTGGGCCTGTACTTACCGCTAATCCTGAACCCTTTGCAGACTTTTTTGATCTGATTTTGTTGGGGGATGGGGAAAATTTGTTAGGGGAATTTATTGAGGCATACAAACAAGTTCGAGGGGCAGAACGGCAAATTCAGCTCCGTCACTTGGCCCAAGTTCCAGGAATTTATATCCCCAGCCTTTATCAAGTCACCTACCATTCCCCAGAGGGCGCAATTCAATCGATTGACCCCATTGACTCTGGGATTCCGGCTCAAGTTCAGAAGCAAACCTACCGAGGTAATACCCTTTCAGCTTCTACTGTGGTTACAGAAAAGGCCGCCTGGGAGAATATTTACATGGTAGAAGTGGTACGGAGTTGTCCAGAGATGTGTCGCTTTTGTTTGGCGAGCTATCTTACCCTCCCCTTCCGAACGGCTAGCTTAGAGGACTCTCTGATTCCTGCAATTGAGCAAGGGCTGACCGTGACGAAACGATTGGGACTTTTGGGGGCTTCTGTCACCCAACACCCTGAATTTGAAGCGTTATTAGACTATCTCAATCACCCAAAATATGACGGCATTCGGCTGAGTATTGCCTCTGTCCGAACCAACACGGTCACCGTTAAATTGGCAGAAGTTCTGGCCAAACGAGACTCTCGCAGTATCACTATTGCAATTGAAAGTGGTAGCGATCGCCTGCGAGCCATTGTCAACAAAAAGCTCCAAACCGACGAGATTATTCAAGCTGCTATCAATGCTAAAGTTGGCGGGTTACAGGCCCTGAAACTCTATGGCATGGTGGGAATTCCAGGAGAAAAACCCGAGGATTTAGAGAGCACCGTGGCCCTGATGGGACAGTTGAAAAAAGTGGCTCCCGGCTTGAGATTGACCCTGGGGTGTAGTACGTTTGTCCCCAAAGCCCATACGCCCTTTCAATGGTTTGGAGTCAGTCCAGATGCCGAAAAACGGCTGAAGGTTTTGGAAAAACAGTTGAGATCCAAGGGAATTGAGTTTCGTCCTGAAAGCTACAAATGGTCAGTGATGCAAGCTTTGATCTCTAGGGGCGATCGCCGCCTATCTTATTTGTTAGAACAGGTGCGTCATTATGGCGATTCCCTGGGAAGTTATCGACGGGCATTCAAGGAACTGCGGGGAACACTGCCAGAACTGGAGGATTACGTTCATGCTGAGTGGAACCTTGACCAAGTTCTACCATGGCATCATTTACAGGGGCCTCTCTCAGATGCCACCCTGAAAAAACACCTTGCTGAAGCGACCCATCATTTTGTCTGAAATTGTAACAATATTGAAATATTTGCCTGAAATTAAGGGCCAGTATACGCTTTTAGCGGTTCCTGAATAAACCGGATGTACAAATGTTTCAAGGTCGAGCGCAGAATGCGCGGCACCCCAAAATCAATTGGAACAAGGTGATCCGGTAGTTTCCAGTCTTGAACTTGAACTGCTTCAGGGTGCAACAGGGGAAAGTCAATCTCGGTCAACTCTGGACAGAGTTCTAATCTCTGGGCCGCAGCAATTGTTGGAACCCGAGTCGGATCGACCTTGAGGATTTCTACCCAGGCCCGATCTAGGGCAAACACATTTTGAGCCGCCCCCAACACTCCTAAAAACCGAGGTTCTCCTCCACTAGGCCCATTCCCCTGATGACCGATAATCCCATCCATAATCGTTAAATCCGGCTGAATCATCCGGGCCGTCTCAACTAACATAGCCCCAAATCGATTCACATCTTTTCCGGCCTCTAGATGCCACCACGCCTTCATTTTCCCTGGTACACAACCAAACAAGTTTTTGACCCCTAAGGTAAGAGTCAGTTGGGCATGGGATTTCACCTTGGGTAAGTTGATCACTACATCCGCCTCCATTGCCTCTTTTCCCAAGCGTAGATGGTTAAAGTCTTGACTCGGACTTTGGTAACGCTGGCTGCGAAACTCAACCACAGGCACTCCCAAGGGTTCAAGCCAAGGAAGATAGCCATTCGCTGTTGCCACCCCCAAGGCACTCCCAAACGCTGGACTATCTCCCAGGAAAGGTTTTCCGCCTACATCCAGTACCATTCGAGCGACCTCAGCAACCATTTCTGGGCGGGTTACGCATTCCCTTGTCGGACGGGAACCCGTCAGCAAATTGGGCTTGAGTAGAACGCGATCGCCTGACTTTACCACCCTTGCAATTCCCCCCAGGGGAGCCAGCAGGGAGTCTAGGTCTGACCTCAGATCCTCTGATTCATAGGAACTGGCCTGAATCAAGCTAACTGTTGTCATGGAACCCACCAACCTCCAAGGAACGGGATTAAACAAGAAACGTGATTAAACTACATGTTGATTCCCAATCGACCTGCAGCTCCACGCTGCAAGGTGGTAACCCTCTGGGTTTCATGGAAAACAGCCTCTCCCTCTAGCTGGGGAATTGGAGGTTTTACCTCTACTTTTAGGACTTTAGCCATACAAATACTAATCGTCTGGTCGATGAGGTGGAAGGTCAACCAAGGTTTACTCAGTACCTGTGGGAGTTGTTCTCCCAATTCGAGAGATGAAGTCGGTACACTCAGTGTCTCCACCGAGCCATTTTCATAGTAAAAACTAATCTGTGAATTACCATCGCCCTGCATAGTAATAAAAGGCCCCTTGGGCATATCGTTTCCAATTGATGAACAATTAAGCCCTCTCCTTGAGAGAATTGGGGGAGATTTCTAGAGTTCCCCCTAGTCGCAGATCAAGGCGCAACTAACTCTGTAGTAGATCTACAGCAATTTGTGCTTGTGTGAGGAGAATTAGCGTCATTTTAATTTTACGTGAGTTCATCTTACCAAAAAATGATGAGTTTAAAAGTCCCACGATCCCCGACGATTACTGGAGTCAACGTCGGGGAGTAGAATCGTCTCTGGGTTTGGCTTTTCCTAAGACCTGATCCTCGCTCTCATGCTCAGGCTACCGTATGTAAGGCTACCGTGTGTAAATCTCTGAATCGGCACTCAAGTAGGGTTTGATCCCCCTAAATTTCCCTGATTAAGGAGGACTCGGATCAACCGGGAGGTCAATCACAAACTCGGTTCCTAATCCAGGAGTTGAATAACATTCGAGTTTGCCACCATGTTTTTCAACCATCACTTGGTAGCTGATCGATAATCCCAATCCGGTTCCTTTGCCGACTGGCTTGGTTGTAAAGAAGGGATCAAATAGCTTCTCCCGAACACTTTCTGGCATTCCTTTGCCATTGTCAGCAATCCGAACTCTGACCCAATTTGGCTCAATCACTTCAGTACAAATCCGAATTTGTAGAGGAGTTGTTCCTGTTTTATGATTCCCGGTTTGACTGATCCAAGTTTCTTCCAAGGCATCAATGCTATTGCTGAGAATATTCATGAAGACTTGATTGAGTTGACCTGGATAACATTGAACTAGGGGGAGGTTGCCATAGTCCTGAATGAGTTGAATTTCGGGTCGTTGATCGGGTTGAGTCTTGAATCGATTTCGCAGGATCATTAACGTACTATCCAGACCCTCATGTAGGTTGACTTTTTTGAGATCAGATTCATCAAGTCGGGAGAAATTTCGGAGAGATAACACAATTTCTCGAATTCGATCGGTGCCAACTTTCATAGATTGTAAGAGTTGGATAAAGTCTGCTTTGAGAAAGTCTAGTTCGATTTTCTCAATTGTTTTTTGCAGGTCTTCGGTCGGATCAGGATAGTGTTCCTGATAAAGTTCAATTAGGCTGAGTAAATCTTCCACGTATTCCTCAGCGTGGGGTAAGTTTGCATGGATAAAGTTAACCGGATTGTTAATCTCATGGGCTACCCCTGCGACCATTTGGCCTAAACCAGACATCTTTTCACTCTGCACCATTTGGGCTTGGGTGCGATGCAATTCTCGTAAGGTCTGTTCTAAAGCCTCAGTTTTCTGCTGAAGTTGTAATTCTGCTTGCTTGCGATCGGTAATATCTCGCACGATTCCCAACCCATGGGGTTTACCATTGTAGTTAAACCGAGTGCCTCGCACTTCAATATTGATTGAATAGCCGTCTTTATGAAGATCTAGGGCTTCACAGGTAAACGGTTTGCCTGCTTTGACAACTTCTAGATACTCTGTGAATGTTTTTAGAGAATCAGGATGAATAAATTCGGTGGGGGAGAGTTGAAGAAATTCTTCATAGCGATAGCCATGCATTTGATGGGCTGCTGGATTGACTTCGACGAGTTGCCCCGTTGCTAAATCGTTAATCAAGATGGCATCGCTGACGGCTTCAAAGATGCTGCGGTACTGTTCCTCTTTTTGCTGCAATTCTGCTTCGGTTTCCCTGCGATCGCGAGCTTCGAGGGTAAGAGTAATCAGGTCAGCCACCGAACGCACGAAGTGTTCATCTTCTGGCTCCCAGCAGCGCATCTTGCCAATATGCTCAATACAGATCACGCCAATAGTTTCACCTCCAAACTGAATTGGACTATCCAGCATTGATGTGATTCCTAAAGGTTTTAAATAGGCTTCAGCAAATTCAAGGGTGCGTGGGTCAGTCTGGGCATCATTCATCGCGATTATTTCTTCTGTGGCGATCGCCTGAAAGTAGTCGGGATAGGCGATCACATCTAATACACTGCCCTGGTGATGATCCTGAGTGGCTTGTTTATAAAGATCTTCACACTGAAGATTGGTTTTGTCAGCCCGATAAAACCAGACGCTGACTCGTTCAACCTGGAGGGTTTGAGCAACGATTTCCGTCATGGTTTGAATCGCTAGCTCCAACTTACCCTGATTCACCGCAGGATGTTTAGCAAGTTGAATGAGAGCCTGGTTTTGCTGACGGAGTTGAACCGCTCGTTCTTGCAGTTCGGCTTCGCTGCACTGGCGATCGCAAGCTTCCATGGCTAAAGCAATCAAATCCGCTACGGAGCGCACAAAGTTTTCGTCTTCAGGTTGCCAGGGACGGACTTGCCCAATGTGCTCTAGACAGATGACTCCAACGGTTTCTCCGCTCAGGCGAATCGGACTATCGAGCATAGATGCAATTCCCAACGGTTGCAGATAGCTGGAGGAAAATTCACAGGTTCTTGGATCGAGATTGGCATCTTGAACCGCAATAATATCCTCATGGGCCAGAGTTGCAAAATAGTTGGGATAGTCTGAAATATTCAGTCGAGTTCCTTGGTGATGCTGTTTTGAGGTCTGTTCAAATAGGTCTTGGCAGTGAATTGAGATCCGCTCCGGATCGTATAGCCAAATACTGGCCCGCTCAACGTTCAAGGTTCGAGCGGTGACCGTAGTAATCAATTGTAGAGCTGTTTCTAAATCGCCCTGATTCACGGCAGGATGTTTGGCGAGCTGGATCAGAGCCTGATTTTGCTTGTAAAGCTGAGCCGTTCGGCTTTGCAAGATAAACTCAGCCTGTTTGCGATCGCCAATTTCTCGCCAGACAGTATGCAAAACTTGTTTGTCTTTTAAGGGAATGACCGTCAGTAAAACCTCTACCCAAAAGTCTTCCCCATCCCTGCGTTGATGCATCCACTCAAAGCGATGGGTTCCTTTTGTTCGGGCTGTCGCAATCATTTCATTCGCTTTTTCAAAGGAGGAACGTCCATCGGGTTGGATTTCTGGGGAGAGGCAAGAGGGATGCAACGCCAGAAATTCAGCTTTAGTTTCATAGCCCATCATCGCAACGGTGGCTTGGTTGCAATCGGTAAAAATGCCATCCTCCAAAATTAGAATTGCATCAGCTGATCGCTCAAAAAGCTGCTGAAAGAGCACTTCAGATGATTGAAGTTGAGACTCAGCCAGGATATCTTGATCGGACAGAGGACTCGATTTCGATGAACTGTACCAGGAACCGGTTTCCAAGGAGAGAATGATGCCTTCCACGGTGCCGGAGTCTCCGTACCAAGGATGAGCTTCCCACCGGCAGCAAGTCTGTAGATTTCCCTGTAGATCACGCTGTAACTGACGTTGCCAGTCCCCAGTCTGCTGAACATCCATGGTTTCCCAAGTCTGGCTCTGCCCTGCAAGGCAACATTGCTGAATGTCTAGCCAATTGTCTGGCAAGATAGGATGTTTTTTTTCACCTGAGTCCCCCATTAGGGTATGGTCAGACCCGCCTAACGCTTCTCGCCAGCGTCGATTGGTGAGCAGATAGCGCATCTGACAATCCAGTAGGGCGATCGCCCTGGGAAACTGTTCCAAACACTGCTGCATTTGTTGGCTGGAGAGTCTTGGTGTTGAGGAATTTTGATTAAAACCAGATGGCTGGTGGTTCAGGCCCATGGGATTTTATCTCTCACGCGGAAAGAACAATAATTGCCTTGACTTTATTGTTCACTTCCTATTCCGTTTTGTCATCAACGAAGGTGTCACTTTATCAAATTGTTTCTCGTTACCAATTCTCAAGCAGGAAAATTCTAACCCTTGAAAACTCTAACCCTTGAAAATTCTAAACCTTCCAGGGATTTTAGATGCAGTGTGGCCTCAATATCCTAGGACAGTTAGGACGGCTGTCTAGGTCAAGCCGAATTCTTGTCTGATTCCTGACTTTTGAACTGAGTGTTAACCCACGGCAAGTTTGGCTCAGAATCAAGAAAAGCTGGGAGGGTGAGGTTTATAGTCAGAGGTTGCCGTAGAATATTGTCTAGATCAGCTATTTTCAGGACGTTTAGGAAAATTTGACATGCCAGAGGCAGTTGGAGTGATTCAAACTTTAGGATTTCCGGGCGTACTAGCTGCCGCTGATGCGATGGTCAAAGCAGCCCAGGTGACATTGGTGCAGTTCGAACTTGCAGAAAGAGGCGAGTTTTTAGTGTCGATTCGAGGTAGGACTTCTGAAGTTGTGCCTGCGATGAAAGCGGGAGTAGAAGCTGCAGAGAAGGTTTTTGGCTGTACAGTTATCACTCATTACATTGTACCCAATCCGCCGGAGAATTTGGAAGCGGTAATGCCGATCGATTATACGGAGGTCAGTGAACCATTTAGGCCCTAGGAAAACAGATAGGAAGACAGATTAGCAATACTTGTCCTTAATATAACTTCTAACTTAGTCAGAGGTTCCCTAATCTTTCTACAATAAGAACGCGACCCCCTACAGCGTTTGATTCACTCAGGAGAAATTTGCATGTCACAACAAGCCGTTGGAGCACTCGAAACCAAGGGATTTCCAGGCATTTTAGCTGCTGCTGATGCGATGGTCAAAGCAGGTCGAGTGACTCTGGTTGGATACATTCGAGCCGGAAGTGCGCGGTTTACCATCATGATTCGGGGTGATGTCTCAGAAGTTAAAACTTCAATGGACGCAGGAATTGCTGCCGTTGAGAAAGTCTACGGTGGAACCCTAGAAACTTGGGTGATCATTCCTCGTCCCCATGAAAACGTTGTTGCCGTGCTGCCTATTGACTTTAATGATGCCGTTGAACCCTATCGTATGGCGGCTGAGGGGATGGTATTACCAGGCGCTCCCAATGGCTCAAATCGATAATCTGGCATAGGTCTAATTGCCAGGTTTGGAAATCGCAGCTAGGATAGAACAAATTTAACTTGTTCTGAACCAAGGAGAATTGATCTCAGGTGAGTCTTTTCAGTATTGTTTTTAGGAGTCAAGATGGGGATCGGGTTTCCTTGTCCCCATCGGAGGCTTTTGCCGCCATTGGAGTAGCAGCGATCGCCGCCGATGGCTATCTTTCTGGGGTGGAGAGGCAGCGGATTGTTGATCTTTTGCTGGTTCAACCGTTATTTACGGACTATTCAGAGCAACGTTTGCGAGAAATGCTGGAGGATTTGTTTAATCTGCTGTCTACCCGAGGAATTGAACCTTTGGTCGCGATCGCCCGAGAATCTCTGCCTGCGGACTATCAAGAAAGTGCCTTTAGAGTCGCAACCGATCTGGTGCTCATTGATGGCCCGCCATTGATCCAGGAGAAAGAATTCCTCAGACATCTTTGGCAGATCATGGATATTCCTATTGATGTGGTGACTGAGCTACTCGATATTGAAGTGACTGACTATTCCCTAAAGGCCGCGTCCTAGTCTATCCTACAGTTTATTCGGCAACTGCTTGGGCAGTACTGGCTAGAAAAATCAGGCCAATAATACTGCTCCAGGGTTACGGAATCCAGGTTAACCACTCATAAATCAGGAAGGATCGGTTCCCAGTCGAAGCCAAATGACTTTTGGCGGATTCCCAAATACTAAGCTCAGATCGTGCATGTCAGCATCCTTCGAGACAATCATCAAATCATTGTCTTTTGCATAATCCCAAACTATTGGGTCGATTGTTGCTTTCATGCCCACATCTCGAACGTGAAGCGAGTTTGGGAAAAGATCGCTCAAACGGTTCGGCAATTTAGGCGATAAGTTTTCATCAAACAGTAATTTCATGCGGATAATGGAGCGGTCATAAACCGACGCTCACGGTCAGCAGCATAAGCAATACAGGCTTTTAAATCTTCTCGTGTCAGATCGGGAAAATCGTCGAGAATTTCTGCTTCGGTCATCTCGGAAGCTAGGTACTCAAGCACTTCATAAACCGTAATTCGCAAGCCACGTACACAAGGCTTACCACCGCGTTTATTGGGTTCGATCGTGATGTAGTTTCTGTAGTTCATAATTGGAATTATTGGCATTGTGTTCTTGCCATTTACACAATCTTAGATCACGATTACTGAGTTGGCTCTGTCATCCACTGGACAAGTTGAATCACAACACCATTTGGATCGCTGACTTGAAAGAATCGTTCACCCCAGGGTTCGGTTTCAATTGCAGTCGTAATCGTTACCCCTTCTGCTTGTATTCGCTCATATTCTGTATCGATGTCGTCCACCACTAAAACAATCAGCAAACCGTCTGCTTGATGTCCGCGCAGATGGATTGGCTTGAAGCTTTCCAACCCAGTTCTCAGGAAAATTAGGTTAAACCCAATATCTTTCCTAGAGAGTGACACAAAGCCATCGGCTGACATTTCCTCGCTAAAGCCGAAGTGTTGCTTGGCGAATGTGGCGGATGCGGTGACATCATCAACATTGAGTGAGATAGCAGAAGCGATGATTTGCATAAATTATAGTCCCAATCAGCACTATAAAGATAACCTTCAGGCTACCGTCCCAACCAACAGCCTGAGCTGCATAACGATTGAGTTCAGCGGCGGCAGTTGAACTCAAATTCAGCACCAGCACCTCTCAACTGTCCGCTGCATTTGAATTGTTAGCCCGATTAAGCTGTGAAGAAATGCCTCGTGTCGCCAGCCAACGTTCAAAAGAATGATGGCTTTCACCGCTCTGTCTACCTGCTAGCAGACCTTCAACACCAATATGTTCGTCCAAATCAACCCACTCGATTGCGTAACCATCTCCTAAGAGTTGCCAGTTTTGTCGCTCCTCTTGAGAGGCATTGAGCAAACGGGGATACCAAGATAAGGGAACAATTAAACTTCGTCCATCGATCAAGTCTACAATTAGCTTTTCATCGATTAGTCTAACCTGTGCTGCAAGAGGTTCTGTCTCAAACGTCAAAGTAGTCATGCCAAGCCTCCAATAGTGTTTGTTCGTGTTCCTCCACAAGCTGGGAAATATCATTTAATTCGTGGTCTTTAAACTCTCGATTCTTTTCTAAAGAAACAGGACTAAGCCAAAACTTAGCTAACTGCCGATCTCGCTTAACGTGAATATGAGCTGGTTCACCTCTATCAGAGCTGAAAAAGATGAAACTATAAGGCCCAACCTGAAGAACCGTAGGCATTGGTGAGGAAGTTGCTTATCTGTCCCCAGTTTAACCTGTAACCACATCTAACTGAATCCCTCAACAGTCAAGCACAACTGTGGGTGAGCCTGATGAGGTGTTCAAAATCTGAACCGTACCCGAAAACTGCTGTGCCATAATTATCTTCCTCAAGATTGAAATCATGCTGGGCGATCGCGTCACCCACTAAATGACTGTGAAACCCCAAACTACCCTATCCCCAGATTCTAACCAACTCAAAAACCTATCGGAGAAGCAGGCTAACGTTCCCAGTCAGCGGCGGCTAGTAACCTCTAACTCCCGACGACAGACTTTATACCGTCCGCACCAACGCATTGTTAGCTGGCTGTCGTACACCTCATCACTTATTACCAAGTATGGGAGCTATTGACCCAATCTACGAGATCTAGAAGATGAACTAAATCTCCATTGTGGTTTACGACCGTTGTAGCTAAAGGTGCATGTAAATGTACAAGATAGTCAACATCAGCAGACGGTATCAATGGTAGAGTCTGAGCGACAACCTTTTTAAGACGTGCAGGGTTCATTTCTGCCGTTATGCCAAAGAAGTGAATATTAGGATTAAGCTCCTTAGCAGCATTCATATAAGCTCTGGCTTCTTCAAGTAAGTCAACTCGGTCATGGCGATAAGTCCATCGAGTCGAACAGAGAGCAACTGGAAGATTATTGCGATATGCAACAATATCTATTCTGGGATTCTTAGAGCGAAGATTAAATTGACTACCTGAAAATAAAATATAGGGATTGACTTCCTCTCGCACAGTGATCTGAGGATCACTATATCGCGCCAAAACCTCTGCAATAATAGAGCGGAAAGAATGCCCTCTAGGATTATTGGGCTGAATAGACAATGCCTTCATGAATATGCCAAGCTCATCACATAAATTTTCCCTGGGAATATTCAATTCTTGGGCAATGTAATCACCAACAAGAGTAGACTCCTGTAGAGCCTGATTCGGACTACTATTAGCTAAAAGTTTGTAGTCGTTCCTTTCTCGTAAAACAGGCTGATTGTAATACCGCACCCAAGTCTTTCTAAGTTCATCCCATATCTCACAGGTCATAAGCTGCCTAGAAATAGCAAGCCACGCCTCACTTAGCCCCCAACCTCTATTAGTTAAATCATTTATGAATGCTTGTACTGCTGCTTCTGCATTACGGTTATTTGTAGGTACTCTTGGCATATCAACTGAGGTTAGAACTAATTGCGAACACTTTTTTAGTCGTTGTAAGTACTCTAAATAATTCTCTTCCTATCGTTGCCGCAACGGGTGGGGGAAAAGCGTTACCAACCTGCCTATATGCAGCCGTTTTCTTACCTGAGAAGAACCAGCTATCAGGAAAGCCTTGAAGTCTAGCGCACATTTTAACTGTTAAATAGGGATTGCCATCAAAATCAGGTTGGGGTGCTGACTGGGCTATTAAATGTCCATTAACTCCTAGAGATGCCCATGCTTTCTTAGCCCTTGTTGGTCCAAGATCAGGACCACCGTGCTTTTTACTTCCTCCAACCAAGGTAGGCGCAATTTTGTTGGCTTTCTGCTTCCATTCATCAACTTTTCCCCACCCATTCTCAGCCATTAAATCATAAAGAGCTTCGCCAACAGTAGGAGGATCACTCTTCAGAGGTCGAGACCAAGAAAAATTTGAAGCTAAATCCTTTTTAAGTGCAATTAGTACAACACGCGGTCGTAACTGAGAAACACCATAGTCACAAGCATTTAATAACTTCCAGGCAGGAGTGTAACCCATCTTCCGAAGTTGCTCTTGAAAATTAGATCTAAATTCTTCAAATCTAGGTTCTAATAATCCAGGGACATTCTCGATCATGATTCCTCTGGGTTTTACCTCGCTTATGATGTCTAGTATTGAAGGGAAAAGATTCCTTTCATCATTAGAACCAAGTTGCTTACCTGCTTTTGAAAATGGAGGGCAAGGTAAACCAGCCGCTAATAAATCAACACCTTCAAAAGGTTTAGCATTCCATGTTTTGAGATCTTCTAAATAAACATTAACTCCCTTGAAATTTTCTTGCAGCGTAGTTATACAGCTTTGATCATTATCAACAAGAGCAAGATGGTGAAACCCTGCTGAATGTAATCCCAGTGCTTGTCCACCAGCACCAGCGCATAGCTCAACAGTCGTCAGGAATGTAGAGTTTTTCAGAAAGGGGAGAACCAGTTGCTCTGCCATAGTAAGGTTATTCCAGCCACACTACATGTAGCGCTTCATCTTACCACGAAAAAGGACGTACCGGGCACAGCAGATAGCCTAGAAGCACTGTCTTAACAGATAGCTTTTGGACTAATCCAATAGTACTATTGCAGGTCGGGTGCAGTGATTGGTTAGCCCGCCCAAGTCAAGCTAACTGTCTCTTAACTCAGCAAAACGACCAGCGCAGATGATGCAAACCCTCTCTCACCATAGTCAGTCGCCCTTCGGTTCAACTCCACAGGGAAGCTGTGGTGCGCTGGCAAGATAACGGTGCGCTTGAGCGGCTGCGAACAACTTTTGCAATGCACCAACATCTTTCGGCAGTCCGCTCCAAGCGAATTATTATACGGCTATCCACCGCCACAACCTCCGCCACCGCAACCCCCGCCGCCACTGCAACCACTGCCGCCGTCATTACCACCAGAGTCACTAGAATTATGACTACCAGAATCACCCCCACCCCAGCCTCCGCAGCCAGCAGATCCATAACCACCCCAGCCACCTCCAATACGAGGACGTGAAGGATTTTTGATGAAATCTACTATTCCCATAAGAATCCGTATCGCTCCAAATCCTGCGGCAACACAAATAGCGGCGAGTAAAATTCCTGCGAATGGATTGATATTGC
>JBOFUV010000029.1:0-41596 GCA_051652765.1 Microcoleaceae cyanobacterium | reverse complement strand
GTTGAGCTAGAAGGGGATGCCTATAACTTTAATGCAACAGTGGTTGATATCAGAGTTCAGTAGGGTTTCAGGATGATGAACCCTATGTCTGAAGCCTGGATTGTTTACAAAAACGAGGTCAATCTGTTGATGAAATCCTCTCAACAATCGAACTATAAGTCTTTAGAACTCCCTCGAACCAACTTTTGAAAGCTCAATAAAGTGTAATAGAACTCAAATCAACTCCCGATTCCCCTCCTCCAAACTCCCCCGAACCAACGCCTGAAACCGCTCATCCCCTCGAACACTATCAAAGTCAGAATCCGTCTTTGCCATTTCTAAATATTCTTGATCAAGATTAATCGCTTGCTCCAGATTTTTCAGGGCAAGTTCAACGTTGTTTTGCAAGCCATAACAACAGGCTTTGCTGTAAAAAGCATTAGGATCGTTAGGCTGAATTTCCAGGGCTTTGTCAAAGGAGGCGATCGCTTCCTCGTAGCGTTCTAAATTGTAGAGGGCAATGCCTCGGCAGAACCAGGCGGAATGATCGTTAGGCTGAATTTCCAGGGCTTTGTCATAGGAGGCGATCGCTTCCTCGTAGCGACCTAAATCCCTAAGGGCAATGCCTCGGAGGTTCCAGGCTACATAGAAGTCAGGTCTGATTTCTAGGGCTTTGTCAAAGGAGGCGATCGCTTCCTCGTAGCGACCTAAATCCCTAAGGGCAATGCCTCGGAAGTTCCAGGCTTCAGGGAAGTCAGATTTGATTTCCAGGGCTTTGTCAAAGGAGGCGATCGCTTCCTCGTAGCGACCTAAATCCCTAAGGGCAATGCCTCGGAGGTTCCAGGCGGAATGGTCGTCGGGTTTGATTTCCAGGGCTTGGTCACAGGCGGCGATCGCTTCTTCATGGCGACCTAAATTCAAAAGAGCAATGCCTCGGAGGTTCCAGGCTACATAGAAGTCAGGTCTGATTTCTAGGGCTTTGTCAAAGGAGGCGATCGCTTCTTCGTAGCGACCTAAATCCCAAAGGGCATTGCCTCGGTTGTTCCAGGCTACATAGAAGTCAGGTCTGATTTCCAGGGCTTTGTCGAAAGAGGCGATCACTTTCTCGTAGCGACCCAAATTCCAAAGGGCGTAACCCCAATACCGGAAGGATTCGGCAGTTCTTTGTAGGTTGTTGAGTTTCTGAGCAAACTTGAGGGATTCTTGCAGATAGGCTTCGGCTTGCGGATAATTTTCGCGGCTCAAGTAGGCTTTTCCCAGTTTTAGAAAGAGATCGCTACAGGTTTCCCAGTTTTCGGGAGGGCAGGGTCGTCCGGAAGGGTAATGTTCCATCAGGAGTCCTTCCAGTTCAGCAATGCGTTCTTGGGGTACGGGTTCGCTGAGGTCTAAGTCGTCTAGTGCTGCGGCCTGTAGTCTGGCTTCGTCCTGAGCAACTTGCGGGCTGGCAAAGACAAACACCCCCGATTTCCAGGCCCAGAAGTCGGGAGCAAATCGGGCCGAGCGGCTGATGGCGAAGTTTGGCAGGATCAGCAGCAGGGGATGGGGAACGCTGAGGGTGTAGGCATCCCGAACGAAGTTGAGGTCTTGCAAAATCGGGGGATAGTCCCCGAAGACCCCAATCGCTTGGGACAGGTTTTGCAGCACTAAAACCAACTTCTTGCTGGGTTCCCGTTCAATGGTTTGCAAGCGTTTGACCAGTTCATCCCGGAGGAACTTTAAATCCTTCTGTTCCCAAAAGTCGATAGCGGCAAATTGTATATCTTGGCAGCCAGGATTTTGTTGCAGGGCTTCTAGGAGAATTTCGGCATCCGGCGGAAAATTAAGTTCGACAAAGCCAATCGTCAGCCCTTCGGCAAAGTCCACAAACGTTGCAAGTGCCGCTAGGGATTCAGCATTGAGCCTGAGGAATTCCTGTTTTCGGGCTGCTTTTTGCGTTTCCGCTTGGGCTTCAAGGGGATGGGTTCGGAGCGTCTCGAAGGGCAGATTGGAAGAGGTCACTGCGGATCACAACAGGATTGGGATAGTTCCAGCGATTGTTTCCATTGTATTCCAGGACAGAAGTGTTAAACAGCAGCAGTTGTCCCGTTTCGTTTTTGTCTACCTCCTTTTCCAAAAAAACCTTAGCCAAAATCGGATAGTGTTCCTCCCGCAGCGCCCGCTCAAAATTAAACTGTTCCTGTTTGATCGCGTAGGTGACATCCTCAGGCTGAATCTTCTGATGGCTGCGAGTTCTGGCCGTCACACAGGCCACCTGCATCATCGACATCAACTGCCGCACATGGCCCCCACTGGCCCGCACCAAGTCTAAAAGTTGCTCCTGTGATTCAAACACCGCCTCCACGTTGACTCGCCGCTCGATAATGCTGGCCATGGCTTTGACGACTTCTAGATTCTCGCTCAGGGGCGTTGGGCGATCGCGCTCAAATTTATCAAAATTATAGATATTCACCATGGGCATGACATGGGGATTCCGAAAGGTATTACTCAGGTTCTTGGGGGAGCACAGCACAGAAATCGGAACGGTATAAATCAGGGTACTCTCCAAGCCTTGGAGTTGAGTTGCATAGTCAAAAAATAGCTTTTCTCCAATGTGGGGCGGAATCCGATCCAAGTTATCAAAAATAATCAGAAATCCCTTGGGATATTGCCGCCGAATGGTTTTAGATGCGTCCTGCAACAGCAGGTTAATGTCTGTTTTGAGGCGAGACACATCTCGTTGCAAGACATTTCGGATCGTCGTTTTGCGTTGGGTGGAGTTTTTGATTTGCGCCATCAGTTTTACCAAAAGCTTGGCGATAAACGGGGCATCGGCGCCCAAACTGGCTTCGGCCTCGACATTCACGGAGGCGGCCACAGACTGTTCATCTTCCTGGATCACTTCCTTGAACCAGTTTTCAAAGCTGCTGAGCAATTTCGGATCAAATTGTAAGCCCATTTTTCGCAGGGTATACTCGATCTTCTGAATCACCACCAGATACAAATCCGTGTATTCCGCATCGTTAATATCTGTTTCTTCATTCACCTCCAGATAAACAATCCGGAACTCCTGTTCCCACTTTTTTTGAATTCGTTTTAGTTCAGTGCTTTTGCCACAGCCTCGATGTCCAGTGAAGAGAATTGTGTTGGGCTGCCCGTCTTCCTGAAATTCTAAAGTAGCATTGACCCCCTCGACTGCTTCCGTATTGCGAACGTCGGAGAGATCAACATAATAGCGTTCCAAGCCCTCGCCCTGCAAGGGTTCTGGCCTACAAGCCCGATAGGCAGTTTTGATCGTATTTGCTAGCTCAAACTCGTTAGCCATCGGCGGAATATCCCAATCCTACTTACCAAAATTCATCTCACAAAATTCATCTCACAAAATTAATTTACCAAAATTAATCCAACAAAGTTAATCCAACAAAGTTATGCAGGTAAATTGTCCCTGTGCAACTGATGTTAAATCCAGCCGAATTAATGGGGTTTGATCGCAATAATGGTTCGGTGGCGGGGGTCTGAGGCAACCGTTGTTTTGTATTCAAACCCTGTTTCCTGTAAAGCCGTTTCCACATCAAACGTATAGTAGTCATCACTCCAGGGTTCTGTGCTCTTCATCAACGTGAACAGTACCGGAGGCAGGTTTTGAATCACCGGGGATTTGGGATTATTATCCACAATGCCCAAACATCCCCCTGGTCGTAAAATCCGCAGGATCTCTCGAAAAATTTCACGGGTTGCCTGATGAGGCAGTTCATGAATCACAAATTGCAAGGTGACCACATCAAAGGTTTGGTCAGAAAACCCAGTAGATTCTGCTTGAGCGTGCCGCCACTCCTGAATCTCATGATCCCTATCCTGGGTTTTGGCCACCGACAACATCTGGGGAGACAAATCCAGGCCAATGGTCTGAACGTTCAGAACGTTAGGCTGGGCCTGATCTTGCAACAGGTCTTGCGACGGGTCTTGCAACAGGTCTTGCAACTGGGTTTGAAAGTAACGATGTAATGCCAGAGTTGAAATCCCGACGGAACAGCCCACATCCAAAACGGTTGCAACGGTTGGTGGACAATATTGGCCTAATACCTGATGAAAGCTGGATCGTAATCGGTTCTGAGCCCCTTGCCAACTCAACCTCTCCTGGGGCCAAACCCGCAGGGCCATGGCATAGGTTGCAGACTCAGCCTCAAATGCAGCCTGCCAACAGAGATTTCCCTGATCATAAGCATGGAACGGTTTTTGATAATAGTCAGGGTAGGTAACTTCTGGATTGACAATTTCAGAGAGTAACTGTTGTGCCCCTGACTGCTCCAACTGTTGATAATTCAGCCGCCAGGGAATCCCATTTTTTTCAGCCGTTGTGATCAAGACTTTCCGCGCTTGTTGCTTCATCAGGGCATAAATCGGCTGGGTTTGAATCAGCAGGTTCACCCCTCTGGAAAGCCAGTTCTCCCCTGCCCAACGAGGTTTATTATGGTTAGGAGTCAAACGTTGGGCATCGGTGTGAAGCAATTTATCATGGGTCATCGGTCAATTGTTAAGGGGTTCTAGTTAAAGGAATTCTAATTGAAGGGTTCTAGCTGTGCTGAAATGCCTCGCTGTTTTAAGAGCCACATGACTTCGTCAGCTTTAGTGCGATCGCGAAAGGCTCCCACTTGAATCACCTGCCGTCCCTCTAGCTCAGTCTGAAATGCCTCAGGAATAACCGCTTGGACTCGCTGATAGAGACCATCACCCTCGACCACCACCACGACTCGATATTTCAGTCCCAATGCGATTGGGGAGACCCCTCCAGTGGCGATACCCAGATCAGTTGGGACATAGCCTTCTCCACTGACGGGAATGCTCATCCTCGGCACAGGCAGAACGCCTGAAGAGGGTAGGTTGGGCACAGAATTTGGGTTGGGGAAAGTTGACGGGGAAGGACGGTTTGATTCTGGGGCAGGGACAGGAATAGGAACAGAATTTCTACTAGAACTGGATTCAGGGGCATTCGTGCTAAAACGGGCCAGAATCGAAGAGGATTCTCTAGGAGGCTGACTGGCAGGGCTTTGAACTCTTGTTCTTCTAGAGGAACGAGTGGGTGGTAGCGTTCGAATGGACTGCCGAGACTCTGGCTGCGGCACAGTAATTGGAATTGCCGTCTCAGGAATAACAGAGACCTGGGCCGGGGGTCTATTCTGGGAGGCATTGGGTAAAAAAACCGGGAGAACTGCACTGGTATTCACGGGAGAGATCGCCGAGGGATCACTAATTCTTCCGGTTTCATTCGCTCGGTTTGTCAATAGCCGGGTTGTCAATGGCGCAACCGGAACCGCCGCGTTATAACTGCCGGAGACTTCAACTGATCCTTCCAGTTTTACCACCTGATTGCCATGGGCTTGAATGGATGGCCCCTTCGTCCCATTGTGAACATCATAACGACCATTGTTTTGAATCAGATTTCGACCGGGCTCCCTGGAACTTCCCAAGTCAGGAATCGCTTGAGCGATCGCCACGACCCCATCCCGTTGGTTGCGTTCGATGTAGTTGTCCCGCAAAATCGGTCGGGCATTGGCTTGAATCACCACCCCATCTTTGTTGAAAATAATGCGGTTCCCGGAAATAAACGGGGCCGCTTGCTGGGCCACATTGATGCCAAACCCCGTATCTTGGAATTCATTGTTACGAATTTCAGGCCGAGAAGACCCATAGACCGTAATCCCATTCGCGCCATTGCGAGTAAAGCGATTATCCTGAATCAGGGGTGAACTATTGCCCACAACTGAAATACCATCGTGGGTATTTCGAGTGAACGTGCTATTGGCGACGACCATGGAACTGGATTCAATCCATAGACCGTAACCCCGATCGCTAGGATTTGTGATCGTTACCCCGCTGAGTCGAGCACTGTTGGCCCCTAGAACCGTAATACTCTGCTTGGCAAAGGTAGGACTGGTAAACCATCCGCCCCCCACCACAACCACATCTTGACCCTGGGTATTGGGATTGCCCTGAATGGTGACCCCGGATCGCATGATCAGAGGAAACTGTTCCCCTGTTTGAGTGCTGTAGGTTCCAGGGGCCAGAATAATGGCGGTGTTGGGCTTGGCTATACCCAAGGCTTGGGTAATTGTACGTAGGGGTGATCGCTCAGTTCCTTGGCCAGAGTCATTACCTGTATTGGCGCTGACGTAGATCAGATGGAGAGCTGGACTAGCCTGCAGTTGCTGAGCGATCACGGACGGTTGCAGGGGAGTGGCTACTACCGAGGGAACAATTCCAGCTAACGTTAATCCCGTAGCTAGCGTTATTACCACAGCAGAGAATTGCAGACAAGGGGGGTGAGAGTGTGGAGGAGTCACGGTCATAGAGAGTATTAACGTTAAATCAACGGTTTTGTAACCCGCAGTCTTTACTGAAACTTAGAATTGGGTCAAGTATGCATCATTGTATGATGCTTGGAAAGGGAAGTTGAAAGATTTGTCTCGTTAAAATTTCTTAAGATATTTTAAGCAAGTTGTTGCAATGTAAATTAATTAATATGAAAAAATTTGCTTATAATCCAGTTAATCCAATGCAGGAACCCGCTCAAGAAGCTGTTCAAGACCCTGTTCAAGTGGATCACTCAGAATCCAGGTTGGCCCTGCGTCGTATTCTGGATGCCAACCTGGATCGGGCGCGGGAAGGATTGAGAGTGATTGAAGAATGGTGTCGATTTGGCCTCAACCAAGCTCAATTTTCTGAAGTGTGCAAAACTTTGCGGCAGGAAATCGCTCGCTGGCATACTTTGGATTTGCGACTGGCTCGAAACACCCCTGAAGATCCGGGAACAGCCTTAACCCATCCCCAAGAGGCAAGCCGTTCAGGAGTTGACCAAGTTCTTCAGGCCAATTTTGCGCGGGTAGAGGAAGCCCTGAGGGTCTTGGAAGAGTATGGCAAGGTTTATCATCCCAATATGGGTGCAGCTTTTAAGTCAATGCGGTATCAGGTGTACACCCTGGAGAGTAATCTGCTGGCCTGCAAGCGCTTGCAACAGTTGAACGCTGTTCCCCTTTACCTGGTTACGTCTCCAACTGATTCCCTGTTAACAACGGTAGAAGCGGCTCTGAAAGGTGGGTTGAAGCTTGTACAATATCGGGATAAAGAGACCGATGACTCGATTCGTTTTGAGAATGCTCAGAAATTGCGTCACCTTTGTACTCGTTACAATGCCCTCTTCTTCGTCAATGATCGGGTGGATTTGGCCCTGGCAGTTGAGGCGGACGGGGTACATTTGGGTCAACAGGACTTGCCGATTCAGGTGGCCCGTCAGTTGCTCGGTTCCCATCGGATTATTGGGCAGTCAACGACGAATCCTGAAGAAATGCAGCGGGCGATCGCAGCGGGTGCTGACTATATTGGAGTTGGGCCTGTCTATGAAACTCCGACAAAAGTCGGCAAAGTGGCGGCAGGGTTAGAGTATGTTCACTATGCAACCCTTCATTCCTCTGTTCCCTGGTTCGCGATTGGGGGCATTGATTTAGAGAATCTAGGAGATGTCATTACTGCTGGAGCTGAACGGGTTGCGATTGTGCGAGGGATTATGCAAGCGCCCCATCCCACCCAAGCCACTCAATTATTCTTAGCCCAGTTGAATGTTCAGAATAGAGATTCGTTAACATAAAGCCAATTTGTCATAATCTGCGACCATGATGAGTGAATTAATTGAATTAACAGTTAATGGAGAAATTCGTACCTGTTTTCCTCAAACCAAGTTGCCAGAGTTTCTAGAGCAAATCGGGGTTAACCCGCGCTTAGTTGCTGTCGAATATAACGGCGAAATTCTCCATCGTCAATTTTGGGAAATTACGGAAGTTCACGCTGGAGACAACTTAGAAATTGTCACCATTGTTGGCGGGGGTTAGCCCTTTCCTTTTCTAAGGAGTTTCAGGGATTTCAGGAGGTTAAATTTGACCTACATGTTACAATTTAAAGCTGAAAAGAGCTAGAACAATTCACCCAAAAATTGGTTGATTCTTGCCCTTTGACTAAGCTCATTACCTATCCTTAATCCAGGGAGAGAAATTCATGAAACGCATTATGTTTGTTTGCAAGAAAAATTCTGCCCGTTCTCAGATGGCGGAAGGGTTTGCCAAGCAGTTGGCGGGAGATAAAATTGCGATTACAAGTTCCGGTTTAGAAGCGAGCCAAGTGAATCCCCATGCGATCAAAGCGATGTCTGATATTGGAATTGATATTAGCAACCAAACTTCCAAGGCATTAAGTGACTTTAATTCAGAAGACTTTGATGTTGTGATTTCTCTCTGCGGTTGTGGTGTGAATTTGCCGACTGACTGGCTGACGCGAGCAGTTTTTGAAGACTGGCAACTAGATGATCCGGCTGAACAACCAGAAATTTTTCCTCAAGTTCGGGATCAGGTGAAAGAGCGAGTCACGCAATTAATTTCACAGGTTAGTCAGTAATATCCCTGTCTTGTGTCTGTTCCTATTACTCTTAGGAACAGGCACAAGGGAGAAACAGCATTAAAAGATTCGTGAGATGTCTGTGGTGCAGGTTTTAAATTGGTTTGATCAGAGGTTGCTATAAATACTTAGTATAAGTTTAAGATTTAGTATAAATTTAAGCGTCATAATTAATAAACCAGATGCAGTAATCATTGATCAGATCATAATTGAGGGAATTTTCATCAGCAACGGTCAGATCAATTAAAGGAAGGATGAATTCTTTGCGATCGCTCGTCCGTTCAACCTCTACAAAAAAACCATCAATTTCATCAAACTCGGGTGCAAATTTTTTAAGTTGAAATACATCAGTATGACAGGCTTTTTCTTGTTTCAAAGACTCGTATTTCTTCTGGGTTCCAGAGCCCGAGTTCCAGAAATCTTCTTCCCACTCAAATACATCACCTCCGGTCAAGTAGCAGGGATGTTCAGTTGTTTTAGTCAAATGCCTCAGGTATTGCTTCATTTTACCTGCACTCAAAGTCAGATCTTTTGTTCTCAGAATAGACATTATTCTCTGTTCAAACTGTTCGATATCAAACAGAGAGTCCTCTCCCTCGGCCTTTAAAATTCCCAAAATTCTAAGGGCATTATCATTAGTAGCAAGTAATTCTTTTGACCGGGTTAAGTCTAATGGGCTGGCTTGTTCAAAAAAATCAGTGATAGATTGAGTTAGATGCTGAGCAAAATCATTAGGGTGGCGCTCATGTTGGCCACAGATAATCGTTTCATCAAGCTGTAATGGCTTAAGCCCTTCTGGCGCAGGCTGCATCTTACGCTTTTCGGATTTCTGATATGATTTAGACATAAAACTATCTCTGGAAAGTCTGGAAAGTTCTCTGAAAAAGTTTAGATTAAATCTAGAGTAAATCGGGATTCTGAGTAAAAATTGAAGTCTCTCTAACGGTCTAAGATAGGAGGAAAAAATGAGTCAAGATCTACAGGCTAATCCGCAAAAAGTTTATCACGGTCAATTTGGTGAGTACATCATTACTGAAGCCGATCGAGTGGGCGTGATCGTCTATCGGATCAGCTTAATGATAGCAGCGTTTTGCTTTGCCTTGGGCAGTGGGCTTGTTTTGTGGCAATCAGAAAATGGAGTCATTCTCGACAACCTAACGTGGATCTATGCCACATTTTGGCTAGCTCTAGGCGTTAGTTTACTCACAATTCACATTTACTTGGCTGTTTTACATCGTTCCTTGCAACTATTCTGGCTGGTTGGTGGAATTGCATCAGGAATTGTTGCTTGGCAGTACCCTGAACCCTTGGCGCTAACTGTTTATCATAACCCTACAACTTTGTTTGGCATCGGCTTTGTTTTCGTAGGACTGACCGGAATTTATTTCAAAGAAGCATTTTGTTTCAATCGCATGGAAACAAAATTGCTAACCTTACTAGTCCCGCTGTTTCTCTTGGGATACATTGGAGGGATTTGGTCAGTCATGAATCAGAAGTTTTTACTATTTTTCTGGGCGATTCAATTTGTCATCTTCGCAGCTCGAAAGGGATTTCAGGAGATTCCATCCGATATCGGGGACAAAAGTGTATTTGAGTACCTAAAAAACAGACAAACTTCTGATCAAAACTTGACTGATCACTCGGTGTAAATTCAGACGTAAAATCATGGGAGTTGCTAAATTTCTGTGACTAAATTTCTACTCCTCAATCAAGACGTTCTTAGCTGATGACCTGATTAAGGCTAAGACCATTAGAGATGGCTTTCTCCTTTGAAGGCGTTTCATTCTCAAAGGTTGCAAGGATAAACTTGACTGTCTTTGGTTTTACCCACCCCTTGGCAACTGCGATCTCACCGAACCGAAGATTCAGATGTTGCTGTTCCTGAAGAATTTGAGCAATCTGGGATTCATCCAGCAAACCAGCAAGTTTGAGATATTCTCCAATCGGCGCACGCTTCCCCTGTGCCACAAGTTGGGGCAGGGCTTCGGCAAAAAATTCGACTGTCTCAGGTTTCACCCAACCCTGCTGGGCAACAATTTCTCCAAATAAGCGTTCTGGATTTTCTTCCTTAACCTTCAGGACAAGACTGACTTGATCGCCAGACAACAACCCGGCCTGCTGGAGCAGGTGACCAATTCGCATCTTATAGCTGTACAGATGGAACTTCTGCCGCAAGATTAGCCCAAAGAATGGCAAAGACTCAACTAGATATCTTTTCCAGAGTCTTTTGGGTTCCTGCATCAGTCGATACAACCATTCCAAGCCAATATGACTCATCCACTTGGGCGATCGCTGGGCAGACCCCGCCTCAAAGTCAATTGTTGCTCCAATGGCCAGGAAGATTTTAATCTTCTTGAGCTGATCTTTGTACTTGCAAATCCATTTTTCCTGTTTGGGAGCACCGACTCCGACCGCTAAAACCGTAGCATCAGATTCATTAATCAGCTGAATGATCTTCTGACACTCTGTTTCATTTTTTTCAAAGCCATAGGATGGAGAATGAGCTGCAACAATCATATTTCGCCCGACTTTGGCATTAATGTTTTGTCTGGCTTGTTCGGCAACTCCTTCTGCGGCCCCCAGCATGAAAATCTTCATGCTTTCGTCATTTTTATAATATTCATAAAATGCTGGAAACAAGTCAGAGCCAGAGATTTTTTCCTGAATTGAATTCCCCAAAAAGTGGGAAACATACATTAGGACTCTGCTGTCACAAACAATATAGTCTGCCTGACTATAAACATCTAAAAAGTCAGGATCTTTTTGCAGCTTCACAAGGTGATCAACATTCGGAGTAAAAACAACCCCGCCATCTCTTAACTTTTCTAAAAGCTCCCTTGTCGCCAACTTGTCGATCGCTACATTGAGTATTTTAACGGATTCCATTCAAGCCTTCCCCACTTTTAAATCTGTTGGAAAACACCCGGACTGATGCAGAAATAATCGATTCACCCTGACCCCACTCCTAACTATTAAGCTCGTCTTCATCCAGGAGGGTATCGAGTTCTGTGTAGTTTGGCAATGAAGCTTCCACTATTTTACCATTTCTGATCACAGTTCGACTAGTATGAGGACGGGCCAAAAGCTCACTAAAACTACGTCCTTGAAAAAGAATTAAATCTGCTGGGCGTTGACTGCCAATTTGCCCTTCTCCTGATAACCCCATTAGTTGGGCAGGAGTCTGAGTAATAATTTGTGGCCAGTCTCCATAGGGTCGGTCTAAGTGAGCAATTCGCACTGCCATGACAAATACTTCCAACCCATCGTGATCCCCGAATCCATAGAATGGATCGCGGCAGTTATCGCTAGCAACGGCGACAGGAATTCCAGATTGTTTGAGTTCGTGGAGTAACGTAATTCCCCGCCATCGAGGCGTACGAGGATAGGATTGATTAAAATCGCCGATAGATTGCTGAGAATATTGCCGATCTTGTAAATAAAGATTGCACATCGGCAAACTCACAATGCCAATTTGTGCTTGTTTTACTAACATCAAAGTTTCAGTAACGACTGACGGAGGTTGAACAGCCAAACTGCAACAATGACCACAAATAATTTGCCCTGAAAACTGAGATTGTAGGGCTGCTTTTGCAATTTTAAACAGTGTAATAGAATTTGGATTGTTATTTTCATCGGCGTGAAAGTCTAGGTTTAGCCCTCGATCTTTGGCGATCGCAAAGACTTGTTCAATTTGACGATCAATCTCTGGATTCATATCAGCAACCCCACCCAAAATTCCGCCTAACTCTGCGACCCGATCCGCTAATTTTTCTCCGGCGGGAGTCAGGTAATAGTCCAGGGTAACCAGGGAAGCAGCTTGCAAAATCAGGCGATCGCTCCATTCAGTTTGCAAGGCTTTAAACACCTCCCAATTGATCTCCCCAATGGGTTCAGAGGAATCTAAATGAGTCCGAATCGCTTTTGTGCCGTGGGCATAGCTACATTTCAAGCCAAACTCCATGCGGCGATAAAGATCGTCTGCATCCCAATGGGTCTTAATATCCTGCTGAGCTGCGGCGATCGCCCCCTGAAAAGTTCCGTCTGGGTTGGGGGAGCGTTCCCAAATATGTCCTTTGTCAAGGTGAGTGTGCAGATCGACAAAGCAGGGCCAAACTAGTCGCTTTTGCAAATCGACCGCAGGAGTTGCTCCAGGATCAATCTTTGCGGCTGGAAGAACTTGAGCAATCAAACCCGATTGAATTTCTAAATCAACCAGGACAACATGATCTGAATTGGGAGCAAGGGCAGCCGATCGATCCGCGTCACTCAAGACTGCAAGCGGCACATGGGCATTTTTCAGCCAGTAGTGAGAGGTTGAAGGAATCATTAGGGTTCGCATCAGTCAGGTTAGATTCGGGGGCTATGGATTCAAGCCGGGGAACGTTTAACAGCCCTCTCTTTTATTACCGATCTGATTGAAAATTGCTATGGTAATCAGAAATCAATCAAGAGAAAAGCTAGAGAGGGGTTTGGGAACAAAGTCCCCAAGAAGGGGGCGTTGCCCCCTTCATTCCCATTTCACAAATCATTTGTGATCGCTATATGGCAATCCGATTTGAACGGTGAACGGGGAGTGAGCATCTTGCTTCAGAGCCCTCATCCCTGATATTCCCGCTTGATTAAAAATTTTCACTCAATCACTTGTCAGTTCTTTCAATCTATGGCTATACTAATAAAAGAGCGACGCGGGGTAGAGCAGCCTGGTAGCTCGTCGGGCTCATAACCCGAAGGTCAGTGGTTCAAATCCGCTCCCCGCCACCCTTAAGTTCAAATAAAATCAAAGCCCTTGTAGATGCCTATAAGGGCTTTGATTTTTTGTCATTAAGCGGGAATTAACAATTTAAACGGCAGTTGTGATTGGCTGTTTGTAGTTCAAATGAGTGACTGTTGATCTCCTGAAGGACTCGCTAGTATCAAAATAAGCCATTCAGGGGTAATCCCATAGTTCCTAATTTCCCTCTTTTTCAAAGAGGGCTAAAGGGGACATAACTTGTTTCTGAACCCAAAGAAAGGCTTTGCCGGAGCAAAGCCTTTCTCGTCGAGGTTAGACTCAAAAACTGATGAACCTATTGCGATCGCCGTTGCTTCCGACGCAAGGCAGATCCAGATTTTGATGGAAATCCAACGGTAGAAATGACCTGATACCTGCGTTCAGCCTCCAGGGTCTGAAGTTCCGCAAAACCAACCCAATGGATACAGTCAACCGGACAGGTATCAATCGCCTCCTGAATCAAGTCCTCAGAGTCCCCATCTTGACGGAACACTCGCGATCGACCGCGATCAGGCTCAATATAAAACGTATTCCGAGCAACATGGGCGCAATGGCGACAGCCAATACAGGTGGGCTCATCAACATATACCCCCTTCTGGAGCAGCACTCCCCCCAACTCAGGTTCAAATCCCGAACGCTCGGGCCGATCCCGTAAAACCCCCCCCAATTCTGGCTCCAAACCCGAACAGTCTGATGAGAGGTCGAAGGATTCTGGATCAAAGGATGATGAGGTAGACCAATCAGTCATTAGGCGCTCCAGCGTTGCATAACCAGACGAATAGAACCGTCTTGATTTTGTTGCTGTTCTGAAACTTGAAACCCTTGCTTACTGCTCTCGCTGACAACGGTACGATAGGCATATCGCTGAGTTACCTTGCTGAGAAAGCGATCAACTGGAACAGGCTGCTGCCAAAACTGTAAATCAGCAACAAGCTCATACTCCTGACCATTCCAAACAAATCCAATGTCATAGCCATTGTCTTGTGGGATGGTTACTTCAGCAGGAAGAGTCTGGCCTTGGTAACCGCGCACCTGGTTTGACCCAGACTTCCAGTCAATTCCAAGATCGGTTAAGGCTACTTTCAGAGAGGTCAAATTACGAATTTGAGTTTTAATCTGGCTAAAGTGTGACATAGCGGCTGCCCTTAAACAAAATATGTGAACTCAGTAACTGTGAACTCAGTAACAAAATGTGTGAATCCAATCGTGTGAACTCAGAAACAAAACCTACCAGTTGTCAGAACCCACGGGGGTCGTTGCAATTATTGAGCGTTGCTGAACCTGAGCAAAGTATTCAGAAGTCGTCTCTTGATGAACGACCACACCCAACTCGGCCTCAATCGCTCTCGTGACCTCAGCGCAGGAGCCACCAACAATGCCAGTGACTTTCTCCTGAACTCGGCCATCTGGATAAATAACAAACTCCAGGGTTTCCATAAAGTTAGCCCAATGTTAAGAGGGTCGTGAGAACGTCTATGTAACGACTAGGGTAGCTATCAAGACGTTGCCTAAGAGTGCTTCATTAAAATGCTGACTTCTGAAAGCCGTGCATCAATTTTGACGAATCGATGCAGAACAAGTCAAAACTTTACAAAAGTTATGATTTTATGAAGTAGTTATTCAACTATAGGTTAAGTTTCGCGTACATCTCTAGTTCAGTCAAGGGAACCCGTCGCTAGAGTTTACAAAGTTTTATTTACAAAGTTTTATTTACAAAGTTTTATTTACAAAGTTTTATAGAGTGATGAGTTACTTCAAAAACTCATGTCTTTAAAAGTCGCCGCCAAGCAAGGTAGACTTTAAAGTCTGGAACTTTAAAGTTCTAGACCTTAAGACTTTTTGAACCACCGTTTTTCCAGGCTTGATCGAAACTTATGCAACTGCTTGACTGGCTGATTGTTCTGGCTTATTTGATTGCCACAATGATTGTGGGGCTGTATCTCTCTCAGAAGGGATCAAAGAGCTTGGCAGATTTTTTTGTATCGGGGCGATCGCTGCCTTGGTGGTTAGCTGGAACAAGTATGGCAGCAACAGCATTTTCGATCGATACGCCGCTTTACGTTACTGGAGTTGTTGCCAATCGAGGAATTGCTGGCAACTGGGAATGGTGGTCATTTGGGATTTCCCACGTGATTATGACCTATATTTTTGCTCGAATGTGGCGGCGCTCAGAGGTTTTAACTGATGCAGAACTGACTGAACTGCGTTATGGCGGCCAGATGGCGGCAGTGTTGCGGGGCGTGAAGGCGTTTATTTTTGCGGTTCCCATCAATTGCATCGGCATTGGCTACGCAATGTTGGGCATGGTCAAGGTCGTAGATGCCCTGGAAATTTGGCAAGGTTTTGGGTTTGCTGCGGATGATAACAGCGTTAAGCTGTGGAGCGTTGTGGGAGTTAGTATTTTTGTCCTCATCTACGCCGGATTGGCGGGTCTCTGGGGCGTAGTTACAACTGATTTTTTCCAATTTTTTCTGGCATTATTCGGAGCCATTCTGGTCGCTTTCTTTGCAGTGGGTAGTATGGGTGGGATTGAATCTCTGGTTACAAAAGTGGCTCAAGTGTCCCCGGATAAAGACCTGCTCTCCCTCCTTCCCGTTACTTTTGGGGGAGAAGATGGGCTGATTAGCTTTAGTAAAGCAGCGGGAATTAGTGCGAGTACTTTTTCTGCCTACTTGTTTGTGCAATGGTGGTCTTGGCGACGGAGTGATGGGGGTGGAGAGTTTGTGCAGCGGTTCATCGCCTCAAAAGATGAAGCCGAGGCAGAGAAGGCAGCCTGGGCCTTTAACGTGATGAATTATGTGCTTCGCACTTGGCCCTGGATTCTGGTTGCCTTGGCTTCCATTGTGCTCTATCCAGATTTAGAGGACAAAGAGCTGGGCTATCCGAAATTGATGTTGGATTTTCTCCCTGTAGGTCTTTTGGGTTTGGTGGTTGCGTCTCTGTTGGCTGCCTTTATGAGTACTGTTTCAACCTCGATTAACTGGGGCGCTTCTTTCATCACAAATGATTTGTATTTGCGCTTTATGAAACCCAATGCGAGTCAGGCAGAATTGGTTTTTGTTGGGCGATTTTCTTCGGTGATTGTGACTGCAATCGGGGCTGTGGCAGCATTTTTGGCCACGGATGTTGCGACTGTTTTCCGTCTGGTGATTGCGATTGGTACTGGTTCAGGTTTGATCTTAATCCTGCGGTGGTTTTGGTGGCGTGTGAATGCCGCAGCCGAACTGACGGCGATTGTTGCTAGTTTCCTGGTGGGGATGGCGACTAGTGTTGTACCGATGTTCACCATTGAGGATTTTGGTTGGCGGATTATTTTTATCACCGTTTGCGTGACAACCTTATGGGGGATGGTTCTCTGGCTCACGCCCCCTGAATCCGAGGAAACCTTAGAAGCTTTTTACCGACGGGTCAGACCAGGGGGGCGCGGCTGGAGCAAACAACGGCTGAACACGGGCCTCCCGCCCGCCCAGGACTTGGGAACCGATCTGCAAAAAGTTCTGGCCGCGTGCTTGCTGCTATTCGGTGCTTTACTGTCAACGGGAGGATTTCTGTTGTTGCAGCCAACGCTCGGTTGGGTTTCGTTGATCGTTGGGGTTCTGGGGGGATATTGGCTCCGACAGTTGAGCAAGTTCAGAGTCCAACCGATGCCTCGTCCAGGATTGAGTGATGAGGATATCGAGAGTGATTAACTGACCGAAGTAATCCGTTCCGGCTGTTGTATGCCTGGATCGAAGGACGTTACAATTCTTAACATAATCTCAAAAAATTTGGTACTTAACCCCAATGGCTATTTTTCGTCAGTATGTTGCCCCTTTGATTGTTCTGCTAATTTTTGTTCTATCCTTGGTTGTGGTCAGTGCTCGGATCTTTTTGCCTCAGGATTTGGCAGCCCCAGCACCAGGGAGTGAACTCTTACCTCAGACTGAACAGCTACAGACTGAACAGCTACAGACTAAACAGGTGCAAACGATTGAGTTTGAAGGTCGTGGTTGATTGGCCAATTCCAGGGTACAAACTCCGAACAGGTTCTAGCTTGGATCGGGCCTTGTTGCTAAAGTTTATGAACCGGACGTATCAGGAGCTTTATCCAGGTCGAACCTTTAGCCATTTTTCCCAGACCATTGAACAGCATCTGTCGAGTCAAACGCCCCTGTGGTGGACTGAATCTGTTGTGACTAGGCCAGAAGTCTTAGGAACAATCAAAGAACCAGATGCAGCACTAGATTACAGTAAGCAAAAGACAGGGTTTACCTCTCCGTTCCGGGCTCTCTTTCTAAATATTCCCATTGCTTGTCTATGGTTAGGCAATGCGATTGATCAGGTTGAGGGCGATCGCATTGCCTATATTTTTTTGCTGTACGTCGATCCCCAGCATCGCCGTCGGGGAATTGGGTCGGCACTCATGCAACAGGCTGAGTACTGGGCAAGGCAAAGGGGAGATCGAAAGATTAGCCTGCAAGTGTTTAGTCAAAATCAACCGGCATTGAATCTCTACCAAAAGCAAGGATATCAGGTTCAATCTTTGACCTTGCAGAAATCTTTGCAGCAGTTTTAATGGGTTTTAATTTAGGTCATGGCTGGACAAAGAACTTCCTGGAGAACATCTATGAGTCCTGCTAGCATTGAATCAAACCGTCAGGCTCTGCGGTAAAGTTAGTACTATGCAGGATGAAAAACTGGATCAAGTTAACCCCCCAGAAGCCTTGGAGAGTCCTTTAGATCATTGGCAGGAGTCAGAAGAACCTCAGCCCAATCCAGAGGAAATGTTGGTGCTGCTGGAATCTCCTGAGGCTCAACGTCGGATTATTGCCGCAAGGGCGTTCTGTGAGCTTGAGAATGAACGGGCTGTTCCCCATTTAATTCGATTATTGCAAGATGTGTGTCCTCTTGTACGGGTGAGTGCTGCCTATGCCTTAGGACGCAATCATAGTCCAGAGGCAGTTGATCCCCTGATTCAGCAGTTGTATCAAGATTGGAACGGCTATGTTCGTAAAGGGGTTGTTTGGGCTTTGGGAAACTGTGGGGATGAAAGAGCGCTGGTTCCTTTGTTAGAGGCACTTCGAACAGATATTTCTGCAGTTCGGCTCTGGGCAGCCAGCTCCTTAGGGCAAATGGCAAAGCTAGGATACGAAGTGGTAGTGAAGGCAATTCCCCCTGTGATTGAAGTCCTACGTCATGATGAGATTGCAGCAGTACGGAGCAATTGCGCTTGGGCTTTGGGACAACTGTGTCGAGAATTGCCTTCAAATGTAGTCTATGCGGGCGCAATTGATGCCCTGATTGAAGCCCTTGAAGAAGACAAAGACATGGGAGTCCGAGATGATGCCCAGTCTTCTTTACTGCGAGTGGGTGACCCCCGAGGGTTACAGGTGATTGAAGAATTACAGAGAGATGGGTTGTTGTAACTGACTTTGCTAAAGTTTGTAGGTGGCTAGGGGTTGAGCAAGCTTGATGAGGGTTGGGTCGGTAGTGTTGAGCTGGCGAGACCCAACAATTTCTAAGGATTTGTTAAAGCAGTTTGAGTTTCACTGTGGTCTACCCAAGCAACAACATTGATCTAAGCAAACCACTGGAGGTAAAGATTGCTAAAATTAGAGATTGTGTTTATTGCAAGTTTAACGTTTATCAACTATCACCAAAATCAAGATGAAACTTACGATTGAAGGAAAGCAGCGGGTAGAAGGCATCAATCCTAGAGCATTACGTCGCGATGGGCTAATCCCGGCTGTGCTCTATGGTCATAGTGGGGCAGAGTCTGTTCATCTTACGGTTGGGGCTAAAGATGTGGAAAATTTACTCAAGCAAGCTGTCGTGAATAAAACCGTGGTTCAACTGAGTGTGCCAGAACTTTCCTGGAGTGGGAAAACGATGCTGCATGAAGTTCAGCTTCATCCCTGGAAAGGATACCCGTACCATCTCAGCTTTTTCTCCGTTGATGAGGAATAAAGTTGCTCGGTAGGGTCAACATACCCGAACCTCAATCCGTTATGAAAAAATTAGAGAGGGGTTTGGGGACTGTGTCTGCAAAAAGGGGCATTGCCCCTTCACTCTCTCACAAATTATTTGGATTTCGATAGGAGTCCAAGTTCCCTAGAATCTACTTGAACCCATGAATCCAAGGAGAATTTTCACCGTTGCAACGCAAGTATTTTGGGACGTAATCCGCGATCGCATTTTTTACCTACTGATTCTTTTTGTCGGATTGCTTGCTGTCGTCACTCGGTTACTTCCAGAAGTATCAGCAACGTTGGAGGACAAGATTTCGATTGATGTTTCATTGGCCGCTATTAATGTTTTTGGTTTAGTGATTGCTATTGCCATTAGTACAGCTTTGGTCAATCAAGAAATTGAACGTCGGACAGTGTACGTTTTGCTGGCCAAGCCGATTCGTTATTCTGAGCTGATTATTGGCAAGCATCTGGGGCTCTGTGGTGTGTTGGCGATTCTGATTGCAGTCATGACCGGAGCGAGTTTGCTGATTCTGAGTTGGAATCAAGTCTCCTATCCGGCAATTAGTCTGATCATCTCTAATGGTTTTCTCTGGCTAAAGCTGTGTTTGATTGCCGCAGTGGGGATTTTATTTGGCGTATTTACGAGTTCTCTATTGGCAACACTACTGACCTTTGGAGTTTATTTGATGGGGAGTCTCAGCCGAGATCTATTCAATATCGGCAAGCTGAGTCAAACTCCTGGACTTGAACAATTGACGCGAGCCTTCTACTTAGTTATTCCAGATTTAGCCCGATTGGATCTAAAAAATGATGCTGTTTATGATCAGCTCCCCAGCCCTTCACTCCTACTAACCAACGCTGGCTATGGAATTCTCTATACAATTATGGTGTTATGCCTAGCGATCGCTATTTTTTCCCAGCGAGAATTTTAGGTTCTGAACATTTTAAGTTCTAATAAGTTCTAATAAGTTCTAAAAGCGATAGAAACATGATAATCCAACAGAAACTCGAACAATTAAAAACACTATTTAGCGAAATGGATCGGGCTCTAATTGCTTATTCCGGTGGGATTGATAGTACATTAGTGGCCAAAATTGCTTACGATGTACTGCAGGATCAGGCTTTAGCAATTACTGCCGTTTCTCCGTCTTTGCTGCCCGAAGATTTGGTCGAGGCTCAGATACAAGCGAGTGCAATTGGCATTGCCCATGAAACAGTTCAAACCCAAGAAATGGCTAATCCCAACTACACTTCAAATCCTGTGAATCGCTGCTATTTTTGCAAGAGTGAATTGCATGATACCCTCAAGCCTTTGGCTTTGGAACGGAATTATCCTTATGTGATTGATGGGGTGAATGCCGATGATTTACAGGATTATCGTCCCGGCATTCAAGCCGCTCAGGAGCGGGGTGTGCGATCGCCTCTAGCCGAGATTGGAGTGACCAAAGCAGAGGTACGAGAGCTGTCCAAGTTTTTGGGGTTGCCCTGGTGGGACAAGCCGTCTCAGCCCTGCCTCAGCTCTCGGTTTCCCTATGGAGAAGAAATTACGGTACAGAAATTGCAGCGGGTGGGTCGCGCTGAAGTCTATCTGCGAACATTGGGGTGGCAGAACTTACGGGTCAGGTCACAGGGAGAAACAGCCCGAATTGAGTTGCCCCCAGCGCAGATCAAGCCCTTTGTGGAAGCAACTGATTTACCCCAGTTGGTGAAAATCTTCCAAGAATTTGGCTTTCTGTACGTTGCCCTCGACCTGGAAGGGTATCAGAGCGGCAAGCTCAATCGCGTTTTAGACCCTCAATCCTGAGCCTGAATCCAGACAGAGACAGAACCTCCACTGCATCGGAAGTTCCCCCATCCCCATTGATTGGTATAAACCGGCTCCTGAATGTGCTCTGTCAGGTCAATAAATTTGGTGTTGGGTCTGTTGACCTCCATCCATTTAAACCCTGCTGGGCCATCACTCAAAATTACAGCCATGGCCTGAGGATGGTCGGCATCCCCTAAGCGAGTCCAGCCAATGGTGTTGAAATGATCGAAGTAATCATACTGGAGACCATAGGCATAATTTCTGCGGGCATAGAGGAACTTGTCAATGATCCAGCGATGAGAGGGTAGATGGATCGAATAACGGTTGCTATCCCGGCCATAATCTGTATAGTCCGCCCCATAATAATCAGGATAAAACACACAGGGATACCCTTCGGCCCGGAGGAGGATAATGGCATAGGCCAAGGGTTTGAACCAGGGTTCTACCGGGGCTTCCAAGGCTTGCAAGGGCTGAGAATCGTGGTTTTCAACAAAGGTCACTGCCTGCCAAGGACGCTGCTGCATCAATGTCCCGTTCAAGATAAACCGCATATCGTAGTTTCCCCGCGCCCGACTCGCGTAGTGGAAATTGTGATGCAAGGGAACGTCAAATACAGACATGCGATCGCCGACAGCATTCAAGTACCAGTGCAAGATATTAATATCAGGTGCCCAATACTCTCCAACAACAAATAAATCTTTGCCCAAATATTGTTCTGCCGCATCCAGCCACAGCGGAAAGAACCAAGCAGAGATATGTTTAATTGCGTCCAGACGGAAGCCGTCAACCCCAGTTGTGTCTAGGTACCACTTCACCCAACGAATGGTTTCTGCCTGAACTTCAGGGCTTTGAAAATCCAGGTCACAGCCCATCAGATAGGAAAAGTTGCCTTTTTCCAGGGCGACAAAATCATCAAAGGTTTTGCCCTCTAAAAGGTAAACCATGCCTGATTCCTGAGTGTAAGCGTCATAATCCACCGCATCAAAGTGCCACCAATGCCACTCAAATTTGGAATGCTGACCTTGGCGACCGGGAAATTTGAAGTGGGTATAGGCTTTAATGTCCCGCATCGCTCCCTTGGGACGAATCCGGTCATTTTGAGAAAATGGAGTGGCCTTGACAATCTCGGTTTCATCTCCACCCATGCGATGGTTCAGCACGGTATCAGCGTAGATTTGAATCCCATGAGAATGCAGAGTATGAATAGCCTTGAGATAGTCTGCCCGCGTGCCATATTTTGTGCGGATGGTTCCTTTTTGTTCAAATTCCCCTAGGTCATACATGTCGTAGACGGCATAGCCCACGTCGTTAATGCCGCCCATGCCCTTGTAGGCTGGAGGCAACCATAGTCCAGTAAACCCTGCATCAGCCAGGGCTTTTGCATTGCGTGTGACCTCATTCCATAGGTTTTGTTCTGGGGTGATATACCAGTGGAAATATTGCATCATGGTGCCGTTGACATATGCCATTTGAGCCAATCCTCAACATAGTAGGGTTTAAGACACTTTCTCACCCAGCAGAGTGGGCAGAGCAGGCATTGTTCACTCTACAACGATTTACTGTGATTTGGCTCAATGGACAGAGGATTCCCTGTTGAGTCTTGCCAGCTCAACATTACTGATAAAACCCACGTTAATCACCGACCACTAACTTTTGGTATCAAGGCGAGAATTTGCTTTATAAAGCGATTTAAAGTGATTTTGCTGCACTTTATGATCCACGATGGGTTTGGGATAGTGGCAGGCTCTGCAATCTTCAGGGGCAATGATTCCCGTCACGAGTTCCTTGGTTTCCAAGCGCCTGAGTTCTGGCAACCACTGCCGAATATACTGAGCGTCTGGATCAAACTTCTGAGCTTGACTCGCCGGGTTAAAAATTCTCAGGGGTTTAGGGTCCATGCCGCTGGAGGCGCTCCATTGCCAGCCTCCGTTATTAGCAGATAAATCGCCATCAATCAGGGTTTGCATGAAATATTTTTCTCCCCATTGCCAATTGATCACGAGATCCTTGGTCAAAAAACTCGCTACGATCATGCGACAACGATTATGCATCCATCCGGTTTCGTTCAACTGGCGCATGGCTGCATCCACGATGGGATAGCCCGTTCGACCCTCGCACCAGGCTTGAAAATGTTGCTCGTTGTTTTCCCAGGGAAACGTCTTAAAGGGTTCCCGATAAGCTCCCTGGGCTAACTCTGGAAAGTAATACAGAGCCTGTTGATAAAATTCTCTCCATGCCAGTTCTTGTTGCCAGGTGTTGATATTCTTGCGTGCTTCATCGCTGCGACTTTGCTGGAGGGCGGCGACTGTTTTTGCCCAGACAGTGCGAATGCTGATGACTCCAAATTTGAAGGCTGCACTGAGTTGAGAAGTCCCGCTGACATTGGGGAAATTGCGCTGTTCATCGTATTCCTCGAGGGCATCCCGGCAAAACGCGGCTAATTTTTGCTGAGCAACGGCTTCCCCTGGCTCTAAAAATAGGTCATTTTTCCAATTGAACCCTAAATTCTGGGCAGTGGGCAGAGCAATGGCTCCATGACTATTGGCGATCTCTTGTTCGATTTCGGTCAAGCCTGTTAGCTTTCCGGTATAGGGTTCTGCGGGGTCAGCCTTGGTTTGATTGCTCCAATTTCTCCAGAAAGGAGTGTAAACTCTGTAGGGTTCTCCAGACTGGGTCAGAACTTTTCCGGGGGGATGCAAGAGCTGATCCCAAAACATTTCTACAGAAATTCCAGTAGTTTTAAGCGCCTGAGAAACGGTGCGATCGCGTTCCTGAGCATAGGGTTCAACGTCTAAATTCCAGTAAACTGCTGTTGCATTCAAGGCCGTTGCTAGCTTTGGCAAGGTTGTTTGAGGAGCATCTTGCACAATTAACATCTGACTGCCCAAGACTCTGTACTGATCTTGCAGATGGGCCAAGCATCCTATCATGTAGGTTACCCGGGCTGGGGACACATCATCGGATTTTAAAATATGAGGATCGAGACAGAATATCCCGACCACTTTTGAACTTCGTTCGCAGGCAGCAGCTAAACCTACGTTGTCTGAAACGCGCAAATCCCGACGATGCCAAAACAAGATCAAGTCAGACATACAACGTTTCTTGTAAGATACCTAATCCTCAACAGGACAAAAAACAACTGAGTTTGAGTCTAGAATCTCACCGAAGCTTCATACCCTAGGGAAATCATCTCATACTTTCCATCATCTCACTGTAGACTAAGAGTTGAGTAATGGGTAAAACCTCTAGGATGACGTTTCAAGAGTCTGATTTGCCGTTAAATTCTCCTGAGTCTGACCTACTGCCAAATTCATCAGAAGAATTAAATCAGTTTCTCAGCCATGAACTTCGGACCTCTCTCACCTCGATTCATGGAGCACTAAAAATCTTGCAGTCTGGGCAATTTGAGGTTGCATCTGATAAAGGTAAACGCTTACTAGAGATTGCTCTCAGTAATACCTGCCGCTTAATCCGGTTAACTTACGCGATTGAAAATCAACCGCGTTCTCCAAGTGAATTAATTTCTGAAGTCTCTATCGCTCGGTTTCGCATGGAAGCCGAACTCAATTTGGCCTTGAAACGCCAAGAGTTTCAGTTATATTATCAACCCATTGTCCTGATTGAAACTCGTCAGATTCTTGGATTTGAAGCTTTAATTCGGTGGCGACATCCCAATCGAGGCTGGGTTGCTCCCTCTGAATTTATCCCTGTTGCGGAAGAAGTCGGATTGGTTCATGCCATTGGCTTATGGGTATTAAGAGAAGCAAGTCATCAACTCAAGCTTTGGCAAGAACAATTTTCTAATCCTGAATTGACAGTCAGTATTAATCTCTCGACCTTACAACTCTCTGAACCCAGGTTAGTTGAACAAGTTCAACAAATCTTGCAGGAAACAGGTGTTGCAATTCCGAGCATCAGACTAGAAATTACGGAAAGTGCTTTTCTGGAAAACTCTGAAATTGCGATTACAGTACTTCAACTCCTGAAAGCCTTGGGCCTTCAGCTTTACATCGATGACTTTGGGACAGGGTATTCTTCCCTAGCTCGTTTACAGGATTGGCCGATTGATGTGTTAAAAATTGACAACTCCTTTGTGAGAAATCAAAAATGGACAATCGTTGAAGTGATTATGTTACTAGCAAAAAGCTTGGCAGTTGAAGTAATCGCCGAAGGGGTAGAAACTGTCGAAGCTCTCACTAAGTTGCAACAGCTCGGATGTAAATATTGTCAAGGTTACCTATTTTCAAAACCTGTAGCGGCTGAAATCGCATCAAAATTACTCGAAAGTTCAGAGTTGCCCAAAACTTGAAACTAAGGACAGTCAACTAATCTCTAAAGTTAAAAATTTTGTATTCACTAACGCCTTGGCTAAGCACTACTAGACTGCCTAACTAAACCGACCTATAACAATTATTCTCAAGAGCTAGGCAAGCTTAAAAAGTTATACCCCCAAGGGAATTCGAATCCCTGTCGCCTCCGTGAAAGGGAGGTGTCCTAGGCCTCTAGACGATGGGGGCACATTTGTTTCCACTTTTACAAGTGTAGTCAAAAAAAATGACGATGTCAACATTTCACGGTCAACATTTCACTGAATTTTTGTTGAGATGAACTTTTGTTGAGATAACAGTGCCTCAAACAAAACCCTTGTAGATCTTGAATGCCATTGGCGATCGCTGGTTTGACAAGACTTTCAGTGACTTTCTGCAACGAGGGTGACAAGCGGGATTCCATCTCCCTAGTCTCTAAAAATTATAGAATATGAAGGAAATCTTAAGATCTTAGACAGGGAAGGGGAGATAATCTTGATCTTGAGCAGAAGAGACTGGAGGCAGGGGAGTTAGAGTGACACCGAGTTTACAGCATATTCAGCAACAGCACACAGATCCGAGAGAGTTTTCATGGCCATTTTGGCCGATCTTGCCGCTTTACCCTCGGGGTAGACGGCGGACATTGCGGCAGGAAGTTGTTCCAGATGCAGTTTGGACATTTGATCAGCTTCAGGGCATTTTTTATGTTGTCGTGCCGATTCGCATGACCGTTGTGAAGCTAGAGACCGGGGGACTTCTGGTCTATGCTCCTGTTGCGCCAACCCCAGAATGTATCCGCTTGGTCAACGAGCTAGTGGATCAACATGGGGAGATTCAATTCATCATTTTGCCTACGAGTTCAGGTTTAGAACATAAGGTGTTTGTTGGCCCCTTTGCCCGATTTTTCCCTACAGCTCAAGTGTTTGTTGCACCTCAGCAATGGAGTTTTCCGGCCAATCTTCCCCTGAGTTGGCTGGGCTTTCCGCCAAACCGTACCCAAGTTCTGCCAACAGATAGCCGCCAGACTCCCTTTGCTAGCCAGTTTAACTATCAGATTTTGGGGCCGATTGAACTAGGGCTAGGGCGGTTTTCAGAAGTTGCTTTTCTCGATCGGCGATCGCGCACGTTGTTGCTGACCGATACCCTGATTTCTATTCCCCCAGAACCTCCTGCCATTGTGCAGTTAGATCTTTATCCCTTGCTATTTCATGCCCGTGACCGGGCCTCTGACCCGATTGTGGACACTCCTGAAAATCGGGTCAAAGGCTGGCAACGGATTTGTCTATTTGCTACCTATTTTCAACCCGGCGCGTTAGTAGAAACGATCAATTGGATTCAAGTCCTGCGGGATACCCAGAAAGCACCGGATCGATCATTGAAAAACTATTGTGGTCTTTTTCCCTTTGAATGGAGACCCAATTGGCAAAAATCTTTTGAGACCTTGAGAGGGGAGAGTCATCTACAAGTTGCCCCTGTCCTCCGAACCTTGATTCTGAACCGTGCTTTGCAAGAAACAGTGCAGTGGTCTGATAAAATATCGAGCTGGAAGTTTGATTGCGTTGTGCCTTGCCATTTTGCTGCCCCAATTCCTGCGGAGTCTCAGGAAGTTCGACAGGCTTTTACAGTTCTGGAGCAAAGATCTCCGGATGGTTCTGATCCCTGCGGAAATCATGATTATCCTCTACCAAAAGAAGACTTTCAGTTGCTGAGAAAACTAGAAGCGGGTCTACGTCAATGGGGCATTCTGATTCCTCCTCGGGACAAGGTTTAGTGCAAATTCCCTAAAAATTCTCAGTGAATTTTTAGGGAATTTTTAGGGAATTTTCAAGTGATCAATGAGAAGATTTGAAGTGGATTTGTTCACGGATATGGCTAATTTTGGGTTTAGGGCTTGTTTTAGGAAACCGATGAGACAGAAATACAGACGATGGAGTGTTTTATCTGTACTCTGTTTGGTGTCGTTGATGATTGTCAGTCTAGGGTACAGCTTTACTCCAGCCATTGCCCAACTCCCGCGTTCTGAAATTCGGGGAGTTTGGATGACGACCAACGACAGTCATATTTTCCGGGATCAGGCTAAGTTGCAGACTGTCATTGGCAAATTGGCTGAGGTGAATTTTAATACGATTTATCCAGTGGTCTGGAATGCTGGCTATGCCCTCTATCCCAGTGCGATCGCCCAAAATGCTGGAATTCAGCACTTTACCTACCGAGGATTTCAAGGGCAGGATATTTTGGCGGATATGATTGCCCAAGCTCATCGACGGGGGTTGCTCGTGATTCCTTGGTTCGAGTTTGGGTTTATGGTTCCCCCAACTTCTGAGTTGGCGCTCCAACATTCGGCGTGGCTGACCCAAAAGCGTGATGGTAGCTTGAACTCAATCAGTGCTGCTGGGGAAGTCGCCTGGTTAAATCCGTTCCATCCAGAGGTGCAGAAATTCATTACGGATTTAGTGGTAGAAATTGTAACTCGGTATGATGCTGATGGGATTCAGTTTGACGATCACATGAGCTTGCCGAACGAGTTTGGCTATGACCGCTACACGGTTAGTTTGTACCAGAAGGAAACCTCTAACGCTCCCCCCGTCGATGCGGAAGATCCAGATTGGGTGCGCTGGCGAGCAGATAAAATTACTGATTTTATGGTCAAGCTCCACAAGGCAGTGAAGGCCAAAAAACCAAAGGTGATTTTCTCGGTTGCGCCCAATTATTATGAGTTCGCCTACAAGCTACAATTGCAAGATTGGCTGACGTGGATGCGGCGGGGGATTGTTGACGAACTCGTTGTTCAGCTTTATCGATCTAATCTACAAAGTTTCACCGATAAACTGATCCGTCCAGAGATTCAGGAAGCTCAGAAAAAAATTCCAACTGCGATTGGAATCATGGCAGGGTTACGCAACAATCCAGCACCGATGCAACAAATTCGGTCACAGGTTCAAGCCTCTCGGAGTCGAGGTTTGGGAATTGTATTTTTCTACTACGAAAGTCTTTGGGACTATGCCCCAGAGCCTACTGCCGAACGACAATCTGGCTTCCAGGCTTTATTTCCCTATCCTGCCCGACGACCTCAGATTTAGGAAGGCTTTGGGGTTGAGGTAGGGAGTCCAAAGTGCACTGAAGAAAATCTAACGGGGCTTGCGGGCAAGATGCCCGCACTGTGCTGATGAAACGTTACCGATGAAACGTTTGGGTTAAACGCCGCGTTTGACCGAAAGCTCGACCTGGTCAAACTCTTCTTCTACTCGTTGCTTGAGTTTCTCAGGCAGAGGGCGATTTGGGTAAGAACTGTAGTGTCCCGCCAGAGCATTTAGAGCGGTTCGCATCGTGGTGAAAGATCGGAGGTTGGAGACTGAATCATCTCGACGATAGCGCGCAATAAATTCATTAATCATCAGACGCGCATCGGCTTGGGCAGAGGGCTTGTCGGCTGAATCATCAGGTAGCTCAATGGCTGTTCGCAAGCTCGTGACAACAGCCAGGGTGTCTTCAGGATAGTTCCCACTCAAACCTGCAGGGGAAGAAGTGCAGCCTACTAGCCCAATAACGCAAACGAGAATCAAAGCGAACAGACGAGAGAGGGAATGTTTCATAAGGTTTGGATTCAAACTAGCGCTGAATTCTGAATTGTCAAGTTTATGAAACATCTTACCTTGGACAGGGAACGAGTGCTAGTCAAGCATAATTTGTAATTTCCCCTGCTTTAACAGTCAGGATTTGAGTCTGTTTTAACCACTGAGCATCAAAAGCCCCCAAGTGAGTCGTTGTGATGAGGGTTTGAAACCGATCTTGAATTGCCTCTAACAGTTGATCTTGACGGCTCAAATCCAATTCTGCCAAAACATCATCCAACAGAAGTAACGGCGGCTCCCCAACCACTTCTTCAATTAACTGCAATTCTGCGAGTTTCAAGGCTAAGACCAACGTCCGCTGCTGCCCTGAGGAACCGTACTGTCGAGCTGACGTTTGATTAATCATAAATTCAATATCATCCCGATGGGGGCCAACTAAGGTCATCCCTTGATGCTGCTCGGCGATCGCCCGAGTTCTGATTTTCTCTAAAAACGCCTGCTGAACCTGTTCTGGAGTAAGCGCGGCAAGGGGTTCAGCCCCGAACTCAGACTGTACACTCGGTTGTACATTGGGCTGATAGGTTACCTCTAGACGTTCCCTGCTGCCACTAATGGCGGTGTGCCAGACTTGGGCCAAAGGAGCCAACCGTGCTAAAACCCGATCTCGTCGCCGAATCACCCGTGCTCCGGTTGCAACCAGTTGAGCGTCCCAGAGGGCAAGTTCTGACTGAGAAATGGCATTCTGAGCAGTAACATTGAAAACAGGCTCCAGTTTATCCCCCCGATCTCCCCACAACGGTTTGCCAAAGTCTCTTAGGGAGGCTTTGGCCTGTTTTAATAGGGCATTGCGTTGGCGCAAAACCTGGTTGTATTGTTGGAGGATGTGAGCATAAAACGGTTCAAGCTGAATCAGGAGACGATCCAGCCAATTTCGGCGATGCTCGGGACTGCCTCGAACCAGTTCCAAGTCCAAACTTGAGAATTGCACCACATTCAGCACACTGAGAAAATCAATGTGTCGTTTCAATGCCTCACCATTGAGAGAAACTGTGCGTCGTCCCTGGCTGCGGAGGGTAATTGCAAGTTCTACCGTGCCTAACTCCCGGTGCAAGCGGGCCCCAATTTGTCCTCGAGGTTTTTCCTCTAAGATCAGGTCGCGATCGCGACTCACCCGATGACTCTTGAGAGTTGAGAGCAATTCCACCGCTTCTAATAAATTAGTTTTCCCCTGGGCGTTGTCTCCTAGGAGGATTGTTTTTGGGGCATCAAAGGTCACCCACTGATCGGTGTAGTTCCGAAAGTATTGCAAATGCAGGGTGTTGAGGAACATGAACCTTGGTAGAAGGATGAGTGAAGGACTCTGAGCCCCATCTGTTTGAGCGTCAATTTGCCCTAGTCTGGTGGTCTGTCGAGCTGATCGGGTTGTGTCGGTTGGTGTCGAGGTGGCAGACCTAACACTCCTCAGGCTAACACTCTCAAGCTAACACTCTCAGAGGCTTGTTAGATTTCACTTTGTTCTACCCCAACCTACAAGATTTGTTTACAAAATCTGTCTACAAGATTTGTCTACAAAATCTGTCTACAAGATTTGTCTAGACAAACCACCAAGGACTTCCAAGAATTACGACAACTGAGCCACCTCCTCGGTCAGAACATCAACCGCATACCGAATCTGTTGTTCGGTGTGGTTGCAGGTGATGAAGAAGCGCAAACGAGCGCCATTATGAGGCACGGAGGGATAAATCATAAAGGGGACGTTGATCCCCCGTCGGAATAAGCTCTGAGACAGTTGAATGGACTTCAGGGAATCTCCGACAACAATCGGAATCACCGGAGAGTCCTTGCTTGTTCCCGTGTTGAGTCCTTTTGCCTGAGTCAGTTCCAAGAACAACCGAGCCCGTTCATGGAGCCGAGCAACTCGCTCGGGTTCAGCTTTGAGAACCTGAATTGCGGCCAAAACAGAAGCTGCATTGGGTGGGGAAATGCCCACACTAAAGACAAATCCTGGAGCTGTGTACTTCAAATATTCCACCACTGCCCGACATCCAGCAATGTAGCCGCCACAACTCGCAAAGGATTTACTCAAGGTTCCCATCCACAGATCAACGTCCGTGGCATCCACGCCAAAATGTTCACTAATACCCCGTCCCCCTTGACCCAGCACCCCAATCGAATGGGCCTCATCTACCATCAAAAAGGCTTTGTGACGCTGCTTGATCTGAATAAACTCGGGTAAGTTCGGAATATCGCCATCCGTACTATAAACGCCTTCAATAATGATCAAAACCCGTCTGTAGCGATGGCGACGATCCCGGAGAATTCGATCCACGGCTTGCCAATCATTATGGGGAAAGGCGACGGCTGTTGCACCCGACAACAGACAGCCCTGAAGCAAACTGTTATGGCTGAGGGAGTCATGCACAATTAGGTCATTTTGCCCAAACAGGTGACTGACGGTGGTAACATTTGTTGCATGGCCACCGACAAACACAATACAGTCTTCTGTCCCGATGAAGTCAGCAATCGTTTGCTCCAGCTCTCGGTGTAACGGTTTTTCCCCAGAGACAAGGCGACTGGCAGATACCGAAGTCCCGTAGCGATCGATGGCATCTTTTGCGGCTTGAGACACAACCGGGTCACCTGACATGCCTAAGTAGTTGTAAGTTGCAAAATTAATCAGCTCTTCACCCCTCACTCGGGTAACGTTACTGCTAATTCCCTCTTGGGGAAGAAAAAAGGGATTTCCCAGTTTTAGAGCTGCAATTTCCTGTTGCTGTTGTTTGAGTTTGCGGTATTCTGGATAGAGATCAAATCGGTAATGCTCTGGAGGAATTTCCGGAGTGGTTTTGGAATCAGCCCGCTGACGAAGTAAATCTGCAAGGAGCAATCGCTTTTCTTGGGGAGAGAGATGGGCAATCTGTTCTGTAGCGGTCGGTAGGTTTAACATTAATCGTTTTCCTCTTCAAATAATAATGACTTTAAGAGAGTGTCAACCTCCGCATCAGAAAGCTGATCAAGCCGTGTCAGAAGCTGTTCAGCCTTTTCGGGAGGAATGGAAGAACGACTAACGATCATTCCTGTATCTTTTGAGGTGTCTTCCGCTAGATACTCCGCTAGGGTTTGAATCGTGGGATAGTCCCACAGAATCGTTGGCGGTAACCTCCGCCCCAAAATACTTTCCAGATCTCCTGAAAGATTCACCGCTTCAATTGAATTCAAGCCATAGTTGCCAAAATTTTCATGAATATCAATTTCGCTGGGCTGAAATCCGAGCCGTGCAGCAAGCTGACTGATCAACCAACTCCGAATCGATTCCACCGTTTGAGGGAACGCGAGGGAGTCTACAGAAGATTGCTGTTCATAGCCTACAATGATTGGCCTAGGGGCCTCTTTACCGTTTAACGACTGATTTAATAGTTGCATGATTCACTCCTCCAACACGCTAAAAACTTTAGCACCACTCGATTTTTGGGGTCACAGGGGATGGGTCGTTGGCCGAAATATCCCTCGGCGGTACGCGCCCAATCGTGAACTCCCGACTGCTTGCAGTTTGTCTGGTCTAACCATGAAATAGGGAAAGACATGATGGTTATTTTGCCATGAGAGCTATAGAACTAGAAAGGGTAACCAGCAGTCTCACGCTGCGATTGGGTTCCAAGGCATCGTTGTTGCGGATAATCATTCCACCTAAGCTTTCACTGACCAAGCCTCAAGGGTTTCTAAAGTTCCTGCCAAAAACAAGGCTCGGCAGGCATGACGCTGAATTTTTCCGCTAGAGGTTTTGGGAATTGTCCCTGGTTTAAGCAGGGCAACGGTGTAGACTGAAAGGTCATGAGATTGCAACACAGCCTGTTGAATAGATTGCACAATTTCTTTCAAGTTCGGGGACTCAGATGCGGATTCAGGATAAATTGAGCGACGCTTTTGATAATGGCGCTCAACTTCAGCTACAACAACCAGCCGTTCTTCTCCGCTCACCTCAACTGAAAAACCCGCAGCACAGTTGGGTCGGATCAGGGGATTGCAGTGTTCGACCGTCCATTCAATATCCTGAGGATAGTGATTGTGACCATTAATGATAATCAAATCCTTAAGACGGCCTGTGACAAACAGTTCATCCCCCTCTAAAAATCCTAAATCTCCAGTGCGAAGGAATGGCCCTGCTTCATTAGAAGCCAAGTGTGCCTGAAAGTTTTGTGCTGTGGCCTCCGGATTATGCCAGTAGCCTTGAGCAATACTTGGCCCCTGCACCCAGATTTCTCCCACCTCTCCGGCAGAACAGAGCACCAACGTCTCGGGATTGACAATTTGCACCCGCTGACCCGGTAAAGCATGGCCACATCCCACAAGGGTTCGGGTGTTAGGGGTCTTCTCCGTGGTGGGAGCAACTTGATTATGTTCTAGGGCACTTGCCTGAACAGTTTTCAAGACAGGAAATGCCGCCTTTTTGCCCCCTGAAATAATTAAAGTTGCCTCCGCCATGCCATAGCAGGGATAGAACCCTTCTCGGCGAAATCCATGGGGTTCAAAGGTTTGCACAAATTGCTCCAATACTTCGGCGTAAATCGGTTCCGCCCCATTAAAGGCCAATGTCCAACTGCTTAGATCTAAACCCGCCCGCTGTTCTGGAGTAGTTCGACGAACACAAAGATCATAGGCAAAGTTTGGCCCGCCGCTTGTTGTCCCGCGATGGCGAGAAATCGCCTCTAGCCAACGAATTGGGCGTTGTAGGAACAGCAAGGGGGACATTAACACCACCGGAAACCCCCCAAACAACGGCTGTAAAACCCCCCCAATCAAACCCATGTCATGATAGGGCGGCAACCAAATCACGCCTTGACTTTGGGGCGTATGCTCAAAACAACAGTGGATCGCGGTCAGGTTCTCCAGTAAGTTCCGATGGGTAATCATCACCCCTTTAGGAGTGGCAGTAGAACCGGAGGTATATTGCAAAAAGGCCAGACTATCCGGATGCAGAGAGGGAGCTTGCCACTGCGCCCCGAGGGAGTCCTCTAAAAGATCGGTTGCCAACCAAGAGGTCTGTTCGAGTTCGGGGACAGATTCAGCCCGTCGTTGTAAGCTAGTAAAAATGGACTCGCTGGTGAGTGCAATTGTTGCTTGGGCGTTGCTGAAAATTGATTGTAAACGGGCGAGGGATCGGTTGGGACGGGGGGGATAGGCGGGAACGGCGATTATTCCGGCATACAGACAGCCAAAAAAGGCACTGACATAATCAAGTCCGGGTTGATACAACAGAATTGCTCGTTCTCCCGGCTGACAGCAAGATTGTAGATAGGCCGCGATCGCCTTGGCCTTCTGATCCAGTGCCCGATGTGTAAAGCTGACCTGCTCCAGTTCTCCATCAACCAAGAAGGTGTAAGCAACTTGTTCAGGAGAGTGTTCTGCCCGATGGCGCAGGAGGTCAACTAAGGTAACGATGTTGTTGAAAATATCTAAGCCACTCATTCAGTAAGCGGAACTCATGAGAAGGTCTACGATTTGGTCGGGTGAGGAAAGCATCAGTCTCAGCATTATAGTTTTCCCCTGTCCCTAAATCAAACGGATCGGTCTAGTTTTTCCTCAACCCATCAAAATAACCATGGCAGATTCATTATCTTGGCTTATGATCACCCTAAAGTTTTCTAACTGAGGGTTCTAACTGAGGGTTCTAGGTGAGCATTCTGAACCTTGGCTTCTAACTGAGGGTTCTGACCGGAGATACCAGAGCCTGATCCGAAAGACAATACAACTCCTAAAATAAGAAATACTATGGTTCAGAACATCGATCAGACCAAAAATCAGCACTCTCGTCTGGGCTTTCCCAATAGTTGGTTCCGAATTGCCACCGGTTGGGAGTTGCCCCCGAAGAAAGTATTGCCTCTGCATTACTTTGGTCGAGATTTTGTCTTGTTTCGGGCAGAGGATGGCACGCCTCGGTTACTGGATGCCTATTGTCCGCATCTTGGGGCTCACCTGGGTTATGGCAGTACGATTCAGGCCGATACGATTCGGTGTCCCTATCATGGTTGGCGGTGGAATGGAGCAGGCCAGTGCGTTCATGTTCCCTATCCAGATAAACAACTGCCGCAAGTTCGAATTCAGTCTTGGCCTGTTCAAGAGGTGAATGGTCTGATTTTGATGTATTACCACCATCAAGCTGATCTCCCGAATTGGCAAATTCCGGGAATTCCTGAATTGTTGACTCAAAAATGGACACCGTTAAGCTCGGTACGGCGTTGGCGAGTGCGAACCACGTTGAGACACTATATGGAAAATAGTGTAGATGTCTCTCATTTATCCAACCTCCATAGTCAGACATTTAGTTCGGCAAAAAGTTTGGGGATTGAAATTGATGGCCCAGTGCTGACCCACCGCATGTCCCAAAAGTATAATCTTTCGTCGTTAGCGGCAGGTAAGTTCGTGGACGAGGATGGCGGTGTAACGACAATTTATTATGGGCCAGCCTATGATGTGAGTTATTACTGGACTCAGGGCCGGATCAAGTTGGAACTCTTGACCATTTTTACCGGAACCCCCATAGATGAAGACCATCTCGATATTGAAATTTTCTTCAGTGTCAAAAAGTTGCTGCCTCAACCCTTGGGTTGGGTGTTGACAGCCCTGCTCAAGCGTGACGTGGCTAATACTTTTGAACAGGATCTCCCGATCCTAGAACATCGCCAGGATTTACATCACCCGATCTTGTTTGAGGAAGATGGGCCAATTCGGTCAAGCCTACGATGGGCCAACCAGTTTTATCCTAATTCGTCAGCGGTTGACTCTTCTAGCGTTTGAGATCTTGATTCAGGAACTTTGAGGTTTTAATGATTAATAATTTTTAATGATTTTCTAGTATCCAGAAGGAACACTGGCAGCAGAGTTGCGCCGAGGATAGTTGCCCACCATACCTAGGCAGGGGAGATGAAACTTGTTCACCTCGGCGATCGTTTGTTCAACAACGGTTTTACGGCTCTTGGCAATGCTAACAACCATCAGCAATCCATCTAAATGCCCCGACAAGAATGCAGCATCAGTGTAGTGTTGTAGCTCGGGGGTGTCACAGAGGACAAGGTCAAAGGTATTCTGCAACTCCTCAACGATACGCAGCATTTGGGATGAACCCAAGAGCTTGATCGCACTGGAGGAGGGATTGCCTGCGGTGAGCACAAATAGATTATCTATGCCGCTCACAGGCTGGATCATAATTTTAGGATCGAGCTTACTGTCAGTTAATAAATCAGACAGCCCTTTCTGGTTAGGTAATCCCAGGTTGATATGAAGTTTTGGATCTCGTAAATTGGCATCAATGAGTAATACTTTCTGGCCCATGCCAGCTACGGTCTCGGCCAAATGCAAGGCCACGGTTGACTTGCCATCCCCAGACTCGGCAGAACATACCGCCAGCGATCGCAGCGGAAACTCAGGATACTGAAACCGGATATTGGCATAGAGGCTATCAAAAGCATCATCAAACTCTGACTGACGGGGGATCGAAAGCTCAGAGTCCAAGTCTAATCCAGGTAGCTTAAACAAGTTTGAAATTCTAGATTGTTTGTGACGAGGAATAATCCCCAGCAGGGGCAAGGAAATGGATTCTTTTAAATCCTCAGTTGTATAAAAAATGTTCTGCAGTTTTTCTAATAAAAGTGCTAGTCCAACTCCTAAAACCAGACCACCTGCAGTGCTCATTAACATTGTGATTAATGATTTGTCGTCAGCAACGGAAACCGCTTCTCCTTGAGCATCCGTCTCAATTTGAGGTTGATTAATTACTTTCCAGGGTTCATTATCCTGAGCCCGTTCAACTCGTAATTTCTCCCGTTGTGTGAGAAATTGATCCAATAATTGATTGGTTCCATCTAACTGCTTTTGAGCATCGTTGTAACGACGGGCAATGACAGGATATTCTTGGGCTTGCTGTTCTAAATTTCCCTTGAGTTGTCGTAAGTTCTCAATCCGCACTTCGAGAACCTGAATTTTATTTCCAGTATCAACTAGTTGAGTAATAAGCTGCTGGCGAGTTGAGTTTTGGAAGGAATAAATGGCGGGATTCTGAACAGGAACAGAGCTAGATTCCAGTGTTCGCTGAGTCTCTTGATTCAACAAATTTTCCAGGTTCTGTTTCTGTTCTAAAAGTTGTTGAATTTCTGGTGTATCCGGTTGAAAAATAGTTGATTGCTCAGCCAATTTACTGTCTACTTCTGTGATTTGAGTCCGAAGCTGAGCCAGCGTTGGGCTTTCACTCAAAGCAGAGGCTGCTAAGGCTTCATCAGGATTCAGATTGAGCTGGGATCTGAGGGTTACGTACTGGCTTTGCAGTTCAGGTAGCTCTCGCTGAGTATCTAGAATTTGAGTGTCAATCGTGCTGATTTGAGCATAGAGTTGCTCGCCTTGAATCTGAGGATTAATTAATTCATATTTTTGCTGAAGCTGTTGAATTTCTGCTTGATGATTACCAACTTTCTTTCTGAGTTCAGGAAGTTGCGAATCGATAAACCGAATGGCTTCATCAATTCCAGTGGTTCGTTCTTCTAGACTATAGGTTAAGTAGCGATCGCGAGTTGCATCCAAAACAGCCTGAACGAGTTCTGAATCTGAGGCTTGATAGCTCGCTTGAATAATTTTTGTCGCATCAAAGCGGCGGTTTTCTCCCACCAACTGTTCCACCAATAATCCTTTTTGGAGCTTGGTGAGACTGAAGTCTGGATAGAGCAATGTTCCCTTACTATCTTTAGTATTTCTTACCTCTTCAACGATATCGTTTAATAAGACTGTACTTTTCAAGATCTCAAGCTGAGTTGGATAATCCAGTTTGTCTGTTGGGGCTCCATCGGGACGAGTCAGTTCTCGGGGGTCGTTCAGTTGTTCGGTCGCATTTGCGGGTTCAACTTGGATTTGAAAGTTTCCTATATAAACTGGCTCTGGGGCTTTATAAAGCTGCGAACCTAAAGCTGCTGCAATCCCCGTTGTCCCCAAAACCAGTAAGGCTTTGCGTTGTAGGGTTCTGAGCAATGGGCTGAGGTTTAAACCCCCTGAGGAGGAACTCCCTAGCTCGTCCGAACTCTCATTGGAAAAGTCAGAAACTCTGAATCCGTTTGATTCTGCGATCGCACTATTCTCTCGTCTGATACCTGCTTGTAGCTCTGCCATAATTTCCTTATAACCACTTACTTTCAAAAAAACCAATTAATAAAGAACAAATAGTCCCACCCAAAGTTTCGTTTTTCTAACTGTGTTGCTTAGATTTTATCGCTACAACAAAAGGAATTAACCTTGAATAGATTGCTGAACAATGAGTTAGTTGATCACTGATGACAACTCGTTTAATTTCCGCCACTACTCCCGAAGAACACACGGAAGATTGTTAGCGCAGAGATAAAGTTACTAACTTGGCCAAAGATTTGATCTGTAGCATCCGCAAAACTGGTGAACCCCGAACGATCGACAATCAGAATATCGTTGTTTTGCAGCACTGGATTATTTTCTTCACTCACTCCCTGAGCCAAATCAACTGAGATTTGTCTGCGGGATACACTGCCATCGGGATTTAAACGAATCAGCTCAATCTTGCTCCTTTTGGCTCGAACCCGGTCGAATCCACCTGCCGCCAACAATGCCTGATTCATTGGAGTATTAGGAGGAACCTGAATAATGCCGGGTGTAATGACCTCTCCGACTACGTTGACGTTAATCGTAGCAGGTGCAAAACTAGCCGTTGCCAAGTCTCGTATCTCAGTTGGATCAATCTCAGTTGCCGTCGGAATAATAATCGTATCTCCCTCTTGCAAAAAGGGGTCTTGAGTGATGTCCCCTGACTGTAGGAGTTCCCAGAGATTGACCTCCGTTGTTTGCAGACCTGAGCGGGTAATCCGACGCACCTCAACTTGACGGATATTGGCTGATTCTGTGATTCCTCCCGCTTGCTGAATTGCTTTAGTCACGGTCGGTGGGTCAGAAGTATCATTTTCTGTAGTCACCGAATAAACCCCTGGACGAAACACTTCCCCCACGACGACAACTTGTAGAGGCTCGGAAATGTCTGGGGCCAGATTTGTCGAAATCAACTGACGAATTTCTGAGGACTCAATACTCAAGGCTGTGGGAATAAAAATGCTGTCTCCATCTAGCAAGATTGGGTCTTGGCCCAGGTTGCCTTCCCTCAGTAGTTCTTCTAGGTTAAGGGTGATCACTGAACCTTGGGGGCCTGCTCGTCGGAGTTGAACCTGGCGGATATCAGCGGCTTGAGTAATTCCGCCCGCCTGCTGCAACGCTTTAGTCAACCGGGAAAATTGTTCGCTCCCTTGGCCACCTGTACTCGTACCCGTATCACCACCTTGACTGCCTCCCCGACTTTGTGAGCTTAAGTTATAGGAACCTGGGCGGTTGACCTCTCCAGAAATCGCCACTTGAACTGGACGCAAACCGGTTAGGCTCAATGTCACCGTAGGCTGTTTCAGAATGGCAGTCAACCGTTGGGTAATGACGGCTTGAGCCTGAGGAATCGTCAACCCTTCAACTTGAATTACACCAATTCCAGGCAGATTTAGGGTTCCATCCGTTAAGACCAAGTAGTCGCCACTGTACTTTTCCACGCCAAACACATCGATCCGAACCCGATCTCCAATCCCCAGAATATAGGCTGAATTGAGTTGAGGGTTTGTTGAAGTCGCCCTCTCAGCAACAAGAAGAATCGGTTGAGCTTCAGCCTTCAGAGGCACGCAAAGAGGCAAGGGAACAGCAACCAGTAAAAGAACTAAAAAAAATCGCTGATCGCCATACGTTAGTCTGGAGCGTCTGGATAATCGAATCTGATTTGACGACATTCTTATCTCCCAAGGGGCACGAACCTTAACTTGATGTACCAGAGGAATTGTAGACCGCTAAACCGTTCTACTCAATTCTAGTCAATCCTTCTCAGCTAACTAAGTTCTCTCTGGATTCCAACCAAACGGAGCACCCCAACCACTAAACCAGCTTATTGCAACAAATTTTTCACAACCTTCTTCTGCCAATATAGCCTAGGACTCTGGCAAATATTGATTTAGAATTTTGATTTAGAATTTTGATTTGCAGTTTCTTGATTTCAAGTCTAAGCTGACGTTCTTCAAGATATAGCAATCCTAAATCAACTGTGAGGGATCTTAGAGAGGGGTTCGGGACTTTGTCCCCAAGAAAGGGACATTGCTCCCTCCATCCCCTACAAATCATTTGAGATCGCTATATCAACTCATACAACATTCGACATTGCAGATCAGGCAGGAGCATCAGAGAACCCGACCTCAACATTTGGGGATATTCCAAACAGCTCGGCTGATTTCCCTGTTTTTAAGGAAGCTGAGGAGAACAACCAGGGCTTTAGATCACCGCTAACGACTTTTCAAGTATCTGCTTAAAATCGAGCTTAGAATCAAGCTTAGAATCAAGTTTGAAAATCAACACATCTAGAATGGATAAACAACCTGAAGCTCAATCCTTTAATCCCTGGAACAGTAAGCCTTGGTGGTGTCAACCCTGGTCAATTATTCTCACAGGAACTACCCTCATCTTAACCAGTTACTTCTTATTTCATCGCCCCTGGATTGTATTGATTGTGGCCCTACCAATCTTGGCTTGGATGGGGTTTTTCCTGATTATTTGGCCAGAGATGATGAAGCAGCTTATGGCTGGGGATGAGTCCACAAAGGTGCTTTAGGCTTTCTCTAGGGGAGCCATCGTTAATCCTTCGCGGCTCAGTTGGGTGTGATACAACTCGGCTTGTTCTTGAGGGCCAACCCAAACGGTCGCTTGACCCTCATAGTGAACTTGATTAGTCAGATCCCAAGCGCGATCACTCGTCATGCCTGGGATATGTTTCATTAAGCAGTTGGCGACATGCTGAAATGTGTTGAAGTCATCGTTGAGCACAATGACTTTGTAGTTTGGATAGGGCTTCTGAATAACTTGAGTAGAACGACTCGGTGCAATCGTTGGTGAGGCAGTCATAACTTCAATCACCAGGAAAATATTCTGCAAATTACAGTAGTCACGGATTTTAATTAAAATTTAATTAAAAGATTTCGAGGATTCGTTAGACTCAGTTAGAGTGCATAGAATAGAGCCTTTAACGAGCTTAGCACAACCGGAACTTCAGTAGTTGCACAAATTTCACCCCTAGTCCTGAAATTTGGGGGAATTGGATTCAAAGTCCCATAGAATAAAGTTCCACAGACTTGGGAATTACTTTGAGAATTCTCAAGTCTGTGGGAATAAGCGCTGAGATCCTAAACCTGTAGGTTGATCCTGAGTATCAGGAAACCCAAGCTCAGCCCTACACCATTGTTGGGTTTCACGTTGTTTTGCGACCCAGAAAAAGTTAGGGTTCTGTAGATTGAGACTTTGCAATCTCCTCAATTGCTTCTGTAGCCTCTGCTTCTACCGCATCGGCGAAGTCAGTGACTTCACGCTGTGTTGGATTCTCGATCTGAGAGATTTGATCTTGAGCTGTGCGGGCTACATCCTCGGCTTGGTCTTGAGTATTATGAGCAATGTCTTTGGCCTGGTCAGCAAGTTCTTCGGCTTCATCCTTGGCCTGAGTCGCTAACTCTTGAGTCTTGCCTTGGAGTTGGCCCGCTTTATCTTTGGCTTGTTCGGCAACTTCTCCGACTTTTTGCTTGGCCTGAACAGCTAACTCTTGAGCTTTGCCTTGGAGTTGGCCAGTTTTATCTTTAGCTTGTTCGGTGAGTTCTCCGGCTTTATCCTTGGCTTGAGCCGCTAACTCTTGGGCTTTATCTTTGGCTTGTTCGGCAACTTCT
>JBOFUV010000028.1:0-57117 GCA_051652765.1 Microcoleaceae cyanobacterium | reverse complement strand
GCGGACGGCTGAACTAGAGGCCAATCAGTTCTCCACTACAACAAAGTTGACTGGAGAAGTCATCTTCTTCCTGGCTGACACGTTTGGCGATCGCGCCACTTACAACGTTAACGGCGATCAAGGCCCTGATGGTACAGGTTTAGTGGATGAAGATGATGACCCAACTCAAACTGCTCTAGGCTATCGGGCTCGCTTAAACTTTAATACTAGCTTCACCGGGGAAGACCTCCTATTCACTCGTTTAGAAGTTGCCAACATTCCCAACTACAGTGAAGTAGACTCAACCAATACCCTGATGAGTCGCCTAGTCACGGATGGTGGAGATGGCTCTTTTATTGTAGATGCCTTGTTTTATAGATTCCCCATTGGTGATGGCCAGGTCTTTATAGGAGCAAATGGTCTTGCTACTGACGACTTGATTGATATGCTGTCTCCTTTTACCCCAGAGGGAGCTGGATCCTCTTCTCGATTTGGCCGGTTCAACCCATTGATTGGTCGGGGCCCAGAAGGGGTTGGAGCTGTTGTCAAGTATGCCTTTGGCGACTTTGCTCAGTTGAACGTTGGCTACCTGACTGGAGATGCAGCCAATGCCAACGATGGACGGGGCTTGTTTAACGGTAGCTATACGGCAGCGGCTCAGATAAAGTTTACACCCCTTGAAGATTTGGCCCTGAGCGTTGAATATTCTCACAAGTACTTCCGGGATGATGATGTCAATGTGGCCGGGGGGACAGGTAGCTTCATTGCAAACAGACCCTTTGGCAATGCCGCAACGTCAACTGATAACTTGGGCTTCCAAGCAAATTGGGCTCTTGCCGACTTCTTCCAACTCGGAGGTTGGTTTGGAGCAACATGGGCCAATCAAGAAAGTGCTGCTACGGATCGGGATGCAACCATCATTAACTGGGCGGTCACCTTGGCATTCCCCGATATCCTGAAGGAAGGAGACCTTGGAGGAATTATCGTTGGTATGCCGCCGAAGGTTGTTGAACATGAAGTCAGTGACTTGGAAGACGAAGATACTGCCCTTCACATTGAAGGGTTCTACCGCTTCCAGTTGAGTGAATACATTGCTGTAACTCCTGGGTTCTATGTTGTCACAAATCCAGATCACAACAGTGAGAACGACACGATTTTTGTTGGAACTCTACGGACTCAGTTCCGATTCTAGGCGTTGTTTCAGGGCCAGAATTTTAGGGCTTTTCGACTTAATTGAATTTGTTTAAATTATTGTTGTAAAAGAGTTTTGAGATTGAGCTAAGCTTTTCTCAGAACTCTTTTTTTCTGACTTTACAAGCTTATCGACACCCCAAAGAATCTCGGGTAGTGATACCCGTTTTGGAATTGACTCCCGTTGCCTGTTCACACAGTTGCCGAGTTTGAAGGCCATCTAGTAGAGCGTCTGTAAAATCTGCCCCATCCACTTTTGTATGCCTAAAGATTGAGCCGAGAAACAAGGCTTCTGTAAAAATTGCATCGCTCAAATCAGCATCTGTAAAATCTGCTTGATCCAGCATTCCGTAGGTGACATCAACTCCTTTCATGCTGGCTTTCTTCAGAATTGCCTTACTGAAAATTGCACCTTTTAGATAGGAATGGTCAAACTTAGCAGACTCTAGATTGGAATTAGCAAATTCAGCTTGGGGAAAGGACTGATTCGAGAAATCTCGTCCCTGTAACAAACTATGATTGAAAAATAAGCCCACTGGGTTATCTTCAGCATGAACGCTCAAGGGCCAAATCAGACAGAACAGGGCAAGTAAGGCAATGGTTAAATATCGACACATGATTCAGCTCTCCAAATCCTAAATCGGTTGATTTCTGAGTGTTGCTTCGTATCAAAGGGTGAGAACATTAGCTGTCTTAAGCCAATCGAGGAGAATGCTTGCCAGACATGATATCTGAAGACGATTTACAGGTCATTGTAGCTTGGTAGAACTGTGTTACCGGAGAAATCCAGCATGATTTCTGTTGACAATTCTAGACTGTACAGTCTAGAATTGTAATCAAACTGTACAGTCTAGTGCTAGAAGCTAAGTCTACCCCGAGCAAACGTTTGCAATTCGGTAGCCTATCGCCTATCTATTGCATAAGCCGCAAAGTCCAGACATATGTTTTAGTGAACCCTACAACTGGAGTTCTTAGTGATGCAGCAATTTTCTACTTCTAAACTCTCTACGTCTAAACTCTCCACACCTACTCAGGAATCGCCAGGTTGTCTTGCTCAAAGAATAGCCATTGCAGTCAGCATCGCGATCAGCGTTGGTATTATCAACTGGAGTTTTAATACAGTCACTCGTTTTCAATTTCAGCAACAAGTTGGGAACCAGATTCTATCCGGGGTTTTTGAAGGATCTGATACTGATACTGACGGTGTTCTAGAGTTGTCTGAACTTCAATCCTTTCAGGCAAATTGGGGAGATTACGCTTGGAGCAAAGAGGACTTAGAAGCTTTTGTGTGGGGCGAAAAGCAGATCAGTCAGGGCCAAGAGCGTACCCATGGCATCAGCGGTCTGAACTTGTTTGCTCGTAACCAAAAACTCCCTGAACTTCAAGTGCTAGAAATTTGGAATCGGGAGGTTACGACTTCGACTGGACAGCAAGAACATCAGGGGGTTCAAGCGATTGAATATGGTCAGAACATCTCAGACACCACGCTGTTCTCGGCCCCCGATCTCAACCTGCAGATTACTTCTATAAAATCGCAGACAGCATTCCCAAGTCCAGCTTTTCTGGCATTACTGAGCCTCAGTGGGTTACTTGCCCTGAGTCCTTTCCAACTACTCCAACCTAGCAAATCTAAGCCTTGTTGCTCTCAGGAATGTTCAGGCTAAATGCCTCAACAGTTTTGCGGATGTGTGTGTAAGTTTGATAAAACAGGTGAGGTGACCTCGCCTGTTTTGAAGTGCTAAAACTGAACGCGATCAGCTTAAGGGCTGAGAGTCTGTGCGATCCAATCTGAAGTGTGAATGTGGGCGAGGATCTCAACTGAACAGGTTAGAAGCTGGGAGGATGGACAATTCTGATCGACTGATAGATGTCTGTAGATTGTCATCTTGCAACTTTAGCACAGGAAAGGATGTAAAAACCAACCCTGAGATTGTTAAGATAGGTTAATATAACTATTAGACTGGGTAAAGAAATGCCGAATCTACTACCTTTACACAATCTACAAAGTTTACACAATCTATAAAATCTACAAAACTTTACTTTTATTGCGGTGAGTTGGATGTTTACTCCAAGATCTTTTATGGAAAAATCTTCACTAATCATTAGAGTAAGCTAGTGATTGATGCACTGATGGAGTCAGCTGGGACTTGGCACTGGCTGTCTAGGGGTGAGCAATATTAGTTCATAACTATTTAAAAAGATAAGGATTCAACGTGAGTTTACATCAATTGAGTCATGAGCGCCGTTACGATCCAAAGTTGATTGCCCGACATTATCGCTTTCGTCCTTGGAGACCAGTCTGGCGAGCTGTGGAGGTAATTTGGTTTTTTTCGGGATTTGTTTTGGGGCTCCTCTGGGATCAGTGGCGAAATCATGAGGGGCAGCATACTCCTGAACGGGCGGCCCAGCTCCGGCAAATTCTGACTCAATTGGGCCCGACGTTTATTAAGACGGGTCAGGCGTTATCCACTCGTCCTGATTTGGTTCGCAAAGATTTTTTGGGCGAACTGATGAAGTTGCAAGATCAACTGCCTCCGTTTAGCACAAAACTGGCGATGTCGATTGTTAGAGCAGAATTGGGCCGAGAGGTAAACGTTATCTTCCCTGAGATTTCACCGCAGCCAGTTGCAGCAGCAAGTTTGGGGCAGGTATATCGGGCCAAGCTGTGGACAGGAGAACAGGTTGCGGTCAAAGTCCAACGGCCTAATCTGATGCCGATTATTAGTCTTGACCTCTATCTGATGCGTTGGTTAGCGAGTTGGGCTGCTCCCTGGTTGCCTCTGAACTTGGGCCATGATTTGACCTTGATTGTCGATGAGTTTGGCACAAAACTGTTTGAAGAAATTGACTATATTCATGAAGGCCGTAACGCTGAGCAGTTTGCAGTCTATTTTAGTGATGACCCTCAAGTCAAAGTCCCAGCGATTTATTGGAAGTATACCAGTACCCGCGTTCTGACTTTGGAGTGGATTGAAGGATTCAAGCTGACGGATACCGAAAATATCGAAGCAGCAGGACTAGATATCAATTCTCTGATTGTGGCTGGGGTCACCAGTGGACTGCGCCAACTGTTAGAGTTTGGATTTTTCCATGCTGATCCCCATCCTGGAAACCTATTTGCCATGGCCGATGGACGGATGGCCTTCATTGATTTTGGCATGATGGATCAACTGGAACAGGACACTAAAGAAACCTTAGTGGATTCAGTGGTTCATCTGATCAACAAAGACTACGATGAGCTAGCAAAAGACTTTGTTAGACTGGGGTTTTTAACTCCTGAAACGAGTATTGACCCAATTCTACCTGCTCTAGAGCGGGTTTTGGGCAATGCCATGGGTGAGAGTGTCAAGGACTTCAACTTCAAAACCATCACCGATAGCTTTTCCGAACTCATGTTTGACTATCCGTTTCGAGTGCCAGCCAAGTTTGCGTTAATTATTCGCTCCTTGGTGACTCAAGAGGGAATTGCCCTGAGTTTGAATCCCAACTTTAAGATTGTCGAGGTTGCCTATCCCTATGTGGCGCGTCGCCTGTTAAAGGGGGAGACTCCGGCTTTACGTCGTCGCTTAGTCGAGATTTTATTAAAAGATGGCAAGTTCCAATGGCAACGACTAGAGAATATGATTCTGATTGCTCAGTCTGACCAAAGCTTTGACCTGTTACCAACGGCTCAACTTGGCTTACAATTTCTGTTATCTGAGGAAGGAGAGTTCCTGCGTCGTCAAATTCTGTTGGCCTTAACGGAGGATGATCGCCTCCATACTGATGAGGTACAGCGGCTTTGGAGCCTAATCCAGCCCAGCATTCGTCCCAGACGTTTGTTGGATGCAGCTTTAGGTGCCTTAGTTGAGTTTTCATCAACTCAGGTTGCAGCTTTAGGGCAGTCTTCTTAGGGTTGAGTTCTCCTAGTTTGATCCCAGATTGAACTCATCAATTGGTTCTGGGGCAAGTTTGCCCTAACCCCCGTCCGTTTAACCTTTACTTTAAGTCACATCATGTACGAGGTTGCTCAACCGCCCTACTTTCTGCTTGTTGCTGGCCTACTGATCGGAATTGCATCCTGCGCCGCATTTATTACAACTCTGAAAGCCCTAGTGGAAGAGTGGAAAAATAGCCGTTCAAGTCGAGTCTTTTCTCAGATGCGAGGCGTGCAATTGCTACTTCCCTTTATGGGCACAGCCATTGGGATTGGGGTTTTCCTAGCCTCCTGCCTACAGGTTTTTACATTTTCGGCCCAATTTGCCTATGCTTTTTCGGCTCCCTCGACCGCTTTACTCGCAGGTTTAGTGTGGTTTCAGCTTTCCAAACTCTTGACTCAACTTGAGAGCGGCGGTAGCAAAGCTATTAATCTAGACGACTTGAGCCTAGGCCGGATGATTCCCCAGATCAATCCCAATCAAGAACAGTAATTGAGCGGCTCTAAAATAGATTGAAATACAGCAGAGATCAGAGGAATTAAGGAATGTTTAAAAGTATTCTTAGAGGTATCTTTAAAAGCATATCTAAAGAGAAGCTCCGCTGCTAAGTTCGTAGATTGAGTTTTGTGGGCTGGCTGCCCTAGCTGTCCCATTGAGTTAAGATGCCTAACCTACAAAATTTTAGTTAAGTTCAAATCTTGCGACCACTCCCTCTATAGGGACACTGATTGTCACAACTCTCTGCGCTATTGGTCTGAAACGTTGACCCAGAGGTAAAGCCAACAACCACAGTTAATGCGGTGAGTTGGCTGAAGAGTAGACCCAAGAGACAGGCACAGAGGTTAGAATGCATGATCTTTGTTAGACTAGAGGTTCACTCTTTATTACAAAATTTTTTGACCTTATCCGGCTAGTTATAGAAAAATAATGGCTAAAGATCAGCAACATCCTCAGTACAGAAGCGATCGCACCACCATTAATACGTTGCCACAGAGCCATCCAACGGAACATAATCTCGCTGAACTGGCCCGATTAAAAATTCGCTACAAAGGGTTTCCGGGGGCTAGAGATATTCAGCAAGACTTAGAAGAAACTATGCAACGGTGGGGATTTACAGAAGCAACCTTATTTGCAAAAACCCGCGAAATTCATGCAAAAGGTCAAGTCTATCGGAGTCGTTCCCAGGATCAAGAAGATTGGCTGTAACTAGAATCTGCAACTTTTAGCCTACAACTTTTAGCCCAACTTTTAGCCTGAATTTATGCATCGCATCTCTGCAACACCAGGGGGGTGGAACCCTCAAATGCAGGGGGTTGTCTTTATCGAACAAACCCCTGCACCCATCATTTTTCTCACGGCAGCCGACACTGAAATTCAAACTCTAGCCAAGGCGATCGCTCAACTTCCAAAAAACTTTCCTGCGCTTCGAGTCGCAAATTTACTGCATCTGCAACAACAGTTAACCATTGATACGTATGGTGAAGCCGTTTTAGAAAAAGCAGAAGTTATTGTTGTTAGACTTTTGGGGGGACGATCCTATTGGTCTTACGGGTTAGAAGTGCTGCAAGAGATTAGTCATAAAACTAAAAAACATCTGATTATTTTGCCAGGAGATGATCGCCCTGACCCCGAATTAATCAGTCATTCAACGGTTACCCTAAAAATTGTCAATCAACTTTGGTGTTATTTAACTGAAGGTGGGGTTGAAAACTATCAGAATGCCCTGAAGTTAATTGCGACAACATTTTTAGGGAAATCTTATCCAGTTCAGCCACCAATTTCTGTGCCTCGAATTGGGTTGTATGCCTGGAATTGTAGCCCCAATCTAGATCAAAAAACGATTCAACCCAAAGTCGGAATTCTGTTCTATCGGGCTCATTATTTATCCGGAAATACAGCCCCAATTGATCAACTTTGCCAGTTTTTAACAGACCGTCATTTAGAACCCATCCCTATCTTTGTCTCCTCATTGCGTGATCCAGATTTACAGACTGAACTATTAGAATACTTGCAGCCTCAGGCAGGAGAAAAAGTCAGTCTTTTGCTAGATACAACCAGTTTTTCAATTGTTTCAATTTCCGAAAACCCTAGCGATCGCACCCCTTTATTTTCTCTAGAAATTCCAATTTTGCAAGTCATTTTTAGCAGCAGTACCGTTGAACAGTGGCAGGCCGATTTTCAAGGACTTTCTCCCCGAGATGTGGCGATGAACGTCGCCTTGCCAGAAGTTGATGGGCGGATTATCACCCGTGCTATTTCCTTCAAAGCTGTAAACAATTGGAATTCAATTTTAGAAGCAGATGTCGTTAGTTATGTTCCGTTAAATAACCGAATTCAGTTCGTTGCAGACCTGGCAAAAAACTGGATTAACTTGCAACAAACTCCGGTGATCAACCGCAGAATTGCCCTAATTTTAGCCAACTATCCTAACCGAGACGGACGTTTGGCTAATGGAGTTGGACTCGATACCCCCAGCAGTTGTGTCGAGATCCTGAAAGCTCTCCATCAAGCCGGTTATCAAGTTGAAAACTGCCCTGAAACGGGAGATGAATTAATTCAGCAGTTAACGCGGGGAGTGACAAATGATCCAGAAGGAAAAGGATTGCGCCCCATCTACCAAAGCCTTAGTATTCAAGACTTTCAAGCCTATTTCTCCAGTTTGCCAGATGCCGTTCAAGCTGGAATTAAAACCCGTTGGCAGACTCATTGGCAAACTTATTTTTGTTCAATCTCGGAGAGTTCAGCAGAAATTCCAATTTCAGGGATTCAACTAGGGAATATTTTCATCGGGATTCAACCTTCGCGGGGCTACGATCTCGATCCTAGTTTGAATTATCATGCTCCAGATTTGGAGCCAACCCCAGACTATTTAGCATTTTATGATTGGATTCGGAATCATTTCGCTGCTGATGCCATTGTTCATGTGGGTAAGCATGGAAATTTGGAATGGTTGCCAGGGAAAAGTTTGGCGTTGTCAGAGAATTGTTACCCTGAAATTGCTTTAGGAGCTTTACCTCATTTTTATCCGTTTATTGTGAATGATCCGGGTGAAGGATCTCAAGCCAAACGGCGATCACAAGCTGTCATTCTGGATCATCTGACCCCTCCTATGACTCGAGCAGAACTGTATGGTTCTTTGCAACAATTGGAAGGCTTAATGGATGAATATTATCAGGCTCAAAGTTTAAATCCTATTCGATTACCGTTAATTCGCGATCGCATTGTTCAGTTAATCGAAACTGAAAACTTACATCAAGACCTAAGGCTAAATTTACAACAATTACGGCTTGGAAAAGCTCTAAAGAATTCTGAGGACAAATCTGCTCAAGAACAGGAAATTTTTAATTCAATTGATGGCTATTTGTGCGAACTCAAAGAAGCCCAAATTCGGGATGGTTTACATATTTTGGGTCACTGTCCTCAAGGTCGTCAGTTGAGAGATTTAATTGTGGCGATCGCCCGTCATCCTGATCTCAATCGCCAGGGATTAACCCGTGCTATTGCAGAAGATTGGGGCTTAGATTTTGATCCATTAACGACTGATCTTTCAGAATATCTTTCAGATCACTTGAATAATAACCTTGCAGAGGTGGCAAACCCTGAACTAACCCTTCAACAATTCTCTTGCCGCACGGTTGGAGATGCGGTAGAAGTGATTGAAACTTATGCTGCAAACTTAGTTGAAACCCTCATTGACCCCCCTTTAAATCCCCCTCTTCCTGCTCCTCCCGGACACAAAACTCAGCAGGAATTGCACTGGATTCAAACCAATCTTTTACCTAAATTACGACAAACCAATCAAGAGATTTCTAACTTATTAAAAGGTCTCAATGGACAATATATTCCCAGCGGGGCTTCCGGCGCACCCACACGGGGCCGATCTGACGTTTTGCCCACGGGACGCAACTTCTACTCCGTGGATATTCGGGCAATTCCCACCGAAACAGCTTGGAGAGTCGGGCAACTGGCAGCGGAAGCGTTGATTGAATGCTACACCCAGGAAAACGGCGAATATCCACAGACCTTAGGACTATCCGTTTGGGGAACCTCCACCATGCGAACTGGAGGGGATGATATGGCTGAGGCGTTGGCTTTGTTGGGGGTAAAACCAGTTTGGGAGGGAGCCTCACGCCGAGTGGTTGATTTTGAAATTCTACCCTTGTCAATTTTAGGGCGACCTCGGGTGGATGTTACCTTGAGAATTTCCGGGTTCTTTCGAGATGCGTTTCCAAATTTAATCGACTTGTTTGATCAGGCGGTGACTGCGGTTGCCCAGTTGGTGGAATCAGCGGCAGACAACCCGCTGGCAGCCCAGGTTCAGCAGGAAACCCAGGCTTGGATTGAGGCAGGATTGACTTTAGAACAGGCTCAAGCGCGATCGCGCTATCGAATTTTTGGCTCCAAACCGGGGGCCTATGGGGCAGGATTGCAGGGATTAATTGAAGCCCAAAATTGGGTGGATGATCAAGATCTAGCAAGGGCTTACTTGAACTGGAGTAGCTATGCTTATTCAGGATCAACTCAGTCAAAATCCTCTGGAATTTCTGTTCCTGAAGTCTTTGAACAGCGCCTAAAGCAATTGCAAATTGTCCTTCAAAATCAGGATAATCGAGAACACGATCTATTAGATTCTGACGATTACTATCAGTTTCAAGGGGGAATGACCGCTGCTGTTCGGGCGTTCACTGGACAAAATCCTCAAATCTATTTTGGGGATCATTCCCAACCTGAAAATCCTAAAATTCGGCATTTACACGCAGAAATTGCTCGGGTTTATCGCTCACGAGTGACCAATCCAAAGTGGATTGCTGGGGTGATGCGCCATGGCTACAAAGGAGCCTTTGAAATGGCTGCAACGGTTGACTATCTGTTTGCTTACGATGTTACGGCTCACTGTGTAGAAGATTTCATGTATGAAGGAGTTGCCAAGGCTTATCTGCTGGATGAAGAAGTTCAAAGGTTCATTCAATCTAAAAATCCCTGGGCATTGCGTGATATGGCTGAACGATTGCTAGAAGCCAATCAGCGGGGATTCTGGCAATCTGTCAATTCAGATTTAATAGAACAATTGAGAGCAATTGTTCATCAAGCTGAAGGCGTGATTGAACAGTTGTAATTATCCATCTGCCTGATTTTCAACTGGATTTTTGACTAAGAAAGCCACACATTCAACATGGGAAGTTTGAGGAAAGAAATCAGCCGGTTGAACACGGGTCAAACGATAAACTCCTGATTCACACAGTAGCTTCAAATCGCGGGCCAAGGTAGCAGGTTTGCAACTGATATACACAATTCGTTCAGGTTGCAGCGTCAGTAATGTTTCGATTACTTTTGGATCGCATCCTTTTCGCGGCGGATCGAGGAGAACAATATCAGGATGCACCTCTAAGTTGGGCAATAATTGCTCCACCGTTCCCAACTGAAAGCTCACATTTTTAACCGTGTTTAAACTGGCATTTTGGTTGGCTTGCTCAATGGCTGAAGCCTGAATTTCTAATCCAATCGCCTGCTGCACCTGTCGAGCTAAGGGCAAGGTTAATGTGCCAATTCCACAGTAGGCATCCACTAAAATTTCAGTGCCCTGAAGATTCAACTCCTGCTGAATTTCTATGAGCAAGAGTTCAGCCGCTTCTGGATTCACCTGAAAAAAAGTTTCGGGGGCCAAGCGAAAGATCAACCCGGCAAATTCTTCTTGCAAATAGCCTCGACCGGCAACACAAAATGTTTCCTCACCAAAAATGATGTTACTTTTGTGAGAATTAAAGTTCAGGCAAACCCCAACCAGTTGAGGATATTGTTCGAGCCAGCGCTGCGCTTGAGTTTCTAGTCTGGGCAGATTAGCGGAGTCAACCACGACAGTCGCCGAACCCTGTCTTAGATTCTGCCTTGGACTCTGTTGCGGTCTGGTCTCATTCGTCTTAATTTCATTTGTCTTAATTTCATTTGCCTTAGTTTCATTCATCTTAGTTTCATTCATCTTAGTTTCATAGGCTCGAACACGAGGCCCTTTCAACTCAACTCCTCTTTTTTTGAGGGCGGCGATGGGTGAACGTTGAGGGTTTTGACGAGGTGAAACTAGAATTTTACGGGGACTTTCCTGACCCAGGGAACGGGGGGTAGACAGGGCAGCGGCTTCTTCTCGGCCCAACCTTTGAGTCCCTTGCCCTGGACGGTTAACCACCAGCGTCAACAAGATCTCACCCGTGCAGCGACCCATCCGCAGAGACAGGTGACGTAATCTGCCCATCTGCCTGGATTCATCATAAATTGACCAGCCTTGCTGCTGAATATCCTGCTTGATATTCAGCAGCAACGGATTCAATCGCTCATCCTGAATCGGACATTGATTCAAGTTCACCAACCGATGACTGCCCTTGCGATAGTAACCCGCCTGAACTTGGCCCGTGGCCGAGAGGCCCATTGGATAAGTCGCTTTGTTGCGGTATCCCAACGATGCTGGGGAAGGCAGAATTGGATCAATCACTGGATGCTGAAATCCGCCAATTCGTTCTAGGGCCTGCATGACCTGATTTTGTTTGGCGACAAGTTGATAGTCATAGTCCACGGATTGCCACTGACAACCGCCACACTTGTCCGCCACAATACAGCGAGGCCGAATTCGGTGTTCTGAAGGTTCCAGCAACTCTTCTAGTCTGGCAACGGCAAACTGAGGCTTTACCTGAATCAGTTTGACTAAAATGCGATCGCCTGGAACGGTATCTGGCACAAATACCACCCGATCTTGGTAACGCCCTACTCCGTTACCCTCGTCAGACAGGTCGGTGACTAAAAGTTCAACCTGCTGACCCTGTTGCCAGTTTTCATTATTCATTTGTGTCAATGGATACTCAATTTCGTAACCTATCTTTAAATTCTGGATTGTGTTCCTCAGAATCGCTAAGATACTTAATGTTAATGTTATCTTGAAAAAATTCTAATTACAGATGACTGTAGTAAGCCAAGTTATTCTCAAAGCCGACGATGAACTCCGTTATCCTAGCATTGGTGAACTGCAAAGCATCAATGACTTCCTGAAAACAGGTGAACAGCGAGTTCGGATCGCCATCATTCTCTCTGGAAATGAGAAAAAGATTGTTGACCGTGCCAGTAGCCAACTCTGGAAGAAGCGCCCCGACTTCATCGCTCCGGGGGGTAACGCTTCTGGACAGCGGGAACGGGCCCTTTGCCTCCGGGATTATGGTTGGTATCTGCGCGTAATCACCTATGGTGTGCTATCTGGGGACAAAGATCCGATTGAAAGCATTGGCTTAATCGGAGTCAAGGACATGTACAACTCCCTCGGCGTGCCGATGCCTGGAATGGTAGAAGCCATTCGTTGTCTCAAGGAAGCATCGCTTTCGTTGTTAGACGAGGATGATGCCAAGGAAGCAGCCCCCTATTTTGACTTTCTAATCCAAGGAATGTCATAAGCTGAAAACCTACTGTTTAATTGGGCTTTATTTAGGTAAGGTTTGTTTAAGGAGGGTTAGGGAATTGTCATCGGCTAAGGATTGTGGCTATAGCAAGCAACAATCAGGGGCCCGTGATCAGTCCTTAGCCCTCAATTTCTGAGGTTTAGGGTCTAAGGTCTAGGGTCTAGGGCCTAGGGTTTAAAAAGTTTGTTTTATTGTCCGATTCAATGTTTCTGCCAACTGATTCAGCCCTGCAATCCACTCTCCACAAACGCCGCCAATATCTGGCAGAACGGGTGGATTTTCCCGTGATCCTCTGGTCAGGCTGTCATCACTCGCGAAATTTTCCGGCCAACACTTATCCGTTTCGAGCCAGTAGCCATTTTCTCTACTTTGCGGGGCTACCCTTAGAAAACGCGGCAATTCGCTTGGAAGCAGGCCGATTAGAGCTGTTTCTTGATGAAGCCCCCCTTGAGAGTACGCTTTGGCATGGCGCAACACCAAAACGGGACGCAATTGCCGCATGTTTAGGGGCAGATGCTGTGTTCTCTCGATCAGAACTCAGTTCCCGATCCAAGGATGCAGCAACGGTTTTAGTTCAGCATCCCAGGGTTCAAGCAGAACAACACAAGATTTTACAACGCCCTGTCCACCCCCCAACCCAATCTAAGGGCATTGACTTAACCCTGGTTAAAGCCATCGTTACCCTTCGGCTGACCCACGATCAGGGCGCTTTAACTGAACTGCGAAAAGCAGCATTGGTAACCGTTAGCTCTCACAAGACTGGCATGGCCGCCACAGCAGCAGCCCAACAGGAAGCAGGAGTGCGAGGGGCAATGGAAGGAACGATCATGGCCCACAACATGACTTGTGCCTACAACAGCATTGTGACGGTGCAGGGAGAAGTCTTGCACAACGAACAGTATTTTCATCGGTTGCAATCGGGAGATTTACTATTAGTGGATGTCGGTGCAGAAACCCCTTTAGGATGGGCAGCAGATGTCACCCGAACCTGGCCTGTTTCTGGCAAATTTTCGACGACCCAACGGGATATTTATGACCTGGTTCTTGCTGCCCATGATGCCTGTATTGCCCAGATCAAACCCGGCATTGAGTATGCAGAAATTCATCGCCTAGCAGCAACTGTCATTACTGAAGGATTAGTCAATTTAGGCATTCTGAACGGGGAGGTCGAAGACCTCGTTGAACAGGATGCTCACGCCTTATTTTTTCCCCACGGTATCGGTCATTTGTTAGGACTGGATGTTCATGACATGGAAGATTTAGGAGACTTAGCTGGGTATGCGGAGGGCAGGAACCGGAGCGATCGCTTTGGGTTAAAATTTCTTCGGTTAAATCGTCCCTTACAGATTGGCATGTTGGTCACGATTGAACCTGGTTTTTATCAAGTTCCAACCATTTTAAACGACTCTAAAATTCGAGCCAAATATCAAACGGTTGTGAATTGGGAACAATTAGAACAGTTTTCTGATGTCCGAGGTATTCGGATTGAAGATGATGTTTTGGTGACCTCAACTGGAGCAGACGTGTTAACGGCTGAACTGCCTACCCAGGCGGAACACATTGAGAGTTTGGTGATGCAGTATTAAGGATAAACCCAAGAAATTCGATAAACTAAGAATCGCTGCTACAACTGGAGGCCATATTGAATCAGTTCCGACTCCGCGCTGTATTAACACTGCTGACCGTACTCACGATTACCGCCTGCACCCCTCAGTCCACCTCTCAGTCCACGACACAACAGGCTCCTTCAGTACCCGTTGGAGACGACGACACCCTCAAACTTTTGTACTGGCAGGCTCCCACAATTCTCAATCCTCATCTCGCTACAGGATTCAAAGACCTCGATGCCGCCCGAATTGTCTATGAACCCCTGGCCAGTTATGACAAAAATGATCAGTTGGTGCCATTTTTGGCTGCAGAAATTCCATCTTTAGAAAATGGGGGTGTGGCCAAAGATGGTAAGTCTGTGACTTGGAAATTAAAGCAAAATATTAACTGGTCAGACGGCAAACCCTTAACGGCTGAAGACGTAGTTTTCACCTATCAATTTGTCATGAATCCTGCAGTTGCGGCGGCGAGTCAGGAATATTATTCAGCGATCAAAAGTGTTGAGGCGTTGGATAATTACACGGTTAAGATAACGTTTAAAACCGCAACACCCAGTTGGCCAATTCCTTTCACAGGACAGAACGGTTTGATCCTGCCGAAGCACATTTTTTCCCCTTACAATGGAGCCAACATTCGAGAAGCACCCGCCAATCAAAACCCCATTGGAACTGGGCCTTATCAAGTGGTGGAATTTAAGCCTGGAGATATTGTGATCTATGAAGACAATCCTAATTATTGGGACAGTGGAAAACCCTATTTTCAACGAGTTGAATTGAAAGGCGGAGGGGATGCAACTTCCGCCGCACGGGCCGTGTTTCAAACCGGGGATGCTGACTATGCTTATAACCTCCAAGTTGAAGCCAATATCTTGCAACAGCTAGAGGCCAACGGCAAAGGTCGAATTCTAGGGAATTTTGGTTCTGAAATCGAGCGGATTTTGTTTAACTTTACTGACCCAAATCAAGCAACTCCTGAGGGAGAAAGATCCAGTACACAGTTTCCTCATCCCTTTTTTGCTGATAAAAAGGTACGGCAAGCGTTTGACCTAGCCATTGATCGAGAAACCATTGCCAATCAGCTCTATGGTAAATCAGGTCGTCCCATCGCTCAACTATTAGTAGCTCCTCAAGTTTACAAATCTGACCAGATTACATCTGAATTTAACCTAGAAAAAGCAGCAAAATTATTAGATGAAGCAGGTTGGAAAGACACCAATGGCAACAAGATTCGAGATAAAAACGGGATTGAAATGAATGTTGTGTTCCAAACTTCTGTGAATCCAATTCGACAGAAAACTCAGGAAATTATCAAACAAGCTTTAACTTCGATTGGGGTTCAAGTTGAACTCAAAAGTATTGATGCCAGTGTATTTTTCTCGGGAGATCCAGTCAATCCAGAAACGTTAAATCACTTTTATGCTGATCTACAAGGGTTTGCAACTGGAAATGATAGCCCTGATCCCAGTCCCTATATGAAATGGTGGACTTGTGAGGAAATTCCGCAGAAATCGAATAGTTGGCAGAAAAATAATTATGCTCGATATTGCAATCCAGCCTATGACAAACTTTGGCAGCAGGCAAGCCAGGAAATGAACCCGAAGAAACGGGCAGATTTGTTCCAAACAATGGATGAGTTACTTCGCGAAGATGTAGCATTGATGCCCATTGTTCAGCGAGCCAAAGCGAACGGAGTGAGTAACCGTTTGGTTGGCGTTGAGCCCTCACCTTGGGATGCCAACACTTGGGATATTAAAAACTGGAAACGTCCCTAAAATTACTATGCAAGGTTTTCCAAAAGTCAAACTGATTGCCATTGGTAAAATTAGAAAAAGCTGGATTGAAACAGGCATTGAAGTTTACTTTAAACGCTTGCCAGAGCTAGAAATCATTGAACTCAAGGATTCAACTTTAGAACAGGAAGCGGAACAAGTTTTATCTTTATTAAAATCAGGCGATCGCTTAGTTGCCCTGACTGAGGATGGAAATACGCTGTCCTCGCTCCAGTTTGCTGAATACTTAAGTCAGTTCGATTCTAATAGCCTGGTATTTGTGATTGGCAGTGCTGAAGGATTGAGCCTGACCCTCAAACAAAAAGCGGCTCAACGGCTGAGCTTATCGCCCATGACCTTTCCCCATGAACTGGCTCGCTTAATTTTCATTGAACAACTCTATAGAGCAAAAACAATTTTGCAGGGTGGTAGCTATCATAAGTACTGCAATCACTAATGAAGCAATCCTAAACCAATCCTAGGAACACTAGCAAGGATCTTGGATAAAAAGTCTTAAAGAAAAAGCAATGCCTATCCACTTTTTTCTCACAAGTTATTCCTGATTGCTATATATTTCGTCAGTTGGGATCACCTCCCTTCATGATTCAGGAACTAGAGCAGGACTTACCCATTAACAAATGTATTTACCCCTTTTAGCAGATGCACAGCAGAATGATGTCAGTTAAGTTAGTAACAACAGATGGATAGATTGATCCACCGTTGAACAGGCTAGAGTTTACAAGAAATTTGAAACATCAGAGGAACAACACAATGCTTTCTACTTTATCTAAAGCGATTTGCACAGGTACCTTCGCACTTAGTGTCGCTACATTACTCCTGACGCTACCTGCCTCTGCTCAAACGGGCACTCCGGGTGATGCATCAACTCCTTCCACTACCAATTATCCTACGTCCACCCAAGAAGTTGATTCTGTAAGAGACGATCGTGGGTTTGATTGGGGTTGGATTGGCTTGTTTGGGTTGGCCGGTTTAGCAGGTTTAACTCGTAAGCCTGAGCAAGCTCAAATATATCGTGATCCCAACGACACAACTCGCCCTAGCTCTACCTCTAGAACTTAAAGTGTTTTACTCTCCAGATTAGATTCTTGAAGAATATGCTGCCTGAATTCGGGCAGCATATCCTTTTTCATTTGTAATAGCGTTGCGTAATTCCGACCTAAGATTTAATCTAAAACCGCTGTAATGTTAACTAAATTATAAAGTTGCTATCCGCCTGATCAAAAAAGAGTATGATTTTGCCGTTACTAATCTCTACTCTCAATCTATTTTGCTATGAGCCTTCATAAAAAAGTCTTTCAATTTTCTGGGGTTGTTGTAATCGCCCTTTCAATTCTCCTCGCGCTGCCTAAAGCCACTTTTGCAGATCAACCTCCGACCATTGCAACAGTTCAACGGTTAGTTTCTGGCGATCGCGCCTGTTATGTTGAGCTGATCGATAGCAATGGTCAAGCCTCTACTCAGTTTGCAGAATTTGATATTTGTGACCAGGATCTTGTTGGCAAGCAAGTTCAGCTTACGTACAAACCGGGCAAAATCATGGCAGAATCCTGTCAGGGAAATCCCGAATGCGGGGAAAGTGAAGAGGTAATGTTGATCACGGAAGCTAAGGTTTTAGCCTCTCCTAGTAGCACCAATAATAGTTCAAAGATTCAAAGTCTTGCAGATAGCAACTATCGCTATTGGAATGGCTCCTCCAGTAATGCAGTCGTCACGAATGAAGAGTTGTTAGAAAAGGGAGGCGTTTTATTTCGCTTCCGCAAAGCAGCCAATAACATAGTGGGTGTTTTCGCTTATGTTGACGGAGAGGCGATTTGTATCTCAGGTAAGGTTAATGGCAATACAGTCACTGGTATGGCAGTACAAAAGGGAAGGTCTCTCTCAGTTCTCAGTGATGGAGAGTCCTTTGCAACTTTTGGCCCGAGTGGTTTATTAAAAGTCCGTCGGGGCCGACAAATCAACTCTCAAGAAGTCCGATACGACAGTGCACTGCTGGACTTAAGCGGCCTCAATCGAATTAATGCAGGATCGGTTGCACCGCCCAAAGCCTGTTAACAAAGCCTGTTAACACAGAGGTCTTGGCCAGTTGCACTCCCTCTGAGAGAGTACCTATTTGAGAGAGCATAACTGGCCTTTAGGACTTAGTCTCAGTCGGAAATCCGCCAACTTCTGAGTCATGGATAGAGAATTGAGGTTCAGGCGTTAATGGCCTTGAATCCCGGTCTTGAGTCATGGAGGAACTTAGGAAGAGGGAATTACCCTAACTCAAACTGAGCAATTACAGGGGCATGATCAGCTTCTGGGAACTTCTTATCCGTCGCAAACGCAATCGACTCATCCGGCAGCAACTCGTTATGAATCTCCGCGCCCTGGTAGTAGGCTAAGAGCGATCGCGACACTAACAAATGATCGAGCATACATTTTTTCCCTCGGTGAAATAGAGTATACCGGGCCGTTTCAGGAATACTCGTCTCACAGGGAACCAACACCCGAGGCGATAAATCTCCATTCCCTGTATTTTCCACCTGACCCCGAATCGCCTCCATGGGAACCTCGTCAAAGTCCGCGTTAAAGTCTCCACACACCACAATCAAAGCCTGTTCATTCTGATCAAAAAGTTGGTCAACCAACAACCGAGTTTCTAGGGCTTGACCAACCCGCTTGATCGAAGAGACAAAAAAGCCCTCCGCCCAGCCCGAGGATGTTTTCCAGGCAAACCGATCCTTCATTTGTCCAGGAACTGCCGTCGGCAGCTTCGATTTTAGATGGAGATTGAGCACCTCTACCACTTGGTCATTGGGCAATTGGATCGTCGCGTGGAGAATCGGGCGTTCCCAGCCAATTTCTTCAGGACTCGTCTGGGCTGGAGTCGCCGTCACAAACTGGTAGAGGGGAGGAGTTGTTAAATGATTCAAATATTGGGCGCTTTTGAGGATGGCAAACCGACTTAGAATCACTAAATTGCGCTCCGAATTGAACTGAAGCTGACCATTCACCTCGACTTGAGTGGCCACCCGATGGTAGTCAGCATAGGGGGTCTCTTGGAGCAAACGGTCTAAGGCTCGCAGTTGACGCTGACCATCAGCCTCTTTTTGACTGTGAACCTCCTGTAGACAGAGAATATCCGCGTTCAAGCGCTTAAGCTGAGGGCGCAACACGGCGATCCGTTCCTCAAACGTGGGTTCACTCTGACTTTTTGAGGGTTTATCATCCAGATTTTCAATGTTAAACGTGGCAATTCTCAAACTATTCGACATAATCCACTATCCTGCTAATTTCTTTCTGGTTTTGTTCGGGTTTCTTTCAGGTAGATACAACGGTAGCAGCGATTGTCTTCACAATCCTAAGCTCCCGCCTCAGAAAGCAACTGTTGAAATGTTTCCCAAGTTAAGTTCCGTTGAATATACCGAGGTTTTGCTAGATTGTAGGGACTATGAACTCGATCAATGGTCAGAATTTCAGCCGTATCCGGGAGTACGGGAACATCTGGATCAAACGCCGTCGGGCGGCCCAAAGAACTGGAAAACCCCTTGAAAACTAGGATTTCATCCGGTTCTTGATTGATCAAAATCTTGACGACTAAAACCTCTTGAGGGCACTTTTCAGTGTAGCGTTCTAGCCGTTGAGCAATTGTCAGAGTTGTCATAGGAGAAATGGACACGGTAGGTACATTACAATGGGTTAAGACAGAGGGTAGATGGCTAACTTGAGTTTTCCCCCAAATAAGTTGTCTAAAGGTCGCAGATTAGGTGACATGGGTATAACACTCAGGAATAATTCATGAGATGTCTGTGGTGCAGGCTTTCAGGTCTGCACGGGAAGATACCCAACCCACAAAATTTCAAGGTCAGGACTTACGCACTTGCCCCCTAAATCCCCCAATACTGGGGGATCTTGAGAAATCCGGCTCCCCCAGTATTGGGGGCTGGGGGGCCAAAGAATGCTTAACTGCGTAAGTCCTAAAGGTTTATTTTTTAGGGTTTATTCAATTCTCATTCCTAAAGTGAAACCTGCAAAGCTCGATCAAACCCCTTATCTCTAGCCTATGTCACCTGCCCCACAGAAGATCAATTGGGATGAAGTCTGCGCCGAGCTTGCCAACATTGAAGTGATTCGCGATCGCACTCAAGTCACCAAGCTCTCCCAGGACTATCATCATTTTAGTCCGATTTTACAAGGGCTTCTGAGTGGAAAAGTGGGAGAGATTGTCGTCCGCCCTGTCAGTGAAGCTGAGGTTTTACAAGTCGCTCGGGTTTGTGTACAGCGCCGAATTCCTTTGACTGTTCGGGGAGCAGGAACAGGGAATTATGGACAATGTGTGCCGTTGCAAGGGGGTGTCATTTTAGACCTCTCCAAAATGAATCAAGTTCATTGGATTCAGCCAGGGTCAGCCTGTGTAGAGCCAGGAGTCAAGTTAGCCGCCTTTGACAAGCAGGCCCAAGCCACGGGCTGGGAATTACGTATGGTTCCCTCCACCTACAAGACAGCAACGATTGGTGGATTTATTAGCGGCGGTAGCGGTGGGATCGGCTCAATTAATTATGGTCAATTGCGCGATCGCGGCAATCTTCATGGCGTTCGAGTGGTGACGATGGAAGATGAACCTCGAGTGTTAGAACTCCGAGGCGATCAAGTCCAAAGCGTGAACCATGCCTATGGTACCAACGGAATCATTACAGCCTTAGAAATTCCCCTCGCGCCAACCTATCCTTGGGCAGAATTAATCGTTAGTTTTGAAGAGTTTATGGCCGCTGCAACCTTCGGTCAGGCATTAGGAGAGGCCGATGGTATCGTTAGTAAATTAATCTGTATTTGTGCATGGCCAATTCCTGCTTACTTTGCGGCATTTCGAGACATTATTTCAGAGGGCGAACACTGGGCATTAGTGATGATTGCTGAGCCGAGTTTGGAACCCTTTCAAGAGTTAATTAAAGCATTCAACGGCAAAGTTTGCTATCAAAAATTACCCCAAGAATTGGGTAAGGGAACCACGATTATTGAATATACTTGGAATCACACAACGTTACATGCTCGCAGTGTTGATCCATCTTTAACTTATTTACAAACCTTGTTTCCTCCGGATAGAAACCTAACATTAATTGAACAGTGTTATCAACACTTTGGTGACGAAGTTGTTCCCCATTTGGAATTTATTAGAGCCCAGGGACAGGTTGCAGCCGCCGCTCTACAAATTGTGAAATTTACAACTGAAAGTCGATTAAATGAAATCATTCGTTATCATGAAGATCAAGGAGCATTGATTTTTAATCCCCACACGTATTTTTTGGAAGATGGGGGCATGAAAACTGTCAATCTTGAGCAGTTAAAGTTTAAGCAACGTGTTGATCCTTACGGATTACTGAATCCTGGTAAAATGAGAGCTTGGCTTGAGCTTTAAACTTCAGCAAATTTTGGCTTTGTCAGGAGATCGAGCGATCGCAATCCCCAACAAGATCTGACTCGAACATCTGATTTTGCAATCTGAATAGAGTTCCTGAATATTATTGTTGTTTTATGAGCAATAGAACGTGTTAATTGACATCAGAGTTTTCCTACTTGGAATTACCACACTTTATCAGACGATCGCTTGCTACTTTGAAGATCGAGTTTCGCCTCCTGGTCAGCGGTTTGATATTGGTGGCTACTCCCTGCATCTCTACAGCAAAGGGAATTCTGATCCTACTCATCCAACGATTGTTTTAGATCATAGTCTGGGGGGAATTGAAGGGTATTTTTTGATTGAAGAATTGGCTCAATTGGGCCGGGTTTGTATTTATGATCGGGCGGGATACGGTTGGAGCGATCGCAGTCCCTATCCTCGAACTAGTCAGCAGATTGTCTTGGAATTGGATGCATTGTTAAACCGGGCAAACATTGAACCACCCTACATTTTAGTGGGAGATTCTTTTGGCAGTTACAACGTTCGGCTCTATGCCTATTCTTTTCCTGAAAAAGTTGTTGGGATGGTGTTGACGGATGGTTTGCATGAAGCTGGAATGCTGAAGATGCCAATTCAATTAAAAGCCTTAAAACTTTTCTTTATCTCTGGGTTTTTCATGTCAGTTTTAGGGACAGTTCTAGGCATTGTTCGTGTCCTGAAAACTTTGGGTGTCTTTGAACTTGTCAAACCCGAACTGAGACAGTTATCTAAGTTAGATCTATCTTATGTGAAACGCTCTTTTTGCCGTCCTAAACATTGGATCACCATGAGCCAAGAACTGTTAAATCTGGATCGCAGTGGACGGCAAGTGAGTATTGCTCAGCAGTTTGGTGAGATGCCGATTGTGAGTATAAAAGCCAAAAGTTTTTTCAAGCCTTCCCTTTGGACTTGGGCAATTCCCCTCAGGTCTGCCAATCAATTGCGAGAACAAATGCACCCAGAACTGCTGAAATTGTCTGAAAATTCTTCGCAACTGCAAGCCGATGAAAGTAGTCATTTTGTTTGGGTGGATCAGCCCAGGGTGATCATCAATGCGGTGAGACTAATTCAAGAGAAACTGCAAAACCGTTAGAGGTTTCGCAATTCCTGTGGTAGTTCAGGTATTTTCCTGAACTACCACAGAACTTTTTTACTTCGAACACATAACCAATACGTTAGCAGAGATGAATCCTGCTACAGGCTCGGTGATTTCGATCCAATTTCGAGGTTCTTTATCTGGATCGGGAATCAACTTATAGCCTTTCACTAGAGTGACTTCTTCTCCTGTCGGAATGCCGCCGACTTGTTCAGAAGAACGGGAAGGTTTAGCTCGGACCACAACACCCCGAGGAGCCGCCCGCCGATCAATCCGCCGACAAAGATTAGCTGAGGGTTGTTCAGGAGGTTTCTCAGGGGGCTCTTCAGGGGGCTTAGACCCAGTATCACCTGAACAGAGGACTAAGTTGCTCCACCCGTCAGAATAGCCGTTGGAAATGAACCCTTTAACTGGCCCTGTAATCTCAACCCAGGAACGACCATCTGGCCCGCGAATTCCCTGAAAATTTGGCACGAGGGTGACTTCCTGGTTATAGGCCACATTGCCGACCACCGGAGAATTGGGGGTAGGGCGCTGCCGAACGATTAGCCCACGGGGCTGAATCACTCTACGACAACGGGAGGTGGTTGCTAGGGGCGCTTGTTCAGTGGCAGGCTTTGGCTTTTCAGTTTCTTCAGCCTGCTGGGGCTTTTCTTCCGGTTTCTCTTCAGGTTTCTCTTCGGAAGTTGCTTCAGGTTTCTCTTCAGGCTTTTCTTCAGGTTTCTCTTGAGCAACCTGAATGGAAGAGAATCGAGCAGGAGAACCGTCGCTAGCTGCAACAGCGCCAAACTCAATAATCCAGGGAACGACTAACAACACAGTCAATCCAAGCCCCAGGGGATTCAATTTCCTCATCCGTTCAACTCCTTAGTGTGCACCACGAATTAGCATGTCTAGTCAGAATGTCTAGAATTGTCGCAGAAAGCGGAGATCACTGGCATAAACGCGGCGAATGTCGTCGAGTTGATGGAGTACCATCGCAAACCGTTCTACCCCAAATCCAGCGGCAAACCCTGTGTATTTTTCAGGATCGTAGCCCACAGCCTTCAACACGTTTGGATCAACCATGCCGCAACCGAGGACTTCTAGCCATCGTCCTTGCCATTGCAAATCAACTTCGGCGGAGGGTTCTGTAAAGGGAAAATAACTTGCCCGAAAGCGCACCGGCAAGTCACCAAACATCTGGCGGAGGAATTCCTTAATCGTGCCCTTGAGGTCTGTAAACCGCAATCCTTCATCAATAGCCAGAAGTTCAATCTGGTGGAATACGGCGGCATGGGTGGCATCTACGGTGTCCCGACGGTAAACTCGCCCAGGGGCAACAACCCGAATCGGGGGTTGATGTTGCTCCATATACCGAATTTGAACGGGGGAAGTATGGGTGCGGAGCAGGTTGCCATCGGGCAAGTAGAACGTATCCTGCATGTCCCGGGCCGGATGGTCAGGGGGCATATTCAATGCTGCAAAGTTGTAATAGTCCGTTTCCATTTCTGGCCCGGTGGACACGGTGTACCCCAACCCAACAAAGATGTCTAAGGCCCGATCAATCAGCCCATTCAACGGATGAATCTGGCCTTGCGGTCGATAAACCCCCGGCATGGTGACATCCAGGGTTTCTGTTTGCAGTTTGGCCGCTAACTCGGCATTCAACAGATCTGTCCGCTTTTGGTCTAAGCCCGTTTGCAAAACTTCTTTGACTTCATTCGCGAGGGCACCAATTCGAGGGCGATCGCTGCCATCCAGTTTCCCCATCGCCCCCAATACGACTGATAACTTCCCTTTTTTCCCCAGGTAACTCACTCGTAGCTGTTCCAAGTCATCTAGGGTTTTGCATTGGGCAATGGTGGTTTGAGCGTCTTGGCCCAGGTCTTGAAGTTGAGCCTCCAAATCGGTCACTTGCATGGTCATTTTTGGCTTGAATTCTAGAGTTGAACGTTAGGACAATTAGATTACGACAATCGTTAAAAGGCTTACCATAAGATTACACTGTTCTAGTCTAGGAATAACAGGGGCTCAGTTGTGAAAGGACGGAAGTTTAGGGGTTCAATGAAACTTTTAAAATGAAACTTTTAATTAGCAATGATGATGGCATTTTTGCCCAGGGAATCCGTAGTTTGGCCAACCATCTTGCCGAAGCTGGCCATGAAGTGACGGTGGTTTGTCCCGATCAGGAAAGGTCAGCAACGGGTCACGGGTTAACCCTACATCAGCCGATTCGAGCTGAACTGATAGAAGCCGTGTTTCATTCAACCGTAAAAGCCTGGGCTTGTTCAGGGACTCCAGCCGATTGCGTGAAACTTGCTCTATTTGGTTTGTTAGACGAACGGCCCGATTTTGTATTAGCGGGCGTTAATCATGGCCCCAACCTGGGAACCGATGTACTCTACTCCGGCACGGTGTCGGCAGCCATGGAAGGCATGATTGAAGGGATTCCTAGCATTGCCTTTAGCTTGGGCAATTACTCCTCTCGAGAGTTTGAGCCTGCAGTTAAATTTGCCCGAACGCTTTTAGCTCAGTTTGAACAACAGCCCTCGCCTAAGACGATGCTCCTGAATGTCAATATTCCAGCAGTTGAGGAGTCGCAGATTGTCGGAGTCACCTTGGCTCGTCAGGGAATTCGGCGTTACATTGATACCTTTGAGAAACGAGTTGACCCTCGGGGCAAAAGTTATTATTGGCTGGCAGGGGAAGTTTTAGAAGAGGTAGAACAAGCGCAAGACTCTGACCTTGCTGCCCACTTTCCAACTGATGTTGAAGCCCTGCGGAAGAACTATATTTCAATCACTCCCTTGCAATATAATTTCACCTGTGTTGTTGGACTCAAAACCCTGCAAGACTGGACGCTAGAGACTGGATATTAAGATCGATATTAGGAAAAAATCAATCTCCGTATTTTCCGGGGTTGATTGCAGGGTGAGTAGAGGTAGACTAGAGAGAGAGAGCAACGGCTATCGCAACTGCTGAGGCAACAGGTGCAGCGAATTAATTGCAGACCTCGTTCGCCTAAACTAACTCAGTGAACCTTTGTTATGAACGCTGACACTTTCAACACCTACTCCGTCACCTGTCCAATTTGTCATCACACGAGCTTCCTATCTTCTCTAGGAATGCTGGGGGGCTTATTTACCTGCCCCCATTGTCATACTCATTTTGTGATTAGCAAAAGTGGCCACTTCGTTCGAGATCCGTTCTGTTTTCAGAAGTGGGCAGCCGGACATATGTTGCGACGGCAAAGCCATCCAATCGCTCGGATTAGTCGGGATCTCCGCTTAACTCGGGGGCTCTCTCTGGCCGCTGTCATCAGTAGCCTGGTGTTTTTGACGCTTTCTGTTGCAGGGTTAAGTCAGTTGAATACTGAGCAACAGGTTCAACCCACAACTCTTGAATCGATTGAAGAGTGAACTGATGACTGCGACTGCAAGAGACTTTAACAGTGGCCTGAAAATTTGGTTCCAAGCTGTGCAGGTGAGCGTTGGTTGCCCACCTTGCAAATAGTTGCTTTACTCTCTAGATTTCTACTCTCTAGAGTTCAACTGACACAACAAAACTCCAAACCACTGCTGTTCATCTGTCCAGGTTTGGAGAATTTCTAGACCGTAGGATTTTAAGTCGCTTTCCAGACGCAACAAATCGAACTTCCGCGAGATTTCAGTCCGCACTGTTTCTCCAGCTTCAAACTGAATCGTCAGATTCAAGTGCTCTAAAGTTACGGCTTGCGGTTGTAGACTTTTTAAATGCATCTCAATCTGAAACTCCTCTGAGTTATAAAAAGCTGAATGTTCAAATTGAGCGCAATCAAAATCTCCCTGGAATCGATGATTAAGATGGTGCAACATATTGAGATTAAATGCTGCTGTGATTCCTTGGCTGTCGTTGTAAGCGGCTTCCAAAATTTCTTGAGGTTTGTTTAAATCAATGCCTAGGAGAAAATATTCGCCGAGCTGCAAAGCTGCTGTAATTTGAGTAAAGAATTGATTGGATTCAGTGGGATTTAAATTCCCCAAAGTGCTTCCTAGAAAACAGATCATCCGAGCCGGTAACTGGGAGGATTCTAAGGTTGCTAGGGCCAACTCATAAGTACTGACCAATCCACGAATCTGGAGCGTCTGGTAATCTCGCAACAGTTCATAGGCGCTTTGCTCTAAAATCCCGCCGCTAACGTCAATCGGTAAATAGTAAAGTGGGTGTCCTAACTGTTGATAAGCATCAAGAAGAATTCGAGTCTTTGTAGAGCTACCACTTCCCAACTCTACTAATTCGCAAGGGCCGGTTAGACGAGCGACCTCTGCAGCACACTTTAATAAGATCGCAGTTTCTGTTCGGGTTGGATAATATTCCGGTAGCTCACAGATTTGCTCAAAGAGTTGTGACCCCTGATCATCATAAAAGTATTTAGGAGGAAGGACTTTAGGGGTTTGAGTTAAGCCTTGAACGACATCAGAACCCGAAGAAATCTGAAACGCAAGGGGAGAGTTTTTATCAACTAAGTGATCAATCCGCAAGCGTCTTTTTGGAGTAGACCAAGCGACTGTTAAAGGCGTTGAAGATTTTGAAGTTGGCATTGTACATTGATTAGATGCAGCAAGATGAGAGCCCTAGAGTCACAAATTCCCTGAATATCTGAACCTGCGGATCTAGGGGAGTTCCCGTTTGGTATTCTCTCATACCATTACCTAGTTTAGGTGCGTTGAATCCTTTAAATCTTTGAGAAACCCCTACTTCAAATTCCCACAACGTTCTTGTAAGCAGGATTTCAGGATCTCCGCATTGAACAGTATGGGGAGAAAATGAATGCTGTTCACCTCTTTGAAGTAGAATAAAATCGGTACAGGATACCAGAAAATTTCCCAATTCAACCAATTTTTGTAAGGAAAGCTTCGAATTAGCTGACCTGATCGATAAACCTCCAAAGCAACTTCAGTAAACTGGAGTCGGATTGTTGCAGTTTGAATCATTAAAAATAAGCCAAAAATCATGATTGCTATACCCAACCATTTTTGGATTAAAATCAATGCCAAACCGCCTAAAAGGATAGCCGCAGGGAGAAGATAGCTAGGGGAAAGTTCAACCGTTTGAGCAGAAGTCGTTGCAGTGGGAGTTGGCATCATGTTTGGCATTCTATTGAGTTAAGCTTTGTCAAGCCTTAAGAACTTTGGAAAAATTCGAGTAGTTAATCTATCAACGTAGACTGATGGTAGCAAAAGTTAGATTCGTTTTCCACCTCTGGTACACTAGATCACAATTGGCAATCAAACAAAGTTTTTAGGGTTGACCTTACAATGGCTGATATTGTTGAGACTGCGGTCAGTGCGGGTTCATTTCAAACCCTTGTGCAAGCTGTTCAAATTGCGGGTTTAGTAGACGTACTGAAAAGCCCTGGCCCTTTTACAGTATTTGCACCCAATGATGATGCATTCGCCAAACTACCGCCTGGAACGGTTCAAACTTTGGCACAAAATCCCCCTCAACTGGCAAGAATATTAAAGTTTCATGTTGTTGCAGGCAAGTTCATGAAGGCTGATTTAGAACAGTTGACAACAGTTACCTCCGTTGAAGGTTCCCCCATTTCGATTGATTGTTCTGAGGGATTTGAGGTAAAAAATGCAACTGTAATTGCTCCTGATATTGAAGTAGATAATGGCGTGATTCATGTGTTGAGCAATGTCATTTTGATGGGTTAGGGCTGATTTACAGTATTTTCCCCAACGCTGTAAGATCGCAAATCTTGCCGGAGCTGGCTTGTCCACTGTTGTTAATGCACTAGTTAATTTCGCAAAATTCTATAACGCAAAGTTCTATAACTTTGAGCAATAATTTCAAGTAACTTTTTGAGGAAACCATAGATTTCCTAGCCAGTAGAATACGATAATTCCTAACAAACTTGCTCCCATATCAACGAGGCTAAATGTACGGTTGGGCAGTATTTGTTGCAGCATCTCTTCAGCAATTGTTACGAGTGCAAATAAAAATGGCCCTACAGGTAACACAATATTGAAAATTACTAACATTTGCCAATTTAAAGCTCGGTAACTTAGAAAAGATGCAATGCCATAAAGTACAAAATGCCCAATAATATCGTAGTTCGGAACTTTAGAAAGTAACTCAATTGGGAGCTTCCCTAGATCGGCAGTTATCATAATGCCGAACAAGAGAAAGAAATAGGAAAAGCACAGGACTCTCCAGATTTTTAGCTTCTTTTTCATTGCAAGATTTATGCTTAATATAAACTTAAGATCAGGTTTTAACTTTCAACCTTAACTTTCAACTTTAATTTCCAACTCTGTTTTCAATCTTCTGAGTTCAAGACTAGCTTTTAACTTTATTTATTTGGCTTCCATCCAGTTTTCTCCAACATGAATATCAACTAGCAAGGGAACTTTCAATTGAATGGCGTTTTCCATAGATGCCTGAATCTGAGTTTGCAATTCTTGCCATTCTGATGGAGGAACTTCAAACACTAATTCATCATGAACTTGCAATAATAATCTTGATTTATAGTCTCGCAAAATCTCATGAAGCTTGACCATCGCAATCTTGATAATGTCCGCACTTGACCCTTGAATTGGTGCATTCGAGGCAGCTCGGAGCAATTGAGCATCATTTTGACCTACTCCTTTTAACTGCTCTAAGTCAACATCATCCGGAGATCTACCCAATAAATTTTGTAAACTACCGCTGAGGAAATTGAAGTAGCGACGACGACCTAGAATAGTTTCGACATAACCTTGAGTGACAGCTTTTTTCTTTTGCATCTCAAGATAATCAAAAACTTTGGAATAGCGTTCATTAAAACGTTCGATAAACTGTTTACTTTCGAGTTGACTAACTTTTGCCTCACGGGCAAATCGTTGGGCTCCCATGCCATAAATCACACCAAAGTTGATTGTTTTTCCAAGCCGACGTTCATCAGCACTAACAATCTCTTTTTCAAATAAAAGCTGTGCCGTTAAAGTATGGACATCTTGATTATTTCTATAAGCATCAATCAGAACTTCTTCTCCACTTAAATGTGCGAGAATTCGGAGTTCAATCTGAGAGTAATCAGCCGTCACCAAAGACCAACCAGATTCGGGAATAAAAGCTTGACGAATCTGTCGAGAAAACTCTGTCCGAATAGGAATATTTTGTAAGTTGGGATTGGAGGAAGAGAGTCGCCCTGTTGCCGTAATTGCTTGGTTAAAATCCGTATGAACTCGCTGAGTTTGGGGATGAACTAATTCTGGCAAGGCATCTACATAAGTTGACTTCAATTTTGCTAGGGTTCGATGCTCTAAAATAGAATCAATCACGGGGTGATCTCCCTTTAATTTCTCTAGAACCTTGGCATCTGTTGAATAACCTGTTTTTGTTTTGCGAGTTTTCTTTTTACTGAGTGCTAGAGTTTCAAATAGAAGTTGACTGAGCTGTTTGGGGGAACCCAGATTAAATTCTTCTCCACCAGCCTGATAAGCTTGCTGTTCAATTTTTATTAATCGATATTCTAGCTGCTGAGATAATGTTTTCAAATAGGCAGTATCGATCCGAATGCCTTGGAACTCCATCTCCGCTAAAACAGGCTCTAACGGTTGTTCAATTTCATTAAAAAGTTGCAACAAACTAGGGTTTTTCTGAAGTTCTGACTTTAGCTTGAAAACCAACTGAAATGTTGTGTAGGCATCCAAACCACAATACTGAGCAACAGTTGCAATCTCCAAATCAGCAATGGTCTTTCCTTTTGGCACCAAATCGTTATAGCTCTGAGCCGTTAATCCAGCTCCCAAATATTTCAAAGAAAGGGCACTGAGATTATGGGTGGATTCAGGATTTAACACATAGCTTGCTAACATGGTATCAAATACAACTCCGGCTAACTGAATGCCTTGAACTCGAAAAATCAGGCGATCAAACTTGGCGTTTTGTAGAGCTTTGGGATAGCGATCGCTCTCTAAAATTGGGCGTAATTGATCTAGAACAAGTTGTAACTCTAGTTGTAACGCTAACTGCGGGTTTGGATTTACAACTTGTTCTAAGTTTGGTTCTAAGCTCGGTTCTAAGTTCGGTTCTAAGGTATGACCCAAGGGAATATAAGCCATATCTGAAGTTCCCGCTCCCCAACAACACCCAATGCCAACTAACTCGGCATCTCGTGGCTCTAGGGCTGTTGTTTCTGTGTCCCAAGCCACAGGATTTTCGACATTGGTGAAACGCTCTAAATGTTGACAGAGTGCCTGAAGTTGTTCAACCGTTTGAATAATTTGTGGTTGAATAATCGGGACTTGAATCTGCTGAGCAACTTGAGTATCTTCCGCACTCCAAAACCACAGATCTTCACTGCCCTGACCCCAGAAAGATTCAGAAGTTGCCGTCTCTTTGAGGTGAGATACATTTTGCTCTAACGCTTGAGGTTGAATTTGCTGAATGAAAGAATGAAATTCAAGCTTTTGTAATAAGGGCAAAACGTCTGCTAAATTAAGACCTTGAAATTTACAGATTTCTGGCGACAGATCGAGAGGAACATTTCGGATAATTCTCGCCATATATTGAGAGTGATATGCTGCGGTTTTTCCTTCTTCTAATTTCTTGCGAGTGGCTCCTTTAATTTGATCAATTGAGTTGTAAATTCCTTCTAGGGAGTTGTGTTCTTGTAAGAGTTGAACGGCTGTTTTTTCTCCGATGCCTCGCACTCCTGGAATATTATCTGACTTATCTCCACAGAGAGCCTTGTAATCCACAACTTGATCGGGCTGAACCTTTAGCTTTTCATAGACTTCTTGAATCCCAAATTCAACTGGAGTACTGCCTTTGTTATGACTAAGATGTAAGATTTTAACCCGTTCTTCTGGGTCGATCAGTTGAAAGAGATCCTGATCTCCAGACAGGATTTTAACTTGAAATCCAGCTTCAATTCCCTGGTGAGTTAAGGTTCCTAAAACATCATCGGCTTCATAGCCAGCGCGGGTTACAACAGGTAAATGAAAACCTTCTAATAGGTCATATAAATTGCGAATATCTTCTAAAAAATCTTCAGGAGTTTCAGCCCGATCTGCTTTGTAAGTAATGTCTGCTTCGTGGCGAAAGGTGGGTTCTTCTCGGTCAAAGGCGATCGCTAGATAATCAGGTTGGTGAATTTTAATCATTTCCAACAGTGATTTTAGAAACCCAAAACAAACACTGGTGGGAATTCCAGTCTTCGTGCGTAATCCTCCATCCCGACTTTTTGCGTAGGCAAAATAAGCCCGAAATGCCAGGGAATGACCATCGACAAGGATAAACAGGGGAGGATTAGCAGCCACGTTCACAGGAGAATAGGGAATAGCATCATTCTAACAATCCCTTAACCTCATCAAGGCTGCATCAGTTAAACCAATAGAAACTTGGGTTGGGTCAGCCAAAAGAGCTGACTGTTTCCGACTGGAGAACCGGTTTCCGGTAGCATGATGCCGATGACTCCTGCCTTTTTGACGATGAGTACACCGCGAGCTTCTCCCCAAACTAAAATTTCCGCCCAGTTGCCCAAATCAGGTTGGTGTCCAATCAGGGCAACGCTTTTTCCAGATGTTAAACGCCAATTGTTGTACCAATTCAGCCAAAGGGTAATGTCTCCACCGGGTGCCAGGGCCGGGAATTCCTCAATCTGACTGCTCAACCCTGAAATCTGTAAAATCTCAGCCGTTTGTCTGGCTCTCACCAGAGGGCTGGTCAAAATCACCTCAAACTGAAGCTCTAGCTCTAGGAGTCGTTCTGCAATCTTGCGGGTTTTGCGATCGCCCTCCTTGGTCAGAGGCCGCTCTTCGTCAGAGTTATGGAGTTCCTGTTCAGCAGCAATGCCGTGGCGAATGAGATATAACGTGATCATGATCTCAGATGCGGATGAAGTAATCATGACTATTCAGCATAGCAAAAAAGAGTAGGCTTAAACAGGCAGGCAATATGCCCACCCGTTTAAACGATTTCACTAAAACAGTTATTCAGAAATTGCCTACTTTGGATTCTTCAATTTTTGATTCCCCAAAGTTTTTGATTCCCCAAAGTTTTAGAAGAACCGGTTCATTCCTAATCGCCAATTTGCAATTTAACAGTCAGGGTTTTGAGCTGTTCATTCACCCAACGCTCAAAGAGTTCATTCTGCAACTTTTGTTTGACTTTAGCGTCTTCAAAGGACACGTCAATTAACTGTTCAACTCGGAACAAACACCACTTGTCCTCAACTTGAACAGGGCCAATCACTTCGCCAGGTGTTGCTGCATTCACTTTTTCCTGCAAATCTGGAGGGAGGGTTCCCCGACTAATCGGCCCCATCATCCCGTTGACTGCTTTCTCCGCAGCAATTGAATGTTCCTTGGCCAGATGTTCAAAGGATGCTCCATCCTGCAACAGGTTGTGGAGGCTATTGGCAAGCTCATGGTCTTGTACCACAATCCGAGATAAAATAACAGTCTCTAGAAAAGGTTTGCGCTGCTGAAAGTAGTCTGCCAATTGGGGCTGAACCACCGCCATCTTCAAGGTTTCCCGCTTGAATCCCGAAGTGATTTGCTGATGAAATCCATCATAGGTGAGGCGGTTGCTTTCTAACCATTGTTGAAACGCTTGAGGTTCGGTCAGATTCTGCTTCAGGCGAAAATCAATCACAGCTTGTTCAACTGCACCGGCATTTACATTTAGATCTTCGCGGGTTTGGAGTTCTTTATCCAAAACATACTGCCGCAGAATTTCTCCCAAAAAAGTCTGCAATTTCCCAGAGGCTTGTAAATATCTGAGGGATTGACCAAGAGAGACTTGATCCTCATTAACAGTGATAAAAGGTTGAGCCATTGTGATTTGTTTCCTTAATAACGCAGCGTCAAGGTGAACGGGTAGAACGACAACTTAGAACGATAGCAATCCTAGATGAATCATAAGCAATAATGAGTGCGAGTGTCTCGCTCCTGATCACAGGCAGAATACCTGAACTCACCCATTCAATCCGCTTGCTGTACCCAGCACCCTTGTTATTTTTAATTTCCCATACTTAGAAGTTTTTGACACAGAGGTCTAAGACCCCTTAAATTCTCATCTTAGCCCCTAGTGGTGTCTCAAAAGCGGTGTTAAAGTCAAATTATCAGAACGCTATAGATTAGACTGGAATTGAAATAATGTTAGTTGGTTATGCCAGAGTATCAACCAACGAATCCTGTATTTTGTCGCCAACTCTTTCACCCTACGTAGCTTCTCTCAAAGAATAGGCCCGGAGTGGAGCTTAAATTTGAGCACAAATCAGAGGAAGTAGCGTTGTGAAAAGGCGTTATAGTTGTAAGACAGAAGTATTTGATTCACAAGGAGTTCTGACGTGGTAGAGCCATTGCTTTCAGGAATTGTACTAGGTCTGATCGTCATTACGCTGTTAGGGCTGTTTTTTAAAGCCTACGAACAGTATCGTCGGGGTGACCAGTTGAATATTGACTAATGGAATATTGACTAATGGAGTATTACTCATGTTAGTTGGTATTAACCTCCACAGTTTGAGTTGCTGATCATATTGCTGATCATAATTTATTGATCCGTAGGGCGTTTTATATAACTCCCTGCGGATGGTCTTTATAAGTCTATGACTTTGGCCTTCTGAAGCTACAACCGTTTTTGTTCAGATGCGATATGAAGCACTCCCGTAAATCTTCCTTAAACCTTAAAGAGGGGGACTTGGATGCTTGTGATGTTCCTCACTGTTTTAAAAACCACTGTTGCCAAGCCTACTGTTTGTCGGCTTCCTCTTGAGCCACTTCAGCGTTCCGACGGTAAAGAGCAGCTCGGTTCTGAGCCGTTGCATGGCGGGAATAGTCTGGGGATACCTCTGTCATTAGGGTTGAGGCCGTTTCCCAGGTGTCCGCAATCGTCAGCCATTCTGCCCGACTTTGAGCTGATTTTCCTAAATCCACCGCTCCCTCTGCAAGACGAACGGCTTGGGCAAACTTTTCTTCATCAGAGTTCTGGGAAACCTCAATGTTCGAAGACGGGCTAGGCGGAGCGTTAAAACTAGGACTGGCCGGAGGTTCCAATGGAGTGCTATGTGTAGACCCTGACTGTGTATTGAAATCGGGGCGACTGAGTGCAGTCGGCTGAGGAATGGATTGAGAACTTAATAACAGCCGGGAGTTTAACCCAGAGTACAAGGCGATCGCTATTCCCCCGAGTCCCAGTGTTAAGCAGGCTCCAGCCAAGGCCCCCCGACGAAAGAGGCGCTGTTCTTGGAGCCTTTCAGCCCAGGTTGGGGAGAGTATTTTTGAAGAGGAGGCTGTATGAGAATGCTTAAAATGCTTAAAAAGACGCTGAAATAGGCTAGCCGAACCAAGCAGAATGTCTTCCTGCCAGACAACCTGAGGATTAGCATCTCGAATCAGATGATCCAGCCAAAGTAACTGTTCTGGTTGAATAACTCGACCATAAACTCGACTGTGGTTAATATAATCCGGTGACAAGGCGGTCAAAATCTCCTTAACCTGAGCCACAATCTCAGATCGGTTTAGCAGTTCTAACGTCAAAGCTTCGCACAGCAGATGCAACATTCCATCCCTAAGAACAGCCCGAGTCTGAATTCCGCTTTCAGCAAGCTGATGATTCAGAACTTGCAGGATTGCAGCAACCTTGCCTTGACGGGCTTGTTGGACAATGTCTTGAGGGATGCTCTCAGGGAGATGGGACATGAGTTAATCTGACAACCGCCCAAAAATGTCTGACTCCAGCTTAATGACAAGTGCGCTTTAAAAAGTTGGCGTTAAGAATTGGCTTTAAAAAAGTTTCCTAACTTCTGCGTCAGGGTCTCAATCAATCCCACCTTATCCCCAGATTGAAGGATCTCATCTCTAACGCGCTGAACTACGTCGTCCGGTAAATTGACTAGTTCTACCAGTCTGGTATAGGCGGCGGCTTCCTCTGCATTGATATTGGGTTCGTCCGCCGTACGAGCGCTGGATTTAATCACTTCGTATCCCAGCATCAGCACCAACTCTCGTTCTTCAGGGGTTTCTAGCTTTGGGATTAACTCTTCTAAAGGGATATTTTGAATCATGTACTCTCGCAACTCTTGGCGAAGCTGTTCCTGTTGTGTTTCTTTGACAAACAGTTGGCTAAACTTATTCAGCATCACCTCTATTTCTTCCTCAGCAAGATGACCATCCGACCAAGCCATGGAGGTCACCACACGCAGGAGAGTCATTTGACGGGGGGTAATGGAGGGCGGTTGGGGCGTTTGCATAAACGGAGCGCTCCTAGAGTTGAGGCTAGACAGATAAAACTGATAGCTCTAATTCTCTCATACCTGGTGGTAAGGACATCCCAACCATCCCGTAAAGTTTCGTTGCTGTTGGAGCGTCGGGTTTGGGAGAGACACAATTTGATAACTTCTTGGTTGCGGAGTGGCTAAGGTGATCCGGCGAGTTCGCAGTTCATCCTGGTGAAAGACGGTCAGTTCCACAGGATCTCCAGGGGAAAAATCCTTAAGGCGATCGCTCAATTGCTCTGCACTCACCCGAAAACCGTTTAAGGCCAAGAGTTCATCATCGGGATCAAGTCCGGCCCGCTGAGCCGGACTGTCTGCCATTACAAACTTAATCAGATCTCGCCCTGATTCTGAAACGACCTTGAGCCCCAAGTCAGGCAAGTTTTCATTGACTTCAGCTCTAAGTTTCAAACCAAAGGGCTCCAAGTAGTGGTCGTAGGGCAGTTCTTCCGTTCCCTCGATGTAGGATTGGAAAAAATCACTCAAGTTCCTCCCTGCCACAGACTCCACCACCGCCTGTAGCTCTTCCGGTGTGTACCCGATCTCAGTTTGCCCAAACCGTTGCCACATTTGCTCCATGACCTGATCAAGCGATCGCTGATTGTCCGATTGCGCCCGGATCTGGAGATCCAGCAACCAGGCGACCAGTTCTCCCTTGAGGTAGTAGGAAATTTGAGTATTGTCACTGTGAGCATCCCGGCGATACAGCTTGATCCACGCATCCCAGCTCGACTCACTCAAGGGCTGCACCATCCGTCCCGGCGTAGCTTGCAGACGGGTGATGTTGACTGCCACACTGCTCAAATAGGTTTTCACATCCCAGAGTCCAGCCCGAAAGGGAATCACTCCATCGTAATAACTCGTAACCCCCTCACAAAACCAGAGGGACGGGGTGTAGTTTTCCTGTTCATAGTCGAATTTTTCCAAGGCTTTGGGGCGAATGCGCTTGACATTCCAAAGATGAAAGAATTCATGGGCGACTAGTTGGAGAAAACGGTTGTACTTTTCCCTGGCCTGGAAGCCGAAGCGAGGGTAATTGAGGGTGCAGCAATCTTTGTGTTCTAGGCCCCCAAACCCCTGGCCAGAGAGATGGAGCAAAAACAAATAGCGCTCGTAAGGTAAGCCCCCAAACAACTCAGCTTCTGCTGCAATCAGCTTCTGAATATCCGTAATCACTTGCTCTGAGTTGAGATTGCCCTCGCCCCAAATAACGAATTCATGGGGCTTCCCATCAACTTGAAACTCATACCGACGATGAATCCCAATTTCAAACGGGCTGTCTACTAACGTGTCGAAATCTGGAGATTGAAACGTGTGGGGTTGCTGGGGAATCGGGGGCAGGGCGGTTGCAACTTGCCAGTCGAGGGGAGGTAAAATTTCGACTCGAATCGGAACATTTTCGTAGCCAGGAATATAGAAAAATAAAGCTGCTCCATTGAAGTAGCCGTGAGTTTCATCGAGGTGATTGGTTCGAACACTCAAGTCATTGGCAAAGATCCGGTAAGTCACCTCAACCTTTTCAGCGCCTTGAAGCTGAACTTGCCAGTGATTTTTACTTTGTTTTTGCCAGGAGAGCGATCGCCCCTGCTCATCTTTCACTTGAAAGCCCTGGAGATGACGGGCATATTCTCGCACGAGATAGGAGCCTGGTGTCCAGACTGGCATTTTCAGATTCAAGTGATCGTTTAAGCCATCTTTCAAGTTATCTCTTCGGGGGTCTGGCAAACCTTGCAGTTCAGCCTCAATGCCAAATAGACCCTTGAGATTGACTTCCAGCCTCACCCCAAAGAGGTGATTTTCGGGCTGAGGCATGGCCACCTGATAATGTAAAGCAGCAAAAGGAGCTACAAATTGTTGAGAAAATCGCGACGGAACCGTTTCAGTCATGAATCGCCTAATAAATAACTACTGGCTTGCAAGGTGGTGGAGATGCTTGAGATTGGTCAGGTGAATGACTTTATTCTCTTCGTTGAGGCTCAGCCAGCCTTTGCTCACCAGTTTTTCCAAAATTTTGCTGGTATCCTCTGGGCCAATATCTGTGATATCTGCCAAGTCTTTGGTGGGAATATTAAAAATATCGACTCCCTTCTCAGTGGATTGACCATAGTTCTCAGCCAACTCAACCAAGGTATCAGCCAACTTCACGGCAGGGGGACGATGACGCATTTGGTAGCGCTGGTTACTCTGACGCAGTCGCCGTACCATCAGTTGCAACATCCGGTGGTGCAGTTGAGAATCTTTAAACAGCGTTTGGATAAATCGCTGGGCAGAGACGCTAATTAACCGGACTGGAGACAGGGCAATCACATCATTAGACCTTGGAGATTCGTCCAAAATCGCCATCTCTCCAAAAAAGTCTCCCCGACCCAAAATTGCCAAGGTCGCCGCACTCTCACCCGATAATCGCCGCACCTTTACCCACCCTGAAACAATAAAATAAACCGCATTTCCCCAGGCATCCTCCATGACAACGGCCCGACCAGCCGGATAGTCATGCTTTACCGCAACGGACAGTAACCACTCTAGAGTTTCTGGACTTGAACCCTTAAACAGGGGGAAAAGCTCACTGAACGCTTCAGTCTGCATGAGATTGCTATAACTGGAAATCACAATAGATGGTGTACATTTGTCTGGACAGCAAGTTTTTGGACAGCAAGAGAATCTAGCGAATCTCAGTCAATAGTATCAAAATTGACTAAGCCAATCAGACAGCAAGTGAATACTCCCTGGTCGCCTTTGATTCTTGATCCTTGCTTGACCCATTACCATCATACTCGCTCTGCCTATGACAGGAAGAACCCGTTAGGAGCCCCAGTACTATCCACTGCACCCACTGCTGTAGGGTATCTCAATTATACAGTGACGGTTTGCAGTGACGGTTCTTTTGTTGCATTGCATGAGATCCTGTTAGGTTGTGGGGCAGTCAGGAATGATTTATGAGCAATTGCCATCCATTGAATAGCTTGGGAAAAGAAAATATCATCACTGAATCATCCTCTCAAACAAACCCTTACGGCGGTTTTCAAATCAGTTTTTAAATCAGTTTTCAAATTGGTTTTGAAATTAGTTTTTAAATTCAGTGAGAAACCTCTTGGCCACTCCAGTCATCCTTTTTAAGAGGCTTTAAGTGGGTCGCCATGAACTATAGCCATGCACTACATCTGAACAAAAATGGGTTACATCGGGAAATGCTCTAATGTTCAAGTTCGGATTTCCACCAGCGATCGCCCTGAATCAAGGTATGAACCTGCCAATCGGATTGAGGGTTTGGGTAGTCTGTGCGATAGTGTCCTCCGCGACTTTCGGTGCGCCAAATTGCACTTTTCAGAATGAGTCCGGCAATCTCTAAAAGATTCATCGTTTCCACATAGATTTGGAGTTGTGGTTCAGCTTCAGAAGATTCAAACTTGATCCATTCATGGGGATGTAAGTTGAGAAAGGATTGATTCATCGAGAAAGCTGCAAGTTCTCCCCGCCAAGCCTGCACTTGGGCGATTGCCTGTTCCAAGTTTTCCTGAACTCGACAAATTCCAGCACTTTGCCACATTAATACGGGTAATTTCTGGCGAATCAAGTTCACCGTTTCCATCTCAAGTTTCCAATTGTCCATTGCCCAAAGTTCAGAGGCCCAAATGAGCACCGAATTTTCTTGGATTTGAGGAAGCCTATCAAGTTTCATCTGAGAGAATTGGCCAGCAAAGACCAGGCATTCTAACAGGGAATTACTCGCCAATCGATTGGCTCCATGAACCCCGGTGCTGGCAACTTCCCCCGTGGCATAGAGTCCAGGAATCGAGGTTTGACTGGTTAAATCTGTAACAATGCCTCCCATCCAATAATGGGCAGCGGGAGCAACTGGAATCCGTTGCGAAAAGACATCAATGCCCCACTTCAAACACATCTGAATAATATTTGGAAAACGGTAACGAATGTGCTCTGGCGCGATCGCCTGCAAGTCCAGATAAACATGAGCATGGGCTGGATCAGAAGCCATTTTCTGCAAATGGTTAAAAATCGCTCGACTGACCACATCTCTAGGGGCAAGTTCCCCCTTGGGATCATAGGCAAAGGTGAAGCGATCGCCTGTTTCATCCACTAAATACGCGCCTTCCCCCCGCACAGCTTCACTGATTAGAAACCGAGGCGCACCTGGTTGGGTCAAAGCCGTAGGATGAAATTGAAAGAACTCTAAATCCCGCACCACCGCACCTGCCCGCCATGCCATGGCCACACCATCCCCAGTGCTAATCGCAGGATTGGTGGTTTGGGCAAACACTTGACCCCCGCCGCCCGTTGCCAGAATCACGGCCCTTGACCGCAGCCAAACAATTTGGTTGTGATACAGCACGCCCACACCTTGACAGGCCCCTGTTTGAGGATGGCGTTCCAGGGTTAAGGCCGTTGCTGGGGAGATCACCTGAATATTTGGCCGCTGCAAAACTTGGGCAATTAACGTATCTACGATGGCTTTGCCAGTTGTGTCTGCGGCGTGCAGCACCCTGGGACGAGAGTGGGCGGCCTCCAGGGTCAGGGCCAACTGCTCGCCCCGGCGATCAAACGCAACCCCCAGATTGACCAGATGGTCAATGGCTTCAGCCGCATGATCGACAAGGAATTGTACGGCTTGGCGATCGCACAGCCCAGCCCCTGTTTTGAGGGTATCGTCCAAGTGCAAGGTTGGGGAGTCAGAAGGATCAATCGCAGCAGCAACTCCTCCTTGAGCCCAGCGGCTTGCTCCAGTTTTGAGCATGGCTTTGGAGAGTAAACCAATCCGAAATTGCTCCGGCAAGCAGAGGGCAGTGTACAGTCCAGCCGCTCCAGAGCCAATGACTAAAATGTCAAATATTTGAGAAAGTTCAGGATTTAGCAGTTCAGGATTTAGGGAGTTTGCCATGCACAAATGTCAATTGGGAGGTGAGTAGCGGAAGCAGAGGGTTGTTAGAACAGAGGTTATACACCTAACACAGCCACAACTTGAATTTTGAGACCACTCTATTTATAGTAAGTTTGACCAAAATATTGCTCTAGTTTAGCTCAGATTTCTTTAGACTTGAAACGCTCGGAAAAGTGACAATTTACACTAATTACACCCAATGTGTCTCAATCATCGGTAGTGTTGCACGCAGGGATTAGTGTTGGGGGTCAGCGTTCCCTTGACCCCCTGCAAAAAAACTATGACTTTTTTAGGAGTACCCTGGGAACACCCTAGGAGCACCCTGGAAATACCCAAACATGAATTCAAGATCAATCAACCCCGTCGGCTCTCAGCAGGAATAGTGTATGATGAGGGCAATTTTGCCAGAGTGAATTTGGTGTGATGGAGCCGATTTATATTTTAGGAGCAGGGCCAGCAGGACTTGCTGCAGCTTATACCCTAACGCAGCAAGGGATTTCTGTAGTAGTTGTTGAGCGCGAGGGACAAGTCGGTGGGCTAGCCAAAAGCTTTCGATATCAAGATTTTATTTTGGATTATGGGCCTCATCGGTTTTATACCAAGCTAGCCCCTGTCCTGAAACTTTGGAATGATGTTTTAGGTCAAGAACAAGTTACCGTCAATCGTCTGACCCGGATTTATTATCGAGGAAAGTATTTCAGTTATCCTCTAAAAGCTAGACAGATTTTGCTCACCTTGGGTTGGGGAGAAAGCCTAAAAATCATCACGTCCTACTTTCAAACTCGCCTTTTCCCCCGACATCATCCTCAGAACTTTTCTGAATGGGTCACCGCAAAATTTGGCAAGCGGCTGTTTGAAATTTTTTTTGAAGGCTATACCGAGAAGCTTTGGGGAATTCCCTGTACAGAAATTAGTGCGGATTGGGCAGCACAACGGATTAAAGGGCTATCGCTGTTGAAAGCAATGCGTAATGCGATTTTGGGCAATGATGGTAAGGTTAAAACCTTAATTGATCAGTTCCAATTTCCCCGGTTAGGATCGGGCCAGCTTTACGAAAAGGTCGCTGAATATTTACAGCAAAATCATCAACCTATCTTACTCAATACAGAAGTTACTCAGGTTCATCATCAAGGATCTAAAGTCACCCATGTGACGCTGAGAAATTGCCAAACTCAAGCACAAACCACAGTTTCTTGTGCAGGAATTATCTCTTCAATTCCCTTAACTGTTCTAATTCAACAGCTTCGATCTGAACCCCCCCCATCCGTCATTGATGCCGCAAAATCCCTGAAGTTTCGAAATACTGTTCTGGTTTATCTAGTGGTTGAAGGTAGCAATCTTTTTCCTGACAACTGGTTATATATTAATGACCCAAGAGTGAAATTAGGGCGTGTTACAAACTTTGCTAATTGGTCACCAGATATGATGCCCAATTCCCACCAAACCCCCCTATGTTGCGAGTATTGGTGCAATTTTGGAGATGAATTATGGCAGACATCCGAGACAGAACTTTGTCGAAGAGCTGAGCAAGAATTGAGGCAAATTGGACTCCTTGAAATTCAACCTATTTGCAGTGGGTTTACCATTCGTCTTCCCCGAACTTACCCTATTTATGCGGGGAATTACAAACAAGCTCTGGCGGAAATTCAGAACTACTTACGACAGTTCCAAAACCTGCAGCTTGTTGGTCGGTATGGGGCGTTCAAATACAATAACCAAGATCATAGTTTGTTGATGGGAATTTTAGCGGCTGAGAATGTAACTCAACCTGGAAAACATGATCTCTGGACTGTCAATAGTGACAGTGAATATGTTGAAGAAGCTACGGCTGATTCAGCAACAACAACAGCTAAACTTGCCCGTTCCTCCCATCGCCGTCGGATATTACAAGTGACTCAGCAATTCTTCAAGTACTTGTTCACCGGGGGCACCGCGACAATTATTGATGTTTTAGTATTCACAATTTTAACTCAGGCAGGTCTGTGGTATGTTTATGCCTTAGGAATTAGTTACTGCCTCGGTTTAAGTACAAACTTTTGGCTCAGCCGTCGCTTTGTTTTTGGAGTTTATTGGAGAAATTGGTTCATTCAATATGCTGTGTTTGCCAGTGTTGCTCTGAATAGTTTACTGGCAAATTTAGGATTACTTCAACTGTTGATTAATGAACTGAATCTGAATCCATCAGTTGCACGACTGATTAGTGCAGCTTGTGTTGCTTTGATCAGTTTTGCAGGGCACAAGCTTTACTCTTTTGGTTCCCTCAATCAATCTTCTGAACCAGTTTCCAGTCTTGAGTCCTGAATCCTGAACTTTCTAATCCTGATAAAATGTCTGAGTCTAAACGTGATTTTGAGCCGCGTTTGAGCTGGGTTTTAAGTATTGTTTTACTCAGTTGGCTGGTGTTTGTCCCCTTCGTAAATCGGGTTAAAATTCCAATCGGAAGTAATGAAACAGGTGTAGTTTCTCTGGCTTATATTGAAAATATCAGTCCCTACACAGATTATATTAAATATCTGATTTTACTACTTATTCCAAGTTTAATCGCTGCTCTATCTCTAATTTTGAAATACTCATGGATAGAGCGGCCTTTTAGCTCAATCATCAGTGTAATCAATCATCATATTGTTTGGATAACGATTACTTCTATCTTACTAATAGCGTGGTTAATCAATATTCCATTCAATCAATTTACAATTGATAAAACACTGATTGATTCATTTCATCAAGGTGAGTTTTTAGGATTTTTACCTAACTTTATGCAGTTAGAAAATCCTTTTGAAAACACAGTTTTGATTCATGGTTGGGGACTAGATGTACTACCAACTTGGTTCGCAACCCAGTTTATTTCCAATCAGAACGGAATTGCCTTAACCCGCTTTTTTGTCAATTTACAGAACGTACTTGCATGTTTAGGGTATTTCTGGATTCTATGGGAGTTAACTGGAGCAGTTCAACTAGGTCGATCTCGACTTCCAATTTTCCTGATTTCTTGCCTAATTTTTTGTATTTTCGACGGGATTTTCTTCAAGTTTGATGGCCGCCGTGGCACTTGGTTTATTTTGCAACTGGCTTTAACGGTTCGATTTTTTCGAGGAGTCTCTTTAGAAAAAAGTTCAAGTCAGAACTCAGGAAAATTTCTGGCACTGCTTGTAGGAATATCGCTGCCGATGAGTTTCCTCTATGTCTATGATCGGGGAATTTACTTCTTAGCAGTCTATATTTGTGCCTCAGGATTAACACTGGTTCTTAATCGTCAATTAGCCCGAAATTGGTTGAGCAACTCAATCGTGGGTATAATTCTTTCATCAATTACTATTATTATTGTCTTAGGATTTAATCAAGTAAGTGCTATCCTATCTCAAATTGCATATTGGGGTAAATATGGTCGCTATATTTCTTTCATTCCCCTACCTGCCTTTAAACTGACGTGGACATCACAAAATTTTTGGTTGCCGATGGTAATTCAGAGTGCTGTTTTAGTTTACATTTTATTGGATTTAAGCCTATATAAGTTTAGAGTTCATACTTTTGTCCAGAAAAATTACTTGACTATTCTTCTGCTTTTTACCTCATTAATTTACATGAGAATTACCCTAGATCGAAGTGATTTGGCTCATGCCTATCACGGGGCGATTCCAACTTCATTTTTGGTGGCATACTTGATTTATTTAGGGTATGAAAAGTACTTACAGCCCAATGCTTTAGATGTCAAATTGAATTCTATTCAGCATCTTCTAGTCGCTATTTTAAGTCTAATTATTTTGTTGACAGAACCAGGATTTAGTTTAAATAATGCTATTAAATCAATAGTCAAACTACCAATTGCTCTAATACAAACTGACAGTCAACTTTTGAAACTTGATTATTTAGAAGCCTGGACAGAAATGCAGTCAGAAATTGATCGGCAATCTTGCTTTTTTACGCTCACTTCTGAAGGATTATGGTATTACTTATTCAACAAACCCTCTTGCTCTAAATATAGCTATCTTCTCTATGCAAAACCAACAATTGCACAACAAACTGTTCTGGCTGATTTGGAGAAGACTAAGCCAGAAATTCTGCTTTTTTCAAATGAGATGTGGTTTCAGAATCCTTGGGATGAAATCTTAAAATCAGAATCGGCTGCCTTGATTTATCAAGATGTCATGAAGCACTATAAACCTTATAAAATTATCCAATCTCATTGGTTTTGGAAACGCAGTGATCGCCCTTTAAAATTCACTCAAGTTAATGGGATGAATGGCTTTGTAGAGGGAGTGCCAACTCATCCAGTTAAGCGAGGAGAGGCAATTTCATTAGGGGGTTGGGCGATTCTTCCAGAGAAGCTTAAGCCTGCAGATGCAGTCTACTTAAGTAACGGTCAAAATCAACTGCTTGAAGCTGGAATTGTAAATCTCAGTCGAGCTGACGTTGCGCTAGTTTTAGGCAATAAAAACTATGAAGTTTCAGGCTGGGCTCTGAGAGTTCCGACTGCAATTCTACCCATTGGAACTTCGAGTTTAAAAGTATGGGCCTATGATTCTCAAGATGACCAATTCATTCAAGTTGGAGAAGAGATTTCAATTACAGTTGAGCACTGAAATTCAACGCTTCTACTTGAATGCAGATTCAAATCGTTAGTGAAGCACTAGAGGTATTGTTCTATGACCTGAGCAGTTTTTCGACCGGTTTTTTCCCAACTAAATTGAGCTGCCTTATCTAAACCAAGTTGACGCAAACGTGATCGCTCTTGTGCATTTTCTGCTAGGAATTTCATTGCTATTGTCATCTCTTCTACTTGATCAGGATTAATGTATATAACAGCTTCCCCACCAACTTCGGGTAAAGATGCAAGATTTGAAGTAATTACAGGAGTTCCACAAGCCATGGATTCTAATACGGGTAAGCCGAATCCTTCCCACAGACTTGGAAAGACTAAGGCGATCGCCCGGTTAATAATTCGAGTCAAGTCTGTGGCTGAAACATAGTTTAAAAACTTCACGTAGGGCTCTAAGTTCAATCCTTTCACTTGAGCTTTTAAGTGGGGAGTGTAGGTTTTATCCGTTGGCCCTGCAAGCCATAATTCATAATCAGAATAGTTCGGTAAATTGGCAAAGGCTGTGATCAAACGCTGTAAGTTTTTATAGGCATCATGGCGACCGATATAGAGAAAATAATTGTGAGTAGGAAGATTGAGAAATTTAAATTGTTTGGAATTGTAGGCAAGGGGAATTGGCGTGATTTTTGTCTCAGGAATATTAAAAAATTGAGTTAAATCCTGAGCCGTTGCAATAGAATTACAAACAATATGTTCAGCTTGAGAGAGCACCTGCGGAATATAGTATTTGAAATAAGCAGTTAATCGAGATCCCTTGCGGGGAAAACGGAGTGGAATTAAGTCATGAGCCATGACAATTGAACGACAGTCTGAATACAGTGGGGCTTCGGGTAGAGGAGAAAATAATAAATCTCCGTGAAGTTTTCGATAGAGTTTAGGGAGTTTAAATTGAGTCCAAATGAGTCGCTGTAAATGTCCTTTTGTTCCTTGAGCCGGGGTCATTGTCTTAGGCACTGGATAGTAGGAAAATCCAGGCTGTGAGTTGGCCGCGAGCAAAATTGGATCAAAGACTTTCAGTTGAGGTAAAATCCCATTTGCATACACAGAAATTCCTGTAGGCTCAGGAATTAGAATAGATAAATTGACTAAAAGTTTTCCGGGCATCCAACTATTTTAGACGCTTGCTGCAGTCAGTTTTGTATTGTTTTCAGAACATGTTTTGGGATCACTCTACGTTAAATAAGTATATCGACTCAAACTATATTCATAATTTTGAAGTAATAATTGAGCTTCTTCAATGGAGATTTGATTTTGTTGTAAGGCATTCTCGGCTTGACGGCGCATACTTTCAATTAAGTCTTCCGCATCATACTGAACATAGCCTAAAACCTCTGTCATGGTGTCACCTTTAATGACATATTCAACTTGGTATCCTTGGGGAGTTAACTTAATATGAACAACATGGGTATCTCCAAACAAATTATGCAAGTTCCCCATGATTTCTTGATAGGCTCCTGCCAAAAACATGCCCAAGTAGTAGGGCTCTGTTTGGCCTTGATGATGTGAAGAGGAAGGAGACTTTCTCAAAGTATGCAGTTCTAAAACGGATTTAACATCTCGCAGATCAATAAACTGATCGATTTTGCCGTCACTATCACAGGTTAAATCTGCCAAAATTCCTCGCTGGGTGGGTTCTTCCTCCAATCGATGAATCGGCATAATCGGGAAAAGTTGATCGATTGCCCAGCTATCGGGAGCCGATTTAAACACCGATAAATTGATGTAATAAATCGAAGCCATGATTTTTTCCAAGTCTTCCAAGTCATCTGGAACATACTCCGAATTTCGACCAATTACCTGGATTTTTTGACAGCATCCCCAATACAATTGCTCAGCCCTGGCGCGATCGCGCAAACTCAAATAGCCAAAGTTAAATAAGCTAATTGCTTCTTCCTTGAACTGCATTGAATCATGGTAAGCCTCTTGGTAATTTTCAGGTGTAATTGAATGATAAGTTTCAGATAGATTTCGCAGAATCAAGTGATCCTTTTCACTCACCGTCGGGGGTGAATCCGTTGGTACATCACTGGTTGACAAGACATCAAATACCAAGACTGATTGATGAGATGCGATCGCCCGCCCACTTTCGCTAATCAAGGTGGGAACAGGGAGTTTGCGCTCTTCACAGGCTTCCTTGACTTCCGCCACAATATCGTTGGCGTAGTTCTGCATGTTGTAGTTTTTGGAAGCGTGAAAGTTGGTTTTCGAGCCGTCGTAATCTACCCCCAAACCGCCGCCAACGTCCAAATATTTCATGGCTGCCCCCAGTTGGGACAGTTCAACATAAATCTGACTGGCTTCCCGAATGGCATCTTTGATCACGCTAATCGACGAAATCTGAGAACCGATGTGAAAGTGCAGCAGTTGTAGACAATCCAGCATGTTAACGGCTTGGAGCTGTTCTACAGCCTCAATCATCTGGGGAACTGTTAGCCCAAACTTGGCGCGATCGCCCGTGGTACCACCCCACCGCCCCATCCCTTTAGCACTGAGTTTGGCCCGTACTCCTAAAAGAGGCCGTATCCCCAGATGTTGGCTCGCTGCAATCACCAGTCCCACTTCTTCCAGTTGCTCAACGACAATGATCGCCAGTTTTCCCAAACGCTGGGCTAGGATAGCAGTTTCAACATACTCTCGGTCTTTGTAGCCGTTGCAAATCAACAAAGAACCGGGAGTTGTGAGCAACGCTAGGGCAATCGACAACTCTGGCTTTGACCCCGCTTCTAAGCCAAAGCGGTAAGGCTGGCCAAATCGTACCAGGTCTTCAATAATGTGTCGTTCCTGATTACACTTGACAGGAAACACGCCCCGATAAACACCGGGGTAGCTGTAGCGGGCGATCGCCTTGGCAAAACAAGCATTCAGCCGTTCAATCCGATCTTCTAAAATATCGGGAAATCGAATTAACAGGGGCAGTCCTAAATTGCGGCGTTTCAAAGACTCTACCAGTTCATAAAGATCCAGGGAACCTCCCCGATCCCCTTGGGGAGAGACCGTAATATGACCTGCGGCGTTGATGGCAAAATAGGGTTCCCCCCAGCCTTGGATGCGATACAGGTTTTCACTGTCTTCAGTCGTCCAAGCCTGGGTGTGTTCGGGGGAAAGCTGAACTTCAGGACTCGCCGTCAAGGGTTCACTTGGAGAGGAGACAGGGTTCGTCTGTCGAGGCTTCAGCTTGAGTTCGGGGGATGTAGACTGCAACTCCATATTCTTCCAACCAGAAGTGACCATCAATCAGACAGTGTAACGGAGGAACCCTAAAAATGGCTATAGATCCTGTGCTAACTCCAGGGATTCACTCAATGGTTTTCGCTTCAACGTCGATCACCGCTGGGTCGGGAGTGGAGTTGTGATAAGCATTGGGTTGATCGACCGGGGGATGATTAACCCCTGACCCTGGAGGTTGACCTTTGAGCGATCGCAGGTAGTCTCCGACAATTTCGTAGACCCCTGAAAACAAAAGGGTCAAGAGGATAACATCGTCAATTTGTCCCAGAATTGGCAACACATCTGGCGAGATGTCAAGGGGACTGAATAAGTAAACAAGGGTTCCTAGGATAATCCACCATCGAGACTTGGGATTACGGAGTAAGAGTTTATACCAGTTGGAGAATGCTTGCATGGACAGAGGCCAAATGACTTGCTTGAGGGAGGTTCGAGCGGGCGATTCCTTTACTAGTTTGACATAACTGATCGGGTTAGCGCGTAGGATTTTTCTAACTCCAGAGTTGAGATGGGAGTTGGGATTATTGAGAAAGTCCATTTAGACTAGAGGGTGGGAAATTAATTGGGAATCATTCAACACTCATGACCTTCAGTGATGCTTTGCCGACTTTTCTGATTACTTTACGAGAGGGCTTTGAAGCTGCCTTAGTTGTGGGAATTGTCCTGGCTTGCCTAAAAAAAGCGGGCCAGAGTCAACTCAGCTCCTGGGTATACGGAGGAGTTCTGGCGGGTATTCTGGCCAGTGCCTGTATTGGTGTTCTCTTCAATGGATTAATTCAGGGGGTGGCAACTTCTGAAAATCCCTATGCTCCTGTTTTTAAACAGCTTCTAGAAGCAGGTTTTGGAATAGTGGCGATCGCGATGTTGAGTTGGATGTTGATTTGGATGACCCAACAAGCCAAGTCCCTGAAAGCAGAGGTTGAAGGAGCTGTTGTAGGCGTGATTCAGGAGGGCAGTCAAGCGGGGTGGGGGGTGTTTGGGCTGATTTTCATTGCTGTGCTTCGAGAGGGCTTTGAAACAGTTTTGTTTATTGCTGCCCAATTTCAACAGGGTATTGCCCCTGCTCTGGGAGCGCTGATTGGAATTTTGGGAGCGGCTGGATTAGGCGCGTTGCTGTTTCGATGGGGTGTGAGAATTAATATTCGCTTGTTTTTCCAGATGATGGGAATTTTGCTGCTGCTGATTGTGGCGGGATTAGTCGTTTCGACCCTAAAACACGTTGATGCTGCGGCTAGCCTGTTGGCCCAAATTAATTCTAACTATGCTCATATCTGCGTTTCCAGGGATTCCTGTATTCTGGGGCCTTTGGTTTGGGATACGAGCACAGCATTACCGGATCGAGAATTTCCTGGGATTGTGTTCAAGGCGTTGTTGGGCTATCGCGACCATCTCTATCTGGTTCAGGCGGTTGGCTATGTGAGCTTCTTGGTCACGGTCGGCGGACTCTATCTCCAAAGTTTGGGGGTTGGCGAAGTTCGTCGTCAGGCATCACAAGGATCTTAGTTAAAGGTCATCTCACCGATGCAAGAGCAGTTGAGAGCTGCTATGCTAACTTTTATGAAGATTTCTAACAGTTGGAGAACATTATGGATCTGCCGATCCCAGAGTCCATTAAGCCTTGGCTTAATTTTATTCATCCTGCTCTAATGTGGGTTTTACTGGCCCTAACGATTTATGCCCTCTATTTGGGAGTTCAGATTCGTCGCACTCGCAGTGCGGAAGGGGATCTCAAGAAGGAACTGATTAAGGGTAAGTTCAACCTGAAGCACCATCAAATCGGTTCTGTTGTGCTAGCCCTAATGGTACTGGGCACCCTGGGGGGGATGGCAGTAACCTACATCAACAATGGTAAGTTATTTGTTGGCTCTCACTTGCTAGCGGGTCTAGGAATGACCGGAATGATTGCAGTTTCAGCCTCTCTAACCCCTTTCATGCAAAAGGGAGCCGACTGGGCAAGATATACCCACATTGCCCTAAATGTGACGCTGTTAGGTTTGTTTAGCTGGCAAGCGTTAACGGGAGTTGAAATCCTCCAGCGGATTATTAGCAAGATGTAGTCGGTAGATTAACTTTAACCTTTAACTCTAAACGGTATCAAGTCTCTCTCCCTTAAACTCCTGAATTAGGGGGTTTAAAGGGAGGGTTACTCTGTATTCATTTGAACAGATCAGGACTTACGCACTTGCCCTCAAAGTCCCTAATCCTGGGGGACTTTGAGCTTGATTCCCCCCAAACTTTGGGGGCAGGGGGCCAAAGAATGCTTAGCTGCGTAAGTCCTATTAGAATAAGTCAGACGTTGCAAACACCCCATCACTGAACTTGACAAATTCAATGTCTAGCAGGGTATCGGTTCCATCTCCGGTGCGAGTTAGGGTTAAGTTATCAACGGTTCCCCCGATTGTGAACCGACTGCGAGGATTGTTGTATTCCACCACATCGCCAGTCACGGTGTAACTGTTCTCCTTTAAATCAGTTAATGCTGCTGCATTGGCGCTTTCGGCTCCCCCCTCAAACGTGTTGTTTGAGCCATTGCCAACAAAGCGATCTGTCCGACTTGTCCCAATCACTATCTCAGTAGCAGTTACCTTATCTGCCCAAGTGAGGGCGTTGTCAACGCTACTGTGTCGGGCAATTGTACTTCGGAGATTGATATCCAGACCAATAGCTCCCGATGCTGCGTTGAACATCAAAGCAGAATAATCAGCGGTGTCGATGCCTCCCCCTCCATTCAGGGTATCGTTGCCAATATCTCCAGCAAGTACATCGTTGCCACCATCACCAAACAATTGATCGTTACCTTCTTTGCCTAGGAGAGTATCATTATCATTACCGCCCCGGAGCGAGTCAGCTTTACTGCCTCCAATCAACAGGTCATTGCCACCATCCCCGAACAGAAGGCTCAAGGTTCCATCTAAATCATCAAAACGGTTAACTTGATCAGCAGCCAGAACGTCATCTCCAGCACCTCCTCGAAGGGTATCGCCGCCGCGTCCACCCTCCACAGTATCATCTCCAGCGAGAGCACTGATGGAGTCATCTCCTGTATTCCCGAAAATCAGATCAATGCTATTCGTGCCCCGTAGACTATCGTTACCGATACCGCCATTAATGACGGTGATTTCACTTAAGCCTCGAATGGTAATCTCAACGATTGCCATAGACTCCCCTGCCTCGCCATCACTCATAGTGTAGGTAAACGAATCGCTTGCAGTTTCTCCAGTCCTCAGACCATCGAACTGACCGTTGGGGTTGTAGCTGAATGTGCCGTTGCCATTGTCTGTGACCAATCCCAAGGTTCCAGTGGTGTCAATGCTCACAACACTCAGAACATCATCTTCTGGGTCGGAATCGTTGGCTAGAACGTTGCCTGTGGTGAAGGCAGTATCTTCATCCGTTGTGAACTGATCATCCACAGCCGTAGGCGCAGTACTTTGAAGTTCAAAGGCTCCAATATCTGCCTCTGTTCCAAAGGAACGATCAAACCCTGTTCCCCGTTGGTCGAATTGAAGACCACCAGGATTGCTGCCGGTATTAATCGCAGGGCTGCCTAGTAACAAGGCTTGGGTGAAGGTTGAACCCCCATTATCCTGAAGGGAGCCAAGTAACGGATCAATTGGATTACTCGAATCTCCAACCAGAGAACTCACCGTAAAGCCCGAACTGCCCGTTGCATTCCCAACTAAGTTATTACCGCCATCCGTGAACGCTCCACGAACATCGGGATTTGCGCTTGCCGTGTTGACTGCAACAATCGTACTGACAACATTTGCTGTTCCAAAAGTGTTGAAGATGCCCCCACCATTGCTAGCCGCTGAATTGCCACTAATGGTGCTGTTGTTGATATCTGCTGTTCCAAAAAGGTTGGAGATGCCCCCACCATAGGAAGCCTCATTACCACTAATAGTGCTGTTGCTGATTGCTGCTGTTCCAGAATTGTTTAAGATGCCCCCACCAAATCTTGCCGCCTCATTGCCACTAATGGTGCTGTTGCTGATTGCTGCTGTTCCAGAATTGTTGGAGATGCCCCCTCCATTGAAAGCCGAATTGCCAGTAATGGTGCTGTTGCTGATATCTGCTGTTCCAGAACGGTTGTAGATGCCCCCACCATAGCTAGCCGCTGAATTACCAGTAATGGTGCTGTTGTTGATATCTGTTGTTCCAGAATCGTTGTAGATGCCCCCGCCATAGCTAGCCGCTGAATTGCCGCTAATGGTGCTGTTGCTGATATCTGCTGTTCCAGAATTGTTGGAGATGCCCCCACCATTGAAAGCCGAATTGCCGCTAATGGTGCTGTTGCTGATTGCTGCTATTCCATAAGAGTTTAAGATGCCCCCACCATTGAAAGCAATGGTATTGCCAGTGAGGGTGCTGTTGCTGATGCTCGCTGTTCCACCAAAGTTTAAGATGCCCCCACCTTGGTTAGCCGAATTACCACTGAGGGTGCTGTTGCTGATGCTCGCTGTTCCAAAACTGTTGTGGATACCCCCACCATTATTAGCGGTATTGCTACTGAGGGTGCTGTTGCTGATGCTCGCTGTTCCATCACTGTTTTGGATGCCCCCTCCACTGACAGCCGCCGAATTACCACTGAGGGTGCTGTTGCTGATGCTCGCTGTTTCACCGTTGAAGATGCCCCCACCAATGCTAGCCGAATTACCACTGAGGGTGCTGTTGCTGATGCTCGCTGTTCCACGATAACCGTTGTAGATGCCCCCTCCACTGACAGCCGCCGAATTACCACTGAGGGTGCTGTTGCTGATGCTTGCTGTTCCATAAAAGTTGCTGATGGCCCCTCCACTGCCAGAAGCAGCGGTATTACCAGTGAGGGTGCTATCGCTGATGCTCGCTGTTCCATCACGGTTGAAGATGCCCCCACCATTGAAAGCAGCCGAATTGTCACTAATTGTGCTGTTGGTCAGAGTCAGGTTTTCTCGGCTATAGATCCCTCCACCATCGCCTGTTGCCACTCCTCCAGTAACTGCTAGGCCATCTATGGTAACGGTTTGGAAGGTAGCGTTATTCCCATCGTTGATATTGAAAACGCGGGAGGCGTTGTTGCCGCTGACCGTAATATTTCGGGTGGCGGGATCGCTGTCGGTGTCGCCGTTGATAGTGACAGACTTATTGACGAGGAGTTCGCCTAGACCTAGGGTGATGGTTTGATTGGCAATACTGTTGGCGAATGTGATGGTGCCGTTGTTGGCGATCGCAATTAAAGCTTCCCGCAGAGACACGTCCCCAGGAGTTAAGTCCCCATCATTCTCATCAATAATCGTGTCAACTACCAGGCTAGTCGGAGGCTGTACTTCAAATGCGCCAATGTCGGCGGCAGGGCCAAGAACTCGGTCAAACCCAGTTCCCCGCTGGTCAGTGGTGAGGCCGTTGGGATTGCTGCCTGTATCAATGCCAGGACTGGTGAGGGATAGAGCCTGAGTGAAGGTGGGGCCGCCGTTATTCTGGAGGGAGCCGAGGAGGGGGTTAACTGGAGTTGTAGAATCTCCAACTAAGGTACTGACGGTAAAGCCTGTACTGCCTGTGGCATCCCCAATTAAGTTATTGCCAGCATCTGTGAACGCTCCCTGAACATCAGGGTTTGTGGTTGCCGTATTGACCGCAACAATCGTACTAACAACACTAGCTATTCCACCCAAGTCGTAGATGCCCCCACCAATGCTAGCCGAATTACCACTGAGGGTGCTGTTGCTGATGCTTGCTATTCCACTAAAGTTGTAGATGCCCCCGCCCCTGAAAGCAGTGGTATTGCCAGTGAGGGTGCTGTTGCTGATGCTCGCTGTTCCACCAAAGTTTAAGATACCCCCACCATTGCCATTGCTAGCCGAATTGCCAGTGAGGGTGCTGTTGCTGATGCTCGCTATTCCAAGATTGTTGTGGATGCCCCCACCAATAGCAGCGGTATTGCCACTGAGGGTACTGTTGCTGATCGCTGCTGTTCCAGAACTGTTTTGGATGCCCCCACCACTGCCAGCCGCCGAATTACCAATAATGGTACTATCGGTCAGGGTCGCTACACCATAATTGAAGATACCCCCGCCATTATTAGCAGAACTATTACCACTAATGGTGCTGTTGGTCAGGGTCGCTGTACCCCGGAAGCTGTTGCTGATACCCCCACCACCATAAGTAGGGCCAAAGATAGTAGGGCCAAAGCTAGTGCTGTTGCCACTAATAGTGCTGTTGGTCAGGGTCGCTACACCATGATTGAAGATACCCCCACCATTAGCAGCGCTATTGCCACTAATGGTGCTGTTGGTCAGAATCAAATTTTCTACATTGAAAACCCCACCACCGAAGTGTGCTATTCCCCCAGTAATTGTCAGTCCTGAAATCTCCACAGTTCGGAAGACGGTATCATTTCCATCATCAATGTTGAAAACCCGAGAGGCATTATTCCCACTAACTGTAATATTGCGGGTCGCTGGATCGCTGTCGGTGTCCCCATTGATTGTGATGGATTTGCTCAGAATTTGTAACGGTCCTAGGTTCAGGAGAATCGTTCCTCCCGCAATGTTGTTCGCAAAGGTAACTGTTCCCCCGTCATTGACTAGGGCGATCGCCTCCCGCAAGGACACATCTCCAGCGCTGTAGTTCCCGTTAACTTCATCCGTGAGGGTATCTACCACTAGGCTATCTGGTCGAGTAAAGCTCAGATCTGTAGTGGACTCAAAGGCTCCAATGTCAGCCGCTGTCAATTCAACTCGGTTAAACCCAGCTCCCCTCTGGTCAGTGGTAAGACCATTATTAGCTCCTACATTAAATGCTGGACTTCCTAACAAGAGAGCTTGAGTTTGAGTGGGGCCACCATTGTCCCCAAGGGGAGCAAGGAGAGGGTCTTGGCCAGTAATAGTAGTAGGATTGGTAAAGTCAGAACTCCCTCTGACCTGAGCAATCAAGTTATTGCCATTGTCTGTGAATGATCCACTGACATCTAAACTATTACTATTGGCGCCAATGTTGTTGGCAATAATAGTGCTGGAAATAGGAATCGGAGCACCATTGTTAAAAATCCCTGATCCAGAGAAGAGCCTAGCACTATTGCCACTAATCGTACTATTGCTCAGGGTCACTGCACCATTAGTGCTGTTGAAGATACCCCCACCTTCGCGACCGGATATATTGCCACTAATCGTACTGTTGGTCAGGGTCGCTGTACCACTGTTGTAGATACCCCCACCTTTGTAGCTGAAAGAGTTGGTGCCATTATCCCCAGCACTATTGCCACTAATGGTACTGTTGGTCAGGGTCGCTACACCATAATTGAAGATACCCCCGCCATTATTAGCAGAACTATTACCACTAATGGTGCTGTTGGTCAGGGTTAGATTTTCCCGATTATAAATCCCCCCACCACGGTTAAAAAAACTACCTGTTGCAACTCCTCCAGTAACTGCTAGGCCATCTAGAGTAACGGTTTGGAAGGTGGCGTTACTACCATTGTCGATATTGAATACGCGGGAGGTGTTGTTGCCGCTGACCGTAATATTTCGGGTGGCGGGGTTGCTGTCGGTGTCGCCGTTAATTTGTAGGCTTTGTGTGATGCTCAGTTCACCGCTGGTTAGGGTGATGGTTCCGTTCGTGATGGTGGAATTATCAAACGTGATGGTGTCGGCTCCAGCCAATATATTTGCCTGAGCAATCGCATCTCGCAGAGAGCCAGACCCATTGTCATTCAGATTAGTAACAAGAAAGTCAGCCATAAACCCTCCTTAAAAGCTCATAGGAACAACAGCAGTTCGCCCCCCGGCCCCCAATTTTGGGGGAGCTAGATCATCAAAGTCCCTCTCCCGCTCTGGGAGAGGGATTTAGGGTGAGGGGGATTTAGGGGGCAGTCAGCCGAACAGGGCAGTCAGATTTCTCAAAGTCCCCTAAGCTTGGTGGATTTAGGGTGCGGTGTAGCATTACAAACTTACTTAAACTTCCCAGAGTTCAAATGCCGTGTCAATCGATTGTATTTAAACTTTGCTTAAATGAGTGTAAACACCATTAGTGATTGTAAACACTAGTAACAACAGTAGAGTGGCGATCGCTGCTCCAGATCAACCCGTTGCAGCGATTGAATGGAGAGAAGGAATGAGGAGGACTTGAGGCCATGCTGACAACTGCACCCCCAAAGATTTATGTGACGGATGAACTATTCTGGGATCTGTGCCAGGTCAACCCAGAGCTCAGACTAGAACGGACTGCGACAGGAGAACTGATTGTGAATCCACCCACCGGAAGTGAAACCTCTAACTACAACCTTGGGGTCGCTGCCAGGGTATGGATTTGGAATGAGCAGACCCAGTTGGGGAAAGCGTTTGACTCTAGTGGTGGGTTCAAACTCCCCAATGGAGCCATCAGATCCCCTGATGCTGCCTGGGTACGACTAGACAGATGGGATGCTTTGAGCAAAGAACAACGCCAGAAATTCGCCCCCCTAGCCCCTGACTTTGCTTTAGAGTTGATGTCACCCAGCGACAGATTGGTAGACGCTCAGGAAAAAATGCAGGAATACCTAGACAACGGGGTCAGGCTCGGATGGTTGATCAACCCCAGTGAGGCAACCGTTGAGATCTACCGCCCTAGTCAACCCGTTCAAGTGTTATCCATTCCTGCCAGGTTGAAAGGTGAGGATGTTTTGCCAGGGTTTGAGTTGGTGGTGGAGTAGAACGTCATCCCTCATCCCCCAGCCCCTTCTCCCAAGGCAGGAGAAGGGGAGCCAGAATTGCTTGAAGTCCCTC
>JBOFUV010000027.1:0-46529 GCA_051652765.1 Microcoleaceae cyanobacterium | reverse complement strand
CGGGCGTATCGGACGCACAGAAAAATTCTCCCTGACCAAACCCAATGCACAATGGGGCTGAATTTTGGCGAGCGATGATGATTTCATTGGGATAATCGGCACACAGGGCGGCGATCGCAAAGGCTCCTTCCAAACGATTGACAACTTGGTTGACCGCATCAAAAAACGCGGAGGGAGAGAAAGGGCGCTGAGACTGGGGATCAGCTAGGATTTCTTCAATCAGGTGGGGAATCACTTCAGTATCGGTTTCAGACGTGAATTGATGACCCAGGGCCTTGAGTTCCTCTTTTAACTCACGATAGTTTTCAATAATACCGTTCTGGACAACGGCGATTCGTTGATGAGAGTCAAAGTGAGGATGGGCGTTGCGTTCCTCGGGCTTCCCGTGAGTTGCCCAGCGGGTGTGTCCGATGCCAATCTGGGCTGGCATTTCAACGTGAGCTAGCTTGTTCCGCAGGTTGTAGAGTTTGCCCTTGGCTCGAATAGCATGAATTTGATGGTCTGAGATCGTTGCGAGACCAGCCGAATCATAGCCGCGATATTCAAGTTTTTCCAGGCCAGCCATTAAAATTTCGCAAGCGGTTTGAGTGCCGATGTAGCCAACAATTCCACACATTTAGCTCAAGACTCCTTTATTTCATCGAACGCAATCTGATCCTGAACTGATCTCGGACAGACTGCTGAAACTCAGTTCAACAATTCAGTTAAACAACCTAGTTAAACAACTCAGTTAAACAAGAGGTTCTGAAGTACCCTCAGGGAACAAGCTTAACATTCTAGAGTTGAGCCTTGCTTTGAGGTGGTCTAGCGCTCGGGCGTGAGATGAAGACGCTGCTGGCTCAAATCCTATCCATTCCAAAGAACTATCTGAGCACTACCGTCAGTTGGCAAAGCGACTTGTCTCTCATTAAGATAAGGAATATGAAGAAATGTTAACCAAAATTCATGGAACAGGTTCGTCAGATTCATCAAACTATGGGGAAGTTAAGGGTTGTCGGTGTTGGAGCTGGAATTGGCGGGTTAACTGCTGGGGCGTTATTGGCCCATCGAGGCTATGGTGTTCTCATTTTTGACCAAGCCATCGTCCCAGGAGGATGCGCCTCTACGTTTAACCGCCGGGGTTTTACTTTTGATGTTGGGGCCACTCAGGTCGCAGGCTTGGAACCTGGGGGCATTCATCATCGGATTTTTACAGAACTGGGGATTGAACTGCCAGAAGCGACTCCCTGCGATCCTTCCTGCGCTGTGGTTTTGCCCGGAGAAACGGAACCGATTCACGTTTGGCGCGATCCGGAACGCTGGAAAGCCGAACGACAGCGCCAATTTCCAGGTAGTGAGCCATTTTGGCAATTAATGACAACGCTATTTAAGGCCAGTTGGCGATTTCAGGCCCGCGACCCGGTGCTCCCTCCCCGAAACCTGTGGGATTTCTGGCAACTGACTCAGGCGATGCGTCCAGACACGTTGATTACCGTTCCATTTACCTTGATGACCGTTGCCGATGCCCTCAGACTGTACAAACTCGACGACAACTTGCGACTGAAGACCTTTCTGGATTTGCAACTCAAATTGTATTCCCAAGTTGATACGGAGGAAACAGCTCTGCTTTATGCCGCCACGGCCTTAGGGGTTTCTCAAGCCCCCCAGGGTTTGTACCACCTTGAAGGCAGTATGCAAGTATTGAGCGATCGCCTCGTCGCATCCATCGAACGGGATGGGGGCCAGGTGTTGATGCGTCACAGGGTTGAAGGGATTGTTGAAGGAGTTGAAACCCACCCAGGGAAAGCCCTAGCCGTTCAGGTTCGAGATCAAAAAACCGGGGCCGTTTGGCAAGAGGTTGCCGATCATGTTGTGGCCAATGTTACTGTCCAAAACTTAATCAAACTACTGAATTGGGAACCGATTAACAGCGATTCCTCAACCCCGAAATCCCTGAAGTTCTGGCAACAGACTTTCTGGCAAAAGACTTACAAGCGTCGGATCGACAAACTCCCCCCTGCTTCAGGAGCCTTTGTGATCTATCTCGGCGTTGAGCAGCGGGCAATTCCTGAAAACTGCCCGCCCCATTTACAATTTCTCTACGATTACAACGGGCCAATTGGCGAGAATAATTCTCTATTTGTTTCCGTCAGTCGGTCAGGAGATGGGCGAGCTCCGGCAGGGCAGGCAACCATTACGGCCTCTAGCTTCACCGACCCACATCAGTGGTGGAATTGCTCAGACTATCCTGGGCTAAAGCAGCAGTATGTAGAAACTGCCATCAGTCGCCTCAGTTCCTATTTTTGCTTAACTCCCAAAACCATCCTCCACTGCGAGGCGGCTACACCTCGAACCTTTGCTCGATTCACCGCCCGTGATCAAGGGAGTGTTGGCGGAGTCGGTCAACGGGTTTCTCACTTCGGGCCGTTTGGATTTGCCAATCGCACCCCAGTGCAACAGCTCTGGTTGGTTGGAGATTGCACCCATCCAGGAGAGGGAACAGCCGGGGTTTCCTACTCGGCCTTAACCGTAGTTCGCCAGATTGAAGCCAAGGGCTGCTGATCTGAAGATCACTTTACTTGGCTTTTTTCCATTGATGAGCTAGTTTGAAGGAACAACCTCAGTTGAAGGGAACCCCTTAACCCAGTACAATGAGGCCGAAGGATCATTGTCAAAAGCCGATATGGAATGGCATATTACCGATGCTCAGAGTTTAGGAATTATTGATTACGAGATTGGAGACCATGCATTTTCACCCTCCGAGTACGAAATTGTTCGCCGGGTCATTTATACGACTGCCGATTTTGAATACAAATCTCTAGTGCGATTTTCTGACCAAGCCTTGCAAGCTGGAGCCGCTGCTTTGGCTGCCCGTACGACGATTGTCGTAGATGTACCGATGGTACAGGTTGGGATTACGCCTCAGATCTTGGGAACCTTTGCTAACCCGGTGTACTGCTCAATGGAAGCGGTAACTCGGCCCCAGCGGGAAAAAACTCGAACGGCTTGGGGGATTGAAACTTTGGCTAGGCGCTACCCCGAAGCAATTTTTGTCGTTGGTCAAGAACAGACTGCCCTTTCTGCCTTAGTAGATTTGATTGAAACAGAAGAGATCAAACCTGGTTTGGTGGTGGCTACCCCTTCAGGGTTTGTTGGGGCTGATGTGGCCAAATCTCGCTTGCATGACTCTATGGTTCCTCATATTCGGATTGATGGCCGCAAGGGCAGTGCTGTCGTGGCGGTTGCAGTGATTAATGGTCTAGTGGATTTGGCTTGGCAAGCCTACGGTCAAGAGGCTGTTGTTGAGTAGTTTTCGTGACCCCGATGTAGGAATTTGGGTGATCAGAAGAACTCGTTAACATTAGTCAGAGTTAGTCAGAGTTAGTCAAAGTTAAACAGATCAAGCATTCGATTCTAAGGAACTACAAACGCTACGCTGAATTTGCAGGGATTTTTCATTCTCCCTGTCCACAAAATCCTTAACGTTTTCTGCTCCAGCTTGCTGAAGTTCATTGAACAGTTGAGTCGCCTGAACGATCAAGGATTCAACATTGATTCCGGAATAATCGGGTTGATAATAATCCAGCCGATGGATACCTTCGCCGAGCAACATCACTGTTCCACGCCAATTTTGGTTGCTCAAGTGATAAAGGGCTACAGCAATTTGCAGTACTCCCTGGTAGAACCTCTTTTCAGGTTCTGTTGCTTCCATCCATAAGGCTTCTAGGGTGTCGTGACAGGCGTAGAAGTCTCCTCGATTAAATTCTTCGATGCCTTGCCAGAATTCTCCTGGGATCTGTTCTTCCATTGTGCTTCCATCTCAGGACAGGCTAACGCAGACGAGGTGCTGTATACAACGCCTCCCAAGACTATGATATCCAAGTATGAACTATCCAAGAGGCCAGAGTGCCCGCCTAGACCAAACTCGCCCGCGCTGCTTCTAAATCCGCCATCATAATTTCCTGTTGATCTCCAGCAAAATCATTATCAGGAGTCAGGAACAACATACAGTGGCATTCTTTGCGCTCTCGCATCGGAACGCAGGGACAGTTCCAATAGGTATTTTTGACCTCTGCTTCCTTGTCTTCGTAATGACGACAGGGACATAAAGGTGCGCCAAGAACATCTTTATGTTTTGCAAGTCCCTCAATTACTACAGCCGTAACAGAAGGCTCAACGCAGAAGTAAGTTCCTGTACGCTTAGCGTATTGTTCAGAAAACTTCTTCATCGCCTCTAAGCTTTTTGAAGTCGATAGCTTTTCGCTGGTTTCTGGAGTCATGGGACTAAAACATTAAATATTAAAGTATTTTTATGATTGTAACGCAGGACAGTGCCCCAACAGTTCTGCCTGGAATAAATCCTTATCCAGGACATCCTCGTCCTTGGCCAAACTTTGATCGTTTTGAGGGTTAATCTACCAACTCAATATTCAATTCCAGGTTGGGCCTTAACCCCCTGTTCTCGAAAGGGATGCTTGACCAACTTCATTTCGGTGACTAAATCTGCCTGGGCAATTAACGCTTCTGGTGCGCCTCGCCCCGTCAAAATCACATGGGATGCTTCTGGTTTTTCTGCCAGTCCAGCAAGAACCTGTTCAACCGTCAAATATCCTAGTTTTAAGGCAATATTGATCTCATCGAGCAAAATCAGCTTGAATTCTGGATTGCGGATATAGCTTAACCCTTTGGCCCAAGCCTCTTGGGTTTTCTCCGTATCGCGATCGCGATCCTGCGTTTCCCAGGTAAAGCCCTCTCCCAGAGCATGAAACTCCAACTGTTCGGGCCATTGACTAAAGACGGCTTTTTCTGCCGGTTCCCAGGCTCCCTTAATAAACTGGATAATGGCAACCCGGTATCCATGACCCAGCGATCGCAGCACCATACCTAAGGCCGCAGTTGTTTTCCCCTTGCCATCCCCGGTATTGACAATAATTAATCCCTTGGCTTGATTGGCCTTGGCAACCCGCTGATCTTGAACTTCCTTGCGACGCTGCATTTTGAGGCGATGTTGTTCTGCGGTAAGAGCAGAAGGTTCTGAAGGGGCGTGAGACATGATGTTAAAACAAGGTGTTAAGACGAGGTGTTAAAGCCAGTTGTTAAAGCCAACCCTTTGTTAGCGCGAACTGGGGTAAATTAGCTTGAGTGAAGCCCTATTATTGTGCCACTGAAGTTGGCGAATAGCGCTGGATTTGCTTAAATATTCATAGAATCATTCATAGAATCCACTCTAACCCCTTCAACTTTTTTGATGGTTACCCAGACGCCTGCTTTAAAACCCCCTGTAGAACCTCCCTTAGAACCCAAGTGGAAAACTATTGTTCGATTGCTGCGCTGGGATAAACCCGCAGGTCGCTTGATCCTAATGCTTCCGGCGCTCTGGGCAATTGTCTTGGCCACCCAAGGAACACCACCTTGGCCCCTAGTCTTAATCGTCATTTTTGGGAGTTTAGCAACCAGTGCCGCAGGATGTGTCGTGAATGATTTGTGGGATCGGGATATTGATCCAGCCGTAGAACGTACCCAAAACCGCCCTCTCGCCTCTCGAGCCTTGAGCATCCAAACTGGAATTGTGGTGGCGTTAGTGGCCTTTACCTGTGCAGGATTCATGGCTCTTTATTTGAACCGTCTCAGTTTTGGGTTGTGCGTTGCCGCAGTTCCGGTGATGATTGGGTATCCTTTGGCCAAGCGATACTTTCCCATTCCCCAACTGGTACTGTCTATTGCTTGGGGATTTGCGGTTTTGATCAGTTGGGCAGCGGCAGTGGGCAAACTTGAACCAGCAACGGGGTTGCTATGGGGGGCAACGGTGTTCTGGACATTGGGATTTGATACCGTATATGCGATGAGCGATCGCGAGGAGGATCAAGCCCTAGGGATTAACTCCAGCGCCTTGTTTTTTAGAGATCAGGCAGCCAACGCGGTGGGGGCATTTTTTCTGGGAACGGTGGGTTTGTTAGCCACTTTGGGATTCACTACCCAGCTTCATGTTGGCTTCTGGATAGCACTTGTTCTGGCCGCAGGGACGTGGTTATGGCAGTATATCCAACTTCGAGCACCGGAAGTTCCTAAGCCCCTCTATGGGAAAATCTTCTGCGATAATGTCTGGGTTGGATTTGTGCTCCTGGGAGGCATGATTGTCGGGAATCTGTTGTAACTTGGCTGTAACCTTATTGTAACTTAGCTGTAACTTTATCCAGAATGTAGCTTCACTTGATCAATTCAATCTGGAAATTAATCTGGAAACTTACGGTTCAAAACGTCCTGACAGAACTGTTGAACGGCCTGTGTGATGGTTGAGTGTAAATTGGCATGGGTCTTCACAAACGGAGGTTGCCATGGGGACAATCCCAATAAATCCGAAGTGACCAACACCTGTCCATCACAGTCAGGCCCAGCTCCAATGCCAATGGTGGGAATTGACACGGTCTGAGTAATTTGCTGGCCCAACTCCGCTGGAATATGTTCTAAGACAATGGCAAAGGCTCCAGCCTGTTCTAGGGCGATCGCCTCCTGCAAGATTCGATCAGCCGTTTGCGGGGTCTTGCCTTGCTGACGAAATCCCCCCAGTTGATGAACCGACTGGGGAGTCAATCCGACATGGGCCATGACTGGAATTCCGGCTTGCACCAGATAGTGGACGGTTTCAACCATTGCCGGATAGCCGCCTTCGAGCTTAACTGCTGTCGCCTCCGCCTCTTTCATCACCCGTCCCGCCGAACGCAGGGCCTGTTGAGGACTTTCTTGATAGGTTAAAAAAGGCAGGTCAACCACCAGTAGTGCTTGTTTTACTCCACGACGAACAGCCTTGGCATGATGCAGGATCTCATCTAAGGTCAAGGGGATTGTGGTTTCATAACCCAGGGCAACCATAGCAAGGGAATCCCCAACCAGAACAACGTCAACGCCAGCGCTATCCAGTAAGCCCGCGATCGCCCAATCATAGGCCGTGAGGACAGCAATCGGTCTACCCTGCTGTTTCCATTGAATCAATTGCCGCGTTGTGATTGGCATACTAGCAATCTTAACTCAATCCTCAGAAAACCAAAAAGAAGTCAACCCCTTATCTTGCGCCAAACAATGCACTCAGCGATCGCCCCATATTCATAGGATTCATCGCATCCAGGGCCGCTGTAGGTTCATAACCACAGTGCACCATACAGTCAGCACATTTGGGATTGCCACTGGCTCGTCCATAATTTTCCCAGTTTGTTTTTTCGAGTAACTCTTGATAGGTTTTGTAGTACCCTTCGTTGAGTAAATAGCAAGGCTTTTGCCATCCCAATACGCTATAGCTCGGGCTGCCCCAGGGGGTACACTCGTAATCTTTATCCCCCATTAAAAAGTCTAGAAATAGAGGGTTATGGTTAAAGTTCCAGCACTTTTGACCTGCAGTGAACGGTGCCAAAATCTCTCGAAATAAGGCTTTGGTTTGTTCACGTTTTAAGAAATGGTCTTGATCAGGGGCCCAAGCATAACTGTAGCCGGGAGAAATCATCATGCCATCAATGTCTAACGTTGCTAAAAAGTCGAAAAACTTCTGCATTTCTTGGGGGTCAGTTCCTTCAAAAACGGTGGTGTTTGTGGTGACTCGAAATCCTCTCGCTTTTGCGGCCTTGATCCCGCGAACCGCAATTTCAAATACCCCGTCTCGATCGACACATTCATCATGTTTTTGTTGTAAGCCATCCAAGTGAACGCTAAACGTGAGATAGGGAGAACACTGAAATTTATCTAAGTTTTTTTCCAGCAATAGTCCATTCGTACAGAGATAAATAAACTTTTTCCGGGCGACTAACCCCTGGACAATTTGATCAATTTGCGGATGTAATAACGGTTCTCCACCCGGAATTGAAACCACTGGAGCCCCACATTCTTCTACTGCCGCAAAGCATTCCTCCGGGGTTAAATTTTGCTTAAGAATTTCTTTGGGATGTTGGATTTTTCCACACCCTGGACAGGCAAGGTTGCACCGAAATAGAGGCTCTAACATCAGCACTAGGGGAAACCGCTTCCGCCCTAAAAGTCGCTGCGTTACCAGATATTTCCCAACCGTAATCGCTTGCTCGAGTTGAATGGCCATTGTTCTCCTCTCCCAAAATATTCTGAAGTCTCTATAGCAATCCCAAAGCCATCCCAAATGGTTTGTGAGACGGAGTGCTGTGAGGACTTTGTCCCCTAACCCTGCTTTAGTTTTCTGACAATTGATTTAGAATTGCTATATTCTGAAGTATTAACTACTATACAGCAGCCTTAATTTGATAGCCTTAACTTGATAACGGTGAGAGAATCTGTTGATGAGCTGTGAACACGAGGGCGCAGGTAGCAATCCTAGAAATTGCTTGAGAATTGCTTGAGATTGGTTGGGGCATTTGTTAGTATGCTTAACTGAGATATCGTGGCAATTGAAATATCTAAGGGAAGGAATCAGGAGAAAGATGGCTGACATCTCTGCACAAGTGGTTAAAGAACTGCGTGAAAAGACAGGCGCAGGCATGATGGATTGCAAAAAAGCTCTCCAGGAGTCCGATGGCAACATGGAGAAGGCGATGGAGTGGTTGCGGCAAAAAGGCATCACCTCGGCAGAGAAGAAAGCCAGTCGCGTTGCTGCTGAAGGTTTAGTGGGGAGCTACATCCATACGGGGGGCCGAGTGGGTGTATTGGTCGAAGTCAACTGTGAAACGGACTTCGTTGCTCGCCGGGAAGAGTTTCAAACTCTCGTGCGGAATATTGCCATGCAAGTTGCTGCTTGTCCTAATGTAGAGTACGTCAGCGTTGAAGATGTACCCGATGATATTGCGGCCAAAGAAAAATCAATTGAGATGCTTCGAGATGACCTCGGCAACAAACCCGATAATATCAAAGAGAAAATCGTTCAAGGTCGAATTGAAAAGCGTCTTAAGGAAATGACCCTGATGGATCAGCCTTACATCCGAGATCAAAATATTACGGTGGATGAAATGGTGAAGACAACTGCAGGTCAGCTGGGCGAGAAGATTCAGGTGCGTCGCTTTTCACGGTTTGTTTTAGGCGAGGGGATTGAAAAAGAGGAGACCAATTTTGCAGAGGAAGTTGCCGCTCAAACGGGGGGTCAGGCTTAGACCTTTCTGGTTTTCATCGCTACAATTAGGAATAGTCCACCCCGGTCGAGTCTCCCAGGAGAAATTTATAAGGTCGGGGTTATTTATATCTTCAGTCCTATCTCTAACCTTACTTTTAGCCAGAACTCAGCAATGACGGGATCGATCAGACAGATTGAACAAAATATTACTGACCTAGAGGAGGCGATCGCTAAAATCGCCTATGACTTGGAACAAAGTTATACTCAATACCTCGATGTTTTGGCGCAGGCGGTTGGGCAACAGTTGACCTTGGCCACTTATCATTTGTGTACTCAGGGATATCCAGAGTCGTTTCTAAAGTTGTCATTCTCAACGCGGCAGACCTTTCAACAGGAGCTACGACACTTGGCTCAGGCGGCTCAGCATCAACTAAGGGAGTTGATCAATCTCTCATCAGCTCAGGCCACGCTCTATACTGAGAACGATCAAAACCCAGAACCGGCTAATGAGGAACATCTTTTAATCGAAGCAGCTTTGTCAGAGCAGATCATTGAATTGGACTCTGTTTCGCTGGAGTCTGAATTCATTGCAGACACCCCTAGCTTGCCAGAACGTCTGGTGAATTGGCAAGAGAAGATGGATTTAGGGATCTCCCAAGTGCTAAGAGCGTTGTCGCGGGATGTTAATTTTCTGATTCAGCGTTCTGGAATTCTGCCCCAAAAGTTGCCGGAAAAAATTCTGGAGGTGGTCTCTAAAACTGAAGCGGCTGAGGCGATCGCTAGCCCGCCCAATTTACTGAATCTTGTGATTGAGACAGAAGACGCTGATCATCCTCAAAGCTCTAAAATGACCCGGATTATGGCAATCCACCTAAGGTTGGCCGAAATTGAATTTGCGGATGCACCAGTCATGACCGGAAGACACCAAATTCGGACATTAGTTGGGCAGGTCAGTAAACTCAGACGGGAGTATCATCGAAGGCTCAGAGAACGGGCTGTGGTAGAGGCAGAAGCCGCATGGCGATCGAGTTGGTTTGAGGATGAGTCAGAACACCATGGAACCCTTTCATCCTGATTGGCCCAGGTTACAAAAGGCGCTCGCGGTAGAAGCTGAACGGGGATTTTCCAACCTTCAGGGCAATCAGTATCGCTTCCATGAATTTTTGCAGTTGAGCTTGAATCAACTGTTAGAATTTGTCCCGTTAGAATTTCGGTATCGTTGTGAAGAAATGATCCGGGAATTCAACCAATATCCTGATATGGGTTCAGTAGCCCGCCAAAATTTGGTCACAGAAACTCATCGGTTTTTAATCCAGATTCAGCGCTTTACCGAACACAAACTCAGGGTCGAAGAAAGCCGCCAGAAAGCGATCAGCAGCAATCCATCTGGTTCAGCTCAATCTAGTTCAGTCTATCCAACTGCTCAATCCAAATCCTCCCAAGTTAATTCTTCTCAGGTTAATTCTTCTCAAGTTAACTCTTCTCAAGTTAATTCCCCCTTAATCCAATCCTCTGTCAAAGAACCTGTCACGGATCAGACAACCGACGAGAATTTATTAGCTGAGAAAACCCCTGAAAATTTATCATTGGAGCAATCGCTGAAGCAAGTTTTAGGGCCAAGAAATAGCGATCGCCTTGCCAAGTTAGGGCTTTATACGGTTTACGATTTGCTGTACTACTATCCTCGCAATCACGTTGACTATGCTCGCCATATGAGGATTCGGGAATTGGCAGCAGGAGAAACTGTTACGATTATTGCCAGGGTTAAGCGGTGCACTTGTTTCAGCAGTCCTCGGAATAAAAAATTAACCATCCTGGACTTGGTCTTGGTCGATGACACCGGGCAAATCAAAATCAGTCGGTTCTTTGCGGGCAGTCGATATGCCACTCCGGCTTGGCAAAATGTGCAAAAACGCAACTATCCGACCGGGGCCATTGTTGCCGCTTCAGGGTTAGTCAAAACGAGTAAATATGGCATTACCCTGGAAAATCCCGAACTAGAAGTGTTGAACCACACTGGAGGACAGATTGACTCGATGAAAGTAGGTCGAGTCGTGCCCGTTTATCCCTTAACCGAAGGATTGGCAGCGGATGTATTAAGAAAAGCCGTAGCTGCGGTCTTACCTGCAGTGAGCCAACTCCAAGATCCTCTACCGGAAAGTGTACGCCAACATCATGAATTAACTGGACTACAAAGTGCAATTCAAAATATTCATTTTCCTGAAAGTCAAGTGCTTTTAGAACAGGCTCGTCATCGCTTAGTCTTCGATGAATTTTTCTATTTACAACTGGGATTACTCCAGCGAAAACAGAACCAAAAGCAAGCAGAAACAAGTGCAATTTTAGCCCCTACGGGAGAGTTAATTGAGAAGTTTTATGATGAAATTTTGCCATTTGACTTGACCAACGCTCAGCAGCGAGTAACGCAAGAAATTTTGAAGGATCTAAATTCTTCTAAACCTATGAATCGACTGATTCAAGGTGATGTGGGATCAGGAAAAACGGTCGTTGCGGTGGTTGCAATGTTGGCGGCAATTCAAGCTGGATATCAAACGGCACTCATGGCTCCAACGGAAGTGTTAGCTGAACAACATTATCGCAAATTCGTCTCCTGGTTCAACCTGTTACACCTTCCCGTTGAGCTATTAACAGGTTCGACAAAAGTAACAAAGCGACGGCAAATTCATGCTCAGTTAGAAACCGGAGAACTTTCTGTTCTTGTCGGGACTCATGCTTTAATTCAGGATACTGTCAATTTCAATCGTTTGGGGTTAGTAGTGATTGATGAACAGCACCGCTTTGGGGTCGAACAACGGGCAAAGCTACAACAAAAAGGAGAATCTCCCCACGTTTTAACGATGACGGCAACGCCCATTCCTCGAACCCTAGCTTTAACCTTACATGGGGATTTAGATGTCAGTCAAGTGGATGAGCTCCCCCCCGGTAGGCAACCGATTCAAACAACCGCTTTAACAGGGCGACAGCGACAACAAGCCTATGATTTAATTCGTCGAGAAATTGCTCAAGGACGACAGGTTTATGTGGTGTTGCCTTTAGTTGAAGAATCGGAAAAGTTGGATTTGCGTTCCGCCGTAGAAGAACATCAAAAGCTTCAAACTAAAATTTTTCCTGAATTTCAAGTGGGCTTACTGCATGGGCGGATGACCAGTGCCGAAAAAGATGAAGCCATTACTCAATTTCGAGCCGAAACAACACAAATTCTCGTCTCAACAACGGTGGTGGAAGTTGGGGTTGATATTCCTAACGCAACGGTGATGCTGATCGAAAATGCGGAACGATTTGGTCTGTCTCAGCTTCATCAACTGCGGGGACGAGTCGGTCGCGGTCAACACAAATCTTACTGTCTATTGATGACCAGCAGTTCTACCCCAGAGGCACGGCAACGATTGAACGTGTTGGAACAGTCCCAAGATGGGTTTTTCATCGCTGAAATGGATCTGCAACTGCGGGGGCCAGGGCAGGTTCTCGGCACTCGTCAATCTGGATTGCCAGACTTTGTCCTCGCAAGCTTGGTAGAAGATCAAGCTGTGCTTGAGCGAGCGCGGGAAGCAGCCGAACAAGTGCTTGAACAAGATGTAACCTTAAACCGTTGGCCCGCGTTGCAGGTTGAATGGGAACGTCGCTATCAACGGATGATGGGAGGCTCGATTTTGACCTGATTGAGGTCACATGAGGCTTAACAGTTGAGTGTTAAACTTATTTAAATCTTGTTTAAATAAGTTTAAATCTTGCATCTAGGTATTTAAATCTTGCGGGTCAAGCACAGGGTCTTAAGAATCGATTGGGAAGAGGATAGAGCACACCTGCTTCCTGCTCCCCTTTCCCTATGCGAGCGCGAGGCACTATTAAAACGCACTATTAAAACGCACCATCAAAACGCTATGCCTTTTTTGTGGATCTGGCTAACAGGGTTGAGCACAAGTTTAAGTCTGAATGGTTGGAGCTTGCAGACGCTTGGGGGGTGGGCAGATTTAACAACCGTTCAGTCTGTTGTTCAACCTTTAGCCCCAAGTCATCGATCAATCTCAAGCCATTCAGCGGATCAAATGGCATCTGATCCGTTTGAGTTGATGAATTCGGAAGCCATTGGTCAGTTAGCCATTAATCTCCCTGCCGAGGAAGTTCTGACTCTGCTGGGACAGCCAAATCATAAAAATGAACCGACTTTTTGGGGAGCCGATGGCCTGTATCATCAATCCTGGCATTATCCCCAGCAAGGAATTACTCTAGATATGGTCGCAGAGACTAAAACTGGATCTCAAGCGGTTGCTTCTGTTAGAATCACTTCTCCCTCTCAGTTCAAAACTCAGCGTGGAATCGGGATCGGAGACTCCTATGCCAAAGTCCAGAACGCTTATGGTGCAGACCAGAGCAGAGATACTTCTGCACAACCAGAACAACCAGAATCGTCACCAGACTATTTTGTTGCAGGATCAATTTATGGGGGTTTAATTTTTTTGTTGCAAAATGATCAGGTCACAGAAATTTTTCTAGGGGCTGCGGCTGAATAAATTCGCTGTTCTGGCTGACAATTGCTGGAGCTTTCTAAGCTGGAGCTTTCTAAGCTGAAGTTATCCAGATAGGCATCAGATCGACAAATGTGCATCACAATGAGAGGGTCATTCGTATGTCTAGCAGGAGATGGATGTCAAGGACTACAATTACATACACAGCCTTCAGCCCTGACAGGAGTTAGGTACGTAGCGTCATGTTTATTCTGAAGCGCCAGGATGTTGAGATCAAGACTGTTCAGCACCCAAGTCGGGATCAGCAAATCCCGATTTTAACCTATCAGGGACAGACTTTTCGCTTGATGAAAATGTTCAATGCTCAACAAGCCGAAGATGCGAGAGCCTTCTGGCGAGATTTGACAGATAATCGGGGAAAAGCTTGTGTCTTGCTCGAAGAGCCAGAACGATATAGTGTTTGGGGAAAGGTTCGACCGGATCAACTCACTCATGAAGGGTCTGAAGAAGAGAGAAGGCTACCAACTTTAACAAAGGGATGTTTGCTGATTTTGCAGGCCGTCTATTTCGACGTTGAGGATCTTTTGGGAAACCGACAGGCAGCCTCCTTTGAGAAAGAATTAACCCAGATATTGCAAAAGTCTAAATTTCCCAAAGCTGAGACCCCTGAGGCGGTTAAGGCGCTTTTGAAAGTAGATCCCCTCGACACATTGCAGGTTCCTCCCTGGCAGGAGAATCACCTGAGCACCCTCTTGCAAGAATTACATCATTTGGGAAAACGTTATTTTGGCAATACCAGTTTTGCTGAGGGGCTGGGGGAGGTTTTAGAGGGGCTGTCCAGCGACGATCGGGGTCATTTTCTAGAATGGCTAGACCAGTCTTCGTTCAAGAGCTTATGGTGTATATAGGTTAAAGAATGTTGAGAATTTCAGCTTCTTCTTTTGGATGTGGGAGTCTAGATACCAACTAGACTAGAGAAGTTGAGCCAATTAGAACTTTTAATTTTTAAAGTTCTAATCCTAAAGTTCTCCCCACTCGGTTTTCCAGTCGTAGATTGCTCGCTATCTTAAACTGCTATGAGTAGCACTTCACAACCCAGGTCTTCTATTTTGTCCGCTCAGAATCTTGTAATCTTTGGCATGATTTGGGCGGTGGCTTCCTTATTGTTTTTTTTACTGTTTAGTGTGACTCCAGATGGAGAGGAATTGCCCCTTTGGTATTCTGTTGGAACCTATATTTTTGAGCTGGGTGCGTTTTTCATGGCGTTCATGGTCTGTTATCGCAACTGGCAGAGTCCTCAGATGGTGAGTGGACGGAGTGTCTGGCTAGGAATTGGCTTGGGCGCACTCTGTTACTTTCTGGGGGGGGTAGTCTTTGGAGTTTGGGAACTAATTTGGGGATTAGACCCGGCTGTTTCTCCAGCAGATATATTTTATATTCTGAGCTACCTGTTTTTGGGCTGGGGAATTGTTTCAGCGATTGTTTCAAAACGCCTCAATTTACAGCTCTGGCAGTGGGCCGCTCTAACCGGGGTGGCGATCGCTGGAACTGCTTTGGCGATTTGGGTGGCTGATCCCTCCGTTTTTGGGCTCTTGAGTGACCCTAGCTCTTCCCCTGAGTCCGCTGAAATCGTCCAAGTGCAGCCTGATTCAGGAATTCCTCAGTCCGTTGATCAGAGTCCAGCTCCAAATCTTGAAACCCCAGGGTTGAGTTCAGACTCTTTAGCGGAAGACGAGGAAACCTCTGCGCCTGCCTGGGTATTGGCTTTGGATAAAAAACTAGAGCCTTATGCATTTGGCGTTAATCTGTTTTACATCATTGGCGATGTCTTCTTGCTAATTTTTGCAACGGCATTAATTTTGGCGTTTTGGGGAGGGCGTTTTTCTCAGTCTTGGCGAATGATCGCGTTTGCGGCATTTTCCTTGTACGTTGCGGATATGTACTACAAGTGGGCTGACACAAGGGCGAGTGAAGACTATGAAAGTGGGGGGTTATTGGAGGTTTTCTTTGTCTTTACTGGGATTTTGTTGGCCGTTGGCGCAATCTTAGAGTACGACATTTCAACCCGATCTCGACAAAGTAGACGGAGCAGACGGAGCAGTACTAAAAGCTAGTTAGGAGAATAATCAATCGAATGTCAGCCCCAAAACTCTCTGATGCTGAGAAGCAAGAAATCATCAAAATTTATCAAGAAGTCCCAGAAGAGACTACGATTACTCTGGCTGATCGTTATGGGGTCAGTAGTTCAACCATTCGACGAGTCCTACAAAGTGCAATCTCGAAGGAAATTTACGACACGCTGACCCAGCAAAAACAGCGGTTGCATCGGACAGGCAGGCGATCGCCGCCGGAGTCAGAACACCTTGAACTTCAACAAGAGTTGCCGTTTAAATCGATTGATAAATCTATTGAACCAGTTCAACAGACTCGTTCCCTAGACTCTACGTTACCCTCCTCTCTGGAGTTGAAGCGTCGTCGTCGTCGCTCCTCCGCGTCAGACGAAACAGATAGTTTGGATGCTCTGAACTCAGAATCTGCGCTGGAATCCGACTTGGAACCTAGCGCCTTAGAGCCTATCATCCCTTCAAACCGTCGTCTAAATGATGTTCCTGGAAAGAAACCAGGGTATGCTCCTGTTGGCCAGATTGTTGAACATCAGATTCCAGACTTTATCAACGAGGCTATCGACGATGAGTTCAATGAATCTTTTAGTGAGTTTGATGAAGAGGGCGATTCGATTCCTGTAGAGGAAGGGTTTTCTGCGTTGGAGTTCAATGGGGCCTTTAGTGAGTTTGACGAAGACGGAGATGAAGATGAAGATGGATATCTAGAAGAAGACTACGAGGACGAAGAAGACCTGCAACCTATCCACACTATTTCTCCCTCGCGCCGAGCATTGGTTCAAATTCTGCCTTTGAGTGATGCCCCCCTTCCGAAGATGTGTTATCTAGTCACAGATCGAATGGGAGAGCTAGTCGTTCGTCCCTTGAAGGCGTTTGGTGAGCTGGGCCAAATTCCACCTGACGAGGTTCAGGAAAAGACTCTACCTGTGTTTGACAATCATCGCGTTGCGAGTCGTTTTTCTGCCCGAAATCAGCGAGTGCTCAAAGTTCCCTCTGGAGGCTTGCTGAGAAAAGCTGCCCCTTACCTCCAAGCAAAGGGGATTACGCGATTGTTGATCGATGGCCAAGTCTATCGTCTGTAGAACGTTTTAGGGCTCTGGCTGGCTAGGTTTCTCTCTGTCCACTCCAGAAGAAGAGCAAGGGCAATATAGCTCCAGCGATCGCACCTAAACTCACACTAAAAGCAAGTACAAGTCCGATGGGAACTTGGATAGACTGAAAAGTTAGAAACTTGAGAGCAATAGGAGTTGCGTTTTGGATCGCTAAAATTGCCATGGTACTCACCCAACCCGCTAAAATTAAACTGGTTAAAATTGAGTAGAGCGTTTTCATGAGTCAGGGTGATATTCAGCTTGTGATGAACTTGCCTTTCAGTTTAATTCATCTCAGTTGAATTCATCTTAGTTTAGTTCGTATTTGAGATAGGAGACTGTGTTCATGTTTCGCACCCGTTCAGCCCCTTGGATTCATCGTAAATCTCGCTTTCTGATTGCGGGGATTGCTGCTTTTGGGGCAGTGGTCACGGGTTATCTGGCGGCGACTAAGCTGTTTGGGGGTGAGACGGCTTGTCCGGTGGCCGGGTGTGACAAGGTTCTGAATAGCCCCTATGCTGAAATTTTTGGAGTTCCACTGCCGGTGTTTGGGTTTCTGGCCTACAGTGCCATGGGGATTATGGCGATCGCTCCTTGGTTATTGAATTCTGAGTCTCAACCTGAATCCCGCAAAAAACTCCGCAAGCAAGTGGAAGAAGGGTCATGGTTCTTGCTATTCATCGGTAGCTTTGCGATGGCAATTTTCAGCAGCTATCTGATGTACATCATGGCCTTTAAAGTTCAGTCTTTCTGCCTATATTGTGTGGTCTCTGCGATTTGTTGTCTGAGCTTATTTGTGTTGACGGTGATCGGTCGAGAGTGGGAGGATCGGGGTCAATTGCTGTTCACAGGGTTAATTGTTGGGATGGTCACATTAGTCAGCACCCTGGCCATCTACGCACCAATTGAAAATGCCAGTGCTAATGCTTCCAACTCTGCCCAAGTCGCCCTGGCTGAACACTTAACAGGTGCTGGAGCCAAGATGTATGGCGCTTATTGGTGTAGCCATTGCAAAACTCAAAAGGAGTTATTTGGTGCAGAAGCGGTTGAGAAAATGCCCTATATTGAGTGCGATCCCAATGGTGAAAATCCTCAGCCTGACCTTTGTACAGCAGCGAACATTAAGGGCTACCCAACCTGGGAAGTTAAAGGACAATTTTATTCTGGGATTCAAAAATTAGAAACCCTGGCTAAGTTGTCCGGCTATACCGGTTCACAGGATTTTAAGATTAGCAATCCGTAAAGAGTTCCCAGAAGAAAGTTAGGAAACTCCAATTTCTCGATGTTCCAAGGTGAGTTCAAATCGTTCCCCTGGGATCGGATCGAGAACGCGAGCAGAAAGATTGTGACGGGCCAAGAGTGAACGAAAATCCTCAATGCTACCCACAGCTTTCAGGAGAGACAGTAATACCCCTTCAAACTTGATCTCCCCTCCTGCCGCAGTAGGCAAAATCACTTGGGGTTTTACCCATTGGGCAAGCTGTAGCGCTGATTCTTGGCCTTTGATAATAGCACCCACTAGGGGCAAAGCCAAGTCAATAATGGGTGTGATCACAACCTCAATGGGCACAAAATTCTTGAGGGTTTCTGAATGAAACCCATGGGGTTCGTAATACACCTTGAACCCTGTCCCCACTTCTTGAAGGAGATAACCATTCTCAGTTAACGTTGGGCCGATAGGAGAACCTGGAACAGCCCTAATCTCAACCTCATTGCAGGTATAAGTTGAGCCATGTTCTAAGGCTCTAACCTGGGTATAACCCAATGCCTGGACAACTTTTGCAGCGCTGGGAGAGGCAACAACCGGAATTGATTTATCCAGTTGTTTCAACGTGGGGGGGTGAGCATGATCTTCTAGTCCCTGGGATAACAGGATTAAATCAATGGATTCAGGAATAGATCGGGGTTTGAGCCGTTCTCCCTTGAATAACCAGGGGAGGTTGCCAAACACTAACGGCCCAACTAACCAAGGGTCAATTAAGATGCGTTTTCCACCGATTTCTAATAACCAAGAATTGCTATCTAGCCAAGTCAGGTACATACTCAGGTTGTCATAACTCCGCTCTTATTGTAAACTCCTGACCTCAGGATGGGGCAAAAAAGCCAAGAGGGTTTTCCTGGCACGGACTTTGCCTAAGGTTTGAGACCCAGATTTTGAACACTGGAACTGAGAGTTTCCGGAGTCACCTTGTCATAAAAAATGTTAGAGTTTGAGAAGGTGCGGAACAGTAGGAAAGATAAATGCCTAAAGCAATTTGGAATGGAACGGTTTTAGCAGAGAGTGACCAGTGCGAAGTCGTGGAAGGCAATCAATATTTTCCTCCCAGTTCGATTAAGTCAGAATACTTTCAAGACAGTTCTACGCATACGACCTGCGGTTGGAAAGGTGTAGCCAGTTATTACACCGTTGTTGTGGATGGCCAAGCGAACAAAGATGCGGCTTGGTATTATCCTGATCCCAAATCTGCGGCAGCCAATATTAAAGGCTATGTAGCGTTTTGGCGAGGAGTTCAAGTTGAGACTTAGGCTCAGTCCTGTTGATGAACTCTGATCAAGCAGACATTTTGATTGTGGACGATACCCCTGAGAATCTTAAGTTGCTATCCTCAGTATTGCAGGAGCAGCAGTTTCGGGTGCGGAAGTCAACCAATGGGCAACGAGCGATTCAGGCGATGGAAGTGGTTCCACCTGACCTGATTTTGCTGGACGTGATGATGCCGGAGATGAACGGATATCAAGTTGCTCAATACTTAAAAGCGCAGCCAGAGTTCTGCGATATTCCAATTATCTTTCTGAGCGCTCTCACGGATACCGTTGACAAGGTATTAGCCTTCGAAATGGGTGGTGTGGACTATATTACAAAGCCCTTTCAGGTGCAGGAGGTGTTGGTTCGGGTGAGAACTCAACTAATGCTGCAGCAGCAAAAGCGCCAACTCATCAGAAACAATGAGCAGCTTCAGCAGGAAATTCAAGAACGCTGCAAGGTAGAAGCAGCCCTGCGGGTCTGTATCCATGCAATTTCTCATGATCTCCGCAATCCAGTTACCGGAATGCTGATGGTCTTGAACACTCTCCTCAAGAAATCCTCAGCCGAGGGTGAGCAAATCCCAGTTCGGACTCCAATTTTAGAACGGATGGCCCAGAGTTGCGATCGCCAACTGAATTTGATCGATTCCCTGGTTGAAACCAGTGACTCAGAGATCCAAGGCATTCCCCTCAAATGCGAACCGCTAGATCTGACCCAGTTTACCCAACACTTTCTAGCAGAGTGGGAACCGATGCTAGAAAAAAGTCAAGTCAATGTCCAAAACCTGATTCCAGCTCAATTGCCCTTAGTCAATGCTGACTTCTACCAACTATGGCGAGTGTTTGACAATTTATTTTCAAATGCCATTAAGTATAATCCCCCTGGTATTACCTTAACTCTCAGTGTAGAAGAAACAACAAAGAGTCAGGAGAGTGCAGTACAGGAATCTGAAGGGGTCAAGCCTGTTCTCTGCTATACCATCGCGGACAATGGCGTTGGCATTGAACCAAGTGAGCTTGAAAGCTTGTTTGATCGGTACAAGCGAGGTGATAGCGTTGGCAAAATTCAAGGTCTGGGCTTGGGGCTTTATCTTTGCCGCCAGATTATCACAGCTCATGGCGGGGAGATGGGGGCGATCGCTCAACCGCACCAAGGAGCAGCCTTCTGGTTCAAACTGCCGATTTTAGAAACCTGAAATTGGGTGTATTGGGATGAGGTGTCACAGCTTTTTTACAGAATCTTGCGAATTCTAGCCGAAACTTTACAGGATCTTCAAACTAAGGGGCTTGACCCTACATCCCCAAAAAGCTATATTATGTTATGTAGATGCACCCTGATGGTAGGGAGAGTTGTTAAAGCGGCTCTCTCTTTTTTTTGTTTATAGCCGCTGTTGGGCAATCCTGGAACAGTTGTCCAGAGCACTTTATGGGCACGGTGCGAGCCTATGACTGTTTTTTCCGACACAATCGCTATTGAAGAGAGATTGATCCTAGAACTTGCTTGAGAGGGATTAAACTAAAAGATTAAACCTGTCTAGTCCTGCTTCTGAATGAATATTTTGGCAAAAGTTGAAGCGGTGCTTTACCTCAAGGGTCAGTTCCTCACCATTCGCGACATTGCAGAACTGACTGGGTGCGATCGCCCTGAAATTGAAGAGGCATTGATTCAATTGATGTCTGACTATGCTCATCGAGAAACAGCCTTGGAAATTGTTGAACAGGATAAGCAGTACAGTTTGCAACTGAAATCAGGCTATGACACCTTGATGGACACTATCGTTCCGGCAGATCTGGGATTGGGAGCCTTGAGAACTTTAGCGGCGATCGCCCTGAGCGAAGGCATTACCCAAACCCAACTGGTTGATTTGCGCGGTTCAGGAGCCTATCAACAGGTTCAGGAACTGGTCGAGCAGGGATTCGTCACCAAGCGTAAGCATCCTGAAACCCGTTCCTATTGGTTGCAAGTTACGTCAAAGTTTAACCAGTATTTTCAAGTCGATCAGCTTCCTGAAGGCATGACCCTTGAGGTCATTGCCAAAAAAACGACACCTGAAAATAAACCTGAAACGCCCTGAAGTTTGAACTTCAGCTTAAGATTTTTAAGGGGGATGACTCAATCAGTAGCCTGGTGAATTTAGCAGATCAGGCTGAAGACTGCTCCCCATTCTAGGTTAGAGAGTTGAGATGACCCACTTGCCCAATGGAAACCCTGAATCCGATGCTCCTCGTCCCCGTGGCCGTTGGCCTTGGAAATCTCTGTTGCTCTGGGGAGGGGTAGCCGTCGGAATGGGTGGCATTGCCATCGGACTTACTGCGGTTTGGTTCGTCAAGACTCGACTGGCTCCAACCATTTCTGGAGCCTTGAGTACCGTAGCCCAGCGTCCGGTTGAAGTCGGGCCATTGGAGTGGATTACCCCTACCCAGGTTCGCTTTGGTGAATCTGCCCTGCCACCAACAGAGTCTGATCCAAGCTATGCCACAACAAAAGCTGTTGAAGTTAGCTTTTCTCTGATTTCTTTGCTATTCCAACCGAAGGTCAAACTGGATATTACCCTGGTTGAGCCAGACGTTTATCTTGAGGAAACCAGTCAGGGTCAGTGGCTTGACCTGGAATTGAAACTCAAAAAAGATCCCCCTGTACAAGTAGAAATTGGGACGGTTCGGATCGAAGATGCAGCGGTTGATTTGAACCCCTATGATCCTCAAGGGTCAGGAGAATTAATCGCTTTGAATTTAGATCGGGTTAGGGCTGATTTAAGCGAGAAAAATCAACGCATTCAAGGGGATGCAACCGGAAAATTTGAGCAAGGTGGCACCTTTGCTGTCAAAGCCCAAGGAAATCTGGAGGAAGGAAATTTAACCGCGAGTTTGCGCGCTCGAGATCTTCAAGTTTCTCAATTTGACGGATTGGTTAAAAGCCATGAATTGACCTTAAAACAGGGAGAAGTGGATGCCAATTTAGCTGTTGAACTGGTGAATCAAAAATTCTCAGGAGTTCAAGGTACGGTTGAAATTGACGAGGTTCAAATTGACTTAAAATCCCTAGAGCAACCCCTTCGTCCCCTAGAAGGAAACTTTAAATTTTCTGGCACTGAAGTTGAGATCAAAAACCTGACAACAGGTTTAGGAGATGCAGCCATTGAGGTTGCCGGAACTATTGCAACGAATCCTAACTTTGACTTTGAGCAAACCCAGTTTGATCTGACGGTCAATCTTCCACCAACTCCCCTAGCAACGGTATTCAAGACCATTGAAACAGAACTGGATCAATTGTTAAAATTACCCGTTCCAATCGCAGGAGAAGCTGAGGTTAAACTGAACTTGACCGGAAGTCTGCCGAAACCGAAAGTTCAGGGAAATATCACTAATACTCAGCCGATTCAAGTTGATCGACTGACCTTTGAAACCGTTAGCACAAACTTTGAATCAACTGTCGAACTGGGTCAGGATTTTGTACTAAAATCCGACCCAGAAATTGTTGTTGAAAATCTGAAGATTGAGCCCAGTTTGGGCGGGATTATTACCGGATCAGGCAAGGCGAAACTGAATGGGTTACAAGCGCTTTCAACCCCTCGGAAAAATCAGTCCCGCCCTGCAAATCCTCAGGTAAAAGTTGGAAATAATCAGAAGACAGAATTCAATCCACAACTAGAATTTAGCTTGGCAGTTAATGACCTGCCAGTTGATCAAATTGCTCAAGCCTATGGAGTTCCAATGAACTCTCCCTTGGGAGACTTTCGACTGGGTGAACTCTTAGCCACCGCCCAAGTTTCAGGAACTGTCAACAACCCAAAAATTCAGTCTAAATTTGCCTTGCCTGCAGGGAGTTACCCGATTTCAGGAACCGCTAATTTAGTTAATAATCAAGCTACAGTAGGAGTCCAAATTGCGGATGGAGCGGTGAATCTTGTTGCCACTCAAAATCAAAATATTTGGAACGCCAACGTCAATGCCGAACAAGTCGCTTTAACTCCCTTGGTGAATTTAGGATTACCGTTGCTGAATGTGCCAGATATTCAAAAGGCTAAAATTGCCCAGATTGACTTAACAGATGGGCAATTAAATTTGCAGGCCAATGTATCAGGTTCTCTCAAGAATTTAAAGTCAAATAACATCACTGGAACTGGGAATATTCAAGTGAGTTTAGGTGGCCGTTTAATTAATGCAAATACTGAGGTTAATCAAGGGCAATTTCAAGCCAACTTTAACACTGACCCCTTACCGTTACCGCGTTTAGTCGTAGCAGGTTTACCGTTTGCAAATTTATCTTCCAACGTAACCAATCAAATTCAGAACTTGGATGTTAGCAATGGCAGTCTGCAAGCTCAGGGAAATGTGGCAGGAAACCTAACTGATCTCAGTTCAACCACAGTGACCGGAAATATTATCAGCCAGGTTGATTTAGGGAATACGGGTGGACAAATTAAGGCCGCTGCGACCTTAGATCAGGGACAGTTTAAAGCAACAGTTGATACAACTTCTATTCCGCTGAATCCTTTGGTTGATTTGGGGTTGCCCTATGCCAATCTTTCACCCCAGTTGGCCACAACAATTCAGGACTTTGATCTGCAGAACGGCAGAGTTCAAGGTCAGGGATTGGTTGAGGGCAGTTTAACGAACTTGAACAATCTGAATGGCGCTGTTCAAGGCAGTGCTGATTTAGGCAACTTCGGCGGGAGTCTGCAAGCTCAGGGATCGCTGAATCAGGGTCAATTTCAAGCCAGAGTCAACACCTCTGCCCTCCCCCTGGAACCGCTGGTCGGTTTGGGCCTATCGTTAGCAACCGTGCCCCCTGATTTGGCCGCAGAAATTCAGGCGTTAGACCTTAGAAATGGAACCTTGCAAGGTCAAGTTGTGGCATCAGGTTCCCTCAGGAATTTAACGCCAACGGGGATCACGGCCAACGGAGACGGTGCCGTTGATTTGGGCAACGGGGGTGGCTGGGTAAAGGCCACGGGAAACACCACAGGCGGTCAGTGGAATACGGTAGTGAGTGGGGATGAAATTGCCCTAAATCGCTTTTCTCAACTGGTAGAGTCCCAAATCACAGATTTGCTCAATCCCTTGCGAGATCGGGGGTTGCTGGCTCAGGCCGAAGACATGCCGCTGTTGCGGGGGTTCCTTAATACTCGCCTGAGTGCTGCGGGGGCTGGATTCCAGTTTAACCCTCAAACCGTTCAGGCGGCAGGTCGGCTCAACCTCTCGGAACTGCCCATTCTCAAGCAGCCCTTGGAGTCAGTGTTCAATTGGAATGGTCAACGGGTTGAAATTGAACAGGCAGAAACCCCCCAGTTTGGGGCGAATGGCATCTTGGCAGTTGAATTTCAAGGCACTGGCGTTCCCAAACTCTCAAACTTGAACCTGAATGTGCGGGTGTCGGACTTTGATTTAAATTCCCCTCTAGTGCAGCAAATGTTGGCAACGTTGCCGTCAGAAGTCACTGCTGGCGGCGCACCTGTGACTGGCATGGTCAATTTTAAGGGCAAGCTAACGGGAGCACCTGCTACTTTGGCCCTGGCTGGAAATCTCCAGTTGGATGACCTTGCCGTGCGAGATCTCAACTTTGACCCGGTGATGGCCGGAACCCTAACAGCAGGATTGCAGCAAGGGGTCGATCTGGCCCTAGCTGGAGACTCAGATCGGATCGAACTCGAACTCAATGACCGCTATCTTCCGGTCAGTTTTCTAGTCCAAGCAGGGGAAGTCATGGCCCAAGGAGTGCCCAAGGGAGACAATCTCCTGGTCACCTTCAGTCAATTTCCCCTGGACGTGCTGAATTTGGCTCCCTTAGACCAGCGAAATATTGGTGAGATCAGCGGCATTGTCTCTGGAACTGCTGAAATTTCAGAACTAGCCACCTTAAATCTCGAACAAATTGGTGTTGTCGGCCAGATTGCCATCCATCAACCCACCTTGGGATATATCATGGCGGAACGGCTAGACGCAGATGTGCGCTATGAAGATGGGATCGCAACCCTGGATGGAGTCTTGCGTCTACCCAACAGTGATTGTGTTCGCAGTCAACGACCAGTTCAAGCAGAGACTTGTGCGATCGCTCCGGAAAATAGAAGTTTATTCCTGATTAACGGTCGGGCTGATGTGACTCAACTGTTGGCAGAACTGCGAGGGGGAGGAGTGAACGTTCAGCAGTCCGTCCCAGGAGCAGTTGCAACTGAATCCTTAATAGAACCCCCAATTGACCCCGGCACTGAAAAAATCCAAGCCCCTCAACCCCTAGAAGTCACCGTCAAAATTAAAAACGGCGAACTTCAAGATATGTTAACGGTCTTGCAATGGTTTGAATTGGGCGATGTTTCCAGGGGGATTCAGACCCCGGTCTATGGCACAGCCGCAGAGGTTCAAGCATTTGCCGTAGGTTTGCCGCCGGATGCAACTTTAACTCAACAACTTCAACGGCTGGCCGAAATTCGCGCCCTGCTCGACCAACAGACAGAACAACAAATGGAGAATCCACTCCCTTCGTTATCTGCATTACGGGGCGGGTTCGAGGGGGAAATTACGGCGACAGGTTCAATCCGATCTGGTATTAATGGCAAGGCCAAGATTAACAACACCAACATTTGGACCTGGGGAGAATTTACCGCTGAAGAATTTACCCTCGAGGCCGTTTTAGAAGAGAATGTCTTCCGCGTGATTCCGCTACAACTCCGAGCTGGAGGAGCGTTGTATGATTTTCGAGGACAGTTGGATTTGATCAGTCAGCGTCCCTCAGGTCAGTTTCGGGTTAAAGATCTGCGTTTAGAGAAGTTGCAAGAGAGTTTGGCACGATACACCAATCTCACGAATATTGATGTTACTGGAGAATTGAACTTTGATGCCAAGATTGCCGGGACATTGGAGAACCCTCAGGCCACCGGAGTTGTGACGGTCATTGATGGCACGTTCAATCAAGAGCCCCTGCAGGAAGCTCAAGGCAGTTTTACCTATAACAACGCTCGCCTGAGCTTTGGCGGCAATATTTTACTGACCGAAACAGACCCGATTCGGATCAAGGGGAATATTCCCTATCGCTTGCCGTTTGCCAAGGTTGCTGCCTCGGGAGATCAGATTCAGGTTCAGCTTGATGTTCAGGATGAAGGCTTGAAAGTCATCAACCTGATCAGTCCAATCAATTTAGTCGAAGGCAAAGGCTTAGTCCAGTTAAAAATTGGCGGGGTGCTTCGCCAAAATGCGAACGGGGACATTGAAGAACTGCGGCTCCAACCTCAAGGGGTGTTCAAGATCCAATCTGGAAAATTAATCTTGGCCTGTGAAGCCTCGACAACAGATCCAAAGTCCCAGGTTGAAAACTGCATGGAACAATCAATTGTGGGCCTAACCGGAACGGCAGAATTTCTGGGCGATCGCCTTCGAGTTGCAGGCATTCAAGGAGAATTGCAGGGAGAAACAGGAACTGGCAAGATCCTTTTGCAAGGGATATTACCCATGTATCAACCGTTTTCAGAAACCGATCCAGACGCTTTGACTCCCTTACAACTCAGTCTGGATAACCTGAATATAAATCTAGAGAAGCTATACACCGGCAACGTTGCTGGAATTATCCAAGTCACTGGCACCGCTCTCGAACCGGAAATTGGGGGATTAGTCGCTGTCTCTAATGGCACGGTTATTCTCCCTGGCGGGGGCGGGGGCGGAAACGGGGAAGGGGCGTTACCCAGTTTGGGCCCGATCGAACCCAGCTTAAACAACTTGCGACTAGCCCTTGGGGACAATATTCGCATCCGCTCGTCGTCTCCCGTTTCTGGGTTCCTAGATGCACCCTTGCTCGACTTTAGTGCCAACGGAACCATTGTGGTCAATGGGGAGCTAGATAGTGTTGAGAGTATTCAACCGCAAGGGGTGATTACTCTCACCGGAGGGGCAGTCAATCTTTATACCAGCCGACTGCGATTGGATCGAGGCTATCCCCAACGGGCAATTTTTGTCCCATCCCAAGGTCTAGATCCAGTTCTCGATGTTCGACTCGTCACTCGTGTCCCCGAAAGCACCCTGTTTGAGGCTCCTGTTTCAGCGTTCTCTTCAGAGCGGCTAGAGTCTACGAGTCCCTCTCGGTTTGGAACAGTGCGAACGATCCGGGTAACTGCGATTGTTCAAGGCCCAGCCTCCCGGATTAACGACATTATTGAGCTTAAGAGTTCTCCATCACGTTCAAAAACTCAACTGCTTGCGTTGTTGGGAGGTAGTGCCATTGAAGGGGTAACGGGAGACAGCACTTTATTTTTAGCCAACTTAGCCAGTGTCGGTCTATTCAGTGATCTTCAGCAAAAGGTGATTCGAGCAACTGGGCTAACGGAGTTTCGCCTCTATCCTGCACGGGTTGCTGAAACCTCTCAAGGATCATCCGCCTTGGGAATCGGTTTAGAAATTGGATTTGATGTCACTGACAATTTTTCTGTTTCCCTGAGTCGAGTCCTGGCTACAGAACAACCGACTCAGCTTGGGGTCAACTATCGAGTCAATGATGAATTGCTGCTGCGAGGAGCAACAAATTTCTCTAACGAAACTGAAATTCGCTTTGAATATGAGATTCAGTTCTAGGCATTCAAACCTTCTGCACGCACCTCAAAAATCCTCTTCCGTCTGCCTAATTTCGCTGCATTAACTTCATGGGTATCTGGTTGGTTAGAAGTAGTTAGAAGTAGTTAGAACTAATTAGAGCTGATCAAAGGAGAACACTAATTGATGATTTAAACCAGATCGCTATTGGTCAAATAACCTGACAGGTGAAATAGAAAGTGCTCCCCTGATCTAAGACACTTTCTACCCAAATTTGTCCTTCGTGTAACTCAATAATTCGACGACAAATCGCCAATCCTAAGCCTGTGCCGCCTTTTTCACGGGCATCAGAAGCATCAACCTGTTGAAACCGACCAAAGATGCTTTCAAGCTTATCTCCTGGAACACCTCGACCTTGATCTTTAATATAAAATAATGCCTTTTGCTCGTGTTGTAGAACCCCAATTTTGACAGTTGTTTCAGGCTCAGAAAACTTGATGGCATTACTGAGCAAATTGATCAGAACCTGCAAAATATAGTCTGAACTTGCCCACAACGTTGGGGAGGGATGATCCATGATCTCTAACTGAATCTGCTGTTTTTGAGCAATCACTTGCAAAGCAGCGATCGCCTGTTCAATCAAGGACAGGGCATGACAAGGTTGTTTGCTAACAGAGAATTGACCCGATTCCAACCGCTGTAAATCCAAAATATCGTTGATCAAACGACTCAAACGGTCAGTATTGCTAATGGCAATTTCTAACATGCGCTGCCCTTTTTCGGTCAGATTTCCTAACATTCCCGTGGACAACAATTTCAACGAGCCATGAATCGAGGTCATGGGAGTTCGCAACTCGTGGCTGATGATAGAAATGAATTCATCCTTCATTTGATCAATGGCTTTGCGATCGCTAATGTCTTGGTGGGTTCCGGTCACCCGCACAGGCTGACCCAACTGATCCCATTCAAAGACTTTGCCATGGGATAGAATCCACTTCCATCCGCCCTGTTTTGTCGCCATGCGGAATTCAGCTTGGTAGACCGGAGTGTGGCCCTCTAGATGAGCATTAAAGACTTCCCGTGTAGTCGATAAATCTTCTGGATGAATCAGTTGCTCCCAAATGCTGTAACTGTCTTCCAGTTCGTGGGGTTCATATCCCAGCATCAGTTTCCATTGGGGGCTGAGGTAGACTTGATTGTCTGATAAGTGCCAATCCCAAAGTCCCAGGGCACTCCCTTCTAAGGCAAGCTGTAACCGCTCTTCACTCTGGCGCACTTCTTCCTCGGCTTGCTTGCGATCGCTGATTTTAATAGTGGAGCCAATTAATTCTACAAGTTGACCAGCATCATCTCGTGTGACTTTCACCTCATCTCGCAACCAGCAATAGGTGCCATCGCGATGCAGAAAGCGATACTCGTTCACAGAGTAGCCTTGAGTCGCTAACTGTTGATGGTTGGTGAGGACTTGGGCAAGATCCTCTGGATGAACCCGAGAAATCCAGAATGTCTTGGCCGAGGCCAAGCACTCTTGAGCCGTGTACCCCAACACATCCCGAATATTTTCGCTGACAAATGTGATTGGGTAGTTTGCTATGGGTGAACAGGTGTAGATCATCGCAGGACTAGAGGCAACCAAATATTGCAGCCGCTTTTGAGTGGTTTGAAGGGCTTCTGCGGCATTGAGGCGTTCAAGTTCAGCTCCGGCTCGGGCTGCAAAAATCTTGACAATCAGCTTTGGGGTGTGGTCATCGGTCATGGGTTGAGTGTGCATCACGGCCAAGTGACCTAAAATCCGATTGGCTGAATCTTTGAGGGGAATCCCGCTATAACTCTCAACTCTCAAGTTAACCAGATCTTGATCTTGCGGAAATTGGGCTTGAACTTGGGTGGGATAGTGGCAAATGTTCCCCATAATCACCCCTTCACAGGGGGTTCCGTCTAGATCATATTCAAAGTTGTCGCCAAAGCTGTTCCCGTTCCAAAAGGCCAAAGTTCGAACTCGACTTTGTGTTCCAGCTACAAATCGAGTTACGAGAGCATAGCGAACCTTTAGCACTTCTGCCAGGTAACGCACCAAGGAACGGAAGAATTCATCCCCAATTTTAGCGGCTGTGCCCTCAACGATCAATTGTAGGGCAGTTTCATGGTATTTCTGGTCACTAATGTCCTCGGCAATACCAACGACCCGGTAGACTATGCCTGTTTCATCCTGAATCGGAAAAGCGCGATCGCGAATCCAGTGAATTTCACCATCAGGACGGACAATGCGATATTCAAGGCAACATTCTTCGTGATAGATTCCCTGGCTTTGTTTGGCTAAAGCCGCCATGACTAAGGGTCGATCCTCAGGATGAATGGCCTCGATGAAAGTAATCGGGTTTTCATAGAGTTCAGTGCAGGTTCTCCCCCAGAGGGTTTCATAGGCTGGAGAAACATAAATCATCTGACCTTTCTGCGGATTGGTAATCCAGAAGACGCTATCAATGTTCTCTGCCAGTTGGCGAAATTTTTCTTCACTTTCCTGTAAAGCCTGTCCAGCTTGGTGGCGTTCTAAATGCAGGGAAATGGCTGAAGCTGCAGCACTGATTAGACTGACTTCGGATGACTCCCACGCTTTTGTTTCTGAGCAGTTGTCAAATCCAATAAACCCCCAAAATTTTTGCTTCACAACTAACGGTAAAATCAGAATTGAAAGAATGCCTTGGGGTTCGAGCACCACTCGCTCTGACTCTGGGAACTCTGTCACAACTCCATTAATAATTTCCCCTTGGTGCAATGCCTCAGCCCAACGGGGAAAAAAGTCATCATAGGATAGATTCTGAAGTTGAGGATTATTCAGTTCTGGAGAAATACCAGGGGCACACCACTCAGTCCGTTGGCTCATCAACACTTTTCCGAGCCAGTCCTGATGATTTTCAAACAGATAAACCCGAGATGCTCCTGAGGCTTGGCCCAAAAGTTCTAAGATCTCAGTGTAGTAAGTTGTAGTGTCTGGCGAAATTAACAGACGACGCTGGACTTCAACGAGGGTAGAGAGATACCGTTCTCGTTGTTCTAAGGCATGGGTTGCCCGCTGGCGATCTGTAATATCTCGACTAATTCTTTGAGGACGATGACAACGCAGTAAACTCTGCTGAAGTTCGACTAGGGTTTCTAGGTCTCTGTTCCGCTTTTTGAGATTAATTTCTTGATGCCGATGTGGGGTAAGGTCGCGGAGAGTTTCAACTAAAATTTTCTCTCCGGCAAACGGTTCATCCTGAACTTCAAAAACTGTTTTAGTACTTGAAATAATGTGTTGCTTACCCCTGCTATCTGTTAGGTATGCTTCATGCTCACAGGCACAACCGGCAGCATATGCAACCCGATCTTGTTTGACGAAAACGTCAGCTTCTTGTGGAGGATAAATGTCGTAGACTGTCTTGCCAATGAGTTCCTCACGAGTCAGGCCCTGAAACTGACAGAAAGCATCATTGAGAAAGATATATTGATGCTGTTCATTTTTGATGGATATAGGATCAGCGATCACATTGAGAGCTTGGGTTAGGACAGATGAAGGGAGTAGATAACAGTCTTGACTCAGATGTTTCTGAGTCTTTTTTTTATCATTTTTCTTGTCATGTTCAACAACCATTGATCAACCCCTTAAATCCATGTCATAAATCCCTAAGCAGAGAAGCGACTTATCCCCCTGAATCTTGTATTTTTAACCGCAGCATATATTGACAACATCCATGGACAACGCCTATTAACTACGCACATTAGCTACAATACATAAATGACAACGTTTTAATCATCAATCCCGCTTCATTGGGTTTTAATAATTCAGGTTTCAATAATGAAGTTTTGAATCTAATCTCGGTCTCTCGATAAACAGACTTGAGTAATTTTTGTAACATGCAAACATGCAGTTCAGAGACGCAGTTCAAATATAAGACTTGGAGAAAACTAAAATTACACCTTAGATGAAATTAAAACTTAATTTTACATAAGAATAAGAGGAAGTTGCAATTGATTTTGAACGCAATTCAGTCGATCCGACTAAACAAACCTCTTTAAGATAGAATATCCCTATTGATATGAATATATGTTAACAAAAGCGCTGTGAAAGAGTTGTGACAGTCTGTGAAGATGGTCTGGTTGAGTTTTTGAGGCTGTTAAGAGGATCATAGGGATAAAGCTGGTCTGTTATGCTGAATAACAGTAAGGATTATGATCCTTGAAGTAGCCTAGGGGGAATTTCTCTACTCTAGGGATGAGAAATTTACAGGGTGGAACATTCTTGCATTTCATGGATTTGCATTTCACAGAGGGGAACCGATGCGGTTTTTACTAGTTGAAGATGATGAAGCTCAAGCCCACTTAATCAAGATGGCACTCACTGAGTATGGCTACGTTGTTGATGTGGTGAGTGATGGTGAAGAAGGATGGAGTTATATTGAAGCGTTTACTTACGATCTGATTCTCTTGGACATCAGTCTTCCCAAGCTAGATGGTATTAGTTTGTGTAGTCGTATTCGCTCTCAGGGGTATAGTGTCCCTATTCTGTTGCTTACGGCTAAAGGCAGTAGTACAGACAAAGTGATCGGACTTGATGCTGGGGCTGATGACTATGTTGTGAAGCCTTGCACCACAGCAGAGCTTTTTGCTCGGATTCGGGCATTGCTCCGCCGTCGCAGCGCCTCTGGTGCACCAATTTTGTATTGGGATGAGTTGTCTCTTGATCCAAGTGCTCGACAAGTGATCTATCGCAACCGGATACTCTCGCTTTCTCCGAAGGAATACAGCTTACTCGAACTGTTTTTGCGAAACCCCAATCGTGTCCTAACTCAGAGCGCAATTTTGGAACATCTCTGGTCGTTTGAGAACTTGCCGGGGGAAGATACCGTCAGAGCCCATATCAAACGTCTGCGTCGCAAGCTCAAAACCTGTGGGGTCAACGATATTATTGAGACCGTCTATGGTGTGGGCTATCGTCTCAAGTCTCTATTGCAGGACGCAGTAGCAGAATCCGAAGAGTTTCAATTGCCTCACTCCTCTGAAAGCCCAACCCCAGAAGCATCATCACGACCTCAACCCCATGACATTGCCGAATCTTGGGAACGGTTTAAGGGTCTGATCCTAGGGCGCATGACTAAGCTAGAGCAAGCGGTTGTGGCCTTAGAAGCCAACACATTCTCAGAAGACATTCGACAAGATGCGGTCATTCAAGCCCATAAGTTGGCAGGCTCCCTGGGAATGTTTGGCCTTCAGGTCGGCTATCAATTGGCCCAAGATGCTGAGCAGTGGTTGATTCATCAGGATCAAACTTCAGGACAACAGTTCCTAACACCAGACTCCCTAGCCATATTTAAAACGTTGATAGCGTCTCTCAGCCGAGAGCTACAACAGCCGCCAAGCTTCTCGCCACCAAACTTTGCACCAGTTCAGACAAAAGAGTCTGCCGCCCTCGATCAAATTTTGCTAGAAGTTCGACAGAAAATGCCCTGGGTGTTGGTAGTCGATCACAATCCTGAATTGACTCAACGGATTCAAGCAGAAGCCTTGAATTGGAATATTCGGGTGGAAGGGATTGATACCATTGCTCAAGCTCGCTTAGTAATTACGGAAAATCCACCGGATTTAGTCCTACTTGATCCGATGTTCCCGGATGAGATCGAGGAAGGCTTGAGATTCCTGGAAGAACTGACCTTTAAGTTTTTACAGATGCCTGTGTTGGTCTGCACTGAACGAGATGAAGTCGGCGATCGCACGGCAGTTGCCCGTTCCGGGGGGAGCGCGTTTTTACCCAAATCGGTTTCCCCGACTCAATTGCTAGAAGCGGTGATGGATATTCTCAAGCCTCAGTCTTATCGAAAGGCTAAGATTTTAGCGGTTGACGATGATCCTATTGTTCTTCAAACCTTAGGGAAGCTGCTGCGATCGCTGGATTTAGAACTGACCGCTTTAGATGATCCCCGACAGTTTTGGGAGACCCTGGAGACTACTGCTCCAGACCTCCTCATCCTCGACATTGAAATGCCTCACTATAACGGGATTGAGCTGTGTCAAATTGTGCGCCAAGACCGAAATTGGAGTGCTTTGCCGATTCTATTTCTCTCAGGTCGAAAAGATACTGCGACGGTTCAACAAATTTATCAAGCGGGGGCAGATGACTACATCTCTAAGCCCTTTGCTGAAGGCGAACTTGTCACCCGTATTTTTAACCGGCTTGAACGGATTCAACTCTTGCGAAACCTGGCAGAAACGGATCAACTCACGGGAGTCATGAACCGCCGACGGGCTGTGCAAGATCTGCATCGATATCTCCGCCTCTCCCACCGTCATCATCAGCCTTTTTCCTTGGTGTTACTTGATCTAGATCGATTTAAGCAAACCAACGATCGGTACGGTTATACGGTTGGGGATAATGTCCTAAGGCAGTTTGGTCAAATCTTACACCAACAGTTCCGAACTGAGGACATAGTTGCCCGTTGGGGAGGGCAGGTTTTTCTGTTAGGGTTATATGCAGTTAATAAACCAGATGCAGTGCGCCGGATCAATCAACTTCTGGCCCAAATCTGCTCTGAAGTGTTTTCTGTCGCAGGTCAAGCTCAACTCTGGGTCACCGCCAGTGCTGGAGTGGCAACTTACCCAGAGGATGGGATTGATTTTCCCACCCTCTGTGCTGCTTCCGATGCAGCCCTCTATCAAGCCAAGGCTGCCGGTGGCAATTCCTGTCAGGCGGCCTTGGCGTATGCTGCTTCATCCCCTGAAACAGAAGTTGAGCCTGAATCTGAACGGGAAATCGAACCCTCAACCCTCAATCCAGATCGATAGAGACATGACACGACGAATTCTGATTATTGACGACGAAGACGATATTCGCGAACTCCTGCAAATGAGTTTGGAGGTCAGTACAGATTGGAAGATTTCAACTGCAGCATCTGGCCCAGAAGGCTTAGACCTTGCAGTTAGCCAACAACCTCATGCCATTATTCTAGATGTGATGATGCCTGGGATGGACGGCCCCACAACCTTTGAAAAGTTGCAAATGAATGCCGCAACTCGAGATATTCCCGTGATTCTGCTAACGGCAAAAGTCCAAGCCAGTCAGCAGTCCCGCTATACTGAACTTGGGGTCAAGGCGGTTCTTTCAAAGTTGATTGATCCCCTGAATTTTGGGGATCAAATGTCCAGAATTTTAGGCTGGTCTGTTGATTCTAAGGGTCTACCGCGTTAGTTTGGGTAGCGACTGACAAGGGTCAGGAGATCATCAGAAGCGTTGACGTGAGTTGTGCTGACCCACTGCTCAGGGTTACGATTCAGAAATTGGCATCCTATCAACAACAAGACCGAATAAGACCTAAAGTGGAGCTAAGAGTCAATCACAGAGGAGTGCGAGGGACATGAACATTCAAGAAATTTTCGAGAAAGGTGGGCCAGTCATGTGGCCATTGTTAGTGCTGTCAATTTTGTCAGTCAGTGTGATTCTTGAGCGCTTGATTTTTTGGATCAGCACTTTAACCAAAGAACAGCAAGTTGTCAACGAAGTGCTTGTGGCAGCTCGTCGAGGGCTTTGGGGGGATGCCTATCGTGCAGCGAAACAGATGAGTGATCAACCCATGGGGCGATTGCTGTTTTCTCCCCTCAGTCTAAATACTCCCGATCCAGATGTGTTTAGCTTGGCTCTAGAAGCGTCTGCCGATCATGAGTTGGCTGCTATGCGTCGGGGGGACAAACTTCTAGAAGCCGTGATTACCATGTCTCCTATGTTGGGCCTGTTAGGAACGGTCTTAGGGTTGATCAATTCTTTGGGATCGATTCGACTGGGAGACATCGGTACCTCCTCCACCGCAGATGTAACCTTGGGAATTGCTGAAGCCTTGATCACAACGGCGACAGGGCTGATTGTGGCCTTAATCAGTTTGACCTTTTATCGTCTATTCCAGGGATTATTCTCTGGGCAAGTCAAAGCCTTTCGCAAGGCAGGCAATGAACTAGAACTGCTTTACCGTCAAAATTGGCCCCAAGTCAAGTCTCAGCTTAGCCCCATTCATGAACAAGAGCGGGAAGATGAAGCGGAGCGGGCGAGGCAAGCAGAGATCGACAGGCAATCTGGATTTGACTTTGCGAATATTAACCGGCCTGAAAATCTGGCGACTCCCGATATGACCCCTTCATCGGCAACGGCAGGGGATGACCACACTGCGCCTTATGAAACCGCCACGTCAGAACCCGAAGCCAAAATGGATTCCACCTTCCCTTACCCAGAACCCCAAACGAACAATTCATCGGAATCTTTTCAAACTCGGGAAGAAGAAGAGCGTTCGGACAAAAGTTAATCCATCAGACCGGCAGCGACCTCAGCTAAACATTCAATTTAATCAAGCACTTAAGCGTTCAGGCCCAAGCCTTTAAGGGTTATTATGAAAATTCATTTGGATTCTTCGACCAACTCTGATGAAGCTAGAATTGAGCTTCTCCCCCTGATTGATGTGGTGTTTTGTATTCTGACCTTTTTCATTTTGGCGGCCTTACAACTGACTCGCCAACAGGCCATAAATGTTGACCTCCCCAAGGCGACAACGGGGGAAACTCAGATGCAGAAAATGCTAATTGTTGGGATTGATCAAGCCGGTCAAACCTACGTCAACCAACAACAAATCACAGAAAACCAATTGGAACGAGAATTGAAGAAGTTCCTACGCTGGAATGCGAATGGTCTGGTCGTCGTGTATGCGCCCAAGGACTCGAAATACAACGACGTTGTTCAGGTGTTGGATCAAATTCGGAGCGTGACGAACCGGGTTGCCCTTGCAACGTTACCCAGTTCGGCTGAAACGCCTGCTACCCAAGGGCCAAATCTATTTGATCCCAGCCGTTTAACTCCCCCGCCAACTCCAGGCATAAAAAATCCTGTCCTTCAACCTGCACCTGCTGTTCCAGAAGGATCTTTACCCCCCAACCCGCTGTTGCTGCCTGAGGTTGCCCCAAACCAACCTACAAGTCCAGAACCCTCTGGCTCCAACCCCTTAAATTCACAGCCTTTAGGTTCATCTCCTGCTGGAACAATTGAGACTCCTACACCATCTCAATCACCTCAATAAAAATGCCAATCCTCAGTAACGTCAAGGACTAGCAAAACATACAGGAGTATATAGTATTGCGACTAGAGTATTAATGTTACTTGCAAGTAGTACTAAAGCTCTAGTTCTTTACAAGAGTTCCACAAAAAATGAGAACTTGTACTCGTTATAAGGTTTTCTTTGGATTTCCGCTTTTGAACAGGATCAATTCGTTCGGTGAAGGGATCGCTTTTTTGTTTCAAACTCTGGCGCAAATATTGTCCTCTTATAGAACAGTACAAAACTCCCCCTGTGATCAGGCAGATTGATACTCAATTACATAACTTTATGAGTTGTTGCTCACAAGAGATCCTTGCCATAGTAGAACTGTGACTGGTTTTGAATATATTACTGGCTGAACGACTTGAAATCAGCCAGTCTTTCCTGTCTTGGAGAGAATTGCCGACTCTCCAATCTCATTGATCAAGTGAATATTCAAGTATATCTATCAAGTAAACCTCAAGAGCATTAAACCCCTGTCACATATGACGTTCAGTGGGTTAACCGTCTCGTTATCCAGCAAATAGCTATAGCCAAAACAAAGCATAATTCATGGCCTGTTGACACCTGACAACCGACCGTTAAATCTGAGATTTTGATACATTTCTTATCCTTGAACTTTCGGGCCTTTATAGTAAAATTAACGTATAAGATAACAATTATTGTTTATTTAAGTGTAAAAGATCAAGGTTTTAACAGCTCTATGGTCTAAAGGATTGGAGCTGTCAGTTTTGTGCTGGGTAAGCTTTTGTATCGTATCAAGAAATGGGTTAATTAGGGGTGTGAAGTTGGCAGGCAGATTTAGTGCAAGGTTGGTACTGAGTTTCAGTGGTATGTTTGTGGCTCTGCTAACAGTGTGATCGTTGGCTACTGAGAATGTAAAGCTTTGTTCAGAACTTAGTGAAGCTACGCCGCTGTCTAGCAGCAGTTTTTTTGTTGATCCAGTTGTCCTGAGGTAGCCGGTGTGGAAGAGTTGATAGCACTAGCGAGCGCATTGGTTCGATTGAAAACTGGAGATTCTCTAAACTACGTTCAGAGAATGGTTCTAGCTGAATCTCTGCAAGATGCCAAGAAAACTTATGATCGAATTGCTGTCGAAAAAGGTTACTCTCCTAGCTATCTCAAGAATGGAGTAGCTCCAAAGTTGTGGTGTCTGCTCTCAGAGGCTATTGGAGAGAAAGTTAGCAAGATCAATTGTCGGTTTTTATTGGAGCAACAGTTAAAGAGTGGTTCTAGTCAAGGGACTTTTGATGCGGCTTCAAGTTACACCTCTGTCCTTTCAGAACGACCTGGAGGACAGGTTCCCCTAACTTCTCCGTTTTACATTGAGCGATCGCCTGTAGATCTATTGTGTAACCAAGAGATTCTGAAGCCGAGAGCCTTGTTGCGGCTCAAAGCCCCTCGGCAAATGGGTAAAACCTCTCTGATGGTACGGCTGCTTGAATTTTCTCGGCAAAAGGGATATCGCGTGATTCAGTTGAGTCTCAATCAAGCCGATAGCCGAGTTTTTGATTCAACAGAAGCCTTTCTGCGCTGGTTGTGCTTCAATGCAACCCGACAATTGGGACTCGATCCCAACCTTGATCAGTTCTGGGATACCGAAATGGGGTCATTAGTGAGTTGCACCCTCTATTTACAAGAACGGGTCTTGAGACAGATACAACGGCCTGTAGTATTGGCAATTGATGAGGTCAGTCAACTCTTCCACTATCCAATTCTGGCGCGAGATGTCTTAGCGTTACTGCGATCATGGTACGAGGAAACTCGGGATATTTCTGTTTGGCAACACTTTCGCTTATTGTTGGTGAACTCTACAGACGTTTACATCACCCTTAATGCGAATAAATCTCCCTTTAATGTTGGCTTAACCTTAGAAATTCCTCCCTTTACGGTTGGTGATGTGAGAGAACTCGCTCAACGTCATGGCTTGAAGCTCTCCAATGCCAGCCTAGCTCACATGGTTCAGTTTTTAGGCGGTTTTCCATATCTGATTCGATTGGCACTTTATCATGCCGTAGCTCAAGATACTGAGGTTGACCAACTGCTTGAGAACGAAGCGAGTATTACTAGAATCTATGGGGAGCATCTGCAAGAACAGACCTGGCAGATCCAACAAAGTCCTGAATTGTTTGAGATGTACCGCCAAGTTGTCATGTCCCAGGGCAAAGTTTTTCTAGGACAGTCCCAGGGCTCCAAGCTTCAGAGTATGGGGCTGATTCACCTAGTCGATGATCATGCCATTGTCGGTTGCCAACTCTATAAACGGCATTTTTGGAGACTTTATCAGAAGAATGATATTATGACCGCACCTTTTTCATCCTCCCCTGGGAACAGGAGTAGTTTGGCTTAAACTAAAAATAGAAAGGGGTTGGGTGAGGTCATTCGGCAAAGCCTCTATGGTAGGTTTTCTTCGGCATCTAGACAGATGACCAGAACCCAAGCTTGAGAGTAAGTCACCCTTGTCTGACGAGTCAATGGTGCTAAACAACTTAGGAACTAGCAGCCCAGCCTGCTACAATAACACGGTCAAGCCCTTTCAATCCCGCCCAATAGGTGGAACTAACTGTTGATGAAGCGTGGGCAGGACTCAGGAACCGTTTTCATGTTTGTGGCATTTACGGTTTTGAAGTTCCGACAAGAGTTCTGTGAGGGTCATCTAGCAAATTGCAGCCGGACGGCAAGAAACCCAATCTGTCTCCGCAGAAGAGTAGTGTATCAAGACTTAGAACGTGTAAAGGAGTGAAGCATGTTAGAGGTATTCAGCTCTGGAGCCATGTCCCTGTGGCTAGAGATGGCTAAAGCAGAGCCCATGGAGTTGGATGCAAATAGTCGCAAGTCTTGGGAAACTCGACTAGCGGACGTGATGCTATTGAATGAGTCTGATGCGATCGCCGAAGCAACGGTTCAACAGTATCTCAACCGACTCTCCTCTCGGAACTTGCCGACTGACGTTCAAGGGGTATGGCTGCAGACTGGGCCCACTTCTCTAGCGGATAATGTCGGAACAAAGCCTCTCCCAGCGGCTTCCTTAACCAAAGTAGCCACCTCCCTTGCCGTGTTGCAGCAATGGCGACCCGAACATCAGTTTGAGACAATGGTTGGTATTACTGGCCCTGTTGTGAATGGGATTGTCCAGGGGGACTTGGCGATTGTGGGCGGAGGCGATCCACTTTTTGTCTGGGAAGAGGCGTTTGCCTTGGGAAATTCCTTAAATCAGATGGGCATTACTGGCGTGAGTGGAAATTTGGTCATTACCGGGAACTTTTCCATGAACTATGAATCTGACTGGGCCAAAGCAGGACAGTTGCTCAAGCAAGCCCTGGATGCGAAGCAATGGCCTGTGGAAGCTCAGATTCAATATCGAGAGCGGATGCCTGCCAACACACCCCAGCCCCAAGTTACCATTGCCGGAACCATCCAGTCCTTTTCTTCCAGTGCCCAGGCACAGCCTATTATTCGCCATCGGTCTCTGCCTTTGGCGGAAATTTTGAAGCAGATGAATATCTACAGTAATAATCTGATGGCTGAGATGTTGGCCCAGAATGTGGGCGGGGCGGCGGTGGTTCGACAACAGGCGGCTCAAACTGCGGGCGTTCCAGTCGAAGAGATTGTCATTATTAACGGTTCAGGACTAGGCCACGAAAACCAAATTTCGCCTCGGGCAGTCGTTGCAATGTTTATGGCATTGCAGCGGGAATTGGAAAGTACACAGTGGAATATTGCCGATTTGTTTCCAGTATCTGGACGCGATCTGGGAACCCTAGAATTTCGCAAAATTCCCAAACATACCCCTGTGAAGACGGGCAGTTTATTTGATGTCAGCGCTCTGGCTGGGGCATTGCCTACCCGCGATCGTGGCATTGTCTGGTTTGCCGTCATCAATCGGGGCGAAGGCTTGGATAACCTGCGCGATCATCAGGATTGGTTGCTCCAACAGCTCGTTAGCGAATGGGGAGCGCCCGCAACTTTACCTCAAGACCTTCAGCCCAAAATTGATGGCAAGCGCCCGACATTGGGAGACAGCAGTCGCAACGAAATCTTGCAACTTTAACGACACTTTGAACAACACTTTGAATGGCACTTTACATAACCCAGGGAATTTTAAATCTTGTGTAAAGCTTCCGTAAAAAAGCTGAGGCATTACCGGAAGCTTAACCCTCTATTAACGTTCAGTTCCTAAAGTTAATACGGAGCTTTTAAGATCATCAATAATTGTCAACTGAGGTTATCAGGGCCTCAGCTAGGTGTGCATTCTTACTATTCGAAAAGAGTAGCCCCTAGAGGTGCATCGGACAGGGATTAATCGCAACTCGCCCTGCGCCTCCAAGGTTCTGCAACGAATCTGTCTATATTCTGGCGATCGCTCCTCCCTAGCCTCCGAACCCAACAAAAGCTGGAAGAACAGACTGATCTCCGTTACCCATCTGAATCTCCCGTATTAACCTTTACCTGGAACCATTAATCCATGACTGATTTAATCCAACTCACTGTTTTAGGCACTTACCAAACAAATATTTTTGATGAAAGTGCAGCCGAAATTCCGGCCTATGATCCGGAATCAAGACGCGCATTTGTTGTCAATGGCGATAGCGATGTCATTGATGTGATTGATTTCACCAATCCTACAAATCCAGTCAAGGTTGGAGAAATTGATGTTACTGCTTTTGGCGCTGGTGCTAATAGCGTTGCCGTAAAGAATGGCCTCGTTGCGGTAGCCGTTGAGGCTGAGGAAGGCACAGCACCCGGTCAAGCGGTATTCTTCGATACGGATGGCAATTTCTTAAACGCCATCTCTGTTGGCGTGTTGCCCGACATGATCACGTTTACCCCTGACGGTAGCAAGATCTTGACGGCGAATGAAGGCGAACCCCTGGGCGATCCTGGAGACGCAGACGATCCAGAAGGTTCCGTGAGTGTTGTGGATTTATCGAATGGCGTTGAGAACTTAACCGTTGCCAACGCCGACTTCACTGGGTTCAATGGTCAGGAGGCCGATCTTCGCGGTCGAGGAGTGCGGATTTTCCCAGAGACAACAGTTGCTCAAGATGTTGAGCCAGAATACATTGCGGTTAATTCTGACAGTTCTAAAGCGTTTGTAACTTTGCAAGAAAACAACGCGGTTGCGATAGTAGACATTGCCACAGCGACTGTTGAGGAGATTCAACCCTTGGGGGTCAAGGATTGGAGTCGAGGATTGCCCCAATTAACCCAATATCCTTGGGACTTGAGCGGAGAAGTTTTGGGCACAACCCCAGCCGGACAGGAAATTCTCCTCGGTGGCATGTCGGGTTTGTTTTTTGAAAGTCAGGCCGGAGAGATCCTGAATTTCATTGCCACTCCTGATCGAGGCCCTAATGGCGCTCCAACAGATGTGGATGGCGATGGACTGAGGGAACGGCCTTTTCCCCTGCCTGATTATCAAGCCCAGTTGGTGCGGTTCAGCCTGGATCGTTCTACAGGGGACATTGAGATTACCGAACAGATCTTCCTCACCCGCGAAGATGGGGTGACTCCGATTACAGGACTCCCCAACCTGCAAGCCGGTAATCCCGGAACAGCCTACACCGACGAGGAACCCGTAGATTTATTAGGAAATCCCCTACTCAACGATCCATTGGGAGCAGACCTGGAATCCATCGTAGTCGCTCCCGACGGTACGTTCTGGCTGTCTGACGAATACCGTCCAGCAATTTACCACTTTGACGGGAACGGGGTGTTAATCGACCGTTTCATCCCTGCAGGAACTGCTGCCGCCGCCGGACAACCTGAAGGCACCTTTGGCACAGAAGCCATTCCTGAGGTCTATGCCCAACGTCGGTCAAACCGAGGGTTTGAGGGTATGGCTTTGGATACAGATAACGGTAAACTTTACGCTTGGATTCAGAGTCCCCTAGACAACCCTGATGTCAGTAATGATGCGAACTCCCGCAGTTCTCAGGTGTTGAGAATTCTGGAGTTTGATCCCACCACTCAAGAAACCATTGGAGAGTACGTTTACTTTCTAGAAGGTTCCCCTGGAGTGGATAAAATTGGAGACGCAGTGTACCAAGGCAATGGTCAGTTCATTGTCGTGGAACGAGATTCCGGCACAACAATGGATTCCAAGAAAATTGTCTTTGAGGTTGATCTCACAGGCGCAACCAACGTGTTTGGCACGGAACTGGCAATGCAAACTACAGAGAACACCCTGGAAACCTTGACAGCAGATGACTTGAGCGCTTTGGGAATTCAGGCTGTTACCAAAACCAAACTGTTCAACTTCCCCTCCATTGGTTACATTGCAGGAGATAAGACGGAAGGACTAGCGTTACTGCCGGATGGTTCCATTGCCGTGCTGAACGATAACGACTTTGGTTTATTGGATGAAGAAATTCCTGGAGATGGTTCCGTTGCCCTAAACCCCGATCCTGTCCAAACCGTGCTGGGCATTGTAGAATTTACGGGTTCTAACCAGCTTGATGTCAGCGACAAAGATGGTGCAATTAACCTGCAAAACTGGCCTGTGTTTGGCTTATATCAACCTGACAGCATTGCCACCTTTGAAGTCAATGGCGAAACTTACTACGTTACCGCCAATGAAGGAGATAATCGAGGCGAAGATGAACGGATTGAAGACTTAACCCTTGATTCTACAGCATTTCCAAACGCCGAGGAACTGCAAGCTGAGGAAAACTTAGGACGGTTAGGGGTTTCTTCTATTGATGGAGACCTAGATGGAGACGGAGACTTTGACCAACTATTCTCATACGGCACACGTTCCTTCTCCATTTTTGACAGTGTTGGAAACCTAGTCTTCGACAGTGGCGGTGACTTTGAAGAAATTACGGCTACTGCTTTCCCCGATAACTTCAACGCCAACAACGACGAGAACGACTTCGACAGTCGCAGTGACAATGCTGGCCCTGAGCCCGAAGGAATTGCAGTGGGTGACGTTAATGGACGCACCTACGCCTTCATCGGCTTGGAACGCATGGGTGGAGTAATGGTCTATGACGTGACTGAACCGGCCAGCACTGAGTTCGTGCAGTACTTGAACAACCGGGATTTCGCTGGGGATGCAGAAGCAGGAACGGCTGGAGACTTGGGGCCAGAAGGCTTAACCTTCGTAACGGCAGAGAACAGCCCTACCGGACGACCTGCCCTCATTGTTGCCAATGAAATCAGTGGTTCTACAACGATTTACGACTTTGGCGTTGGTGCAGTTGAAGGAGGTGCTAGCGGCGAAACCTTCATTGGAGCAAACGATGCCAACGACTTAATCCTGGCTAACGGCGGCAATGATGGAGTTGCTGGAGGCTTAGGGGATGATGCTATCTTCGGTGGTGAGGGAAATGACGTTCTCCGGGGCGACCTGAACGAACGGCTCTCTGGTACTGTTGGCGGCAACGATAAAATCTTCGGCGGCCCTGGCAATGACCGCATCAGCGGCAAGGCTGGAAATGACGAACTCTACGGCGACGAAGGCAATGATCGGATCTGGGGTGATCAAGGAGATGACCTGATCCGGGGCGGTTTGGGCAACGACAAACTGTACGGTGATGCTGGCAACAATACTTCTGGTGGTTTGGATACCTTTGTTCTGGCCGCAGGGGAAGGAACAGATACCATTCTGGACTTTGAAGTAGGGCTTGACTTGATTGGTTTAGCTGGAGGCATAACTGTTGAGGAACTTTCTATTTCTACAATGGGGAGTAATACCGAGATTAGTCTCGGGAGTGACGTTCTCGCCGTCCTCCAAAACGTAACTGTAGAAAGCCCAACATTATTGGGTTTTTCTATTGTTTAGTTGATGAGTAAACTGGTTTGAATTGATGCTTTGGGTGGGTATTGTCCCACCCAATCCGATCCAATAAAAAAGTAGAATCTTTTTACAGTAATAACCGTAGAAAGTTTAAGAAACAATTTCATCTATGACAAAGTCTCTGTCAACAGATTTAGGCTTGATTGTCCCTGCAATAAAGTAATAAAACTCGAAATCGTTCAGACTAACTTAATCTAATCATAATGCTCCCTTAAACCTTAAAGAGTAATCTCAGAAGGAGCTGTATAAAAGTGAATAATCAGCTAAAAATTACGGGCTGCATCGTTGAAAGCTGATGAATGAGTATTTTTCATTCAAGAGAACAAAAGAAGTTTGATCGATCAGTTTCTTCTGCTTTATAAAAGCAATTATAAAAGCAAGAGGTTGCTGAGTTTTGTGGCTGTTTCCCAGCAGCTCCAATGGTACTTATCAATGACGAACAAGTTACAAAAACGAGAAACTCACATCTAAGTCTACGACTATCTAGCATCTACCCAATTCCTAAAAAGGCACACAGTAAGTATGACAAATACATTGATTGGTTTTGCATCTCTTCCGGCTGATACCTTTGCTGAAGGCCCTCAATCTGGCAGCAATGATGGTAACGGTCAACCCATTTCTGGTAACGGTCGCACAGGCCCCTTTGAGGGTCAACCCGTTCAGGGGTTTAGTGGCGTGCAATTTGCTCCGGGCAGCGATGGTGATACTTTTTGGTTCCTCTCGGACAATGGGTTCGGCTCCCAAGGAAACAGTGCCGACTATCTTCTCCGCCTTTACCAAGTCGATCCAGACTTTGCAGGCACAGAAGAAGGAAACGGCACTGTAGAAGTTCAAGGTTTCATTCAACTGTCTGATCCTAACGATGTCATCGACTTTGAAATTGTTAACGAGGATACGGATGAACGATTCCTCACTGGGGCTGACTTTGATCCTGAGTCCATTGTCGTTACAGAAGATGGTATCTGGATTGGGGAAGAATTTGGCCCCTACCTGCTGCAATTTGACCGAGATGGCGTGTTGCAACAGGCCCCCATCTCAACCCCAAACATTCCAACCCTGAACACCCTGAATGGCCAAGATCCCCTTGTGTTGGGTCATCGGGGCGCTAGCGGTTCCCGTCCTGAACACACTTTAGAAGCGTATAAACTGGCGATTGAACAGGGCGCAGATTTTATTGAACCGGATTTGGTCTCCACTAAGGATGGGATTTTGATTGCCCGCCATGAGAACGAGATTTCGGGAACCACCGACGTGGCTGACCGCCCCGAATTTGCTGACCGTCAGACAACCAAGATTATTGATGGAGACGAACTCACCGGATGGTTCACGGAAGATTTCACCCTGGAAGAACTCAAAACGTTACGGGCCAAGGAACGGATTCCTGGCGTTCGCCCGCTGAACGCCGAGTTTAACGGGGATTTTGAAGTTCCGACGTTGGCAGAAGTAATTGACTTAGTCAAAGACGTGGAAGCCGAAACTGGACGGGAAATCGGCATCTATCCTGAAACCAAGCACCCCACTTACTTTGCCAAGGAAGGCACTCAACTGGATGGTACACCCATCAACACTGATTTAAGTCAGTTGTTAATTGACACCCTGGTGGCCAACGATTTCACCGCTCCCGACCGGATCTTTATTCAGTCCTTTGAGATTGAAAACCTGATTCAACTCCAAACTGAAATCATGCCCGCTGCTGGAGTGGACATTCCCCTGGTGCAACTGTTGGGAGACTTCACCCGCACGGAAGGCAGTTTCTCCTTCCCCTACGACGTGATTTACAACTTCACGTCTGAGAGTGCAGACGCGAACCCTGAAGTTTACGCCGACTTCCCCATTGAGGTCA
>JBOFUV010000026.1:0-42555 GCA_051652765.1 Microcoleaceae cyanobacterium | reverse complement strand
GTTCTTTGGAGGTCAGGGCAACGACCTATTATTGGGTGGCTTAGGCAATGAGTTCCTATCCGGGGATGCAGGTAACGATGATATTGAAGGAGACGGAGGCAATGATACCCTGAGCGGCGGTGAGGGATTTGACCTATTGACGGGCGGTTCTAGAGCGGTAATGTTTACCGGAGATGAGGTTCAGGATGTGTTCGCTGTTGAAATTAATACCGAATTTGATCTAGTGGCGGACTTTGAGGATGGCATTGACAAGCTTGGGCTGCCAACAGGATTAGCATTTGAGGATTTATTGATTGCTCCGCTGGGAAGTGACGCGGCAATTCTCAGTCCGCAACCCGCAGTTGAATGGTCAATTGAACCCACAGACATTGCCATCCGGTTAGCAACCACAGGTCAGGTTTTAACGGTGCTGAATGCGAATGTTGGCGGCGATCCGACCCTTCCGGTATTGGGTGTAGATCAGATTACGGCTGAAGATTTTGTCACCCTGTAAAACAGCCTGTGTAAAACAGCCTGTGTAAAACAGACGGTTAAAGGCTTCGGTCAAACTCACGTTCCCCTATCCAATTACTGGGAAAATCCTGGGGTTATTATACAGTCTAAATCGTAGGATAATACTGAGTAAAACTAGGAGAGATTTCTGTGAATTTGAATCGATTCCTGAGCCCAAAGCCAAGCTTAACCCGGTTTGGCAACTTCATCCTGAAACGTTTAGCCTTGGCAATGCTTTGCTTAACCGTGGCTACAGCCTGTTCTATTCCACAGATAACGGCTGAAGACCGGATGTTTCTTGACTTATCCCTGAATTTTTTGGGAAAGGAGAGCCTGCCCCAGGCTGCTTTAGTTGATTCCTCCGCTAGTAACCTGTCCAATCTAACCTATGAAATTCCTGGTTATAGTCGTTCAACTGATCCAGGAAGCCATTTCTTTGGGCTGCCAGAACATTCAGTAACAGAACAACCGGCTCAATTTTATACGTTGAATATTGAACTAGATTTAGTCAAGCCCGTAGAAAAATTTGAGGTCGAAGCGGTTAAATCTCTAACCGGAAAATCAGGAAATGTTATTCCGACCCATTCAACTGTTCTAGAGAACTTAGTCTTTTCTCCTCGGAATTCAATATTTATTTCTACTGAAGAAATTGAAGCGGATTATAATATCCCTTTTATTGGAGAATTTGACCTGACTACTGGGCAACTGCGTAACAGTATTCTGATTCCTTCCGCCTTTATTCCTAAAATTGAAAATCAAGAATTAACGCAAGGGATTCAAGCAAATTCTGGTTTCAAATCGATGACCATTGCTCCAGATGGTTTCAGCCCAGGTGGCCTCGATCCATTCCGATTATTTATTAGCACTGAAGCGCCCCTCGTTCAAGATATTGATCTGAACTTTTCACCTCGGTTAAGATTGCTTCATTATGTGATTGCCGATCAGTCTTCTTTTCTAGTGTCAGAAACCCTTTATCCATTGGAATCTGAAAGTCAGCTCGTTGAAATGATCGCGTTACAAGAGAGCGGACATTTTTTAAGTTTGGAGCGATCGCCGACCACCGCCCAACTTTATCAAGTCTTCACTGGAGATGCCACAGATATCTCTCGAGTTGAGCATTTACGAGGGAATTTACAGAGCATTCAACCCTTGCGAAAACAGTTATTATTAGACTTAGATGAGTTAGGAATTCCCTTGCCAAACCTAACGGGGATGACGTTTGGGCCGCGATTATCAGAAGGCAATCAGAGTTTAATTTTGATTGGTCATGAAGCCGGTAAAGCAACAGAACTTCTGGTCTTTGGTTTAACCTAGAGCAGTCAGCAATGATTGATAAGATGTCTATAGTATAGTCTTCTAGCCTGCGTGGGCAAGATGCCTACTCCACATTCAAATAAAGCCGTTATAAAACAGTTGCTTTTAAAACAGTTGCCTCCAACACAGTTAACATATATTGGCGTTGATGGATGTCGTGCAGGGTGGTTTTATGTCGGATTCGATCAGGATTGGAACTATCAGTTTGGGCTTTTAAAGCAGTTTGCAGAGATTGAGAATTTCTTGGCGAACTGCCAGCAAATTTTAGTCGATATTCCGATTGGATTTCGAGAGATTCACAGGCAAGAAAGATTGTGTGATTTGGCAGCTCGGAAAATTCTGGGGAAAAGAAGTTCAAGCATTTTTCCGGCACCCGTTCGATCTGTTTTAAAGCTTGAAGACTATCACCAAGCTAGTGCAGAAAATTACAATTGTTCGGGTCGGAAGTTGTCAAAACAGAGTTGGAATATTGTTGCCAAAATCCGAGAAGTTGATGAGTTTTTGGGCAAAGTTAAAGGGACTAGAAAAATCCGAGAATGCCATCCCGAAATTTGTTTTTGGGCGCTCAATAACAAAACAGTTGTAAATACTCGTAAAAAAACTGCTGAAGGCATTGAGGAAAGATTAGAGATTCTTTCTCAGTATTATCAAGATGTCCGAAAGCTTGTTGCCGAAGCCCAAAGCAGTTACCGACGAAAAGATTTGGCAATTGACGATATTATTGATGCCTTAGCTTGTGGTGTTGCTGCAACGTTTTGGAACTGTCTTAAAGTCCTACCTCCTGAACCCGAACTTGATACGATTGGTTTGCCTATGGAAATTGTCTATCCCAGCTTAATGAATTAGAAATGAATCAGTTAGGAATGAATCAGTTAGAAATCCATAAAATGTCTTGATTATATTGCGATAATGTTCTAATTTTTTCATCAGTAATTCTTTCATTTAACGATCAATCACTTAAATCAATCACTCAAAATGACACATTCTACTGACATTCTTACCTTTGCCCGCTGGATGGCCGCAGATTTTAGCAACCAAGCCCAAGCTTTTGAAAATCCGCCATTCTTTGCTCATATTCGGGTGTGTATGCGGCCTCTCCCAGTTGAACTTTTAGGTGGCACAAGTCTGTATCTCGAACAGGCTTATGACATTATGCTGAATCAACCCTATCGAGTGCGGATTCTCAAGTTCGTTCTGGTTGAAGATCACATTGAAGTTGAAAACTACGCCATTGACAATCAGGAAGAATTCTATGGTTCCTCTCGCCAACCTGAACGGTTGCACGCCCTAACGCCGGAACGGATTAAAAAATTACCCGGTTGTACGTTCATTGCCCACTGGACAGGTCATAGTTTCAAAGCCCAAGTGGAACTGGGAAAAGGCTGCATCGTTGAACGCAAGGGACAAACGACCTATCTAGACAGCGAATTTGAGGTGAGTGAACAGGGCTTGATCAGCCTGGATCGGGGACGCAACCCTGAAACGGAAGAATTGATCTGGGGTTCGGTTGCGGGGCCATTTGAGTTTGTTCGATGGGCGAACTTTTCCCATGAGCTTAAGATTTGATCCAATGATTTTAACAAAAAAGGTGCACAAGGTACCAATTCCTGATACATTAACCCAGTATCTACAAACCGAGACGCAAGAGAGTTTATGAAAGTTCTAGTTATTGGTGGTGATGGCTATTGCGGCTGGGCAACAGCCCTCTATCTCTCCAATCGTGGGTATGAAGTTGGTATTTTGGATAATTTAATCCGGCGACACTGGGATCAGCAACTTTGTATTGAAACCTTAACACCAATCGCTCCAATTCACACCCGGATTCAACGGTGGAAAGACTTGACGGGAAAGTCTATCGATTTGTTTATGGGAGACATTAATGATTACCCATTTTTAATCGATAGTCTGACAAAATTTGAACCGGATACCATTGTTCACTTTGGAGAACAGCGTTCAGCCCCGTTCTCCATGATTGACCGGGAACATGCGGTGCTCACCCAGGTAAACAACGTAGTAGGGACATTGAATATCCTCTACGCAATCCGCGAACATTTCCCCGATTGCCATTTGGTCAAGCTAGGAACCATGGGCGAGTACGGTACCCCAAATATTGATATCGAGGAAGGCTACATCACCATTGAACACAATGGGCGGAAAGACACCCTCCCCTATCCCAAGCAGCCTGGTAGCTTCTACCACCTGTCCAAAGTTCACGACAGCCACAACATTCACTTTGCCTGCAAAATCTGGGGCATTCGGGCAACTGACCTGAATCAGGGAGTCGTTTACGGCGTTCTAACGGACGAAACAGGCATGGATGAACTCTTGATTAACCGCTTGGACTACGACGGTGTATTTGGCACGGCATTGAACCGTTTTTGTATTCAGGCTGCCATTGGTCACCCCTTAACTGTCTATGGCAAGGGTGGTCAAACTCGGGGCTTCCTGGACATTCGCGATACGGTGCGGTGTATGGAATTGGCGATCGTCAACCCAGCTGAACCCGGTCAATTCCGCGTATTCAACCAGTTCACAGAGCTATTCAGCGTGTCTGATTTAGCGATGATGGTCAAAAAAGCGGGGATTGCAGTCGGTCTAGATGTGGAGATGCAGCATGTTGAAAATCCTCGGGTGGAATTGGAAGAGCACTATTTCAACGCCAAAAATACCAACCTGCTAGACTTGGGTCTGCAACCTCACTATTTGTCCGATTCCCTGATTGATTCCTTGCTGAACTTTGCCATGAAGTATAAGCATCGGGTAGACCATAATGAAATCCTGCCGAAGGTTTCCTGGCGCAATCCAGGTTCAGCTAAAGCTGCAAAGTAGTGGATTATTACAATCCTGAATGTGTAGAGACGTTGCAAGCAACGTCTCTATTGATGTAAATAAAGGTTGTGAGCTAGGGGTTAACAATGACAGGCAAAATCACGGTAAAAGTACTGCCTTGACCCTCTTGAGACCGAATTGTAACTTTACCTCCCATGCTCTCTACTAAAGTCTTCACAATAGACAATCCTAGCCCCGTCCCTCCCGATCGACTCCTCGCTTCATCGACTCGGTAAAATCGCTCAAAAATCCGGGTTTGGTGTTGGAGGGAAATTCCTTGGCCGCGATCGCACACACTGATCCAGACATTCTTCCCTTTCGATCGAATTTTCAACGTCACAGGTTGTTCAGGCTCAGAGTACTTTAAGGCATTATCGATTAAATTCAGCAACACTTGTTTGAGACGATTGCTATCTGCTTTAACCCATAATTCTTCGGTTGTAGATTCAAAGTTGACCCGTTCTTGGGCAACAGGTTTAGCCATTTCTACTACTTCTGTCACTAGACTATTGACCCAGATCGGTTCACTTTGTAAGTGTAGACTGCCATGATCAGCTCGAGCCAACTCCAACAAATCTTGCAACAATTGAATTGTTCGGTTGGCTTCGTTGACGGCAATTTCCAGACCTTCTTGTTGCAGTGCAGTCAGATTGTCTCCTCGTTTTAGAATACTTTGTAAATACCCTCGGACAATCGTTAAAGGAGTCCGTAATTCATGGGAAACATTGCTGACAAATTGGCGTTGATGCTCAAACGATTCTGCTAGCCGATCTAACATTTTATTGCAAGTAATGACTAACATTTCTACCTCGCTTGGTGCTTTCTCAAGCTGAAGGCGATAGTCAGATAGTTGATCGGCAGAAATATTCTCCGCCAATTGACCAATTTCTTGAAGGGGTCGGAGTGATCGCCGCACATACCAAGCGATCGCAATCATGAGAGCCGCTAACGCTAAAATCGTAGCGGGCAGCAAACTATAAAAAATAGATAAAAAGACTTTATATTCTGTAGTAATATCAGCGACCAAATATAACTTCCCAATAGGTTCTCCAGCTAACAGAAAGGGTTCGCCACATAGAACCCAGTAGTAGCCTTTGATTAAAGCAACTTGGGGTTTCAAGGGCATCTTAGTATAGTTCAATAGCTCTGTTTTTAAGTCTAGGTCAATTTTATTTCGAAAACTGTCCGACTGAGCAAAAATCTTGCCATCATCTTGTCGAATCCAAATCAGACTATCCCTGGTTTCTGGCTTATTGATTGATTTTTCAATTGCCTCCATATCAGACATCATCTCACGATAGACTGAAACTTCACTAGAGATTTTTTTAGAAAGAGTTTCAATATTTTGTTTATGACTTTCTACCAATAACTGTTTCATTCTCCAGCTTGTCCAAAAGCTAACACCAACTAAGCTTAAAGTTGAAAACAACACAGTCCCAACCGTAAGCTGAAACTCCAAGGAAGCGGGGTTTAATCGCTTCCCCTTTAAAAAGTTTGGGACTTTACTGGAGGTGTGACCAATGGGTTTCATTTGAAATTTTTTGTAGCGCGAATATCTTGTCCTCAAGGTTACGTTGTTGCTTTGAAAGAGGAGTGAGAAGCTCACATTACCCTTTCCACGGCATAGCCAAGAAGTGCCCAAACTAGACAAGGATTGACTTGGACTTTCTCCTTATAATTTAAGGCTAATCCTCTGAGTCTATAGTGAAGTCTAACTGAAAATTCTCTCAGAATACCTTTTGTAATTTATTCAGCTTCAAGGGAGTTGAATATCCGGCAGGAACAACTAAGACTCTAGACCGCGTTTTAACTGTTCTTGCTCGACGGCTTCATATAAGGCTTGAAAATTCCCTGCACCAAACCCCTCAGCTTGGATTTTCTTTCCTTGACTCCAGCCTGAACGCCGTTCAATGAACTCAAAGAAAAATGTTGGTGCGTTAAAAATGGGTTGGGTAAAAATTTGGAGTAACACCGCCTCAGGAATTGGCTGCTGCCAATCTACCAGGATTTGATACTCTTGAATGGCTGACCAATCTGTTCCTAGCCGTTGGTCAATTCCTTGATTCTGTAATCCCTCGTAGTAGGTTTTAGGAATAGAAAGAAAGGGAAGTTTTTTTGCTCTCAGATGCTTAACTGTTTTAATAATATCAGCAGTTTGAAGGGCAAGATGTTGAATCCCAGATCCTCGATTACACTCTAAAAATTCCTGAATTTGAGACTGTTCTGAAATGGGTTCATTAATCGGAAATTTGACATCGCCGTTAGGATGGGTTAAAACCTGACTGTACAACCCAGAATAGTTGGTTTGAATGGTAAAACTCTGTTGACATTGAAAGCCTAAAACAGTTTGATACCACTGTACCGCTGGGGCCAAATCTCCTGCTTTAACGTTCAAAACCACATGATCAATGGTTAAGGGCTGAGTTTCTGAGGGATGGGTTGGAGTTTGAGGTAAGAGTTGGGGTAAAGTCAAACAGGATGAAAAATAAGGAAATAATCGCTCCGAACTATTGCCTTTGACCTCGATTAACGTGTGTTGCAATCCCCCCCAACTCACTAACGTTGACCACTTGATCTGACCATTCTCAGTGGTTTGATGGTGAACTGGACTCTGAAGCTTGACACCTCGGGCAATGGCTTGAGCCAAAACCAATTCTAAATTCTCAACTTGAAATGCAACATCCACAATTCCGGGCGGATGGGCTTGCAAAAACTTTAAGACAGGACTTTTCTCAGTGATGGGTGAAGAAAGAAGAAAATAAACCCTGCCCTGACTGAGCACTTCAGTGTAAGAGTGCTGATTTTTCGTGCTGCCAATAGCCTGGAAATCCAACTGTTGGACAAACCAATCCCGTGATGCTTGAGCATCTTCAACATAAAAGTGAATATAGTCGAACTTCATGGTAAACCGTAACTTTCGGCCTATAGCTCACCCTTGTAATCCTACCTCAAAACTAAAAATCTCTGTAAATTTAGACGCTAACGGATCGAGATCCTTTCATGATTCAATGTCATTCAAGATCTTTTGCCAACAGACAAATCAGCCCTAACTGTTCGAGAATTACAAATTTTTGGAACCTGCAAGCTTTCGTACCGCAGGCATTCGGCACCGTCATTATTGCAACAGAGCCCAACAATAGAGCCTAACAATTCAACTGAGTGACTGCGATCGCCAATTAGGATTGACCCGCTTTTGTCTGACGAGTAGTTGTTCTGGGAGTTGTTGCTTTTTTTGCAGTAGTTTTTTTTGCAGTAGTTTTCCGAGTTGCTGTTTTTGCAGTGGTTTTTGTGGCCGTCTTTGCGGTTGTCTTTGTCGTTGTGCTGCTTCCCTTGCGAGACCGGGAACCTGTTTTTGTAGTTGTTTTTGTACTGGCTTTAGTCCTGAGTAACTCTAGGGCCATTTCCAGGGTCAACTCTTCAACCGCTTGCTCTTTGGGCACAGAAGCATTCACCTTACCATGCTTGACATACAGCCCGTAGGGGCCTTCATACAGGTTCACTGGATCACCTTCTGTGGGGTGGTTGCCCAACTCCCGTAGTGGAGCTACCGCGCCTTTCCCTCTGCCCCGTTTCGGTTGGGCTAGCAGTTCTAAACCGCGTTCTAGAGTGATCGTCAGCACCTCATCAGGAGCCTTGATCGAACGGTAATCTTTCCCAACTTTGCCTTGGTCGTGAACGACATAGGGGCCAAACCGTCCCAGGGAGGCTTGAACTTTGCAACCCGTCTCAGGATGCATTCCCAGTAAGCGCGGTAGTGAAAGCAACCCTGCAGCCATCTCTAACGTTACAGTCTCCTTACTTATGCCCTTCGGCAGAGACATGCGCTTGGGTTTCTTATTTTCCTCTGATTCTTCTCCCAGTTGAACATAGGGGCCATAGGGGCCAATCAGCATGTAGATGGGTTCCCCAGTTTCTGGATGCAACCCAACTTTCTCTGGGCCTTCAGTTTTTTGTTGCACCAACTCCTGAACTAGTTCTGGGGTTAAATCTGCTGGGGTTAGGTCAAGGGGAATTGAAGCTGTAATCACTTCTTCCGACCCATTTTCGGCTTCTATATAAGGGCCGAATTTACCCAGACAAACCCGATAGGTGAGACCGTCAGCTTCTCCGCCTAGATTCTCCAGTTCAATGGTACGAGCGACTTTACCGTCAATTTTGCTCTCTTGTTCCTGTACCTGTTGTTCCAGCCCGGTTTCTCCCAAGTAGAACTGGCTCAGATAAGGCAACCAGGGCGCAGACCCATCCGCAATGTCATCTAGGGTATTCTCCATCCGGGCCGTAAACCGCAAATCGACGAGATCAGGAAAATATTTTTCCAATAAACCCGTCACCGCAAAGGCCGTGAAGGTGGGAATCAGGGCATTTCCCTTGAGTTGGGCATAGCCTCGGTCAATGATCGTTCCAATCACAGTTGCGTAGGTACTAGGCCGACCAATTCCCTCACTTTCCAGCGTTTTCACCAAAGAGGCTTCGGTGTAACGAGCGGGCGGTTGGGTTTCGTGACTAATCGCCCCTAGGTCAACGCATTCAGGATGATCCCCAACTTTCAAGGGCGGCAGGGGAACTTCTTGGTCTTCCAAGGCCGCATTGGGATCGTCAGATCCTTCAACATAGGCCCGCAGGAAACCAGGGAAGTCAATCCGCTTTCCAGAAGACCGGAACCCAGCGTCTTCAACCTGGAGTTCAACGGCGATATTGGTTTGGCGGGAGTCAGCCATCTGGCAAGCTACCGTGCGCTTCCAGATCATGTCATAGAGTTTCAAGTCATTTCCACTCAGCCCCGTCTCTTGCGGAGTCCGGAAGGTACCGCCTGCAGGACGAATGGCTTCATGAGCCTCCTGAGCCCCTTTGCTTTTGGTGGTGTATTGTCGAGGTTGAGGGCTGAGGTAATTTTTGCCATACTTCTGCTCCACACAGGAACGGGCAGCGGCGATCGCCTGCTCAGACAGGTTTACCGAGTCAGTCCGCATGTAGGTGATGTAACCGCGCTCATACAATCCCTGGGCAGTCTGCATGGTTTGGCGAGCACTCAACCGCAACTTCCGGTTTGCTTCCTGCTGTAGGGTCGATGTGGTAAAGGGAGGAGCCGGTTTGCGGACGACGGGCCGTTCCTCTAGATTGGTCACTGTCCAAGGCTGATCGAGGATGCGATCGCGCAACGCAACGGCTTGAACTTCATCCAGTAAGAGGACATTTCGGCCTGAGGTAATTTTTCCGGTTGTTTCATCAAAGTCACTCCCTGAAGCAACCTTAACCCCAGCTACCGCCACTAGCTTGGCTTCAAATTGAGCGTTATCTTTTTCTAAGAGCGCTTTTAAATCCCAGTAGTCTCCTCTGCGGAAGGCCCGACGTTCCCGTTCTCGCTGAACCAGTAATCGAACGGCAACGGATTGTACCCGGCCCGCAGACAACCCTCGAGCAATTTTTTTCCAGAGTAAGGGGGATAGGGTATAGCCGTAGAGACGATCTAGAATTCGCCGAGTTTCTTGAGCATGAACCAGTTGCTCGTCAATTTCTCGACAGTGATTGAGGGCGTTTTGAATTGCTTCTTGAGTAATCTCATGGAACACCATGCGCCGGGTTGGAATTTTGGGCTGGAGCAATTGCACCAAGTGCCAGCTAATGCTCTCTCCCTCCCGGTCTTCGTCAGTGGCGAGTACCAACTCGTCTGCATCTTTCAGAGCGCTCTTGAGTTCCCGAACGATTTTCTGTTTTTCCTTCGGAATGATATAAAGTGGCTCAAAATCAGCATTCACATTTACCCCGAGTTCAGCCCACTTTTCTCCCTTGTACTGTTCAGGAATATCCCTAGCCGAAGGAGGAAGGTCACGCACATGACCCATCGACGCTTCTATGCGATAGCCAGAAGGTAAAAAATTACTGATTGTGCGAGCTTTCGTGGGAGATTCAACAATGACCAGGGTTGACATAGTCTCTACCAATTTGTTTTTCTGCCATTTTGCTGCACTGTAGGTGACCGTTTACACCATTCTGTTCAACATCAGGCTGCCACTTCTTAGTCGTACTTTGCATCTGTTTTAAGCCATGGTAGCAAATCAGAACTCATTTGCTCTACATTGCGCTTGATCTGAGACTGGGTTCAAACAGATGTGATCTCAGGCAATGGATACCATTTGCTTAATTTGCTCTCCTCAAACCTATCTCAATTTTTCAATTCTGCCAAAAAGCCGATTTTGAAAGTCTGAGTGATTTGTTCAACTTAAACATTAGGGCTGTGTAGGGTGGTGTCGAGCCTGCAAAACCCAACATTCCCAAAAGATTGTTGGATTGCACTCCGGACTGCTTCCCCAACACAAGTCTAAGCTCGACCTCCAGAGTTGGCCTCCAGAATTTGCTTAGACATGTGCTTAGACATTTGCTTAGACAAACAATCAGCCCTAAACCCAAGAGAAGAGTTATTCAAGAGTACTATTAAAAATAGCTAGCGTTTTATCAAGCGTTTGTCAAGCCCCAAAGGTCTTAGTTAAGTTGAGTATGTGGGGGTTTTCAGACTCTAGAATCTAGAATAGAGATGTTCTGGCCTGCAAGAGTTGCATTCTGAGTTGTTCTCAGTTTTACTAGTGTTGCCCAGTGGGTGATGATTTTTCTTAAAGATTTGACCCGTGACTCCCCTAAGAAAACAATTACATCAACTTGTTGACCGCCTCTCCGATGAAGACCTCGAAACAGCTTGGGGACTTTTAGTCACGTTTTACTACGATTCGTCCATGTTAAAAGCCATTCAAGATGCACAGGCGACTCTGAGACCCGGAGATTCTCTAACCTACGAGGAAACCATTCAGGTGCTATTCAGCAATTATGGCCATGAGCTTTAACCTTGGCTTAAGCCAGATTTCTGACACTGATGCGCCAACTCGATTGAGTAAGTTGGACAATGATCGCTCTAATTCTAACTGGCCCTCCAAGGTGGCCCTCCAACGATGATGCAGGGCACAACAGGCGGTGTTGATGTGCGTTATGCTCGGTCTTTTCTGCAAGATCTAGTTCGCTTAGACCCTCTACAACATCAAGAGATCTATGACTATGTGCTGATTCAAGTCAAACAGATCAAGAACTTGCATGACCTTCCTGGCCTTCGTGCCCTAGATCCGAGTCGGATTTATTATCGATTTACCCTGAAGGATTACCTGGTGGGAATTGAGGCTACTGGACAAATCGTTAAGTTTATTAGGATTTTGCCAAAGCCTAAGATGTGAGGGCGTTGGGTTTTGGGATTGGGAGGAGTTCAGAAAAGATCATATCGAATGCGTGGAACAGGCAGTCAACCCAACCCATAACCAATCTTGAGATTTGGTGAATAGCGTTTTAATTTAACCATTGCCAATGGTAGATTAAGGGCGATCGCAGTGTTAGAGCAGCCTGCTCTGGGCCTGATCGATTCTAAATTCCCATTTGTACCTCGCGGAAGAAAATACTATGAACGCTTTGGCACTTTGGCAACGCTATCAAGACTGGATTTATTACCACGAAGACTTGGGACTGTACGTTGATATCAGCCGAATCCGGTTCGATAATGCCTTCTTTGAGGCGATGAAGCCTAAATTTAACAAAGCTTTCCAGGATATGGAAGCTCTAGAGAAAGGGGCGATCGCCAACCCAGATGAAAACCGGATGGTAGGGCACTACTGGTTACGCAATCCTGACATTGCTCCCACAGAAGCCCTCAAGCAGGAAATTAACGACACCCTAGCCATGGTGGAAGATTTCACCCAAAAAGTACACAGGGGTGAGATCAAGCCTCCGAATGCAGATAAATTTACAGATTTGCTCTCCATTGGAATTGGTGGCTCAGCTCTTGGCCCACAGTTTGTTGCAGAGGCCCTGTCTCCAACTCCACCTGCAATGACAATTCATTTTATTGATAATACTGATCCAGCCGGGATAGATCGGGTGCTGAGTCAGCTCCAAGATCGCCTCAACACTACCCTTGTTTTGGTGACATCGAAGTCTGGCGGCACTCCTGAAACTCGCAATGGCATGTTGGAAGTCAAACACGCCTATGAAAAACAAGGGCTTGACTTTTCCCTCCACTCCATTGCCGTGACCATGCATGGCAGCAAAATGGAGCAGTATGCGGAGTCAGAACACTGGATGACTGAGTTTCCGATGTTTGATTGGATTGGGGGCCGGACTTCAGAGCTGTCCGCCGTAGGACTATTACCCGCAGCCCTCCAGGGCATTGACATTCGGGGGATGTTGGAGGGGGCAAAAATTATGGATATTGCCACCCGGAACCCTGATGTCAAACAAAACCCTGCGGCCTTACTTGCCCTAGGTTGGTACTATGCCGGAGATGGTCAAGGGAAGAAAGACATGGTAGTTTTGCCCTACAAGGACAGCCTATTGCTGTTTAGCCGCTACCTGCAACAGTTGGTGATGGAGTCCCTAGGGAAAGAAAAAGATTTGCAAGGGAACGTTGTCTATCAGGGGCTGGCAGTCTACGGGAATAAAGGCTCAACGGATCAACACGCCTATGTGCAACAGTTGCGAGAAGGGATTCCAAATTTCTTCGCGACTTTTATTGAAGTGCTCAAGGATCGAAAGGGGCCTTCCATCGAGATTGAACCCAATGTCGTCACTGGGGACTATCTCTCTGGCTTTCTCCAGGGAACCCGAGCGGCTTTGTATGAAAATCACCGCGACTCAATTACCGTAACTGTGCCTGAAGTTACCCCTCAGATTGTTGGGGCTCTGATTGCACTGTATGAACGGGCTGTGGGCTTGTATGCTTTTGTGGTTAACATTAATGCCTACCACCAACCTGGAGTTGAAGCCGGGAAAAAAGCAGCGGCAGCGGTACTGGACTTGCAGCAGCGAGTCCTGAAAGCATTGCGGGACTCTGGCTCAGGTTTGTCTCTGGAGGCGATCGCTCAAAACGCTGGGGCAGCAGAAGAGGTTGAAGCCGTTTACAAGATTCTGCGTCATTTGGCCGCCAATGACCGAGGTGTTTTCCTGGAAGGAGATTTAGCCAAGCCGGGTGCTTTGAAGGTTAGCTACCAGGGCTAATCGCTCGAAAGGGCCAAAGCCAAAAAATGAGAATCCAGGAACAGCATCAGCATCAGTTTCTTTTATCAAAGGTATAATTTAGGTGAATCAATTGGGTTGCTGAGGAGATCTAAGTGGACATAGAGCTAAGACAAGGGTCGTAGCTCCTGTTCATGGTCTTTTTTCAGCAGCCCGTTTTGAATATACCTAGATAGTGTCAGTTTCTTATCCCAATGCCTTTGACAATTCTGGTTGTAGATGATGACTTGGGGACACGCCTGTCGGTAAGCGATTACCTGGAAATATCAGGATATCTTGTCATTGCGGCAAACAATGGCAAAGATGCGCTGCACTTTGTCGAGGAGTACAAACCTCATTTGATTGTGACTGACATTGCCATGCCTGAGATGGATGGCTACGAACTAGTGAGGCGGGTGCGGGCACGACCAGAATTTCGGCTGCTTCCGGTGATTTTTTTGACGGCTCACACGGCAACAAAGGAGCGAGTAAAAGGCTATCAGTTGGGGTGTGATAATTATTTGCCCAAACCGTTTGAACTTGAGGAATTAAGTGTTGTTATTCGCTCACTCTTGGAGCGATCGCAACTGATTGAATCTGAAATGCGATCGCGTTTATCTGAGACCAAAGTCATGCCCCGTTCTGAAGCTTGGCCTGCTACTTTTTCGGCAACTTTGCAGAGGGTTGAAGTAGAACTGACAGAACGGGAGCAACAAGTGCTAAATCTATTGATCGAAGGATACTCCAATGGGCAAATCGGCAGCCATCTGAATCTAAGTCCTAGAACAATTGAGAAATATGTCAGTAGTTTGTTGCGAAAAACAGATAGTAATAGTCGAGCAGAGCTAGTTCATTTTGCGATGAAAAACTGGCTGGCCAATTGAATTGATCAGATTATTCTCTCCCCATGAGAGATTGGAGAAAAACAAGTCCACTGTAGAGTTGAAAGGCAGCATCCCAAGGCGTTTCTGATTTTCGATCCAGATCAGTGTGAGCTGGGATTTGTTTAAGCAGTTGGGTGTAATCTAAGACTGTCTCGGCAAAGGGAGTAAAATCTGACCAGATTGAATTAAAGGTTAAATTTTGGCTGAAGGTTGCCAAAAGGCGATTCCAATTTAAGCGAGTCGTTCCTTGAGATAGAGGAATTGAGAGATCTGCCGCCGAACTTGCAAGGGAGATGCTTTGCTGAAAGTCATAGCTCTGGTCACAAAATCGCAAAATACTACGACGATTAGGTAAATGTAAGTCGTTAACTTGAGCGTAATCCTGGGTTGTGTTTTTGTGACGGAAGCGTTCACTGCGTTGTCGTCGCGGATCAAAATCCAGAGTTTCCATGAACAGGGGCAGTAATCCTTCAACCCGTTGAGTCACCTCTGACCAGTTGAACCCAATTGACTCTAGCTGGCCCTGAGCATCCCGGCAAACGACCATAGGCCGAGGCCCAAGGGCTTGAAAATAGAGCACCCGAAAGACATTGATTTTATTAACCTCTGCTAAACTTGCCCAAAATACAGGAATTCCAACCCGCTGCATTTCCTGACCATAAATCTGCAATTCCCCAACTGGCCCAGTACGATAGAGCCGCCAACCCCGACTTTGAAGCTGCATCCGAGCTGTATAGGGATCAGTAGTGAAGATTCGGGCTAGGTGTTGGGCCGCCGCCACTTTCTGTTCGGGGGGCATGGGTTCTAAAATCAACACCCCCGGTTCACTGGCTTGAGGATGAGCCGTAGCTTGAGTAATAGCTGCTTGCCGCCGACTTTTTTCCAGGGTTTCTAACCGCTGCAATCCCTGACGAGCTTGGGCAATCACCTTGGAATGGGTCGCCCTTTGCAAGATCTGGCGATAGATCTTCTCAGCCCGATCTTGCTTTTCGGTGGCTTCGTACAAGCGGCCAATATAAAAATTGACCCAGGGATGGTCGGGGGAAGCTTGCTGCAACTGCTTGAGCAACTGGGCTGCCGTTCGATAGTCCCGGCATTCAAGGGCGGCTTCGACCTTCTGAATATCTGACATCCGGCAATTCCAAGTGAAAGACAACCCTATTACCCAAGAGTATCGCGATTTAGCGGTTCACTCCATCCTCAAGATTAATTCCCCAGGCTATCCAAACTGGATCACTGTCCCTGAGGTTGCCTGGTCGTATTCCACCCCAGCAACCAACTCTGATGCGGCACTGTACAACATAATTAGCCCAGTATTGTTGGTCATCTGCATCGAATTTGTACTTGAACGACTCACTCTAAACTGCTGAGTTTCTCCCGGTTGAATTGTGGCCCGCAACACCTCGGGGCGACCCAGTTTATCCCGTAATTCCCAACCGGTTAAATCAATGGCGGCATCGGATCGATTTTGCAATTCTACCCATTCGTTCCCTTCATCCTGACCGCTAGGGTTTGGTAATGCAGCCACAATAACAACAGGCCCATCAGTCTTGATGATGCGCTCGATTGGGATAATTACAGGCCGATCCATTGGCGGCTCTTCAACCTGCTGTTCATTGCCAACAAACACAGGATAAAACGATCGAATGAATTCTCCCCGACTACCGTTGGGATTGATATTGCGATAAACGACTAGATCATAGTTTTCGCCTCCGATTGTGGTGCGTTTTTGATCCCGAATTCTGTTGTACACACTTTCATAGTAGGCAACGGTTGCGATCGCAATCTCGGCTTCTGGGCTAGGGCCAACAAAAAAGCCCCCCTTCTTTTTAAACAATTCAACGACCATTTTTCCTCGCATATCCGAAATGGTTTGAATCATTTGCAAGGTGACAACATTGGGGTTATTCTGCCTTTCATTGCCCTTGAGATCGTACTTGTAACCCAGGAAGTTGACGCGATTATTTTTTTCATCGAGATAAAATTTTACCCAGGAGTGATAGCCAGAAATCTCACCCAGAGTTTCCCGTTTATCTTCAAACCGAGCATTGTACTTTGCTTCCCCAACAAAAACATGCTCAAATCCCGAACAAAAATTGGTCGATTTCCCTTTGTAGTAATTGATGTAAAGTTCAAACCAAATCCGCTTTAGCTTGTTGCGAAATTGTTCCTCTGACAGGTTTTCTCCGAATTCTTGATTAATATAGTTCCAGGCAATTTGAATTGGTTTTGTGGTCAAGATCAAAGAGACAAACTCAAGCTGTTCTTTTTCTTCTTGCTCTGGTGTGAACTCTTCATCTAGAAAGTAAACTGCATAGTTATCTAGCAGCTTGATAAATGCGTTGTAAGTACGATTTTGGTCGAATAACTTCTCCTCATTAACGCGGTGAAACAGAGGTTTAGTTGCTAGGTCAATGGTGCGATTGCCGCTAGCTTTTGCTTGTTCATCTAGTAAAATATCTGCGCTTTCGTCTTCCCACTCCCCTGAAGCTGTGCGGGCACTTACTGAAAACTTATTCTCGTCACTGTCCCAAAGGGTTTGATAGATATTGTCAGTCATGAAAAATGAATCAACTAAGTTTAGAGCTAAACTCATATCATAGTCGAGAATGTACCGAACAATACGTATTGACTTTTAAAGCTTTTAAAAAAAGCTTCAAACAAAAGCTTTTTTAAAAGCTTCAAAGTTTTCATACTGACCTTACAATTCTTAAAATCCTAGGTCATCCTTAGCAGAAGCCGCCGCCTCAAAGACGGTTTCGTCCGGCATCTCCTCCCAATCGATATCGGCAATTTCTCGATAAAACTGCTCGTCATATAATCGTGTCCGAATCACAACGGGCATCGGCACAGCGTGACCTAGAACTAACGCTTGCTGTTTGGAATCCAGTTTAGATAAGACAGAACGCAAACTCTGGCCTCCGGAAACGCCGGTAAAAATCGCTTCAATATCTTTGTCGTCGTTGAGCAGGGCCGTAATCCGAGTGCCAATTTGGGACATCACCTCCGCATCAATTCCAGAGGGGCGTTGATCCACCACGAGGAGTGTGACAAAGTACTTCCGCATTTCTCGCGCAATATTGCCAAAAATCGTTGACCGCACAATTGCAGTATCCAGAAATCGATGGGCTTCTTCGATGGTAATCACTAACTGTTGAGGGCGATCGCAGGGATTTTTTGAGGCCAGAAATTTCTCGGCTTTGCGGACATAGGCATGGTGAATCCGGCGGGTGATCATGTTCGTCACCAACATATACGACAACATGTCGGACTGAGAGCCAAACTCCACAATCACATTTTTGCCCGCCTCCAGGGACTCCATCATCTGGTCAATGTAGTTCTGATTTGAACTGGGTCGCATGTATTTGAGGTTGTCCAAGCGCAACAACTTGCGTTGCAAAGACATGATCGAGCCTTTGTGTCCCCGCTTTTCATCACAAAATAGTTGAATGTCTTCGTTGGTCATCTCAATCAACTGCAAGATCCAGTTTTTGCCAAATTCACTGCGAAGAATATTGGCACTATCCAGACTAGCCTCTGAAAGGTTGAGTTCTCGCTGTACCAAGGCCAAATCTTCAACTTCGATCTGGTTGTAACTCAGGTAAAGTTCCTGGGCATCCCGAATCCCCCGTCTTCGCGAAGAGTCTGGATCAAGGGTGTACACCTCAACTCGGCCTGGAAACAACTGCCGCAACCCTTTAACCGTGCTGAATTTTTTACCCTCCGAAACGGCTTCCCAACCATATTCTGAGTGCATATCAAAGATCAAATTGACGGCGGCTTGCTTGCGGATAATTCCAGAGAGCAACAGCCGCGTGAGAAACGATTTCCCCGTTCCAGATTTTCCAAAGATACCGTTACTGCGTTCTACAAAGCGATCCAGGTCAATACAAACTGGAACGTCCATATCAATCGGTTGTCCGATGGCAAAATTCCGACGTTGGGGGTCGTCTTCCCACCCAAAAATTACCCGAAAATCCCGCTCACTGGCTTCATACACTTGAGAGAAGTGGGTCGGAATGGTTTTTACCGGCAGCAATTGAATGGCGCTGTTGGTTTGGGGTTTGTAAGCGGCTAAGGTGAGACGACCTGCCTGAGGTTCTGTAGAATCATCTTTTTCTATCAATTCCCAGGCATCGGGGTGAGCATTGGTGTCATCCAGGAAATCCTCATTCAGCATTAGCATCGGACTGAGTTCAATCGTGCCGTAGGTGCTGCTGCCCGCCAACACCGCCTGCATGAAGTCATCCTCAGGTCGAGGAGGATTGGCCAAGATTCGGACACTTGCAGTTCCCAAGGCAACATCGGTTAATAAACAGAAAAATCGCGATCGCATCCCTCGAACCACCAAAAACTTCCCTACCCGCATCTCTTCTACTGAAACATCTGGATGCAACCGGACTTCTAAGCCTTTGGTGAGGGAACCTTGAATGACAGAACCAAGGGGTTTTTCAATCGTCATAAGCTGTTTATTTTGAAGTTGAGAATTGGATCTGAAAATTGAGTTGGAAGATCACTCTTTGTCCAAAAAATACCTAGAAAAGCTTAGTATTCTCTTGCTTTAAAGGCGCTAAAGTGGGGGATTTGAAGTAAAAAATACTGGGATGAAACTGTCGGATTTTTCTGTATTTGATTACCACTATCCAATAATTAGAGTTTAACGTCAACCTTTTTTGTCAGAAAAGTCAAGTCCGACTGACTCAGACCGTTAAATCAACTATTAAGTTGACTGTTAATTTGACTTTTAAAGTGACTGTTAGATTGAAAGCTTATTCAACTAGGGACATTGGTGATGAGTCCTGAGCAAAACCCCATGAACTCCAAACCTTATTTCTCAAATTGCATTAAGATACTGCACTCCAGAACTCAGTCGGTGTAGAGAGTTGGAACATCTTTGAGACTCGACGACTGCTTCGACTGACTGAGGAAGTCGAAATCACCCTTGGATTAAGGCAATTATCCATTCGCTCATAGGAGTGTTCCGATGTCTAGAGTGAACAAGACAAGGTGTTGAGTTTTAGAGATAAAGCTTGAGGGCAATATTCAGGGTAAGGCTAAGGCTGGCGACAAATTCCAAACACAGAGGTATACCCATGCAGGAAAGTGCCGTCTCCAACCGGGCCAATTTCGCCATTACAGAAAAATCCTCCTAGGGGAATATTCAGATAGCGTCCAAAGAGATGGGAATCAAAACTGGGCTCCCCATACAATCCTTCTCCTCGACCCAGGCAGGAAAACATCAATGCTCCAGCATCAGTCCTGAATTGGGCTGCACGGGAACTTGTGGGAGAATAGCGTTCTAGCAACATCTCTAGATCTTCTTTTGACGTGCGAGCATCTCGCAAGTGAAACTGAATCCGTTGACCCGGTCGAACCCGATCTCCTAGGGCGATCGCCCCAACCCGAGGATCGACTCCGAGTAAGTTCCGAATTAAGAAATCTCCCTGTCCCAATTCTGATTTGAACTCATCCCGAACGATGCCAATAAACAAAGAATTTTGGGCGAGCCGCTTGTCTTCCTCGTTCAGATCCTGAATCAGGTTTTGTAGCGCTTCCAGGGGAGAAGAGGCTTTGCTGGTTACGGAAAACTCACTTTGTTCTCCAACTCTAGAGCGTTCTGGCTCGATTTCCAAAATAATATTGCGCTCCCCTTGAGTCACCCGATAAAGTTGACCAATGGGACGACAGCCTTGGGCCACAATAGTTTCAATCACAATATCACCGCTCAGGGCGACTCCCACGATTGATTCAGGATAGGCTTGGGTGTTGCAAAATACTGCTGTTGGACTCCCCGTTGCCATGGAACTTGCCAGTCCTCCCACTTTAGTTGCGCCGGGATAAGCATAGTCCAAACCTTGCAGCAAATCATTGATACGGCCACACATGGGGTCAATCAACAACACGAAATGAGGATTTTGCTCCGGCTGAACTCCAATCAATTCGACCCATTCCTCTGGAGAACCGTCAAGATCAGGCAAATCCTCGGCTTTGAGGTGAAACGTTTGGACATTCACTCCAGGCAGATGGGCTAAAAAGAGGCTGAGGGCAGGCTTGCCTTCAACTTCTTCTGGTTGACGAGCCTGGGGATTCATGCCAATTACACCGCCGCCTCCACAACCCACTAAGGCAGGAAGAGTCAATTGATCTTGCAGTAAGGGCAGTAACCGGGAATATTCACTCGCAAATGCTGAGGAGATGAAGACTAAACCCAAGTCGGGTGAGGCATCTAACTGATGTTGAGCTTGTTCAACAACTTCCTTAACCGCAGCTTCTAGGGAAGAACGAGTTGATAGTACATTGACCCACTGCATTGATGCTGTTGTTGACGCAGTCATCTTGACCTCCAAATAGACCCTTGACTCAAGAATACAATGTGATGTGCCCGACTCTACGCTTGCGTAACGGTGCGGGCTGTTTTCCTGCTCAGGGCGCATTCTAAGGGCGCATTTTCCAGGGAGGCAACGCTCATCCCATTTTTTGATGAACACAGCAACTACAACGAACGGGTCTGAGAACCGCCATCTTTCATCTTTATAAGGGGTGAATCAAAGCGTAATCCTTTAAGTAATCCATTCCCCATAACAGCGAATTTTAATTAAAGGTTTGCAGGGTTAATCGCTTTCATTAGGGAGGATGCCAGCGGTTTTTTGCCCGTATTGCGAACGTTGACGACCTGATTCCGCAGATCAAACCGGAAGGACGAACCCATGGAGGCCGCGATCGCGATAAAGCAAAGTTGCATTACCATCTCTAATATGTTAAAGTTATATAATACGGTTTTTCGAACTCGAAAGATCGTTTGCAACTGGGGGCGTGGCGGAATGGTAGACGCTACGGACTTAGAAAACTGGGCCTTGAGTTGAGAAATTGCTCAAGTGGAAGCTCTCAAATTCAGGGAAACCTAAATCTAATCTGAGTTCATACTCTAAATTCAGACAAGGCAATCCTGAGCCAAGCCAATCTAACACTTTTTTAAGCTGTGGTTGGAAGGTGCAGAGACTCGACGGGAGCTACCCTAACGTGAAGCCGAGGGTAAAGAGAGAGTCCAATTCTTAAAGCCTAACGTTACAGGGCAGCAGTGAAAGCTGCGGGAGAATGAAAATCCGTTGACCTTAAACGGTCGTGTGGGTTCAAGTCCCACCGCCCCCATTCCAGAAGTAAACCATCTTTGAATTCACGGAACGATTAAACTAAGTTTTTGTACCAGAACGCGGGCAAGCTAGCGCAGTTGTTAGAAGTGATGACTGAAATTAATTTGAAAACCAACACAAACTCCTATGTTGCTGCTGCCCAATAAACCTGCTGGACTAGAATGAATCTATGGTTGGATAGATACAGTCCCTCTAAGAATCAGTAGTTGAGTCATGGAAGTTCGAGCCGAAAAACTAGACGACATAGAAGCTGTTTGCAAGGTCAATGTTGCGGCATTTGGGTGGGAGAGTGAGGCAAACTTAGTGAATCAATTGCGCGGCGTTACCTCTACGTTTTCCTTTGTTGCTGTTGAATCTGAGCAAATTGTTGGGCATATTTTCTTCAGTCCAGTTGTGATTGAAGGGAACAGTGCTGATGATTTACCTTTTCTAGGACTGGCACCTGTAGCAGTACTACCCAACTATCAGCGACAAGGGATTGGGACATTGTTGATTCGGTATGGTTTGGCAGAGTGCGCTCGGTTGGGGTATAAAGTCGTTGTTGTGCTAGGCGATCCCAAATACTATTCACGATTCGGCTTTACTCCAGCCAAAGAGAAAGGATTAGGATGTGAGTACGCTGTGCCAGATGAGGCGTTTATGGTATTGGAGCTGGAAAGTGGAGGATTGGAGGGCTGTGTTGGAACAGTACAATATCGGTCAGAGTTCAACCATTTGCCGATGAAAAATCCCACACTAATGCCGAACCTTTAACCCTTGAAAAAATTCAGCAAATTGCCAGAGATCAACATTCTACACTGGTGGAATATTCATCCCTCAAATCTATGCAAACTAAACCATACAATTTTGAAACTCAGCGCAAAGTTGGACAAGAGGGAGAAACCTTCTTAGATCAGTGGTTACATCCTATCTACAAAGTACTTGATGTCTCTAACGAGATGAAGTACCAGCAAGCAGGAATAGACAGAATTGTCACTCGGTCAGATGGATCAGTCATCACGATTGAGTATAAGTTTGACCTTGCGGCTAAACGGACAGGCAATCTCTTCTTTGAAACTATCTCGAACGACAAGGAGACAATTCCAGGATGGGGGTGGAGTTTTAAAGCAGATTACTGGATCGTCTTGATACCAAAGCAAGAAATTCTCGTTTTCAAACCAGGAAAATTGAGAGCGCTAGTTTGGGAGTTGCAAAAAACTCTTCAGAAGAGAAGTGTTCCCAACAAAGGGTACAACACAGTTGGCTATCCAATTCCACTAACCCAAGCTAGAAAAGTTGCCTTTCAGATCAAAACTCTTTACCTAGAGAGCCTTTGAACCCTTTGATGTTTTGGAGACTTGTTTGCTCATTAAATTTACACCGAGGTAGGCTGATGCTGAATGTAACTATTGATGAAATTCAACGTGATCCCTTGAAGTACCTTCATCAGGTAGAGGCAGGCGAAACTCTTGTCATTATGAGATCTGATAAACCTATTGCCGAGCTTAGACCTATTGCTAGTAGTAAACAATTGCGACCATTTGGTTTGTGTGCAGGTGAGTTTATCGTTCCAGATGATTTTGATGCTCCTTTGCCGGAAGATCTTCTCAGCGCATTCGAGGGCAAATGAGAATTTTGCTAGATACGCATATTTTTCTGTGGTTCATCAGTGGCGATACCCAGTTATCAACAGATGTTCGGGATGCGATTCGCGATCCAGACAACGAGATCTACTTGAGTGCCGTTTCAGTCTGGGAAGTGATTGTCGAGTATCAGTTGGGCAAACTTCCTCTGCCAGAGCCTCCCGAAACGTATTTGCCCAAGCAGCGCGATCTTCATCAGATTGCCAGTCTTGCTCTTGATGAAAGTAGCGTGATTCAATTGGCTGAATTGCCACCATTGCATCGTGATCCATTTGACAGAATGCTTATCTGTCAGGCTTTACACAATGGTCTGACAATTGCGACAGTAGATTCAGCAGTTCGTGCCTATTCGGTTAGCGTCATGTAGCAGCGCAGCCCAACACTGCGTTGGTGCGGAAGGAACAAAGGTTATCGGTGAATGTTCAAGGTTATCTACCGCCGCTACATTTTGTCGTTAGCCTGCTTCGTTTCGGGTGATGGTGGTCATTTAAAAGTTATCCGTGAATGTTCAAGATTGGGATGTTCAAAGGGGCTTAGTGCGGCAGTCAATTGAACGGGTCGGTGAAAAAAAGCCTCATTAAGTTGGTGTTAGACTTCAAGGGTTCGCTGAAATCGTAGTTTTTGAGCAGGGGTTTCAATGCTGAAGTTTTACTACAATCCGGTCTCTGCCAATGTGCGTCGAGTGTGGGTCGCACTGCTAGAAAAACAAATACCATTTGAGCCAATTCTGGTGAATCTGGACGGCGATCAGTTTGATAACGACTTCACAGCAATTAATTCGCTCCAGCGCGTTCCCGTCATTGTAGACAATGGGTTTCGGGTCATTGAGTCATTGGCAATTTTAGATTACCTGGAAGCAAAATATCCAACTCGATCGTTGATGCCAAGCAACCCTGAAGACATTGCCACAGTCCGGATGGTGGAGATGGTTGCCGTCAATGAACTTCAACTTGCTATGCTTCTATTAACCCGACCTTTAGTAGGATTGGACGTTGACAGTCAGAAACTTGACGCGGCAAAAGAGCGAGTCATCTCTGTAATGCAATTTTACGAGAATCTTCTAGGGAAACATTCATACTTTGTTGGAGAAGAACTTACTTTGGCAGATATTACTGCTGGAACCTTATTGCCTTCATTGTATTTATTCGGCTTTTCTTTGGATTCCTGTCCTCGCCTCAAGGCATGGTTAGAACGGCTTGCGATGCGTGAAAGTTGGAAACAAACAACGCCACAGCCTGAAGTTGTAGAAGCAGCTTTACCAAATATCAGAAAAATTTTAGAGCGGCGATCGTAGCAATCACAGGTCTTAATTTTGACTTTGCGCCATTTACCACTCTAAAATTTTTGTGACTTGATCAGCTAGAGTCAACGGTTCAAAAGGCTTCGTAATAATCCCGCTCACTCCAAGTTCAGCAAACTGACGTTGATCGGCAGATTGAACTTTTGCGGTTAGGAAAATCACTGGAATATGTTGAGTCGTTTTGCTTGCCTGCAATTTTCTAAACGTTACTAAACCATCTAACTCAGGCATCATCACATCTAGAAGGATCATATCCGGCTGCTCTTGCTCTGCTTTTATTAGCCCTTCATTGCCAGATTTTGCCGTGATCACTTCCCATTTGCCAACCATCTCTAAACTAAGTTGAGCAACTTCTCGAATATCGTCTTCATCCTCAATTAGTAAAATTAGTCTGGTCATTCTTAGTGGTTTTAGTTGCCCTTTGGATTCTAGCTCAATCATTCTAAGGTTCATCTAGCTAGTATTGGATTGCTTGCCAGAAAATATAGGCCGCTAGAATGCTTAGCAATGCACGAAATGTAAGACTGATGGTGCGCTCAGAAAGTTTAGGTAGAAAGCGAGTGCTCAGTTGTGCTCCGAATAAACCACCCAACCCCAGCAGAACTCCGGATAGCCACATTACATTTCCTAGTCTAGCATGACCCAAACCAGCCGAAACACCAGTAATTACAATGACTCCTAAACTGGTTTGAATCGCAGTTTTGATTGTTTCATTTAATAACAGAATTTGCAAAGGCACCATAATCACGCCCCCTCCAACCCCAAAAAATCCAGCCAGAAATCCAGCTAAAGTCCCAGTTAAAACCCTAAAAAATATTGGGTGAGATGGAGTTGAAACAATCAGTGCTGAACTCGATCCTTCCGAGCTGAACCCTCCTGAAAGATATTGTTCTATTTTACGGGCAGATCGCTTGCCCGTGACTTGTTTGTTAAGTTCAACTAAGTACACATTTAGAAGTAATAAACATCCAAATGCAATTAGTAAGTATTTGGGGGAAAACTGATCTGCAAAGTAAGCTCCAACTTGGGCCGTTATCAATGCTGGAAAACCAATTCCAAAAACCCGGCCAAACTTCAGGTAACCCATGCGCCAATTTTGAATACTCCCTGACAAGGCTGTAATAAAAATAGCAATACTGCTGGTTGCAACCGCTTGAATGGGTTCAATATTCAAAGCAACTAATAAAGGCACCAAAATAACTCCTCCCCCAATCCCTAGAAATCCAGCAAGAACTCCACTTAGCAGTCCACTAAATATTAAGATAAGTAGTTCTGAAATCATCATAAAGAATTACTTTTAGAACTTGTACTTTACTTGTAGTTTAAACTACAAAGTTTAAAACTGATACCCCTTAAGCAAACTGTTTTTAAACCCGTATTTCTAAACTGATATCTTTAAGCCGAAAAGTATAAAACTTTTGGTAAGATCAATTTAGAAATGATCCCATTAACCTCTCTTCTGAAAGGTAACTATGAATCCAATTATGGCTCTGATTGAATCCCTATATCGTCTTTTTACAAAAACAATCAGAATTGGAGGAATGTTAGTTTCTGTCAGTTCGATTCTGACAACGCTAATTGTCCTGACCGCTGTCGTTCTTATTTCTCGATATGTGAGTAACTGGATCAGGGATAAACTATTGGTCAAATTTGGGGTTCAAGAAGGAACTCGAGAAGCAATTTCAACTATTTTTCGCTATTGTACAGTTACACTTGCATTCATTATTGTTCCTCAGGTTGCTGGAGTTGATATTCGTTCTATTAGTTTTCTGGCTGGAGGCTTGGGAATTGGCATTGGCTTCGGATTTCAAGGATTGGCTCAGAACTTTGTCAGTGGTTTAATTCTTCTCCTAGAACAACCGATTAAAGCTGGAGATTATATTGAGCTAGGAGACCTAGAAGGCACAATTCGTAAAATTTCAATCCGGTCAACATTGTTGGTAACCAACGATGGAATTTCGATTATTATTCCCAATTCTGATTTGATTGATAATCGAATTATTAACTGGAGTTATGGTGATGTCAACAGTCGGATTCATATTCCCGTTCGGGTTGCCTATGGCAGTGATCCCGTATTAGTTACCGAGGTGCTATTGGCTTCAGCCCGTCAAGAGCCTAGGGTTTTGCCCCGTCCTGCTCCTCAAGTTTGGCTGAGTAATTTTGGGGAAGATTCAGTGAATTATGAGTTGTTGGTTTGGATTGATCAGCCCAGGGCCAGACTCCCGATTCGGAGTGCTTTGAACTATATTATCCAAAGTGAACTGTATCAAAATAACATTAGAATTCCTGTGGCTCAACGGGATTTATGGTTCAGAAATCCAGAGGATCTGAGAGGGATTTTTAATGCGAGTCAGATTCAAGATCAAAATATGAAGGAGGAGACCAAGCAGCTTGAAAAAGAGGTCAAAGCCTATCCAGAAAGTTTGTCGTTAAAAGATTTATTGAGACAGGTAATTTATTTTGAAAAATTTTCTGATTTAGAGCTATTGAGTTTGATTGAAAAGGGATATCGTCAAAAAACCTCTGCCAAGGAATTTATCTTTCATGAAGGTGATCCGGGAGATGCTTTTCATATTATTCTATCTGGCTCAGTCGAAATTGTTTCGGAGAAAGCCAACAAACATATTCGGGATTTGTATACTGGAGATTTCTTTGGAGAGTTGGCTTTAATTATGGGAATTCCTCGCTCGGCTGCGGTTAAAACTCTGGAAACAACAATTCTTTTCGTGGTCAACCGAGATATTTTTCAAGGATTTTTAACGAGTTATCCGCAACTTGCCGATCAGATTGCCGAAAAATTAGTAGAGCGCAAACAAGAACTGATTGAGCGGCGGCAAATGTTGCAGGAGATGGGAATTTTAGAGGATGATGATCTTGAGGAGAATCCTTTGATCTGGATTCGAAGGCGAATGCGATCGCTTTTCGGGATTTAAGGGAGTACCAGAAAAGGGTCGCTTAAGAATTTTCATAGCCTAAATCAGGAGGTAAATTTTTCTGTTTAGAGGCTTGAACGGCGAGGCGATCGCAACATTCATTTTCCTCATTTCCAGCATGACCCCGCACCCAAACGAATTTTACTTGATGGTAATCACAAAGATCCAAGAGCCGCTGCCACAGATCCGGATTTTTGGCGGCCTCTTTGGCATTCCGTTTCCAGCCATTCGTCCGCCAGCGTTTTGCCCAGCCTTTCATCATGGTATCCACCAGGTACTGAGAATCGGTGTAGAGGGTCACCAGACAAGGAGATTTGAGGATTTCAAGTCCGGCAATCGACCCCATGATTTCCATACGATTGTTGGTCGTTCGGCGAAATCCTCCGGAAAGTTCCTTGCGATGACTGCCATAAATTAAGACCACTCCGTACCCTCCTGACCCCGGATTGCCAGAACAGGCCCCATCTGTGTAAATTACGACTTGCTTTAGGGACGTACCCATTGATTTCTCCTTTACAATTGAGGATACTGACTACTCTTAGACGGATGCATTCAGGCCCAAAATCTAAAACGATTCAGACAGAATCTTTAAAAATTATGAAGTGCTGTTAGAAGTGCTGTTAGAAGTGTGATTCGAAGTCTGGGTCAAGTCCCAACTCAGCAGAGGAACAAACTTAATCCATAAACTTAACCCGCAACTTAAACTCATAATAGGGTGAGCGTCCTCCTGTTTCCAACCCGAGAGGCTACGCCAATGCTAGCAAGATACCTATCATAAATTGGGTCAGTGTTGATGTTCGCCTGCTGAAGTTTAGATTGCTGTTAAGTTTGGATAGCTGGATAGGAATGTTTGTTAGGGAACACTAGAACTGAATATCCTTATTAATATAAGTCAAAAATTCATTTTTTACTTTCGTTAATCGACTTTAAGTTTTAATCCTACACACTTAACCTGCACACTTAATATTCTGCACACTTAACCTGCACACTTAATTCTGCACATTTCATCCTGCACAACCAATGAGTTATTGTCTCAATCCTCACTGTACCCATCACCAAAATCCAGACGATAGTAAATTCTGTCTTACTTGTGGTGCAAAGTTACTGTTGCGAGAGCGATATAAGGCCATTAAACCCATTGGTCATGGCGGATTTGGGAAAACTTTTTTGGCAGTTGATGAGGACAAACCTTCACGCCCGCCCTGCGTCATCAAACAATTTTTCCCCCAAAGTCAAGGAACTCAAAATTCTACAAAAGCGATAGAGCTATTTCATCAGGAAGCCATTCGGTTAGACCAACTCGGAAAACATCCTCAAATCCCTGATTTACTGGCCCATTTTGAACAAGATGGCAATCAATATCTGGTTCAGGAATATATTAATGGCGAGAACTTAGAACAGGAGCTAGAGCAGCAGGGAACATTTAATGAAGTCCAGATTTGGGAACTGCTAAATGACCTATTGCCCGTCTTGCAGTTTGTGCACCAAAATCAGGTGATTCACCGCGATATTAAGCCCGCAAACATTATTCGCCGTCGGGGTCTGACTACCCAAACAACGGGAGTTCATGCCAAGCCGGGAGAGTTGGTTCTAGTAGACTTTGGAGCCGCCAAGGTTGTGACTCAAGCCCAACTCCCTGGGATGGGAACGGTGATTGGTAGCCCAGAATATATTGCTCCGGAACAAACCCGAGGCCAAGCCATGTATGCCAGTGATGTCTACAGTTTAGGCGTGACCTGTCTCTATCTGCTGACTCAGATTTCCCCCTTCGATCTGTTTGATATTCATGAGGATCAATGGATTTGGCGAGATTACCTCAAGGGCCAACCCTTTAGCATGAAGCTGGGACAAATCTTAGACAAAATGGTAACCATGACTCCAGCCCAACGCTACCCGTCAGCCCTAGCCGTGTTGAAAGATTTACACCCCGATGGCATTCCTGCTAGAGTTCTACAGAATCTACAACTGTCTCCTCAAGCCACTCAGCCCGTTGCGCGCCAACCAGTTGCCCGCCCACCCATAGCAACGTCTTCCCCCCAAATTCCCACCCAATTTCGGATTCAACATCCCCAACCCCCTCAGCCGCCTCAGCCCCAGAAAGAAAAAACCTTCAGTCGAGTTGCTCCGTTGCAGGGCTTGACCTGGGATTGTTTGTACACCCTCAAAGGACACCGCAATTCCGTAACTGCCGTTGTCTTTAGCCCTGATGGAGCAACTCTAGCCAGTGGGAGTCAAGATCAAACCATTGAGATTTGGCAACTGAACCGGGGCAAACGCTGGTATACCCTCACAGGTCATACCAACTGGGTTACCTCCCTAAGTTTCAGTCCAGATGGCAAGCTACTGGCCAGTGGCAGCCGCGACAAAACCATTGAAATCTGGGATATGGTCAAGGGCAAACGTTGGTTCACCCTGGCAGGCCACGCAGCCGGGGTCGAAGTCGTGCGATTTAGTCTAGACGGCAAGTTGCTCGCCAGTGGCAGCCGTGACAAAACCATTGAAATCTGGGACATGACCAAGGGCAAACGCTGGTTCACCCTGACAGGTCACGAAGACTATGTCTATGGCCTCAGCTTCAGTCCCAACGGTCAAATTCTAGCGAGTGGGGGTCGGGACAACTCGGTTCGGCTCTGGGATTTGCATCGAGCCAGGGAACTGTACCAATTGCCGGGACACGCTGACTGGGTGAGAACAGTCGCCTTCAGCCCCGATGGTCAAATTCTGGCCAGTGGCAGTCGAGACGGCATGATTAAGCTCTGGGAAATTCAGAACGGACGGTGGACAATACGACGCACCCTGAGAGCTGATCGGGTCGATGTCTTTGCCCTTACCTTTAGCCCCGATGGCCAACTCCTTGCCAGCGGCAACCGAGATGGCAACCTCGATCTCTGGGAAGTCGAGAGCGGAACCCTCCTAGAAACCTCTGCAGCTCACCGAGAAGATATTCTGGCAGTAGACTTTAGCCAAGATGGACAACTATTAGCAACAGCCAGCTACGACTCCACGGTCAAAATCTGGCAACCCTCTCCGACAGAGGAGTAACCAATAAATATCCTGCATCAATCAGCTTCCTCCCCCTTTATCCCCTCAGTGTGGTAACTAAGTATTAGCTTCCTGCTTGGGATTAATCCTAGGTTTGGTTCTTGGAAGTGGCACTGTTTTAGGCTCCTTTCCGTTTCTCCCCTTGTCAAGGGAAAGTAATCAGGGAGGGAGATAACGCTGCCTTGACAGCAGGGTTTAATAGGGCTAAGACTACTGTGGGATTCGTGCAACATCACTTTTGGAGATAGATTAAGATTTATGCCTCTATCAGAACAAAATGTCTATGATTGCATTGTTGTTGGCGGTGGGCTTTCTGGACTGATCGCCGCTCGTAATTTACATCGATCTGGTCAAAGTGTTTTGCTCATCGAAGCACGCGATCGCATTGGTGGTCGGATGCATGGTCGGCAACTAGAATCGGGGCAGTGGACTGATCTGGGAGGACAGTGGGTCGGGCCAACACAGCATCGCTTCCTGGCACTCCTTGACGAATATAGAGTACGTCGGTTTCCATCGCCAGTCCATGGACGAACAGTTCTGCTATTCAATGGGGAGCGCTACGAGTTCAACGGCTTTTTTCAAGGCTTCTCCGAAGGTGAGATCCCCGGTGTACCTGAAGCCGAATGGAGGGATGCAACTGAAGCCTGGGAGCGCTTTCAGGTGCTTTCATCGGCAATGCCTCCGGGCCACCCTAGCATGGGTGATCAAAACCAATTGTTGGATAGTGATACCTTTGCCCGATGGATCAAGGAAAACACCAAGACTGATTTTGGATACTGGTACTTAGCCTACATGGCTCGTGCAGTCGGTTTCCTCGGGCCAGCGGAGCCAAACCAGGTGTCACTGCTGCACGTTCTCTGGGGACAAAACTGCGCTCCCCAATCCGAGCATCCAGAGGCAGAACTCCTCCACGGTGGAGCTGGGCAGATTCCAGGGAAGATTGCGGCTGAATTGGGCGAGCGAATTAAGCTTAACGAACCTGTCTTCTGTATTCATCAAAACGAAGCAGGGGTTGAAGTTGAAACAGCACACAATCACTTTGCAGCAAAGTTCGTGATCGTTGCAATGCCGCCCCATCTTGCAGGCAAAATTAGCTACGATCCACCCATGCCACCCTTGCGGCAACAACTGACCCAGCGGATGCCGATGGGATGCTGTGCGAAGCTTCTGATTTCCTACGAAACCCCGTTCTGGCGGGAAAAGGGGTTAGCTGGAATTGGCTTGGGTAACTGTCCCTGGATCGAACTCTGCGCGGACAGTTCTGATCCAGAAAGCGGCAAAGGTGTGATCGCAACTTTCGTGGCTTGCGATCGCTACAAATATTGGCGACCCATGAGTGATGCCGATCGCCGTTCAGCAGTGCTCTCTGATCTGGCAACCTACTTCGGCGAGGAGGCCCTGTCTCCAGTCACCTATGAGGAGGCAGACTGGCCAGCCGAGCCTTGGACAGGAGGGGGCTATGCTGCCTTTATGCCGCCTGGTGTATGGACAACTTTTGGTGAGGCGATCGCAGCGCCAGTTGGACGTATTTACTGGGCAGGCACGGAAATCGCTGACCGCTGGCCTGGTTTTTTTGAGGGGGCATTGCTAACTGGTGAGGCTGCCGCCGAGACGATTCAGGCACATCTTCAAGCTGTCTAGTTCCCCTAGAGTAAAAGCCTGTACCTTTAGGAACTAGCCAATAAAGCATTTCATGGGCTGCTTTTGTTGCGGTCAAGCTCTGTCACTTAGCTTGTCCTTAACGCAGGAGGTTTAATCTAGTCACTTTTTTGAATATTGCTGAAACATCACTGAAATGTCGCTTAAATGGGTGACGCTCAAAAAGGTGACTGTTATCTGCTTTGGAAGCAAGGAATACTAGACGTGTAGTCCCTACCCCAGTACTCGACCCGATTAACGTTGGCTGAGTACTACGGCAGATAGCAAGGAGTTGTGTATGACTGTCGGCTTACCCCAACATCGCACCTGTAGTACGATGGGCGTTCACTATCGACTGTTGACAACCGATCTAGCCTACGCTAGACATCGACGAGAAATTGAGAATCGCACATTAGCCTATGCAAGTCATGGCATTGAGGCAATCAGAAGCGGCATCACAGTCATTCCTGTAGTTGTGCACGTTGTTTATAACTCTAGCACTCCAGAACAAAATATTTCAGAAGCCCAAATTCGCAGTCAGATTGATGTTCTAAATCGGGACTTTCGTAAGCAAAATCCCGATATTGCCTCCATTCCATCTGTATTTCAAGCTTTGGCAGCGGATGCTCGAATTGAGTTTGTACTGGCAACAACTGATCCTAGTGGCAACCCTACTAATGGCATTACCCGCACAGCCACAACTGCAACAGAGTTTTCAGATGATGATAGGGTTAAATCCTCAGCCGCAGGCGGGATTGATCCCTGGTCGAGCGATCGCTACTTGAATCTTTGGGTCTGTCAGTTAAGTGGAGGTTTGCTGGGTTATGCTCAATTTCCCGGTGGTTCTGCGGCCACGGATGGTGTTGTAGTAACCCATACGGGTTTTGGAACCATGGGTACAGCAGTTGCCCCCTTCAACCTAGGCCGAACGGCGACCCACGAAATTGGCCACTGGCTGAATTTGCGCCACATTTGGGGAGATGATGGCAATGGCTGTAGTGGCAGTGACTTCGTCGGCGATACCCCCAATCAAGCAGGCCCAAATATGGGTAAGCCTAGCTTTCCCCGCGTCACCTGCGATAACACGCCCAACGGGGATATGTTCATGAACTACATGGACTACACTGACGACGACAGCATGTTCATGTTTACAGTCGATCAAGTTGTGCGAATGCACGCCACCCTTGACAATGAGCGGTCTAGCCTGGGTACTACTCGCCCTGTTCTAACCAGTCCCCGCTTGCCTGCAAACGCCCAGATTACCCCCATCTCCCGCAGTCAAGATAAACTCGATATCTTTGTGACTGATGTGAATGGTGTAATCTATACTGCGGCCTGGGAACCTACTTTTACCGACTGGTGGCACGGTTGGTGGGAGTTAAATGGGGGTCGTGCGACTCCTGGTTCAGCCGTTCATGGTGTGTCCCGTAGCCAAGATAAACTGGATGCGTTTGTTGTGGGAACGGACAACCAGACCTACACTGCGGCGTGGGAACCTGCTTTCACGGACTGGTGGCATGGTTGGTGGAACCTGAACCAGGGCATGGCGGCTCCAGGATCTCCCGTCACTGCTGTGTCTCGCAGTCAAGACAAGCTTGATGTTTTTGTGGTTGGCGTAGATGGGCGGGTTTGGACAGCGGCTTGGCAACCGGACTTTACCGACTGGTGGCATGGCTGGTCACCCATTGGAGATCTTCGCGTTCCCCTCGGTTCGGCGGTTCACGCGGTGTCTCGCAGTCAAGACAAACTCGACATCTTTGCGACTGATGTGAATGGCGTGGTTCAAACGGCTGCTTGGGAACCTAGCTTCACCGATGGATGGCATGGCTGGTGGGAACTTAAGGGGGGTCGGGCCGCCCCTGGTGCACCTGTTACAGCCGTGTCTCGCGGTCAAGATAAGCTTGATGTTTTTGTGGTTGGTGTAGATGGGCGGGTTTGGACGGCGGCTTGGCAACCAGACTTTACCGACTGGTGGCATGGCTGGTGGCCCATCGGAACTATCCAAGTTCCTTCTGGATCAGCGATTTATGCGGTGTCCCGCAGTCAAGATAAACTCGACATCTTTGCCACCGATGTGAATGGCGTGGTTCAAACGGCTGCTTGGGAACCTAGCTTCACTGATGGATGGCATGGCTGGTGGGAACTCAATGGCGGTCGTGCTGCCCCTGGTGCACCTGTTACGGCTGTTTCCCGTAGTGCTGATAAACTGGATGCATTTGTTGTGGGCTTGGATGGGCGGGTGTATACTGCAGCCTGGGAACCTAGCTTTACAGATTGGTGGCATGGCTGGTGGCCCATCGGAGAATAGTCTATAGCAATTTCAATTCTAGTTGGGTACAGGGGATTTGGGGGCTTCGCCCCCAAGCCCATTGGATAATACCTCAAATTGCGTGAAAAATGCACTCACAGCATTTTCCCAGGTATATTTCTTAGGTGTATTTCCCAGGTGTATTTCTTAGGTGTATGTTCAAAACTAACTGAGGATGAGTGCTATGTTTCTCAGGGCAACGGACATCCGAAGATTTAAAGCAGGACTGAGTCGTTGGATCGGCACGCGACTGGTGCGATCGCTGTCCTGTTTGTTTGGCTTGTGTTTGTTTGGCTTGTGCTTGTTAAGTATGATGCTCCCATTCCCCCATCCGATGTCTGCTTCTTCACAGATTGGACATCGCACTAATGTTACTCCGATCCTGATGGTTCAGGGAGATCCTATGACTTTACCCAACTCAATTTTCAGACGATGGATTCATTCCCAGGAAGAAGATCGGGGAGGTGTGATGGTTTATCGACCGATTGATTATCCATTTCCTCTGGCACGGGGTCGAGAAGGGCTGGAGTTCCGCCAAAACGGAGAGTTGATTTACTATCAGATTGCTCCCACAGATGGGAGTTTGGCTGTTCCTGGGCGATGGAGCCTTCAGGCAGCGAACACCGTAAAAATTCAGTTCTCAAATCCATCGATCTCATCGTACACACTAACTATTCTGGAATGCGACGAACAGATTCTAAAAGTCAAACAATAAGTTATGATTCCGACTTCCCTTGAACTTTGCAGTTAATGATACTTTTGGAGAAGGGTCTAAAGCGGGTAAAAACGGGCACTGTGTCGTTCAATCTGTTGGGTAGCAACCAACTTTTCAAACACCCTCTAAGATAGATAGAGGAAAGTTACCCCAGATAGCCAGGCATGACTTCAACGTTACTCAAACTCGCTTCAGTTCCTCCCGTTAATTTCCCGACGCTTCATCAACTTCCCAACGGTCTAACGATTGTGGCGGAACAGTTGCCTGTAGAGGCTGTCAATTTGAATATCTGGATTAAAACGGGTTCTGCAGTTGAATCCGATGAGATTAATGGCATGGCTCATTTTCTTGAACATATGGTTTTCAAGGGTACTCCTCGGCTAGGAAGTGGGGAGTTTGAGCAACGAATTGAGGAGCGGGGTGCTGTGACCAACGCCGCAACCAGCCAAGACTACACCCAGTATTACATTACAACAGCTCCCCAGGATTTTGCCTATTTAGCTCCTCTGCAATTTGATGTTGTCTTCAATCCCAGCATTCCTAACGATGCCTTTGAACGAGAGCGGCTGGTCGTTTTAGAAGAAATTCGGCGTTCTGAAGATAACCCAGGGCGAAGATCCTTCCGACAGGCGATGGAAACTGTATTTGAGCGTTTGCCCTATCGACGGCCTGTATTGGGGCCAACGTCTGTGATTGAACAGGTTACCGCGCAACAGATGCGGGCCTTCCATGCTCAGCACTATCAACCTGAGTCCACCACCGTTGCAGTCGTTGGGAACTTGCCGGTTGAGCAACTGATTGAGACGGTCACCCATGCGGTCGAAATGACTCAGCCCCAAGCTTGGCAACAGATTCCGGAGCAAACGTTGTCTCCCTGGGATCTCTTGCCTGAACCCAGTTTCACCGAGGTTGTGCGACGAGAACTGGTGGATGAAAGCTTACAACAGGCTCGATTGGTGCTGACTTGGCGGACTCCCGGTTTAGATCAGTTGTTGCAGACCTATGCCCTGGATATTCTGGCCTGTATTCTGGGTCAAGGCAGAACGGCTCGACTCGTTCAGGATTTGCGTGAACAACGGGGCTTAGTGTCTTCGATCTCGGTCAGCCACATGACTCAACAGTTACAAGGGGTGTTCTACATTTCAGTGCGACTGTCAGTTGAAAACCTGGCTGAGGTAGAAGCAAGAATCATCCAACATATTCGGACGTTGCATCACGAGTGGATTACTGAAGCTGAAGCGGTCAAAATTCAAACTCAAGTCGCGAATCGGTTTGTTTTTGGCAACGAAACGCCGAGCGATCGCGCGAGCCTCTACGGTTACTATCAAATGTTAGTCGGTAGCCTTGCCGCAGCCTTGGACTATCCGGCTCGGATTCAATCGATTACTCCAGAAGAACTGCAACAGGCTGCCCAACAGTATCTTTCTCCAGAAGCCTACGGCGTTGCTATTCTCAAACCCCCAGCATGAACTAGGTCTTATCTAAATTAGGTTGCCATTGGTTGCAATCCCTTGATTTATGGTTGAATGCTTGAATGGTGAACCTTGTAGAGGGATAATATCGGTAAAATCCCGATGAAATCCCTCGTGGATCGGAACAATTCGGAACAATCCCTAATCCTGAGCACCTGAGCATGAGATTACAAGACTTTCTAGGGAAAACCCTCAAGTACGATATCCAGCAAATTAGTCGTGACGCAGAACTGAGCCGCCAGATTCAGTCCCGATTGGTCGATTTGGGATTATTAGCTCCGCCTGCTGATGGCATCTTTGGCCCTAAGTCAACGGCAGCATTGCAAAAATTTCAAGAGATGGCCAATACCGTTCAAATTGGGTCTTTAGATGGGGAAACTGCGAAAAAACTGCTTGAATTAAAACGCGCAGACTTATTCCCGGCGGCTTCACAGAAAAGCATGAAGCTGGCAGACTTTATTGGAACTGAGACTAAATATGACGTTGACCAAATCAGTAATGATATTGAACTCAGTCGCCAGATTCAGACTCGTCTGATTGCTTTGGGGTTACTTGATCCTCCTGCGGATGGGATTTTTGGCCAAAAATCAACGGCGGCGTTGCATCAGTTTCAAAAGTATATGAAATGCGAAGAGCCAGGATATTTAGGGACAGAAACCGCAAGAAAACTGATTGAAACTAAACCTGAAGATATTCCCAAGCCTTCATTGATTCTGAAAGCCACTAAAAGTACAATCTTTAAATTTACTCCCCTTGCGTCTTCCCAACTCCAGGATTGGGAAAAGTTTTCCATTGAAGGGGGCAAGACCTTTGAGATTTTGACCTATGATCCGATTCGGGGACATTTGAGAGTTGCTTTTCGGAAGGATACTTTTGGTGGACGCTCCATGGTTTATGTCTGGAGTGAACATGCAGAAGTCCGCTTTAGAGATCAGGTGGTTTATCCCAAGCCTCTACCCAAAAGTCATCGCATTAGTGGAATTTCCTACAAATCCCAAATCGACAACTGGTACAATCCAACAGGAGCCTGTAATGTCACCTCCCTAGCCATGTGTTTGGAGTATTTGGGGGCATCTCGTCGCACAGGGTATACCCAGTTTGAAGATGAATTGTACGAATATGCCCTCAGTCAGGGATATAGCCGCCACAATCCCTATGATCTTGCACGGGTGGTTAAAGACTACGGAATGCAGGATTTTTTCACTGAAAATACGATGATTGAGGATATTCAAGACTGGGTGGCGGCAAATAATCCAGCGGTAATTCATGGGTATTTTACGTCATTCGGTCATATTATTGTGGTGGTTGGCTATGATGAACAGGGATTTATTGTCCATGATCCCTATGGAGAATGGTTTCCAAGTGGGTATCGGACAGATCTCAGTGGGGCATATTTGCATTATTCCTACTCATTAATTAAGCGAGTTTGTATTCCAGATGGTAAGTTCTGGGTACACTTTATTTCAAAGTAGTTGATTTCAAGATAGTCAACTATCTTCCGGTCAGAAAGTAGGTTCTCATTTCTCCTTTGCCCTTGATTGGAATAATACCTCTTGCCTCAAACTGGAATTGACCTTTTAAGCAGTGATACACCTTTTCTGTCACGTGAATTTTGCCAGGGAGACTGTGAGATTCCATCCGACTGGCGACATTGACTGCGTCTCCCCATAAGTCGTAGATAAATTTTTTCTGACCAATCACCCCAGCCACGACTGGGCCTACATTAATCCCGATTCTTAAACTTAGATTGATCTGATAATCAATATTTAACTGGGCGATTTCGTGCTGCATATCCAAGGCCATTGCTGCCACAGATTCAGTATGATCATGGCGAAAACTAGGTAAACCCCCTACCACCATGTAAGCGTCCCCAATGGTTTTAATTTTTTCGAGTTGGTGGCGATCGCACAAGCCATCAAACACCGAGAAAACAACACTCAACAGTTGTACTAAATCCTCTGGAGCCATTTGTTGAGAGAGAATTGTAAATCCCACAAGATCGGCAAATAAAATACTGGCTTCAGGGAAATCATTCGCGATCGGGTTCTCTCCTGATTTCAATCGTTCTGCAATTAACTTTGGCAAAATTGATAACAGCAACTGCTCTGATTTTTCCTGTTCTTCTTGCAGTTCTGCGGTTCGTTCAATCACTCGCCGTTCGAGTTCTTTCGAGGTTTGACGAAGGCGACCCATGACTAGGGTTAATCCTGAAATTCCCAGCACAGATAATCCAGTTAACATAATGCTGGTGTCTCTCAGCCCAGATTCGACTTGCTGAGTAATTGCATCCAAGGGCTGAATAATTTCTAAGACTCCTCGGACATCGCCAAGCTTCCAGTCTGTTTTTGGAGTGCCGGGATAGCTATTGTGGCACTCTACGCAACTAGGCCGTAAGATATCGGCCTCTGCATATCGAAAAACTGGACGATCACCAATCATCTCTTGTTGATAGTAAGGCCAATCTGGGCTTTGTCGCAGAGCCTTGAGGGCCGCTTGTTCAAATTTGTCCTTTGGGCCTCCTGTTTCTTTGCGCCAGGGAAACGGATAATCACTGTAGAGCCGGACAGAAACACCGGATTGCATGGTTCTAATCCGTTCGCCCAATTCAATCAAGAACGTTGCTGGGAGAGGGATCGTTCCAGGGGCCATGGCATAGTCGTGGGTAGCAACCACTGCTCCTGTTGATGTTGCTGGGCTCACTGCATCTGCACTGTAGAGAGTTCGGGCCTCTCTCAATGCCTGAGCATACTGAGCTGCATTTTTCAGGGCTTGAGATTTAATTAACTCGGAGGCAAGATGTTGCATATTCGACATTGCAATGCCGATCCCAATGCAGAACAGGATTGTCAGGACAAACACTGTTTGACGGTAAAGGAGTTGAACAAATTGTCCCCATATCCTAACCATAATCTGAAGCATAGTAATAGCCTTTAGAATCAGAAATCACACAAGTTTAAGGGATGATCCAATCGTTCAGGTTCCAAGAGAGTATTGAGGGTCTTACTGACGTTCTCTAAATGAAGAAGGGTAAACTAATTTTCTATTTATAATTCATTATTCAAGGTTCACTCGGTGATTCAGGCTAAAAGTTTAAGGAAATGATTCGAAGTGCAATGTGTCGGGTCATCCTAAATCCGGTTCTGGAAGTAGCTCTATTCTTAAGATCTGACTGCATCAGCTTCAAGTCTGAATTTTACGTGGATCTACCGATGTATAGACTTTATATATTATCTATAATCGAGCTATATTCCCTCAGCTTAAGGAATAGCAACTAGAAATATTTTGCTCGGCAGTTCTGGGCTTGATAGGGTCAGCATTAATCAGTATTAGACAGTTGAAAAGGCTCTCGAAGCAATTTTTGTGAGTATGAAATTATAAGTATAAAACTGATGGATATAACACTATGATGATGAAATCCATTGTTAAAGCCGTTGTTCCTCAACCGCTGCGTTCTTCTTTATGGGAGCTTCGGAATCAATCAATTGCTTATTATAAAGACTTGAAATATGTTATTCGAGGATTGCAACATACGGGCAACTCTGTGATTTGTCCTTGCTGTGAAGGTCAGTTCAACCAGTTTCTCCCTGCTGGGGTAGATGGTAGGATCAACTCTGAATGTCCTCGATGCGTCTCTCGAGAAAGACATCGCTTGATCTGGCTCTACTTGCAAAATCGAACTAATTTTTTTCGCGATCGCCTGAAGGTACTTCACATTGCCCCGGAACTGCTGTTCCAGAAAAAATTCTCCCAGATGTCAAATCTAGACTATGTTAGTGCGGATTTGGAGTCTCCCTTGGCCATGGTAAAGATGGATATTACCCAGATTCCTGATGGGGACAACACGTTTGATGTCATCCTCTGTAACCATGTGTTAGAGCATATTCCCGATGATCACAAGGCCATGCAAGAGCTTCATCGAGTCCTTAAACCCAGGGGATGGGCGATTTTACAAGTTCCCATTGACCTCAACCGGACAACAACCTTTGAAGATCCGACAGTGACTTCTCCGGAAGAACGGGAGCGCCTCTTTGGTCAAAAAGATCATTTGCGTTGGTACGGGCAAGATTATCAAGATAAGTTGACAGCAGCCGGGTTCATTGTCAAAGTTGATGATTATGTTAAAACTCTGGATGCTGAAACCATTCAGAAGTATGGATTACGGACAGATCACGATATCTATTTCTGCACCAAAGCCTAAAAACCAAAGTCTAAAAAAGATGTTTGAAAAAAAGGTGCTTGAAATGTTGGATTTGTAATCCGGCAGGCTGAAAGGCGAAGCTTAAATTCGCTCGACACCCTTTTCAAACACTCTCTAGGATGGAAAAACAGTTTCTCCAAATGTTTTATGTTTTGGAGAAACTGGATGAATAGATAGATCTCTGACAATCAGAACAGAATTAGGCGTTAGTTCCTTTCTTCCCCTGATTCCGTCTAGACATAACTCCAAGACCTAAAACAGTCGCAATGCCTAGTGTTAGTGAAGGTTCGGGAATATCCACAACTGGAGGCTCAGGAACATCTGCAAAGGTCAGGCTTGTCAACGCATAACTTCCGCCATTTTCAGGAACAGAGAAAGCAAAGACTGAGCCCGTCAGAGATTCACCAAAATCGACTACCACGTTATTTTGATCCTTAGTACCGCCACTAAAGGGAATCTCATCAACCAATGAAGCCCCACCATTAGCCGCCAAGCTGAAGCTGTCGTCTGCATTGACTCGACTGAAAACTGCCCCTAGGATTTGGAAAGCTTGACTGCCGAAGTCAAAGGTTAGAACCTCACTGCCATCAATCTGGCCAAAATTACCACCAATGATACCCAAACCGTTACCATGCTGCCTGATGCGACCGCTGCCAGAAATATCCACAGCAATCCCGTCTTGGGTCAAGCTCAAGGAATCCAGGGTTTGTTGAGAGCCTGTGAGATCATAGGTAAAAGATGCTGCTTGCGCTGAACCTACTCCTACTGAAAACAAACCAACAGTCGCGCCGAAAGCTGCATATACTAGCTTGCTAGATAAGTTATAGTGCATAGATTTGAATGATGGGAAAAGCTTACTCGAACAAACGATGCAACCGAGAGCTTAAACTAGTCGTTTAATCTTCTTCATTTACTCCCATGATACGAGGGGTTATAGAAGGAAAACAAGGAGGCTGTGTAAAGCTTGGTGAGGCGTTTGTAAATTTTCAGTAAAGACAGCCCTGGATGATATCCAGTTCAATTAAACATCTGTTCAAACGTTATTACAAGGGTTAGTTTAAAGATTGTTGATCACTCTTAACTCAGAACTAAAGTTGGGATGCATCTCAAAAACCCTGGCAAGAAACGCAAATTCATCAGCCAGTTCTTCGATGATTTTTGCTGTTGGCTTTCCGGCACCATGTCCTGCTTTTGTCTCAATCCGAATGAGGACAGGATTATCTCCCCGATGAACTGCTTGCAGGGCAGCAATAAATTTAAAACTATGGGCTGGAACAACTCGGTCATCATGATCCGCCGTAGTGATTAATGTTGCTGGGTAGGTAGTGCCCGGTTTCAAGTTGTGCAATGGAGAATAGGCATAAAGGGCCTGAAATTCCTCCGGGTTTTCAGGTGAACCATACTCAGAACACCAAGCCCAGCCGATGGTGAATTTGTGGAACCGCAACATGTCCAGGACTCCAACTGCCGGAAGGGCTGCTCCGAATAAATCAGGCCGTTGAGTCATACAAGCTCCAACCAGCAATCCGCCATTACTTCCCCCTGAAATTGCCAATTTCTGAGGGGATGTGTAGCGCTGCTCAATTAACCATTCTGCGGCTGCGATAAAATCATCAAACACATTTTGTTTCTG
>JBOFUV010000025.1:0-16971 GCA_051652765.1 Microcoleaceae cyanobacterium | reverse complement strand
TTGTCATGGGCGGGACAGGCAATGACAAACTCTGGGGCGATGAGGATAACGATACTCTCACAGGTATCGATCCAACGGCATCAACCCCTGGGATAACCGAAATTGACACCCTAACCGGCGGAACCGGCGCTAACTTGTTCATCTTAGGTGACCAGAACCAAGCCTATTACAACGACGGTAATAGTGCGACACCCGGAACAAGCGATTACGCCTTGATCATGGACTTTAATCCTGAAGTGGATGTGATCGCTTTGTGGGGAACTCCTAACCAGTATGTGCTGAATCCAACCTCGATTGATGAGGCGAGTGGCACAGGCATCTACCTCGATAGCAATGCCAATCAGCGCTATGACAACTCAGATGAGTTAATCGCTTTGGTAAGAAATGTCACCGTTACTAGCCCTGATGCAAGTAATTTGCAGTATGTCATCTAGATACAACATCTAAAAACAGGTGAAGAAATGACAACCTCAAGGATTTTTGCTTCATTGTGAGCGTTAAATCCACGAACGTTCAAGCTGCAATGGGAAGGAAGCCCAAACTTTAAGAATCCTCCTTCCCCATCAAAAACCTTTAAAAATGGTCATATTCTTGGTTCAAAAAGAGGGGAACTAATGTGCACCAAATCACACCCCGGCAGCAAACAATTAGTGATACTGGAGGGAAGCAGAGATTGACATTAGAATAAGTCAGGATGGCCAATTTTATGCAGAAGCCTAACTTTATTATTATTGGCGCTGCCAAGTCAGGAACGACAACACTTTATCAATATCTTTGTCGTCATCCTCATGTGTACATGAGTAAGCCGAAAGAGCCTGATTTCTTCTCTCTAGATCAGAATTACGCTCGAGGTATGAATTGGTATAGTTCCCTGTTTGAGAAAGCTGAACCCGATCAAGTTTGTGGCGAAGCCTCAACGACTTATTCCAGATTACAGCGACATCCAAAGACAGTAGAACGTTTAGCTGAGGCACTTCCAAATGTCAAGCTGATTTACATCATGCGACATCCGGTGGATTGTGCCTATTCTTTTTATGCATTTCGCTTCAAAGGGAGTCAACAAAACCCGGATTTTCTAGCGGCCAGAAATGAATTAACAACAGCCAGAACGTTTGAGGAAGCCATTCAGCAGAGTTCTGAATTTGTCGAAAGTAGTTGTTACACATATCAGATTGAAAGATATCTAGAAGTTTTTCCTAAGACCTCGTTATTGCCTGTGCTGATGGAAGATTTGATCAAAAAACCAGTCGAAGTCATGGGCACAATTTGTAATTTTATTGGGGTTGATCCAACCCTTGATTTAACTCAAGCAGGTGAGGTTATTGCCAACACAGCAAGTGATCGGCCAGAATGGTATGTGAAACAGCAATTAACTGCTTCTCTAAAATCAGTTGCTGGTATGAATTTGATATCAGGGATGCTCCCGAAAGGGATTAAAGATCAAGTATACCAGGTTGTTAAAAAGCTGAAATACACGGGTTGGACATCTGAACAATACACTCCCCCACCAATGTTGCATGAAACTCGTCAGATGCTCCTAGAAAAGTTTCAGGAGCCCAATCAGAAACTGGTTGAATTTCTGAACCGGGATCTGTCTCACTGGAATCAGTAATTTTTTGCGTGCAATCTGCCTCTTACCAATCTACTCAAGAAAAAGTTATGAACTCAACCCTTGCTTTCTGCCTTGATCCAGATTATTTAGATCACTTGGCAACTCAGTATCACGAGGACTATATTCAAGCCAAGCCTTATCCTCATATCGTTATCGACAACTTTTTGCCAGAATCGGTTCTAGAGACTATTCTGGATGAATTTCCCCAACCCGATGCGATTAATTGGGGCAAGTTTGATGGTGCTTATTCTAAGAAGCTTGGTTCCACTTCAGAATTGCAACTTGGAGACGCAACACGTTTCCTTTTATACCAGTTGAATTCTTCAATCTTTGTCGAATTTTTAGAAAAATTGACAGGAATTGACGGTATTATTCCAGATCCTCATCTCAAGGGCGGTGGTTTACATCAGATTGAAAGAGGAGGATTCTTGAAAGTTCACGTGGATTTCAACAAGCATAAGAAATTGAATCTAGATCGCCGACTCAACCTTTTAATTTACCTTAATAAAGATTGGGAAGAGGAGTATGGTGGTTATTTTGAGATGTGGGATTCAGAAATGGCGGGTTGTGAAAAGAAAGTTCTCCCCCTATTCAACCGCTGTGTGATTTTTAATACCACAGACTTTTCATACCATGGCCATCCTGATGCACTGAATTGCCCTGAAGATCGAACTCGAAAGTCTCTAGCACTTTATTACTACAGCAATGGGCGACCTGCCTATGAGGTTTCTGGCGCTCATTCCACCGTATTCCAAACTCGACCTGGAGAACAATTCTCAGAAAATTCCCTATTCGGAAAAGCCAAAGAAACCCTTAAAAAAATTATTTCTCGATAGTCTTTTCTGGACTTTCACTCCTTCGCCCAGCGCGGTAATGACATGGCTGATTTGCAAAGATAGACTAGTGAAAGAATTTCAAGGAACCTTGTAATGGGCGCTGATGATCAACTTGTTCCTGAGCCAATTTTTTTAGTTGGCGCTGAACGTTCTGGGACAACAGTTCTAAGGCTGATGTTAAAGCATCACTCGAAGATTGCTTGGTGTAATGAGTTTGAGTATGCCGTGGATCAGGTTTCTCATCCTGGGAAATGGCCTGATCTAAATCAGTATTATGATTGGCTAGAAACTCATCGAGTCTTTCGAGCAACGGGTTTTAGTCTTGATCACACATTGACCTATCCAGAACTCGTTAATAGTTTTCTGTACCAGAAACGGGAGAGTGAAAATAAACCAATTATCGGGGCTACCGTTCACCGCCATTTTGATCGGGTGCTGCAAATTTGGCCTGACGCTCGGTTTATTCATCTGATTCGTGATCCTCGGGATGTGGCTCGTTCCTGTATTGGGATGGGATGGGCGGGGAACGTTTGGACTGGGGTAGAACGGTGGCTAGAGGCAGAAACACTCTGGGAGGAACTCCAGCAGCACCTGCCAGAACAGAGATATGTGGAGATTACTTATGAGGGGTTAATTGCAGAACCGTCTCAAGTCCTCACCCAGTTGTGTGAATTTATCGGGGTTGCCTACGAGCCTGAAATGTTGGACTATACCCAAACTAGCAACTACACCGTACCTGATCCAAAGTACATTGGCCAGTGGCGGCGAAAGTTGTCTGAGCATGAAATTCAACTGGTCGAATCTCGCGCCAGTCATCTGTTAGAAAGTCGGGGATACGAGTTAAGTGGCTTGCCTGCCTTAGAGGTAACCTCAAGCCTGGAAAAAAGGCTGCGTCTTCAGGATTGGTGGGGAAAAGTCCAAGGACGAGTGGAACGCTTGGGCTGGCCCCTAGTCATTGAAGATTTCCTAACTCGGAAGTTTGGGTCTAAAGAACGGCAAAAACAAGTTACTTTAAGAATTAATGCGGTTTTCCAAAGTCGTTTGAAATGAGAGTTGATTCAGAAGCCCGATGTCTTTGTCAAAGCTACGTTAACTCCCTGAGACTATGACAAAATACCCAGACTTTATCATTATTGGTGCGATGAAATGTGCAACAAGCACACTCCATGAACAGTTGGCTTTACAGCCAGGACTCTTCATGCCTGAGCTAAAAGAACCCAATTTTTTCAGTAATGATGAGGAGTATGCTAAAGGTACAGATTGGTATCTCTCCCATTTCAAAGCAGCACCAACTGAGGCCCTTTGGGGCGAATCCAGTACCCACTATACAAAGCTGCCTACTTATCCAAAAACGATTGAGCGAATTCGGCAACAGATACCGGATGTCAAATTAATTTATGTGATGCGTCATCCGATTGATCGTTTAGTTTCCCAATATGTTCATGAATGGTCGATGCGGGTGATTTCAACAGACATTAACCGCGCCATTAATGAGTGTCCGGAGTTAATTGACTACAGTCGCTATAGTATGCAGCTTCAGCCGTATTTCGAGGTCTTTGGACAAGAACGGGTTCTGCCCGTCTTTTTTGAAAGAGTCCTGAAGTTTCCTCAGGAGGAACTGCAGCGAATTTGTCAGTTTATTGGGTATTCAGGGCAACCCCAATGGAGCTTTGAACTGGATGCCCAAAATGTCTCGAATGAACGAATGCGCCAGAGCGCTTGGCGTGACTTTTTAGTTGAGATGCCGGGTTTACGGGAAGTTCGACGGCTATTGATTCCCAAAGATTTCCGAACTTGGGCGAGGGGATTATGGACAATGAAGAAAAAGCCAGAGCTAGCTCCAGAACGAGTAGAGTATTTAAAGACTGTCTTTGATCAAGACTTAGCTCAGCTTGGTGCTTGGCTAGGAACCGAGATCTCCTGTGAAAATTTTAAAACAACTGTAGGAGCCGCTCAGAGAGAGTGGTTAGTGCTCCAAAAACAGTAGATCTAGCCCGACTAAACCTATCGAAAACCCAGATTCAAGTCCCACCTTTCACCCCCAAATTGTCTTAGGAGGAAACAGTCAATGATTAAGGAATTTATTAAAAAAGTAGCTTACCCGGCTTTAATGTCAAAACCGGATTTCTTAGTGATTGGCGCACAGAAAGCGGGAACAACTTCTCTATATCGTTATCTCACTCAGCATCCCCAAATTCTAGAGAATAAATCCTGGAAAGAGATTCGATATTTTGACTTGCCTGAAAATTATAGTCAAGGGTTGAGCTGGTATTTAGGAAACTTCCCCTCTAAGCTCAAAAAAGGCAATCGGTTGACCTTTGATGCTTCTCCTAGTTACCTGTATTTTGATTACATTCCTCAGCGAATTCAGCAAGATCTTGGCAATATTAAAATGATCGCGGTCTTGAGAGACCCTGCGAAGCGAGCTTACTCAGCATGGCAGATGTATCATAGTTTTTCTGATAATCCCCATCAGCATTTAAGAGACATTGCCGATGAGAGAAGCTTTGCTGATGCTGTTGATCAAGAATTGAATGACTCCGGTCATACAGACTATCCTTTTGATTATGTTAATCGAGGCAAATACGCTGATCAACTGAAGAACTATTACAAGTACTTTAGTCGAGATAATATCCTGGTTCTGAGCATGGATCAGCTCCACAAAGATCTGTCTTCAACTCTAACCTCAGTCTGTGAATTTTTAGGAATTCAGCAATTCTCACCTAGCCAAATTGAGCAGTTGCAAGAAAAGAAACATAATGTTGGTAAATATGAGAAAGCTGATGCCGATCAAGTCATCATCGATCAGCTAAAAACTTACTTTTTACCCTTTAATGAAGAGCTTTACGATCTTTTGGGCTGTCGTTATAGTTGGTAGTTTCTAGAGTTGGCGTTCTAGAGTTAAGTAAATGGAATCAATCAATTTGAACATAAAGCCTTTGCCTAACCCCCGGTAATCGCTGTCCCCCTTACCAAGGGGAATTACAGGGGTCTTCTACTGAATCACGCCTACTTAACGTCATGGCGCTAATCACGTTACTAAATCACGACTGACCGATGCGAGAATTGGGGCAGCACCTCTTTGTAGAGATACTTCCCCCGTGGGACTTCCGTTTATACGTCATTTCATTAAAAACTGATACAACTCTATTCTTATGAAGAAAATCAGCGTTGGGTATTTCTCAATTAAGAACTACCTCGATAAAAATACGTTCTCAGGTACACTTTATACAATGTACAGAGCGTTGAGTTCGACAGAGATGAATTGGGTGAACTTAGGAAGTCCAGAAGCCCCTTCTCCCTGGCAAAAGCCTAGAAAGTTAATCCAGAAAGTTGCTTCTGTTTTCTCAAAAGAAAATCAAAATCCTCAGGCCCAATACGAACAGTTTATTCAAAAAGTTCAACGTCAGCTTCAGAAGACTCCCTGCGACCTCATCTATGCCCCCGTTGCTTCCCAAGAGCTAAGTTTTTTTGAGACAGATATTCCGATTGTGTATTGGTCAGATGCAACGGCAAAGTTGATCCACGAAACTTACAAACTCTATTCTGATGAGGCAGAATTCCGACAAGCAGCTCAACGGGATCAGACGGCAATTTCTAAGGCAAAAACTTTAGTTTATTCGTCCGAATGGGCTGCCAATTCAGCTATACAGGATTATGGCGCTAATCCGGCTCAGGTCAAGGTAATGCCTTTAGGGGCCAATGTAGATATCGTGCCTGCCGTGGCTGATACCTTGCAGAAGTGTCAGGCGGCAAAATGTCGTTTGCTGTTCATTGGCAAGGACTGGCAACGAAAGGGGGGAAGTATCGCCTATGAAACGCTTCTGGCTTTGTTAGACCGGGGGGTAGATGCAGAACTGTTGCTGATTGGTTGTGTTCCACCGCCTGAGTTTCAGCATGAAAAATTGAACGTGATTCCATTCCTGAATAAAAATATTCCTCAAGAGCAGCAGCAGTTCAGTCAATTGCTGTTGGAGTCTCACTTTTTAATTTTCCCAACTCGGGCAGACTGTTCTCCGATTGTGATCTGCGAAGCCAATGCTTACGGGATTCCTGTGATGACCACTAATGTCGGTGGCATTCCAACGATCATCAGAGAGGGCAAGAATGGCTATATGTTTCCGCTCTCAGCCTCTGGGGATCAATATGCTGAATTAATCGCTGCAACCTTTGCAGATAAAGATCGCTATCAACAACTTGTGCTTTCTTCTAGAGCAGAGTACGATGCTCGGTTAAATTGGGAGGCTTGGGCAAAAACGATGCATCAAATTATGGTGGACACCCTTGGCTAGAATTGTCTGGCTAGTTAATTGTTTGACTAGTTAATTGTAAAGGCTGTAGGTTTGCCAAAAGATTGTATTGCTAGCGTATCTCGGATGTTTACTGTTCATAACAGGTTTTTAGGGAAGCGTGTTGGAACGCTACCAGAACATCTACAAGAAGAAGTAGACGAAGGGACTGTGAGCAATTTTGTTTCTCTAGCCGACGCAGTCAAGAACCCGCTTGCCCTACTTTGTCAGGACGACTGTTGTTGCTGACGGTGTTGAAGTCTACGTTAATCCTTCAGGTGTCAGTTGGAAGTAGGGGTTGAACTAGAGCGACAGTAAGTCTTCAGGTGTATTGCAATTTCGAAGCATTGGGGCCACTACTGGATCAATCGGCAACGGGTGAGTAGGAATCTGGGATAACCATATCTGAAAGGAGTTCCCACCCTGTTGAATAAATCGCCGCAAGTTTTCCTGGGCAGTGGATCGGTAGAACCCACAAAGCGGCTCCCAACCAGAAGTCTGCCAAGGGACAACAGCTAGAACAGATTCAGGAACTTGGGCAAGCTGCTCTATCCAAGTTTGCAGGACTTTGGACTCTAACAACGGCAGATCACAGGCTAACAGCAAAATCCAATCCGCCTCAATTTTTCCTAAACCCTGGGCTAAAGCCAATAACGGCCCTTGACTAGGACAGGATTCGACTAAAAACTGGCAGTTCTCCGGCAAGATTCCAACGTACCGTTCTGGCCAAGGGGTTAATAGAGCTATGGTTTCACAACAGATGGCGGCCACATCATACACGGTTCGCAGCAAAGGCTGGCCTCGAAACAAAACCAGGGCCTTGTCTTGACCCATACGGGAACTCTGGCCCCCAGCCAGAATTAAGGCTATGACGGAAAAAATCACAATGTCACTTTCTAGCTTGGAGTTTTTAGTCTGAAGTTTTGGCTTGATTGCCTCGTTTGGCCGCGACTTCCTTCGACAAGATATCTAAAGCCTTAGAGTATTGAGGATCTTCAGATGTACCAATTTTATCTCTGCTCTCGCGCAATGCATTTCGCTGTGCTTCGCTCAACTCAATCTTAATGTCAGGTTGAATTCCTTCGTTATTAATATCTCGACCACTGGGAGTAAAGTACTTTGCAATCGTAACTGCTAGACCCGAACCATTCCCAACAGGTCTCACAGACTGCACCAACCCCTTGCCAAAAGTCTTTGTTCCAACTAGTGTTGCCCGTTTGTTATCTTGGAGTGCCCCTGATAAAATCTCACTCGCACTAGCAGAACCCCCATCCACCAGCACGACTAAGGGCTTATCCGTCAAAGCACGACTGCTGGCTTTCTGACGATCAATCTCTCCTTGACGATCCACCGTAGAGACAATATCCCCATTATTCAGCCACATCCGAGCAATTTCAATACTGGAATACAGCAACCCACCGGGGTTAGACCGCAAATCCAGAATATACCCAGAAACATTTTGGGTTTCTAGACTATCAATGGCCTCTCGCATTTCTTCGGCGGCATTTTGACTAAAGGTATTGAGGCGGATGTAGCCAACTTCTCCAATCGAACTGGGCTTCTTGGACGCGCGAACCGGATGAACCTCAATTCTAGCGCGAGTGATGGGGAACTTGAGCTGCTGGTCTCCCCGCTGAATGATCAGCATTACTTTCGTTCCCACTGGCCCCCGAATCAAATTAACGGCATCGTTGATGTCCATGCCTTTGGTGCTCTGCCCATCAATTTCGAGGATAATATCTTGAGCGTGAACCCCCGCATCAAACGCAGGGGAATCTTCAATCGGAGCAATCACAATCAGCTTCTTGGTTTCCTCATCTTGAGTCAACTGAATTCCAACCCCGGTCAGCTCTCCAGAGGTATCAATCTGCATATTCTTGTATTCTTCTGGGTTCATGAAGCGCGTGTAGGGATCTTCCAGCTTTAAAAGCATTTCCTGAATGGCTTCATACGCTTGCTCATCGCTGGTATAGTTGCGATTCAGATACTCCGTACGAACTTCTTTCCAATCAACTTGGTTAAATGTCCCATCGACATAACTCCGGTCAATAATCTGCCAAACCTCGTCGATTAGTTCCTTGGGACTCTCTCGAAAGGATGCTTGACTAGAAAGATGAATGCCCGCACCTGCCACCGCAACTGCGGTCAATACCACTGCGGTCACACTAACAACAAGCCCACTTCTTGAAATAGCCATGTACTTTCCGAATCAGAGGAGAAAAATTCACTTCAGCTACGATCAATTTAACACAAGCATAATGAAGTCATGGTGGAACGACTTGAAAACTTTAACTTGAAAACTTTAACTTGAAAACTTTAACTTGAGCTTGCAGACTTTAGAGAACTCGAAATGTCTTTAACACGCCTTCTAACCCTAATTTTTGGTCTCAGCCTGATTTTGGGATTAGTCATTTGGCTAGTCACTTCCTTTTCAGCCCTCTATACTCAGGTCGCCTGGGCCGCGAGTCCCCTGCTTGCAAACTTGCTATTACTGTTGTTGATGACTCTTTTGGGAGTCACGATTTACGCCTTTTTTCACTACACCCGATTGTTCAAATCCTCTCGCAACAGGAGCAAGCGCCGTCCCCTGAAAGTCCCTGTTGACAAAGCTGAAGCGGCTGAAGCCTCCCTCAAGGCTGTGCAACAACAGGTTGCTCAAATTCAAGATGACGTTGCCAAGCAGGCATTGCTAGATCGTTCTCAGGAAATTGAGACAAACTTATCCCGAGGGAACATTCGAGTTGTGGTGTTTGGAACCGGGTCAGCCGGAAAGACATCCTTAGTCAATGCTTTGATGGGGCAAATGGTGGGGCAGGTGAACGCTCCAATGGGCACAACCCAAGGGGGAGAAACCTATTGCTTAAACCTTCCAGGACTGGATCGTGAGATTTTAATTACAGACACACCCGGAATTTTGGAAGCGGGGGAACTGGGAACCCAACGGGGAGAGACTGCCCGATCCCTGGCCACGGAGGCAAATTTGCTGTTATTCGTGGTTGATAATGACCTGCGACAGTCCGAATATCAACCTTTAAAAACCCTGGCGGACATTGGCAAGCGATCGCTCCTCGTGTTCAACAAAACCGATCTGTTTCCTGAAGCCGATCAAGCCATTATTCTAGAACGGTTGCGGGGTCGAGTTTATAGTGTGATTGCCCCTGAAGATGTTGTCGCCGTCATGGCCAATCCGCTAGCCTTAACCCTGAACATGGGAGCAACGATTCAACCAGACTCCGATATCACTCCTCTAATTCAACGGATGGCGGCAATTCTGCGGGACGAAGGGGAGGAGTTAGTGGCTGACAATATTCTGCTCCAATCTCAACGTCTGGGGGAAGCAGCCCGTCAACTGATTGATACTCAGCGCCGTCACCAAGCAGAAAAACTGGTAGAACGGTATCAATGGCTGGGGGCTGGAGCGATCGCGATTACCCCCTTACCCGTGGTAGATTTGTTGGCGACGGCAGCAGTGAACACTCAAATGGTGGTGGAACTCGGCAAGATTTACGGCTGTGAACTCAATCGAGAACGGGGTCAAGAACTAGCCTTGTCCCTGGCTAAAACCTTGGGCAGTTTGGGAATTGTTCAAGGCACCATTCAGTTAATTGCCAAAGGCTTACAATTTCACTTTGGCACCTTTGTGATTGGCAAAGCTATTCAAGGGGTTAGTGCCGCCTACTTGACTCGAATTGCTGGGAAAAGTTTCATTGAATATTTTCGTCAAGATCAAGATTGGGGCGATGGCGGCATGACTGAAGTCGTCCAACAACAATTTCATCTGAACCGTAAAGATGAATTTGTTAAAAGTTTTATTCAAGATGCGATCGCCCGCGTTATTGAACCCCTAAGTCTGACTCAAACTGAAACGGAGTCAAAGAAAAATAGAGATGAACAGAGTCTGGGCTTGGAAGTACCAGAAAAACCTCAACTCGGGGAACAGATAAAAAGCTCTGGACAGATCTGGGAGCAAGACTCTTCAAATCGAAGTACTTCAGGTCAAAGCGATTGGTGAACCCTATAATCAAGCCTTTTGACCTATGATTGCAGCGACTTCGAGAGGTTGAAACAGGAACGCTCCAAGGATAAAAAACATCATAACGAGGTTATTGTGCATGTTTCGACCTTATTAGTTACTGTATACTGATTCATAGTGCTTTTGAATAGTTTGGAAGCGGCAAGACAGCCAAGCTTTTGCTGTTCACTTTATTTCCAGGAAGAGTCAAGATCGAAGCATGTAGCGGTCTAGCAGCATCTACAGATTGCGCGCCTTCAGGATTACCGATTCTTTACCACTCGAAGTAGGATGGATTCTCCCTGTCTCAGTATTATTATTCCAACTTATAATCGTCCTGACCTTCTGCCTAGAGCAGTTCATAGTGCTCTAAGTCAAACGATGACGGATGTTGAAGTCATTATTGTAGATGATGGCTCTACACCAGCGGTAACATTGCCAGAACAAGAAAACCTTAGGCTCATCCGCTTAGATCCCAACCAGGGGGGCGCAGCAGCTCGTAACCAAGGGGCGATCGCGGCTCGTGCTCATTGGATTACTTATTTGGATGATGATGATGTGTTGCTGCCTGATATGGCTGAAAAGGCGATGGGCGCAATCGGACAACTTCCTCGAGATTTACCTGAACCCATCGCTGTGTTGTTTGGGCTCAATATTGTCAACACCCAGGGGCAAGTTCTAGAGACCCACCTGCCACCAACCTTGCCGAAGGGATCTCATTTTTCTCTAGAGGAGATTCGACCAGATGAGTCGTTTTTTTCTAAGCAAACCCTGGTCATTGAACGAGAAGTACTGTTAAGTCTGGGAGGATTTGATCCAAGTTTTACCTCGCGGGTACACACTGAGTTGTTCCTACGACTCAATCCAGTTTGCTCACTGTGGGGAATCTCAGAAGTTACCTACCACCTATCAGCCCATGAAGGTGTTCGTGTCTCTTCAAGTTCGCAACGTCGCCAGCGCAGTTTTGAGCAGCTTCTTGCCAAGCATCACGCCCTATTTATGAGCCATTCGCGGCAAAAGTTTGCAGATTTTGTATTTAATCATGCTGACATGCTGCAACGAAGTGGGCAGAATTTAATGGCTGCAAAAGCTTTGGGGAAAGCCTTTCTGATACATCCCACTCATGTCACTGCCCGGTTAGGATCTCCTTACAAAAATCAGTTATTGAAAATGCTTTCTTCCTTAAGAAGCAGCTTCCCGCCGTCAATTTCAAATCCTCGTTAACTCTACACAATTTTGCACGAAGACAGGCCATATGATTACTGATATTCTTGAGATAGGTGAACAGACGCAACTCCGAGGACAGACAGTTGTTATTGGCTCTGGAATTGCAGGTGCTGAGGTGGCCACATATCTAGCACGTCATGGTCGAGATGTCGTGCTGTTAGAAAGTGGACGCGCTCAATTTGACCCATCCATTCAAGCCTTGAATGATGTCATCTTTTTGGGTAAGCGCCATCGTGAGTTGAACCCAGACTCCTACTATCATCACTACTTGTCTCCTGAACTACGGGGAGTGAGTCGGGTGCGGCAGTTTGGTGGCACGAGTAATGTCTGGACGGGGAAATGGAAATACCTGCAGCCTTCAGACTTTGAGGTCAGACCTTGGGTTGCCTACAGTGGTTGGCCGATTCCCTTTGTCGAACTTCTGGAATATTATCGCTCTACTGGAAAAGATTATGGCTTTGGTGATTTAGAAGCAGAGGCGATGAGATCAGAGGTTGCAGCCCTTCGAACTCAGATTGGGGCGAGTGGCTTGAAACTAACTAGTTTCTACTGGGAGGAAACGCCAACCCGTACAGCAGTTCGCTTCGGTGAGGAAATGCGTCGCTCGAAAAATTTACAGGTCGTGTTGGGCGCAACTGCGACTGAATTAACACTGGATGACTCCTGCCGACGGGTAGCAGCGGTAAATTGCCGTTCCCTGGAAGGGCGAGAACTGGTTGTTGAAGGTGAAAATATTATCCTGGCGATGGGGGGATTTGAAACTCCACGTCTGCTCCTATCTTCTGATCGTCAAATCCCTGGCGGGATTGGGAATAGCCACGACCTGGTTGGGCGCTTTTACACAGACCATCCGAAGCATCACACGGGCAAACTTTACCCCGGCCCTCTGGCGCGACAGTTTGCCAAGGAGTTGCAATACGGGCCAAAGCCGAGATTCTGCATTTGCTTTGCCCTCGATAGTGCGACCCAAAAAGAATACAAGTTGCTCGAACATGTTCTGTATCTGCAACCCATGTATGAGGGCAAAATTGGGCGTTTGTGGCGAACCCTGCGGGGTCGTCCGGCTTGTCGTGATGGTAATGGGGCAATTGACAACTATCGGGTGAAGTTTGTGACCGAACAGGCTCCTCAACGAAATAGTCGCCTTAGGCTCGGAACTGAACGCGATTCTCTGGGACAAAGAAAAATAGAGCTTAACTGGTGTTTCACTGACCAGGATCGACGCTCAATGGCAAAGACCCTGGAATTTTTGACCCAGCGGTTCGAGGCAGCGGGTCTAGGAACCTTCGACTTTGGTGATGATCCACCCAGTTTAGAGACAATGACCGATGCTGCACATCAGATGGGAACTACACGGATGGCAAGTTGCCCTGAAGAAGGGGTTACTGATCCTAATTGTCGAGTGTTTGGCACTGAAAACCTCTACATTGCAGGTTCAGCAGTGTTCCCTACAGGGCCATCATACTCGCCTACTTTCACAATTCTAGCCCTAGCCCGTCGCCTGGGTCAGCATCTACTTCAGACAACAGCAACATCAACAGTAGGAATTTCTAATTTAGCTGAGTGATGGCGTGTCTCACCCCGTAGCAGCCAGAAATCAGATGTAACCAGAGGGTGGAAATGCCCCCTTTTTTAGCGGCCCATTACACACGGAGGCAGATTCCTTAAACTTGCTCCTGCCAACTGTAAAGAAAGGATCACAGCGCTTTTCAGGGGGCTTGTGTGAGGTATCCATCTCCAGTTGTTCTGCTTGTTATATCAAATCCGTTTGAATAACCGTAGAAAAAAGGGGGTGAAGGGGGCTGGCCCCCTTCGTGGAAGCTAAGCCTTCACACCTCTCTAATCACCAGCAATCTAGCCAGATTTAATATTACAAGCCCTGATCGAGTTAAAACTTAGATGTTGGCAACAGCAGATGTGAAATTGGTATCAATTGCATAAAATGACTTGTACCTAGGGTTGCCCGTGAGTTCAGCGCTCAAGAACCTCTTTTAGTCTATGTTTCCTAGAGTTTATACTTTCTGAATTCTGTCAATCCGTAAGTCTTGTAATATTACAAAATGTTATTACAAATCGCTCTGCTGTTAGTTTGTTTTAGTTTAGGGGCAATGCCCCTAACTCTTTATGGAGTTAAGTTCCTAACCCAAAAAGACTTAACCCAATTGGGCACTGGGAATGTCGGGGTTTCTGCTGCCTTTGTCCACGCCGGAATGAAGGGAGGAGTCGCTGCGGTATTGACAGAAGTTGCTAGAGGGATTGCCCCGGTTTTGTTAGCGCGTTACTGGTTCCCCAATCAACCCGCTTGGGAACTTGTTGGACTGATTGCCCTTGTGGCGGGACGGTATTGGATTGGCAAAGGAGGAGGTGTTACCAACGTCACCTGGGGGCTGTGGGTCTACTCCCCTGCCGTTGTGCTGACGACGGGTTTAGTGGGCCTAATGCTCTGGCAGTTGGGCGTTTGGATCTCGCCCCAAGATGCCCCTGCTGCCCGACAGCGAGCCGTGCGTTGGGCTTGTGCTATCAGTCCCCTTTGGGTTTGGGCTTGGCATCAATGGCCGCAACCTATTCCCTTGTCTACCGGAGAATGGGTTGCGGCAATCGGATTAGCAGGCTTGCTGATATTGATTAATCTTCGTCAAGCAGATGACCTAGAACTTTATATGCAACACAATATGCAACAAAAACAGATGAAACAGCAGCATTTAACCTTTTTAGATCAGGAATTGGATAGCAAGATTTATGGAAAAAAAGCTGCCTGTCTCAGTCAACTCAAAGGCGCTGGATTTGCCGTGCCAATGGGGTGGGTTTTACCTGCTTTAACCCTGGAAAAAATCAAACAGTTAACCCAAGAAGAATCATCTTTGGAGGAACTTCCAATTGCGGCTTCTCACTTCCCATTAATTGTGCGTTCATCTGCCTTAGAAGAAGATAGCGAATCAAGCTCAGCCGCCGGACAATATGACACAATTGGCCCTGTTTCAACTCAGACAGAGTTGGCAACTGCAATTCATCAATGTCGTCAATCTTACGGGAGCGAAATAGCAATTTCCTACCGTCAACAGCGTCAGCTTTCGAGTCAGGGAATTGCTGTCTTAATTCAGCCTTATATTCAGAGTCAATTTGCCGGAGTTCTCTTCAGTCGCAATCCCTTGGATGGGGCAGCAACCATTGTGATTGAAGCCCTACCGGGTGGCGCAGAGGCAGTTGTCGGTGGGCAAAAAACTCCTATTCACCTGGAAATTAACATCAGCACAGTTGAAGCTCAAGCCGAAAGTTTGAGCAAAATCCAGAACTCAGTTTTTCCCCAAGATTTAGCCGCAAAATTAGTCGAGCAAGGTCGTAGAATTGAAGGGTTCTATCACGGTTTGCCTCAGGATATTGAGTGGGGCTGGGATGAAGAAACGCTCTGGATTTTTCAGGCCCGCCCTATTACTAACCTTCGCCCCATTTGGACACGTACTATTGCCGCCGAAGTTATTCCCGGAGCAATTCGTCCCCTCACTTGGTCAATTAACCGACCTCTAACCTGTGGGGTTTGGGGACAGATTTTTACCCTAGTCTTAGGTAAACGAGCAGAACAGCTCGACTTTACTGAAACGGCAACCCTACTGGGTTCCCATGCTTACTTTAATGCGACGTTGCTCGGGGAAATTTTTCGGATGATGGGGTTGCCAGAACAGGGATTAGAATTCCTCCTGCGCGGTCAAAAAATGGGAAAGCCACCTCTGAAAAAAGTATTTTCTTCACTACCGGGATTGTTACGGCTCGTCCAAAAAGAAATTGCATTAGTAACAGAATTTAAGCGTGATCGCCAAGCCATTTTTCTCCCTGAAATTCAACAGTTAGAAACTGAGAACCAAGATTTAAACACATGCTCTTTGCCTCAACTTTTGACCCGAGCTGAAAGAATTCAAGCGGTGTTGAAGCCAATCACCTATTATAATATTTTGGGGCCGATTGGTTTGGCAATACGGTGCAGAATCTTTCGAGTTCCAGACTCTTGGTTGCCAACAGAAACCTCACCAGAGGTGGCCTCCATTGAAGCCTTACAACAATTGGCTAATCAATTGGCTAATCAATTGAGGGCGGACTCTAACTCGCAAGAGTCATTAACCTTGTCAGAACTTGAGCAGGAGTTCAAGCAAAATTTAAGCTTAAAAACTCAGTTTCAAGACTGGCTTTCAACTTACGGCTATCTGAGTGAAGTCGGAACTGATATTGCAATTCCAACTTGGCAAGAGCAACCTGAAATCTTTCAAACAATGCTGTTGAACCTGGTTCAGAACTACAGCCAAAAGCCCGAAAAAATTGCCAGAACTAGTTTGAATATTTGGCAACACTGGCGGCTCCAACAGTGTGATCAGTGCACGATAATCAAAGGTCAAATTAGTGAAATCTATGGAAAACTTTTGGCACACCTGCGCTGGACATTCCTCGCAATTGAAACCCAGGGGTTAAACACGGAAATTTTTCAACAGACTGGAGATATTTTCTTTCTAGAGTTTTCTGAAATTCAGCAGTGGATTTTGACCCATCAAACGGATGGTTTATCAGAAAAAGTTCAACATCGACGACAACAGTTTGAACAGAATATTCAGCGCTCTATTCCTAATGTGGTCTATGGCAATTTCTTACCTGAACTTGAACCTGAACTTCAAAAGCAGCAATCTTCAAGTAGTGCTGCAATTCTAACCGGAATTCCAGCCAGTATAGGGTGTGTTGAAGGGACTGTTCAAGTCCTGCGGAGCTTAGCTGATGCGGCTCTGGCTGGAGAAAAACAGATTCTGGTGGTTCCCTACACGGATGCTGGATGGGCTCCCCTGCTATTCAATGCTAAGGCGATCATTGCTGAGGTTGGAGGGCAACTTTCCCATGGAGCCATTATCGCCCGAGAGTATGGGATTCCGGCGGTGATGAATATTGCCAATGCAACAACTTACCTAAAAAATGGGCAACAGGTTCGAGTCGATGGTTATCACGGAACCGTTGAGATTC
>JBOFUV010000024.1:0-25076 GCA_051652765.1 Microcoleaceae cyanobacterium | reverse complement strand
TGCTTTGGCTCTAAAACACCTAAGAAAATGCCCGTTCCCGAGCTAGACATTCACGGGACTCTTGGCGAACTTGGCCATCCTTGGCAGCAAGTTGAAGCTTTACAAATGCATCAAAGTCTTCCCGTCCATACTTTGTATTTTGCACGAGCCGACGCAGTTGGTCTTCAACCTCTATTGTCAGGTAACCTGTGCCTAAAACCTGCTTCACCAACTGATTAATTGCGCCCATTGGTCTGCTCTCAATAGTATTGCTTGACTACGTCAACCTTATTCAACCCGTCTTAGAAACACAAGATGGTTATGTAAAGTGTTCTCTAACAAATGTAAAGATTCTGTTCAGCTAAGATTTATCCCCTAAAACGTAGTATGTGATACTGCCAAAGTAATTATTCACAACAATGTCTAGTTCACAGCAATCTTTAATTCAATCAGGCGAATCAGGTGCAGCTTCAGGATCACGCGAGATTTTGCCTCTCACAGTTAGTTCACCGACTGAAAAAGTATTGTGGGGAGCAAACTAGTAGTAGTTTTGTAATGTAGTTTTGTGGGCTGTGTCGGAATGATCATCCAAGAGCACGATAGCAGGGATAATGGAAAGAAATACGTCTGTTGAGCTTTAGTATTCAGTATTCAAAAAATTTTCAAAAAGTATTCAAAAAGTATTCAAAATGCCTTGGTTTGTCAAAATTGAGCGTGGCGTTGTTGAAAAAGCCGTATTTGATCAATTTGTTCCCGCTCACATCACCTATGTTCAAGAGTTAGTAGCCAAGGGACACAAAGCTCGCAGCGGCTACTGGGCAAAGCGAGGAGGTGGGATGTTGATCTTTGAAGCGACTTCAATGGTAGAGGCTGAAGCCATTGTTGCCGCAGATCCCCTCGTCAAAAATGGCTGCGTGAATTACGACCTTTATCAATGGTGCATTGTTGTTGAGTAAGCTAGCGTGCTATAATTACTATTGACCTGGATCTATGCGATTAGAACGCCCAAATCTTGTCAGAACCGGAAGGTGGCAGCAATACGGGATGCTTCTGATAGGCGTAGTCTCCGGGTCACTTTGTATTTAAGGGACTAGGAGGAACTATGCCGGGTTTTGGAGAGCTTGTTCAGAAAGCTGTTTACCTAGGAGTGGGGCTGGCTTCCTATGCCGGAGAAAAAGCGAGTAAAACCTTAGCAGAATTACGCACTGAGGCTCAGAAACTCGCAGACGAGATGGTAAAGCGAGGGGAGATGACCGCAGAAGAAGCTCGTCGTTTTGTCGATGAGGCCCTAACGCAGGCGCAAGATGATTCCAGTCCAGTTCCTTCCCCCAAGGAGAAACGTTCTGAACCACGTCGGATTGAAATCCTAGATGCGGATGATGAACCGAGCCCCGAGGGTTCAGTTGACCAACTGCGTCAACGGGTCAAAGATTTGCAGGAAGAGTTAAAACGAATGCAGCAAAGCTAAGATGCATTCAAGATGGGTTGTGTTAGAGTGAATTTGCAAGGGGTTAAGGGCTCTTAACTATGGAAGAGTGGTCAAGGGATTTTTTTGAGGCAGTTGAGGCAGTTGCTGTAGAAGTCGATAAGTTTTTTCGGATTGCAGGTGAAGAGTTTCAGGCAATGGTCAATGAACTGGCAAAGGTTTCTGAGGAGGTAACTCAGGAGGTTCAGGAACGGATTATTCCAGGGCTTGACGGGTATTTTGCTGAAATTGTCGAGCCTGTTTTAGAGATCTATTTAAATCTCGACCTGGATTTAATGGATGAAGGATTTGAACCCTTTGTCTCTTATGTTCATCCTTCAAGTACTCAATACTCAGCTTGTCGAGGTTGTCAATATTATCATGGCCAGGTTTACGGGGGTAGTCTGTTGGTTTGCGCCATGCACCCTCATGGGGTTGAAGAGGAGACTTGCCCAGATTGGGAAAGTTACCCACTCTAAAGTAGAGTTAGTCAGACCTATTAAGACTTATTAAGACTTATTGCAAAGTATTAACCAGCAGACTTTAATTGGCAGCTTAGATGGCCCTAAACCAGAACCTGACTCTTGCTCAGCCTGTAACTTGCTCAGGAATAGGACTGCATACTGGTCTAGTTACTAAAGTCTGCATCTTTCCTGTGCCCTTGGGGACTGGGCGCTATTTTGTGCGGGTTGATTTACCTGAGTTACCCATCATCCCGGCCCGAATTGAATCTGTGGCCTCAACAGCTCTATCCACAGAGCTCGTTCAAGCGGATTCCACCCTTGACCCTAAGCCTAATGTTTGCACTGTGGAACATCTCTTGTCTGCCCTGGCAGGTATGGGCATCGACCATGCTCGAATTGAGATTGATGGGCCAGAAGTTCCTTTGTTGGATGGTTCATCTCAGATCTGGACAGAGGCGATCGCTCAAGCAGGCTCAAAAAAGGCTCAACCCACTTCTGACATCCACCCGTTCAGCACCCAGGGTTTAACCCCTGATTTCCAGAGGAAGTTCCAATCCTTGTTACCTATTTCTGTTCATCAAGGGGATGCCTTTGTTACCGCATTTCCGGCGGCTGAGCTGCGATTTACCTATGGAATTGATTTTCCCAGTTCTGTTATTGGGAACTCATGGTACAGTTGGTCACCCCACCAGGCAAGCTTTACTGAATGCTTAGCTCCAGCTCGGACGTTTGTATTGGAAGCCCAAGTCCAGCAACTCCGGGAGCGAGGACTGATCAAGGGAGGGAGCTTGGACAATGCTCTAGTCTGTGGGGAATCAGGCTGGTTAAATCCTCCACTTAGGTTTCCTGATGAGCCCGTACGCCATAAAATGTTGGATTTAATCGGGGATTTGAGCTTATTAGGAATGATTGTGCCTGCTCACTATGTTGCTTATAAAGCAGGTCATTCTTTGCACACGCAACTGGCACAACGGATTCAAGATTGTTGTGCATTGTGATGGGCCAATATTCAGGTGTATACTCAGGTGCATAGCGCAAAATCCTTAATCTTGTAGTTGTGTATGTTACAACTGTTGCGAAGGATGAACCCTCTAAGCATCATAGATTTCAACTGAGCGTAGCGTTCAGTCTGGTTGATAAAATGAACGAGATGTGTTACATTTAGACGTAGTATTTGAAATTTATACTAATACAGCAATCAACGATGATTCGTGAGAAGGAGGTAGAGGGCCTGTTACCTGCTTCCTTGGGATGAAGTTCCCCAAGCTCCTCGCCAGAGTCTCTCATGATTGATTTAGACTCGCTATAATTGAGACTTACGCAATTAAACAAGTCTGGGTTTTGGGTTCTGAATAGCTTGACTTCGGGAGTTTGATTTTAAGAGTTCTAACTCAAGGTGTCGGGTTTATAGTGTTTATATAAATGTTTTTATATAAAGGTAATCTCTCTATCAAGGATTAGCTTGTAGTTTATCTTTTGCAATGTTTCTAGAGTTTATTTCTGAGATTTATTTCTAACACCAAGATTTTTTATGGATCAGGCTAATTGTTATTTTAGAGAGTTCCTTCTGGCTGATCCTGAGGCTCTGGCAAATTACTATAATTGATTAAGGATTCAACTCCCTCGATGGTTATGATTGATTGGTTTCACAGAAAGTAACAGTCTGCTCGCTAAGACTGATGGTTGGGGGTTGAGCTGAAGCAATTCCTAGGAAGGTGAAGTTGTGAGCAAAATTTGGATTTTATCAGCCTGGTTGATCCTCGGCGGCGCACTCTCAACATCGTTGGCCTTTCTCGCGTCTTTACATTCGGGTTTGCGCGTGTGGGCCATGCTGCTCTGGGGAGTTTTCCTCCTGTTTCAGCTCTTGGGATGGTTGGGAGACGATGCCTTTGCTAAGTTTTTTCGCATGGATGTACGTCAGTGGTGGGGAGTGCTCGTGCTAAGTTTGCTGTGTGCATTTGTAGGGTTAAGCCTATGGCTATTGAGCTGAAGGAATTCCAGACTCGAGACAAAGTCGCCGAACAGTCTGTTACTTGGTTGAATATCATTGCTGCTGGACTGATCGGGGGAAGTTTTTTATTGTGGTCGGTGCCGCCCTTCTTTTTGTCGAGACAGAATCCTGTCCACCGCTGGGTACAAGGCTTGAGTCTGCTGGGAGCCATGGCTGGAAGTGCTACGGTATTGGCCATTGGCTATCGTTTGCGCCGAATTGAACCGATTCTTCAGGCAGAACGACAGCAGGAGGAAGAGGATTTTCTCCATTGGTTAGCTGCGAGCCGTTACTATTCAGAATCTATCCGGGAAGCTGCAGTGGAATCCGCCCTCTCAGAACAGACTGGATTGCCCCAGATTTTGTCCAAGACTCCTTCTGGAAAGGTGATTGATACCACGGCCAAAGAGTCCCTTGGAGCCGGAAGAGAACCGATCGTAGACTGGCTACGAAGTGCCCAAGCCGCAACTGAAGCGGTTGCCGCCGAATCTCAATCCAAGCCAAAATCCAGATCAAAATCCAAGAAAACTCAAGACCCAGCCAATCCTCAACCGCGTGGAGGTGAAACTCAGGAACGGAAACGATCCATTCCCAAAACCCATAAGCATCCCCTCAATCCTGAACCTTTTGGCCATCCAGCGGACGAGTCAGTCACCCAACCTGTTGATCAGTTTCAAGCTTGGGAGCCAGACTCTGTGATTGAATCAGTAACTGATTCGGCAACTGATTCAGGAGTTGAGACAAGCGAGGTTCCTTTAGGAATGCGCTTACCAGATCCGCCCCCACCCCAACCCCCGGTGATGCCCCATGAAAGTGATGTCAGAGTCCAGGAATTGTGGGATCAGTTGAATGCTCCGGGCTGTGAATGGCTGATGCAGTTGTTGCTCACCAAGCCACTATTGATTTGGGGAGAACAATGTTCGGGAAAGACCTCCTTTGCTTCATTTCTGGGGTTACTTCGGGCCATTTTCTTTGGTCATACCGTGTCAGTGTCTGATCCCCATGCCCATCAGAACAGTTGGCCAGAGTTGTTTGAAATCTATGGTGCTGATTACAACTACAATGCGATTAACTCCCGACTCGTCGCTTATTATCAACGCTTAAAAGCGTCTAACTTGCCCCATACTTCAATCTGGGATGAAGTCACTCAGTACCAGGAAAGTTGCGAGCCTGCTCTGGCAGGACGGTTTTTAAAGTCAATTCTGTCCGATGTCAGAAAGCCCCCTGAGTTTCCAATCTTGCTCTCTCACGGGAATACTTTATCAACTCTGGGTGGTGGTAAGGGAGGGATTAAAAAAATGCAAACCCGAGGTCTAGTCGAGATAAACTTGCGAGCCAAGCGCGATCGCTTGGGGAATCTTCGTCCAGCCTTGCGAGGAGCAATTACGGGCCTAGATATTGACGAGCGGGGAGAGCCCACCAAGCAACCCATTGCCTTGGAATCTTGGATGCAGCCCAAGCATCTCCTAGAACTGTTTCCAGAGTTGTTGGGGGGCGGATTTGGGGACGCTTAAGCTCTGCAGATTCATCTGTACACTTGCAGGTTGCTCAGGTTTTGAGTGCAGTTTGACTCAGGTACTGCTGAAAACTTAAAACAGAGTTAATATCAATTCTGGTAAGGACACTTTTCTGTTTTTGCAATAACTTGTAAAATTAGACACGTTTGTTTAATAGTTTGCCAGTTTCACTTCTTTTTCCTAGTCTAGAGAACTGAAACGCGGAATCAGGGCCGAACTCTGGACTGAGAGGATGTGAGAAAAGTCGGGTTTGCGCCCCGATAGGTGAGGTGGCACAGCCCAAGGTTTCTGTGCTCACGTGAGGGACAAGATTCCTCCTGTCCTTTGATGCCCTGTTCAAGCATCCTCTGAACTTTTTTCCTGTCAGCCTCTTGAGGAGTCTCGCATTGGGCTCTTCAAGTTTCAGGGTGCAAAGTTTTAAGGTTTCTCAAGCATCAAGCTTCTTTGGTTTTTTCTCTGAAATTTCCTAGGGAACATTGTTACAGCAATCTATATTGATTCTAAAATCAAGTTAAATGACTCAAAAGTACTTGAGGCCCGTCTTTAGACAAATTCTTGCAGGAACACTAGTTGGTCTCGGTCTTCTAGCCAATCTTTGCGTGTTACGTCCCTGGCCCGTGATGGCAGGGGCAATGTTAGGGGTGGCTCGGTCTAGTGTTGCCACAGATTGGAGCCAAGTTGAGCAGCGTCTGCAAGCCAGTCGCATTTCTTACACGGTGGTTAATCTAGACACCCTCAGTAGTGTTGCCGATCTGAACGGGGTTCAAGTACTGTTCTTGCCTAACATAGAAGCCCTCAAGACTGAACAGGTTAAAGTGATTCAGCAGTGGGTAGAACAGGGAGGCAAGTTAATTGCGAGTGGGCCTGTAGGTCAGAAATCAACACCCCTAGCTCGGCAATTGCTGCGCTCTATTCTAGGTTCCTACTGGGCATTTCCCCTCACCGCGCCAGCTCAACCTAAAGCTCGACGGAATCGCTGCCGAGAGCAAATTTGTCAAGATCTGACAGAGTGGTCACCTTTGATTGAGTCCTCTGGCACGGTTCAAGGGGGGGTTTTAATTCCTTCTCGTCTAGATAGCTATACTGCAGGAACGTGGGACGGCAGCGGTGGTTCCCCTGCTGTGACGGCCACCCAGGAAGCGGTCTATTTGGGTTGGCGCTGGGGCAGCAGTAGTGCTCCAGATCTAGACGCTGTGTGGTTAAAAGCAGCCGTCGATCGGGTTCAGGGTCAGGAGAATCCCTCTACAGCTCAGAGCTCTCCGGGAATTGTGAGACCCTCACCCAGAATGTCTTCTGCGGCTGAATTGTCTTCTACATTTGAAACGCCTACTCCTCAGCCGACTCAGCGCCCTGGGTCAACTGCATCGAATCCAGTGAGGTTTTCTACGGTTCCCAATCCCTCATCTTCTTCCCAGACCAACCCTAGCCGTCCTGGGGCCCGACCTTCAACAACAGCCTATGTTTCTCCAACGGATGCTCCTGTACCCGCAACTTTTGTTGATCCCTCAGAGCAGTCAGCACCGGCAGGATTAGAGGTCAAGCCAGGGAACGAACCAATTAGTGATGGCATGGCAATCACCATGCGTCAAGAGTTGGCCAATCTTCTGGGGCGATTTGAAAATGCCTTGGTCGCCTCCAGTTCAAGTCAGACTCCAATCAAACTAGCAACAACCGAGACCCAACTGGTTGCTTCTCGGTCTGGCAGTGGTGTGGCAGACCGTTCAGCGTCTGTCAAAACAGCGTTGACAACGATTGAGTCTGCCCGCACGGTACTCAAAGACTTCCCTCAGTTGGTCAATCAACAAAACTGGGGGGAAGCTCGGCGGATTTGGTTGGCTGCTCGTAAGCAACTTTGGGAAAACTACCCTGTTGAGGGAGAGCGGGCTGGATCGGAAATTCGAGCGGTGTGGCTAGATCGGGGTACGATTGTGCGCTCACGGAATGAAGCAGGGCTGGCCCAAGTCTTTGATCGGTTGGCCAATGCAGGAATTAACACCGTCTTTTTTGAATCTGTAAATGCAGGTTATCCGATTTACCCCAGTCGAGTTGCTCCCCAACAAAACCCTTTGACCGCCGGGTGGGACCCATTAGCTGCCGCTGTCAAACTTGCCCATGAACGCGGCATGGAGTTGCACGCTTGGGTCTGGACGTTTGCGACAGCCAATCAGCGCCATAATACCGTTGTTGGCCAACCAACGAGTTACTTGGGGCCTGTTTTAACGGCCCATCCAGACTGGGCCAACTTAGATAACCAGGGCCGCATCTGGCATGAGCGAGATCAAAAGGCTTATCTCGATCCGGCTAATCCCGAAGTGCGGGCCTATTTGCTACGGCTGATTGGAGAAATTGCTCAAAACTACGATGTTGATGGGATTCAGCTAGACTATATCCGCTATCCCTTTCAAGATGCGAGTCGCAACTTCACCTTTGGCTACGGCAAGGCTGCGCGGGAGCAGTTCCGCCGGTTAGCGGGCGTTGACCCGATGCAAATTACCCCCAGAGATGCAACCCATTGGAGGCAATGGACAGACTTCCGGGTGCAGCAAATTGACCAGTTTGTGACTCAATTTTCTCAGCTCTTGCGGCAGCAACATCCTGAGCTAATTCTCTCCGTTGCGGTCTTTCCCCATCCAGAACAAGAGCGGATTTATAAAATTCAGCAACATTGGGAAACTTGGGCAAGCCTTAACCTGGTGGATTTAATTGTGCCCATGACCTACTCCCTGGATACCAATCGTTTGCAGCGGATTACCCAACCCTTGGCCCAGGAAAATCGTTTGGGAGCGACTTTGATTATTCCCTCAGTCAAGTTACTCAATCTGCCAGAGATTGTGGCCATTGACCAAATTCAGGCGTTGCGAGATTTGCCAACCGGGGGATATTCAATCTTTGCCGCTGAAACCATTAATGGTGGCTTGCAGAGCTTTTTCCAAAGGACTCAGGGCTGTTCGCAGCGCAATTGCAACTCAATTCTTCCCTATCGCCAACCCTTTGCAGCCGCAGCAGAACGGTATCTTGCCCTCAAGCGGGAGTGGAGTTTTCTCTTGGCCAACAATCAACTCTGGATTCGTCAACCAGAACTCCAAGCCCTCAGTGGGAAGTCAGAAGAACTGGCTCAGGCTCTCAATCAGTTGGCGGCTAACCCGTCAGCTCAAACGCTTAACAGTGCAGAGCAGGCCCTTGAGCGGCTTAAAACTCAGTTCCGCAGCTCCATGCGGCTACAAGCTTTAGAGCAAGCTTACCAGGTAGAAAGCTGGGAAAACCGTCTGGCTAGCGTAGAAATGTTATTGCGCTACGGAAAACAAAATCAGCTCAACCGACGTCAACTCACTCAGGAATGAAAAACAACTTCTGGAGTCTTATGAGTTCGGGCTGCTGCTCGACTCAAGCATCCAGGGTAACTATCTCTGATCTGAATCAACATCTCGAGAAAATCTATGAAGCTAAACTTTTAAGGCTTGTAAAATCTAAGCGGGCAACGCGATTCGAACGCGCGACATTCACCTTGGCAAGGTGACGCTCTACCACTGAGCTATGCCCGCACTTGCTATATCTTTACTATGATATTAGAGGAATATAAACTTGTCAATGGATAACATCCTCCACTATCTAGTCATGTAGATTGATCTAGCAGACTATTGGTGTTAGTCTGTGTATTACGATTACTACACACTTATACCTTTTACTCAGTGATTACTAACAAAGAAATGAATCCCTCTACAGGAAGTTCAGGTTCTAAGTCTAGTTTGCTGTACCAACGTTTGGAGGAAGCTCTGCAACATGGCAGTGAGGTCGAGGTTGTTGTTGCTAACGGTAGTTTTTGTGGTATCCCTGCCAACCTTGATGAGGGTTTTTTAGAGCTGGTCAACTTCTATGTCCCTGAGAGTCGGACTAGTAAGCGAGATCAGGCTTATGAACGGACAGTCTGGCTGATTAAGATTTCAGAAATTATGGCAGTTGCCTATTCGACTGAGTCCTGGTCAAAATATCAGTTTGAACAGTTGCTGGATCTCTGTGACCCTGAGGGTTCAGACCCAAATGTTTCTGAGCTTGATATATCTACGGGAGATGTCTCGAAGGGAATTTCCGAGTCTGAGGATTAGACTAAACCAGGTTAAGTTAGATTGAACTTAATCTAATTCAATTTTTAGTCTATTCCCACCCTGTATCCCCTTGGCGTAATCATCCAGTTTTTATAGAAAACTGTACTTTGGTTGCCAATTAAAACGATTGTCAACATATCAACAGGGACTTGATCCATTCTTTCCAGGGTTGTTAACGTGATTTCTTCCTCTTGACGATAGGCTGAGCGAACAATCGCAACAGGAATTTGAGGGGAACGATACTGTAGAAAGATGGCTTGGGCTTTGAGCAGGTGTTCTATGCGGTTTTGCGATCGCGGGTTATAGATCCCACAGGTCAAGTCGGCCATAGCGGCTGCCTTCAACCGTTGCTCAATCACAGCCCAAGGGGTCAGTAAGTCGCTCAAACTGATGGTGCAAAAGTCATGCATAAGAGGAGCCCCAACCCGTGCTGCGGCTGCTTGTATTGCACTAATACCAGGGAATATTTGCACCTCTGGGGTGATGCCGTCCCAGCCCTGTACTTGCAGGGTCTCCAACACCAGCCCAGCCATGCCATAAATTCCGCAGTCCCCGGAAGAGACGACTGCAACTGTTAGGCCCCAGGTTGCCAGGGTAATCGCTCGTTCTGCGCGTTGGCACTCTTGGGTAATCGGAAACGCTTCGACAATTTGTCCTGGACGTTGGAGCGGTGCAATTAAATCTAAGTAAAGGGAGTAACCAATCACAACATCTGCTGTAGTCAGCGCAGCTTGGGCGGCTGGAGTCATCTGATCCAATTGACCAGGGCCAATTCCAATCAATAAAAGCTGCCCAGTTCGTCCGATGTACTCTTGTTCAGCTTGGGCGATTGCCACTGTCACAGCCTGACCGGTTCGTTCTTCAGACTGGGCCTGACGCTCGGCTGCCTCAAATCGATGGATTTGTTTGGGCACAAGGAGCGTGTTGACTTGAGCTGCTGCCAACGCGGCAGCTTCAGCCACACTGGGAGTGCCGACTTCTTGCTCAACGATGGCTGAGGGATTGGGAACCGAGATAGCACTGAGAATTTCCGAAGAAAATGTGACCAATGGCCAATGGTGGTGGCAGCATAGTTCAACCAGTCCGGCTTCATCTGCTTTCAAGTCCAGGGTGGCAATTCCGGCGATCGCTTCTGGGGCTAGATCAAAGTGTTGCAAGGTGCGTTGAATGGCTGCTTCAATCCACACTTCGGGGGTACGACGTTCACACCCAATCCCCAACCACAGAACTCGGGGATGCCAGTGCACTTGGGGGAGTGGGAAGTTCTGAGCAGGGCGATTGGCACCGATCCTAATCTGGGCTTGACCCTGTACTTGAGAATTTTGAGGAACACTAAACTGAAAAGAATGCGTTTTAGGCAGTGCAGACTGCCAGAGAGTTGAGCCTGTTTCCTGAATCACTTGTATCCTCTCTCCCCGCGCCACTAGGGCACTCACTATAGTCCAGTCTCCAGGGCCCCGCTGCCAACCAAAGGGAGTTCCCAAGATGTCCACTCCAGTTAATCCCAGGGCTGATGCCGCTCCTGTAATTACTGGAGTCGCCCCCAGGCAACGGGCAACAATGCGGGCCAGTAGGTCAGCACCACCCTGATGCCCACCACATAAACTGATGACAAATTTCCCCGCTTCATCCACAACAACTACGGCTGGATCGGAAGATTTGTGGTCTAACAGCGGGGCAATCAATCGAACAACTGCCCCCGTCGCCAAACCAAAAATGAATCCTCGATGGGTGCCCCAGAGTTCCTGGATCTGTTGCTTCAGGGGCATGGTGTAAAAAGTTGTGTGGTCTAAAGTACTAGACAGAGCCTCAAGAGATGCAGGAATGTAAAGGGTTGTATTCAACGTCTGACAGAGAGAATGAAGTCGTTGAGCTGCTTCAGAGGTTGTAGCGATCACTGCGAGAGGTTGAATCGGGGATAAAGAGGATAGACTCATCGGATTTTATAATAAATCTGGGGTTAAGCTATGGCAATCCATCATGATTGACGCGATGCCTGTGGTACAAGTATCCTGCCTGCGCGGATAGATGCCCACTCCATGTTCACGCTTCAGATCAGATCCGGAGCCTTCCCCTAGATCTCCCGACTCTAACGAGAAGCCGCTTCACGTCTAGAAAATGGGAACTTGAGTGGCTAAGATGTCCCTTACTGATTCAAAAACTACGGTATGATGCTTCGCTGTTGTAAGTTTCCATTGTAGATTTCTATTGTAAATTACGTGCTGTAAAGCCAATCTAGAAACCAATTCAGAAAACCTTTAGAGGCTCCATTTCATGATCCAAAAACCAAACCCTCTCCTGAATCTAGGGATCTTCAAAGAGTTTTATACTGAAGAAATTGAGATCGTTAGCGAGTATATTTCACTCCATCGATTCTATGACTTACAAGAAATTATGCCTCAGAAAGAGCAAGCAACTTCGTTCGGAATTGTTTTGAGTGGAGAGGTTAACGTCATAGATGAAAATCTAGAAAATCTCAGTCGAGTTTCAGGGGATCTATTAGGAGAGATCGCTCTGGTTCATTCTACTCCACGGAGTGCCGATTTTATAGCAGCTAGTGATGGTTCTATTGCTATTATGACCTTTGATGATATCGAGAAACTAAAAATACGACGACCTTATCTTGCGGTCAAATTGATTCATTATGTTACTCAAACTGCAATTCAAGATCTACAACATCAAGGGATTCAGGGAACCGGTGATGGGATTGGGTTACTGGGAGATGAAACTCAAATTTCTCATTTGTCTGAAGTGGTTCAATTATGGTCAAATCCTTTGTCGCAACGACCCCTTTACGCCTTGCCAATCGTTGCTGAAGTCTTGAGACAACAGGCTGAGATCAGGATTCATCAACCTATTAATGATCAAGCTTTAGTTGGCGGAACAGAGACGATTGGGAGTCAAATTCTTTTGGGTAATTTAAAGGTTTTGATTGCGTTGCGAGAACCTTTAGAAATTTCATTAAATCCTGGACATTTAGAAGCAGTCTCGCGGCTCTGCGACTTGAACAACGTTTTATTTACAACCAATCTGTTAACCGCCAGAATACTATTAGACGCTTTGGAATCTATCGTGTAAGGGACTAGATCAGAAGGTTCCATTCTTGATAGTGTGATCCAGCTACCTGTGATAGGATGATCCCTAAGAATATAGGGTTTAACCTTGAATTCTGAGGTGAGTAATTGATTCCAGTGAGGGACTCCCGTGCAACTCTCAAAAGGCTTTGAAGTTGAAATCTATACAGGCACGCCCCAAGGCGATATTGTTGGACTTTCCGACCAGATTGTGGCAAACCTAGAGGGCTTTGTGCGAGAACCGGACAATCGCAATGTTGAATATACGACGGCTCCCCTGTGTTCCTACGAACGTCTTCTCTGTGCTTTGGTGAAGCCTCGGAGACAACTCCGCCACTATTTAAGATCCCTGGGAGATTACACTCTGATTCCTGGCAGTACTCTGTCTTTGGGAGGTAGCAATCAGTTCTATCGATCCGATCCGCAGAATCCCTATCATGATTACATTGAGCAGACCTACGGCACAACGGTTGTGACTGCTAGCATACACATTAATATCGGCATCAGTGATCCAGAACTCCTGATGCGGGCAATCCGTTTAGTTCGGGTTGAAGCTCCACTTTACCTGGCTCTCAGTGCAGCATCTCCCTTTCTCGATGGGGAAGTCACAGGCAGTCATTCCTCCCGTTGGCAAGTTTTTCCAAAAACTCCAGCCTACGTTCCTTTGTTTGAGAGTCATCGTCACTATATTGACTGGTCAGAGGAGCAACTGGTTCTGGGTACTATGCAGAACATTCGTCACCTCTGGACATCTGTTCGACCCAATGGTGATCGCCGTCCCTACAATCTGAATCGTGTGGAGTTGAGGATCTGTGACCTTGTAGTCAACCCAGTTATGCTCTTGGCCATTACAGCGTTGCTAGAAGCCCGTCTTTGGCAACTGCTGCACCATCCACCCGCGCTAGATCCCTTAGAACAATCGACCCTCTCAGCAACGACTCGGGCCGCAGATTTGGTGCATCTCACCGACGAGAACGAAGCTGCTGCTGCTCGCTATAGTTTGGAGGCGCAACTGCGACATTGGCAAGATGGACAAATAATTGTTGCTCAGGATTGGATTGAAGCGCTGTATCAGGAAGTTTGGCCCTTTGCAAAAGCTCAAGGGTTTAGCTGCTTCCTGTCTCCAATCAAAACCCTTCTCCATCAGGGCAACACGGCCCAGTTGTGGCTAAAGCAGTATCACGACGGGTGGACTGTACGTCAAGTCATTCAACAGGCCATTCTGGAGACAGAAACTCAAGAGCAAGAATTTGAGGACAAAATCTGTCAATCATTGGTTGCTTAGATCTGGTAAGCGATTAGAGGAGTTTGAGGGGTAGCAACGAAGTGAACGCAGTAATCGTGTTCTAAAACGTTAAAGGCTCAGCAACAATTAGCTCTTTCCTTAGTTAACTCTTTCCTTACCCCTGACTTATGCGGTACAAAAGCGCAACCCAGCACAAAAATAGCTAAAAACAGTTCGCAAGCTTACAGTTTTAAATATCTTATGAATTTTTGTGAGCTGAGAATATAAAGAAAACTTATGAATATTGACTAGAAATATTACATTCTGCCATCAGCACTAGATTGAATTTATGCCTCGTGTTGTTCTAGTTCAGCCTCAAATTCCTCCAAATGCAGGCAATATTGCCCGAACCTGTGCTGCAACTCGAACAGAGCTTCATTTAGTTGGCCCTTTAGGGTTCGAGATTAGCGATCGCGAGCTGAAGCGAGCTGGGTTGGACTACTGGCCCTATGTCCCACTCAAGGTTCATGTCACCCTAGACCAGTTTCAAGCATACTGTAGACATCATCAGGGAAGGTGGATTGGATTCAGTACAAAAGGTCAACAGAGCTATACGCAACTTAGCTATCAGGCAACGGACTGGCTACTCTTCGGGCGGGAGACCACGGGACTCTCTGCGGAGGTGCTGGAAGCTTGTGCTGTGATCGTTCGTATTCCCATGGCTGAAATTGGAGTGCGAAGCCTCAATCTTTCTGTTAGTGCTACAGCGGGCTTGTTTGAAGCTCGTAGACAGCTTGGCTGTTGATGAGATTGAGTGCATTGTTCAACAAAATTCGGTTGATAAAATCCAGTCTTCAGAAGATAAAGTTTTTCTATCATTTGATTTAATAACTTTTTGTTATCAAAAAAAACTGGTGGAACCCTCTGGAGAGAAGATGTTTTTTCATCAAAAATAAAGGTTTGTTTCCCTCTAAGCAAGGCTTTCCTATTCTCTGTCCCTGAGTTGGGAAGACAATTCAAGTCTAGTCAGGCATCTTTATCTGACTAGACTTAGTACTTTAGTCACACAGAAATACGCTTGTGCTTTTCTCCGCTCTTGGTGTAGATTCTGTTCTGGCACATAATTTTAATGTTTTGCTGATCTTGCTTCTCTTTTCAACAAGTTGCAGTCTGTTTTCTCAGATATTTCTAAATCTCTGTTCTGAAAGGGTTTTGGGTTCTGAGATTGAGTGAGGAGCTTGTCGAAATTGAAAAAGCAGGGTAACCTGACGTAAGTCAATACTCCTATCGGTGATCTAAAGCAGCTCATTAGTATGATCTGTATCACCTGTAGGGTTTATTGAACAGTTAGGCATGTTAACGCTTCTCCATAGGAGGTCGTTCTTTGAAAGGAACAGTTCCCAATAGCAGTTGGTCTGCAACAGATAACGTTACTCCTACGGGGAGTGAGCTGGGTGGCTCAAAACAGGTTGCTGTTTCAGGCAATGACAATCATAAAGTTCGAGCTTCAGCCGCGATGCTGGGCTTGGCTATTGTATCGGGTATCTTTCTCCCAGAAGGAAGTCAGGCTGCACCAGAGCCTCCGATTGAGTCGAAATCGACTGCGTATTCTTCGGATTTATCCAACGGTTCTGAAAGTTTTGGGGTTGAAACTGCTGAGCTTGATCGTTCAAGTAGAGACTGGCAGCCTTCAATCCTTCACAAGCTCTCAAACTCCAACCAAGAGTATGATGCATCATCAGTCGTCAATCCCGAATTGGAAGCTGTGCACCTTCCTAGTTTGTCCGACAGTACTTCAACTGAGCCCCTTGGCCTAGGGTCTGAGGGTGGCAGAGTCAACAAATCTTTTTCGCAGCCGAGTGACTCAGGTGTGGAGTTGATCAATTCGGACACCTTTGACCTAGACAAGCAGCCCGGAAAGGCTCAAGGGACTCTTAGTGATTCAAGACCGAATTCTCTGTATCAAGGTCTAGAGGCTGAAGCTTTCCTAGGTTCTGCAAACTCTACAGAACCAGCATTTTCAAACGTACAGCAACCTTACGCTACATCCAAGGTTCCTGGAACTGTAGTCATTGAACCAGAATTAACCGATACAGCAGTTTCAGTCGTCTATCAGGTTAGGTCTGGAGAGACCCTTGCTCAAATTGCTGCTTCTCACGACTTGTCCGTTGAGGAATTGACCGCAGCCAATCATTTGGCTGACCCAAATTTAATTGAAATTGATCAGAAACTGAAGGTTCCTCAACCCTCTGCCGCTTTAACTTCAGAATATAAATCTGAAGGGGCCAAGTTTGCTGAATTTACCAATTTTCAAGGAAGTTCTTCGTCCTTCCAGACAGAGATTGCTTTGAATCAGTTAGCTCAGATGCAGAAGCTGGACAAAGAGGGTCTTGCTGAAGTGGCTCCTGTGATCCCTCAGCAGTCGTTAGTTGCTAATTCTAAGCTACAAGTTTACAAGCCTGTTACTCTCGCGGGGTTACAAGACCAACCTGAGCAAGCTAGTGTGGTCAATAGCAGTTCGGCAACGAGCCTGTATACGGATCGGTTGAGAGCTGAGGTGACTCGGCTGCGAGCTGAGTACAAGGCTCAAAAGCTAGAACAGCTTGTGCCAGTTGCTCAGACCAATGGCACTAACCCTCAGCCTCAGGAAGGTCTAAACTCAGCCGCCGAAGTTGCTGTTCAACCGGTACAGCGGATTAATCCAGAGTTTAATCCGGATGCTTATACTCAGCAGAAAATTGCAGCAGCAGATAAGGGGCATCCTCCCAAATCCTTTTATGAACTCGCCCACTCAGAGTCAGCCCAAAGTGCTGATACAGCTTCTACAGTAGTTGCTTTAGCGCCTAAGGAATCAGTTGTTGCCACTGCACCGATGGGTTCTGGTGGATATGATCCTCTCAAGCATCCTGCTCTAGGTCGGATTGTTTCCCCAGATTTGCCCCCAATGTTAGGGCCAGATTCCTATCTACCCGGTAGTTCAACTCGGTTTAATGGCTATATCTGGCCTTCCAAAGGGATCTTAACTTCAGGCTACGGTTGGCGCTGGGGACGAATGCACAAAGGAATTGACATCGCTGGGCCAATTGGAACTCCAATTGTTGCGGCTGCATCAGGGGTTGTCACCCATGCAAGTTGGAATGATGGGGGTTACGGCTATCTGGTTGAAATCGAACACAGTGATGGCAGTCTCACCCTATATGCCCACAATGATCGAATTATCGTTAATAAAGGTCAGAAAGTGGTTCAAGGTCAGCACATCTCTGATATGGGCAGCACTGGACGTAGTACAGGCCCTCACTTGCATTTTGAGGTCTATCCGAAGGATCAAGGTGCCGTTGACCCAATGGCTCTCCTACCCAGGGGCTCTACCAGTGTTCAAGCTTACTAATTAGGCTGATCAAGAGGTGTTCTAAGCTCTCGTAGGGATTTTCTCTACGAGAAGTTCTTATGAGAGCCTGGGGCTAAAAGTTGGCTAAAAGTTGGCTTTACAGCAATTTTCAGAGAATAGACCCCAAACGAAATTGAGAATGGGGCCTAAACAGACAAAAATAGCTGTAGGATTGCTTTTAGTAGTGGGCCTTGTGATTGCCGAATAGTTCAGGTGAACTTTCTTTGATTGGTCAATGATGTGTTACAGTAATAAATTGTAAGTAATTTTGGCTCCGTAGCTCAGTGGTTAGAGCAGGGGACTCATAAGCCCAAGGTCGCAGGTTCAAATCCAGCCGGAGCCATTCTTAAGCCAACTTTTTTCGGGCCAGTTTTTCCAGGCCAAATTTTAAAATGCCCGCGTTAACCCTTGATATTAATGGGGTTTAAGATCTTGTATTGAAACTTTTAATCAAATTTAGTTTTCGACCTGCTACAGGATTCCCCCGGTTGAGTCTGGCTTTGCTTTGTTCGAGTATGATATACCTGTAACGATTCGTAAATTAACCTGATTTCCTGACCTAGCTTGTCCAATGTTTGCAGCACAGCAGGAACGGTTCAGCACTGAGATGAGGAAAAACAAGAGCGATGACAGATGAATGTATTCGCGTTGGCCTGCCTGCCCCTGACTTTACGGCAACTGCGGTTGTTGATCAAGAGTTTAAAACCATCAAACTCTCTGACTACAGAGGCAAGTATGTTGTGCTATTTTTCTATCCTCTAGACTTCACCTTTGTTTGCCCGACTGAGGTTGCAGCTTTTAGCGATCGCGCTGAAGAATTTACCAAACTCAATACTCAAATTCTGGGCATTTCAGTTGACAGTGAATTTTCCCACTTGGCTTGGATTCAAAGCGATCGCAAACAAGGAGGGGTTGGGGACTTGGCTTATCCGTTAGTGTCTGACCTGAAGAAAGAAATTAGTTCCGCCTATAATATTCTTGATCCAGAGGCTGGGGTTGCCCTGCGGGGCTTGTTTATCATTGACAAGGAGGGGATGATTCAGCACGCAACCATCAATAACTTAGCATTTGGTCGAAATGTTGATGAGATCCTGCGAATACTGCAAGCGATTCAGTACGTTCAAGCAAATCCTGACGAGGTTTGTCCTGTGGGCTGGCAACCTGGAGATAAGACCATGATCCCTGATCCAGTCAAGTCCAAAGAATTCTTTACAGCAGTATAAAGTCCGAATTAGAGTCTAAACAGGGGATTTATGCTGACCTCAAATGATTTTAGCGGCTTGCTGAATCGCCGTTTTTTTCAAACCCTTCTGCCTATTCCAGCGACTAATACCTTTCAAATTGGGCGGAGAACTCCTGACTTTGAGTTGCTTGATGTCACCAGTGGGCAACCGATTCGTTTATCCAGCTACCGAAATGATCGCCCTGTCGTTTTGGCCTTTACTCGAATTTTTACGGAAAAGCAATATTGTCCATTTTGCTATCCCCACATTAAAGCACTCAACAACAGTTATGAGGCATTTGTGCGGTGGGGAGCAGAACTTTTGATGATTACTAGCACAGATGAACGCCAGAGTCGAATTGTTGTGCGGGACTTAGGGCTAAAGATGCCTTTGCTCAGTGATTCAAGCTGTGGAATCTTCAGAATACATGCTCTTGGCCAAGCCTTGGGTGCACCCTTACCCGGCCAATTTGTATTGGATAGACGAGGAGTATTGCAGTACAAGCATTTGTTCTCTTTTTTTGATCATAATGCGAGCGTTGAGACCTTGTTGACAGCCCTAGGACAACTGAAATCTTAAGCATGAACACAGTTTTGATTACGGGAGCCTCCCAGGGTAGTGGCCGAGCAACCGCTCTGTTGTTTGCCCGCCAAGGCTATAACGTTGTCTTGGCCGCTCGTCAACCTGATCGGCTAGAACAAACTGCAGAAGAGGTGCGATCGCTCGGAGTTTCGGCCCTAGCAATTTCAACCGATGTCGGGAACATGCAACAGGTTCAAACGTTAGTGGATCGATCCTTAGAATTTTGTGGAAGCATTGACGTTTTAGTAAATAATGCAGGCATCTGTTTAACAGGGCCAATCGAAAAGACAACCCTGGAAGATTGGCAACAAATTCTTAATACTAACCTCTGGGGATATATCCACACCATTCAGGCAATTCTCCCCCATTTCCTCCAGCAAAAATCTGGCACGATTGTGAATGTGGGCTCCTTTGGTGGCAAGATGCCCCTGCCTGGAATGACCGCTTATTGTACCAGTAAATACGCTGTCACTGGACTGACGGAAACACTCCGTTTAGAATTGGCGGGCAAAGGGATTCATGTTTGCGCGGTTCATCCAGGGATTATCAACAGCAACTTTCTGGAACGAGCCCAGTTTCGAGGGAATCATGAATCAGAACTGGAACAACAGCGCCAACAAATGAATGCTGCCTTGAAATCTGCAATTGTGAGCCAGCCCGAGGATATTGCAAATGCCATTTGGGATGTCGTCAGGAAGCAGCAACCTGAAGTTGTTGTTGGGCCTGCATTATTTGCAACAGAAGCCCATCGATTATTTCCTGGATTGATCCAGTTTCTATTTAAAAAACGTTAGGGTAAAAATCGGGATGTTCCACTTCCCAAAACAGTTTCCCAAAACAGTTTCCCAAAACAGTTTCCCAAAACAGTTAATTAAATTTAGCATCCCAGGGCTGGAAGTGTTTACAGTACCCTAGAGCAAGCCGTACAAATGTTTAATTAACTCGGGCGATCGCATGACTCCTTCAATTCGATCAACTGGCTGACCTTGCTTGAAGAGAACCAAAGTGGGTAATGCTTCAATCCGATATTGGGACGCAATCGTAGGATATTTATCAGTATCGATTTTGACAATCTTCAGGCGTTGCTTCATTTCCTGGTTGACTTGTTCTAAAATCGGAGTCATCATTTGACAAGGGCCACACCAAGTGGCATAGAAATCAACCAGAACCGGAACATCAGAACCGTTGAGTAATTCGTGAAAGCTGCTAAAGGTTTTCTTAACCACCATTGCATTAGTTTCCTGAGCGACTTAAGAAATTTTATGCTTTGATTATAAGTGTAAGCTTCAACTTCAGATCGTCTTTCTTAACTTGAATCGGCATTTAATCGCCTGAATCTTTGTCCGATCACAGGATGCCCTCGTCCCTGCTGAATCTAGAGGCTAGAAACTCCCAGTAATCTGATTTAAATTGTGAAATTTTAGTGTGAGGCTGCTGATCGGCTCTGAAGACTCCGAAGCACTTTAAAAACTTCTATTGAATTCTATTGAAAACTCGTAAGTTGGCTTTGAGTGTGGTGTAGTCTGGGTTGGGTTTGATATCGTATTTCTACGCAGAAGCAACCCATAACCCGACTTGTGGCTAAAATCCCTCCACTATCAATACTGTTGTCGAACTGCTGTTTTTAACCCTGGCCTCTGGGATAAGTTTTGAAACATTTAGACTAGAGATTACGGAAATTGGCAAAGTTGTTCGTAGATACTAATAGCCGACGGAGGATTTGGCTAGATTGTAATATTCTGCACTTTAGACGTTTAAACTAGTGCTTAAATCCAAACCCAGGTAGTGAGTTTAGCTTAACCTTTAATAGTTGAGTATTTAAAAACCGATTTTAAAGGAAGTGTCTGTGATCTAAGTCATAGCTCGACCTGTTTCGATAGTTAGTTTCAACAGTCAGTTTCGACAAGTATTGAGTTGGCAAAGATGATTAATCAGTTGAAGAGGATATTGGGCAGCCAGGGGCAACGAGTATTAATGCAACACCCTAGTATTATCTGTGTGGATGATGAAATTTTTCTGCTCAATTCTCTGAGAGATTCCCTCAGGCGCAACTTTGGGCAGGAATACTCTATTGAAATTGCAGAAACAGCAGAAGAAGCTCTGCAAATATTTGAAGAACTTCAAAGTGCTGGCATCGAGATTCCCTTGATTATTTCAGATCAAATTATGCCTGGAATGAAAGGGGTAGAATTTTTGATCCAGGTTTATCTGCGATCGCCCCAAACCTTACAAATCATGTTGACTGGACAGGCGAGTGTAGAAGAGGTGGGTCAGGCTATTAATGATGCTAATTTATATCGCTACATCAGCAAACCGTGGCAGGAAGCAACGTTAGTTTCTGCAGTTCAGGATGCTCTTAAAAATTACTCACAAGCAAAAAAAATCACGGAACAAAATCAGGTTTTATATTATTTAAATACTGATTTAGAGCAACAAGTTATAGATCAAGCCCTTGAGCTGAAGACCGTCAAGCAAAGTGCTGATTTGGCAAATCAAACCAAAAGCAACTTTCTGACATTTATTAGCCATGAACTTCGAACTCCTCTTAATTCCATTCTTGGATTCAGTCAAATTTTATTAGCTGAGTCTATTCTGACTGGAGAACAACGAAAAAATTTAGCCCAGATTCGTCAGAGTGGAGAGCAACTTCTAACGTTGATCAATGATCTCCTAGCTGTGTCTCAGCTTAGCGCCAAATACATAGCAGCAGAAGAACATCAGTGCTTTTTGCCGCCGTTGTTTCAGTTTGTTCAAGATATTTTAGAGCCAGAAGCCAGCTTGAGAGGCATTGCATTAACGTTTCAACTCGATCCCGAACTACCGGAGTGTATTCAGGTGGATGATCGGCAACTGCGTTATGTGTTACTCCAGCTTGTTGGAAATATGATTCAACTGACTCATCAGGGCGCTGTCACCGTGAATGTTAGACAACAACAGAACCTTAGTTGTAGTCAGCAGCCACTCCCAGAGAATTACAACCAAGGGTTCTTGATTGAATTCTTGATTGAAAGTGTAGGAGTGAGAAATTTACCGGCTAGCATTAGAAACTTACTGAGTACTGTGGATCTCTCCCAAGCAAAATATGCAACGGATGGTAAAGCTGCAGGGTTAATGATCAGTTATGATTTGGTGCACTTAATGGGAGGAAATTTGCAGATGAGCTGTGCAGCAAATACTCCAAACCCTGAAGCATTTAGCTTGAGTTTCACTCTCCCGGTTCAAAACTGTTTTGACTTTTCTGCCCATGGAGTGGGTTCAGAAACTCAGCCTCAGCCCCCAACGTCTCTAACAGAAACAAGATATTCCACCCAGCCTACCGTGGTTGAATTGAATCGAGAAAGTTTGGCCATCATGCCTGCAAGTTGGCTGCAAGAGCTGCACAGAGGAGCAGCTCAATGTAGCGATCGCCTGCTGCGTGAACTGGTTGAGCAAATTCCTCCCGAATATACTGAGACTGCAACATTACTGATGGCTCTGGTCGAAAATTTTCGGTTTGACATCATCTTGAGCCTAACTGAGCCATCCTAAAACTAGAGCATCTTGATCAGATAGCTGAAGGTTGATCTGATGAAGAAAGCGTCACTATTCTAAAAGGATGACAGAAAGGCTGGAAAAGTTGGGATGAAGTTGGGGCAAAGTTGAGTCCTAAAGCCTAAAGCTATTCTGCTTTGAGTTGTTCTACAAGTGAATCAAATGGTTCCCAGTTATCCTCATTTGCAATAGATTCCCAGATGGCTTCGATCTTGGGTCGGAGTAGAATCGTAGTGGGATTAGATCGTTTTAACTGTTCTTTAATGGGTTGCATTTCATCAAACGATACGCCTTGAAGCTGATGAAAGTAGAGACTTTGCCATGGTTCTAAATGTGAAGGTTGCCATCCTTCAAAGGTTCCCAGTCCTTCGGTTTGGCTGAGGATTTTTTGGGGTTGATCTCGCCAATCCCAGCAAAATTGTTGTCGTAAGGCCATAAAAAATTCATTGTATCCAACTTCATGATTTTTTAAGAGGTTAATCGTTGACTTCAATAATTCATCGGCTTCTAAGTCAGGAACCTCTGCAAACCCTAAACGGTTCATGATTAATTTTCGATAGGCAACATAGTAACTTTCTTCAAATTGTTCCAGGCTAGCTTGCAAGGCTTGGGGGTCAATTAACATTGACAGAGGTCGTTGCAACATCTCCAAATTCAGCTTACAAATCAGAGGTTGATTGCCATAACAATATCTCCCACCGTAATCAAAATAAGCGGCTGTAAATTGAGGATTATAGTTCGTAATAAAAGCATAGGGGCCGTAATCAAAACTTTCCCCCGTAATTGACATATTATCTGTATTCAAAACCCCATGACAGAAACCTACAGCAACCCATTGTGCAGCTAGTTTGGCAATGCGTTGAACAAGGTCTTGATAGAACAAAATATAGCGATCTTTCTCGGAACTTAAGTGAGGATAGTAGTAGAAAATAACGTGATCTAGAAGTTGTTCAACTAAGTCTTTGCGCCCTAAATAATACAATCGCTCGAAGGTTCCAAACCGAATGTGAGAATGACTAAATCGCACCATTACAGAGGAACGAGTCGGAGAGGGTTCGTCACCGCGCCAGAGTTGTTCTCCAGTTTCAATTAAACTCAAACAGCGAGACGTTTGAACCCCTAAACGATGGAGGGCTTCTCCTGCTAAAACCTCTCTTACTCCCCCCTTGAGGGTGAGTCTACCGTCAGCATGGCGAGAATAGGGGGTTCGGCCTGAACCTTTTGTACCAAAGTCATACAGTTTTCCATCCGTTCCCCGAACTTGACCATAGAGAAAGCCCCGACCGTCTCCGAGATATGGATTGTATTCGCCAAATTGATGACCGTGATAACCCATGGCCAACAATGGCCGTACACTTTCAAACCGACCAAAGGCTTCAATAAAATGATCGTCAGTTACGGCTGCGGAATTGAGTTCTAGTTGAGTTAAAACAGAATCATTCCGAAACCGCAAAATATTCAGGGGAAATTCAGCCGCTTTCACTTCATCGTAGTACTCTTGGCCGAGAGCTTCAAATGCAGGTTCATAATCGAGAAATAAGAAAGGATTTGTCATAATGTCTCATCAATTTTTCGTTCTAAAATAATTATTTCTGATCCAACCATTGGATTTCGAGCAATTAATTTATCCTGTGGATTCATTACTGCTAATTTGGTGAAATCCGATTTTTGTGCCTGTTTCCAAAGTTCTTTAATTAGCTGATTTTGTTTGTCTTCAGTCAACTGATACCACTGAGAACTCAGTTTGACTTGGAGCAAACTTTCTAAAAATCCAGCTTGAACTGAGAGAATGATTTGATTACCCGAAAGACTAAATTTTTTGGCAACCTGAGCTTGAATTGAGTTTAGCAATTGTTGCTCTAAATTGAGTTGAGTGACAACAGCTTCTGTCAGTGCTACAACTTCAGGGGGCGCGATCGCCACAATTTCAGCCGGAACTAGAATAATATTTTCAGGTTGATCGGCTGGGATGTCTATCCCTTGCTCATTGGCATTTAAGGAGTTATTTTCTGGTATTTCACTCACTTTCTTCAAGGCATAATTTGAAGTGTTATTTGAAGTGTTATTTGAAGCACTATCTAATTCATTATTTGCTAATTCATTATTTGCTAACTTATCTATTAATTCAGGGGCGGCTTCAGGTTGACAAAGGGGCAGATCTGCCGGAGCTAGTTTGGGCTTAACTTGAGATTCAGGCTTGATCTGAACTTCAGATAAGACAGGGGTATGACCTAGTGCTTCCGAGGTTAGTAGTTTTGAAACTTGATCACCCCGGTTAGAATTAGAGAAAAGTCCCGTTTTTGTACTAAAAATCAAAACTAACGACATCACAATCCCTGCTATTAAAATTGATTTAAAGTTCCAAAATTTAGGCAAGAACCTCCTTTGTCCTGCCGCCGAAGAGCCTGATTCCAATTGCTGAACAGTTTTTTCCAAACAAAAAATCAGAGTGTTTAAACCCTGAATCACCCAACCTTTGAGCCAATTCTGCAGAACGTTGGGCTGCAATCTCTGAAGATTTGTTTTTTTGGGGGA
>JBOFUV010000023.1:0-7145 GCA_051652765.1 Microcoleaceae cyanobacterium | reverse complement strand
TAAGGGCGATTCAGGTGAATGAAATCGCTGGGAATAATCAACCGATTGAGGTGAGCCAAGAGGTGAGCGGGAAAGTCTACGTTACAGTATCTCCTCTCCAGGCAACCGGTCTTTACCCGAATCTTTTGATTGCAGTCACAGGCAATTTGTACCAACCCCGACCTGCAGCCAACCCAGGTGGATTTGATTTTACAGCCTATCTAGCCCGTCAAGCGACGTTTGCTGGACTCAAAGCGCGTTACCTCACGTTTCAAGCGGAACCAGCACCTCAGTGGGGCTGGTGGCAACTTCGACAGCGGATTGTTCAAGCTCAGGTTGAACGGTTAGGAGTTCCTCGAGGCGCACTGCTGAGTGCCATGGTCTTGGGAGGTCGGGCCGTTGACTTGCCCTATGATGTTCGAGATCAATTTGTACAGGTGGGTTTAGCCCATATCCTGGCCGCATCAGGATTTCATGTTTCTTTATTGTTGGGGGTTGTGCTCGCTCTCGGGAAACGATGTACTCCCTGGATCAAGTTCTGGCTGGGGCTGTTGACCCTAGTGGGATATGTTGGTATGACAGGGTGCTCACCCTCGGTTTTGCGCGCCGCGTTAATGGGGGGAGCGGCCCTGGTTGCTCTGGTTGCCGATCGCAAGGTCAAATCCCTAGGGGCACTGCTAATGGCGGCAGTTGTTTTATTAGTCATTAACCCCCTGTGGATCTGGGATTTGGGCTTTCAACTCAGCTTTTTAGCGACCTTGGGATTGTTGGTAACGGTTGCCCCCATGGTGAAACGCCTGGACTGGATGCCCCCGGTGATCGCTTCTGGCCTAGCAGTCCCTCTGGCTGCAACCATTTGGACGTTGCCCCTGCAACTTTATGCCTTTCATATTTTTTCGCCTTACAGCATTGTGGTTAACGTCTTAGCGGTGCCGTTCATCACGATTCTAACCTTGGGGGGAGTTCTAAGTGGAGGGCTAATTCTGGTTTGGCCTCATTTGGGGGGAATGGTGGCTGCACTCTTGGATTATCCCCTCCAGGGATTGATGGAAATTGTTGATTTTTTCAATGGTCTACCGGGCAACTCCATTGCTACAGGTGAAATTGCTCTATTACAACTGCTTGCCCTCTATGGCATTAACGGCTGGATCTGGTGGCACGGGGCTCGACGACAGGCTCTCAACCTTTCCTCAACGTCCAGTTCTAGCAGTGCAACCCGGAAGGGATTAAACCCGTCCCTGGTTGGGCTGGTGATGGCGATCGCCATTGTTGGGCTTCCAGCCTGGTACACTAAAACCACTCAATTTCAAGCCACTGTCCTGGCAACTTCCGGGGAACCGATTCTAGTGATTCAGGATCGGGGTAACGTTACCCTTGTGAATAGTGGGAGTCAAGATACAGCCCGGTATACTGTTTTGCCCTTTCTTCAAGCCCAAGGGGTTAACCAGATTGAATGGTCTGTTGCCACCCATTCCCGGCTGGGATTGAGTATTGGTTGGCCGACCATCCTTGAACAGCTTCCTGTGATCACGTTCTACGATAACCCCTCCTCGAAGCAAACCTATTATGTCAGTAGCCAGGTCATTCGAGATGCGTTAGAAGCGCGTCAGGTTGCTTATCGGCCTCTGGCGGTACGGGAGTCAGTCTTTCTAGACTCAACTCAGGTACAACTGCTAAACGCTGAAGCGCCTGTGGTGCAGTTTATCATTGGCAATCAACAGTGGACGTTGCTGGGAGATGTCGTACCGGAAGACCAGATTTTATTGGCACAAAAAACCCGTTTACCCGCAACTCAAGTGTTGTGGTGGTCAGGGATGCCTCTGAATCCAACCTTGCTTAAGGTACTTCGACCGAGGGTGGCGATCGCGTCCTCGGATTCTATTGATCCAGAGACGGCTGAACTGCTTCAACGCCAACAAACCCAGGTCTTTTGGACAGGACGAGATGGAGCCTTGCAGTGGACACCCAAAGGCGGATTTAAAACGACCCTCAGTTCAGATGAGACGGATGGCTTGTTCCTTTGATAGAATAGAGGCTTGACAGTCCTAGGATTCAGACACTGACTTGGGGCTTGCTGTTCTGGAGAGGTGGCAGAGCTTGGTTGAATGCGACAGACTCGAAATCTGTTAGGGAGGCAACTTCCTCGTGGGTTCGAATCCCACCCTCTCCGTTGTTTCAGGCATTGGGCCAGTGAAATTTTGACGATAATTTGACGATAATTTAGCGGCAGAGAAGTTCTCTGCTGTCTTTCAAGGAAACTTGATTTAGCGTTCAATTGAGAGCCTTAGGTCTTGGCAGACAAGATACCCGTTCCACTTCACATTTTAAATCTGATAGCTACATGAGGGAAATCCATGCAAAAAGTTGTATTCTCTCATGTCCAAATTGGAATGTTTAAATTGGGATGTCTAAATTGGGATGAGTAAGTTTTTTGGTTTTCAGGCATCCAACTTTGGACTCATAACGTATATCTCTACAAGTTGATTTTTGTAGGGTTCTGGATAGGATGTGTTCATTTGGAGGCAACCTATCAAGGATTTTTAATCTTTACTAAGAATCCTGCTCAAGTCACACTAAGACAAAAGTCCTAAGGAGCACAGACCATGAGGAACCTTTTCCATGAAGAATTCCCTAGCCCATTACTTTGTTTGATAAAGCCATTCTTGCAGCGGTGCGTTCAAGTTTGGCAGCGAGCGGCTGGGCTAGGGGTTGCTGTCTTGTTAGTGGTGTTGTGTTATGGTGTCGTTCCGGTAAGAGCTTCAGATCACCAAGACACCACCTTCCTGGCAACCAAACTCACTGCTGCAGATTTAACGGATCTCTTTGTCTTTGAAAGCCCCCAAAATCCAAACAACGTGGTTCTGGCGATGGATTTTGATCCGTTGATTGTTTCGGGGGAAGTCAGACCGTTTGATCCGGCTGTTCTCTATCAATTCAAGATCGATAATACGGGGGATAGCATTGAGGACTTGGTGCTGCAATTCCAAGTTAACGGCACAGGCAACCAACAAACAGTTACAGTTCGGGGCCCAGAACGTCCGAACAAAGCCGGAACTGAGTCAAAGCTGCTGCGGGTCAGTGGAACAGGTTCCCTCAACCAGGAATTCACAGCCAATCGTGGGATGAAGGTGTTCATGGGGTTGCGGAAAGACCCCTTCTTTTTTGACTTAGAACAATTCTTCAAAATTATTCCCGATCGCAACTATCTGGTTCAGCCCAATCCAAATCCACCGTTTACCGTGCTTGCTTTCCGACCCCCAGGCGAGGCTCAAGACACTCTTGACCCCTTCAATGTTCACTCTATTGTTGTGGAGCTGCCCCGAACTCTCTTAGGGAAAGACAAGATTAGCGTTTGGATGACGACTAGTATCCGCACCCCCCGACTCAGAAATGGAAATTTTGCTCAGGTTGAACGGTTAGCTGTTGCAGCGCTGAATGAACTGTTTATGGATTTTAAAGCCCATAGTGTCAGTAACCTTCAAACCCCGGTGAATGACAAAGAAAATCAGTCCAATTTCATCCGCGCTTTTATTCAGGCGATTGGACGGCCTCAAGGCATTGCCGATGCGGTAATCTCAGTTGCAATCCCAGACGTGATTCAAGCGGATTTGTCCAAACCCACCGGAACCTACTTTGGGACTCAACTGGGCCAAAACTTTGGGGGCAGACGACCCAAAGATGACGTGATTGATGTCACGACCTCTGTAGTTTTTGGGGATGCCGTCACTGGGATTACCCAAGGTCAAATTCCAGGGCTAGTCACGGACAACGTTGGGGCCAAGAATGCCAACTTCCTGTCAACCTTCCCCTACCTTGGAAATCCTCGCTAGAAGCCATGAAAGGTCGAATCATCAGGCTGTTGATCCTGGTCAGTTTGGTTGTGCTATTCGAACTCCCGTTGGCGTTGGCATCTGCATCAACCCTGGGCTCAGGCCAGGAATCCTTTGCTAGTTTAGCCCCGGTAGAAACCCAGAAGGAAACCGAGTCTGAACTAGTGTTCCCGGACTATCGGCAACGGTCTCAGATTATTAGCGCTTACGAAGCCCAAGTGCGCCAATCTCCGGACTCCTTTTTGCTTTTACGTCTGTTAGCTGCCCAATATCTCAGACGGTTTCGCGAAGTCATGGATGTCGAAGATCTGCTCCGAGCCGAACAAGCGGCTCGGCGCTCCCTAGCCATCCAATCTAGCCAGAATGGGGCTGCATCTATGATTCTGGCCTCTACGTTGTTATCCCAACATCGTTTCCAAGAGGCATTGCAGGTTGCCACAGCAGCTCAACAGTCTGCCCCTGATGATGTCGATTTTGCGGCATTGCGGGCCTCAATTCAAATGGAGTTGGGAGATTATGAAGCGGCCCAGCAATTCTTGCAAACCTTGCCTCAAGATTTGCAGAACTCAGGTCATGCCGCCATTACGGCCCGCTACTTGGAGTTAACAGGTCATCTGGATGAGGCCCAGCGTTTGTTCGATTCAGCCCTGCAAGAGGTGGATGCCTTTTACACCACCCCCGCCGAAACCCGCGCCTGGTTCCATGTCCGGGCAGGGGATCTGGCTTTTGTGGCGGGAGATTTGGATTGGGCTGAACAATCCTACCGGGAGGCCCTTGCTCTCTTCCCTCAGGCAATGGGTGCATTTACTGGATTGGCTCGTCTGTATGCGGTACAGCATCGTTGGTGGGAAACCTTAGAAATCGCAAATCAGGGAATCGAACGAGTGCCGTTGGTTGAAACTCTGGGGTACAAGGCAGATGCTCAACGGGCCTTGGGAAATCTAAAGGGCGCAGCCGAGACTGAAGAATTGATCAATGTGGTAGCCCATTTGAGCAAGGTCAACGGGATCTATGATCGCGCCCTGGCCATCTACTACATCGAACATGGAATTCACTTACCCGAGGCATTGGAAATCGCCCAACGGGAAGTCACAGTTCGGGATGACATTTATGCCGAAGACACTCTAGCTTGGGCTGCTGCTGCCAATGGACAATGGCAGCTTGCAGAACAGGCTGCTCAGCGAGCCGCTCGCTATGACACCGAAGATGCTTTGCTGTATTTTCATCAAGGCATGATTGCCCTGAACTGCGGTAACCGTCAGGACGCAGTCGAATGGCTCACTCAGGCGATCTATCTCAATCCCCAGTTTCATCCTAAATATGCGGCTATAGCCCGCCAAGCCTTGGCAGAGTTAGAGTCTGCGGCTTGACCTTAGATTTGAACGGTGACACTTAGAATGTGACACCTAGAACGTGACATTCATAAAGGTGCGTTATGAGAATCTTGATGCATTGCCTCACCTGGATGATGGCGATCGCCGTGATCTTTTTCCTCCAGACCCCGTTGGCGAGTGCCCATCCCTTAGGCAACTTCACCATTAATCATTACGCCGGACTGGAGGTGACCCAGGGCCAGGTTGATATTGATTATGTGCTGGATATGGCTGAGATCCCGGCATTCCAGGAAATCAATCAAATTGATACCAATCACAATCACCAACCAGAACCGGGCGAAACGGTTGACTATCCTGTCAGCAAATGCCAGGAGATTAGTTCCAGTCTGGCCCTTCAAATCGATCAACAGCCTTTGGCTCTTGCGTTGAGAGGTTCTACAGTTGAATTTCCCCCTGGGGTAGGTGGGTTAGCAACCCTACGTTTGACTTGTCAATTTGAGGGGATGATGCCAATGGCTGAAGATCGTCAGTTCGTTGAGTTTGAAGACAATTCTTACTCCCAACGGTTGGGCTGGCGTGAAATTACCGTAACTGCTCATCAGGTTCCGATTCAAGGCAAGTTTACCGCTGACAGCATCACCCGCCGTTTAACTGAGTATCCTACTGATTTACTCAGCAGTCCTCTGAACCAACGACAGATTGCCTTTGAGATCAATCCAGAGCTTACGGCTGTTCAATCGGTTGTTCAACCTGCAACTGAACCGATTGCTCCATCTGTCACTCATTCCCCGCCATTGGCCATTCCTGCTCATCAACGAGCTAAACAGGCTTTAACGGGTCGCAGTAACACGATGTTCACGCGGCTGATCCGGCTGGAGAAACCAACTCTGCCAACTGTTCTGGTTGCCCTAGCGATCGCGTTTGTCTGGGGCGGGCTGCACGCCTTGTCTCCAGGTCATGGCAAAACTGTAGTGGGGGCTTATCTCGTTGGATCTCGCAGCAACATTCGCCATGCCTTGTTTCTGGGGCTAACAGTCACGCTCACCCACACTGCGGGTATCTTTGCCCTGGGATTGATTGTACTGGGAACCTCTCAGTTCAGTCTGACTGAGCAGTTGTATCCCTGGCTGAGTTTACTGTCTGGGGTGATGGTCACGGTCATCGGCTTCAACTTGTTGGTCAATCGTTTGGCGTGGAAATTGGGGCAGGGTTCTGTCGCTCACGTTCACTCTGAACATCACCATCATCATGACTTCACTCATACTCATAGCCACAATCACAGCCATGAACCTAACCATGGTCATGCTCACGAGTATAACCACAGCCATAGTCATGGACTTGGTCATGGACTTAGCCACAGCCATGACCACGGTCATCAACACCGAACCCATTCCCATCTACCACCGGGAGCGGATGGCTCTTCGGTTTCCTGGTCAAGTCTCTTGGCCTTAGGGATCTCTGGGGGACTGTTGCCCTGTCCGTCTGCGTTAGTCGTGCTGCTGAGCGCGATCGCCGTGGGCCAGATTGGCTTTGGGCTGGCTCTGGTATCTGCCTTTAGCCTAGGTCTGGCCGGAGTACTGACGGGGATTGGAGTCATCCTCGTCTATGCCAAGGAACGATTTGAACAACTCTCCCTCCAAGTCCCCAAGAGCAACCTGTTTCCTGCGGTCAGTGCGTTGATGATGACCTTAATTGGCATCGGAATTACCACTCAGGCTTGGCTGGTTCGCACGCTGTAAACCTTACTTAACCTTACAATCCCTGCTATGAATCTGTCACACATGACTCAACGACCGATTGCTGCTGCCTTGACTGCGATCGCCCTGTCTTTCCTCGGCTCTGTTGCTGCTGACGCGGCCACCCTGTCCTATTCTGGGGATACAACCGATGGCCCCATATTTAACCGTCCCGCCGCTCCAGGGTTTGAAGGGGTGAATAACCCGATTACATCCCTGTCGAGCATTGGCACAGCCGTTAACTATTTCAGCCAACAGTTTTCCGT
>JBOFUV010000022.1:0-66593 GCA_051652765.1 Microcoleaceae cyanobacterium | reverse complement strand
ATAATGGTGGGAAAAACAACTCTCTCCAGAACGGTTTGCATCGCTATCAGCCCCATGTTCAGGATTGGAAGTCAGGAGATCCAACCTGGCAAAACGGGGAAGGCAAGGGCATTATTGGAGCCGTTAACTACCTCGCCAGTGAGGAGATGAACAGTATTTACTTCCTGACGAACAACCTCAAAGGCGATGGTCAAGAGGTATTTCCCTGGACAAATCCGAATGAACGTCTGCGGTTCGATGTCAGCAAGTTAGATCAGTGGGAAGTGGTGTTTAGTCACATGGACAAGCAAGGAATTCAGCTCCATGTGGTGACTCAGGAACAGGAAAATGATCAGGATCTTGATGGCGGTGGTCTAGGAGTTGAACGAAAACTGTACTACCGGGAATTGGTGGCTCGCTTTGGGCATCACCTGGGAGTAAACTGGAACCTAGGGGAAGAAAACACCAACACCACCCAGCAACGCAAGGATTTTGCCAGTTACATTCGTGACCTTGATCCTTACGATCATCAAATTGTGTTGCATACATTCCCAACGTCTCAAGACACGGTCTACAATCCCTTACTCGGGTTTCAAGACTTTGAAGGAGCCTCTCTGCAAACCAACAATACCCATGAACTGACGAAAACCTGGGTTGAGCGTTCTGCGGCGGCGGGCCATCCCTGGATTGTCACCATTGATGAGATCGGGCCTCCAGTTGACGGAGTTAAGCCCGATAATGTTGATCGCGCCCATGATGCTGTTCGACAAGATCACCTGTGGGGCAACCTGATGGCAGGGGGGGCCGGAGCAGAATGGTATTTTGGCTATGGGAACCCCAATGACGACCTGGATACGGAGGATTGGCGCAGTCGGGATTTAATGTGGGATCAGACCCGACACGCCCTAGATTTCTTCCAGGATCATCTGCCGTTCACTGAGATGAAGTCCATGGATGAAGTGACTTCGGCATCCAACGACTATGCCTTTGCCAAAGCCGGACAGGTTTATGCGGTCTACCTGCCCGATGGCGGCACAACCAATATCAATCTGCCAAACGGAAACTACACGGTGCAGTGGTACAACCCTCGCTCCGGGGGCAACCTACAAACCGGAACGGTAACCAATCTCACCGGTGGCAGGTCAGTTTCCCTTGGCCAAGCCCCCAGTGAAACCTCTAAAGATTGGGTTGCATTGGTACAAAATGGCTCTGGTCGAACCTCAAGAATGGCTCTGCAACAATCGGATTCTACCGAGGGCGTTGATCCACTCCTGGGCAACCCTTCAGGGACTCAGGCTTCGTCATCTGAGGATAATACTCTGTTAACCTCGGGGCTAGGGAGTGACATGAATGTTGAAGGTTACCAGTCAAAAGCTCTAACAGCAGATCTCACGGCTGAGAATGCAGCCTCCTTGACAGATCCCCTGCTCACACCAGAGCTAGATCAACTATCCCCTAGTCTGGAGATATTGGGGGCGAGTTCATCAGGAGACCAGAATTTGGGCTTTTAGGATCAATTCGCGGTATCGCTGACCTGATATCAACGAAGTTGATATGTAGCCTGTAAGTGTTTTTAAAAAACCCCGCGCTGCGGGGTTTTTTAAAAAAATTAAAGTAAAAAATTAAAATAAAAAATTAAAATACGACTGATCAACTGACTCGACTATTCGAACAGTTCACCCTGAATTTCCATTGCTTGAAGTGGGTTTGAGGCCAACTGCTGCAAATAACGGCTCAAGGCATCTTGGGCCTGTTGCCGAACTTCTCCAGCCAGGGTTAACACCTCCTCGTAGGTTCCGGAAGTCCCAATCGTATCCCAATACTCTCGACCGATCAGCACTACCGGATCGTGGTGCATATCAAAAATCGTAAAACACGGGTTGTGATTATAGGAAATTCGCTGTTCACCGTAGGGATTGTAGTACAAACCAAAGTACACCTGGTTTTCTGGAAACGCAGATTTCATCTTTAGCATGTCTTCCTTGGCTACGGCAGCTTGGTCAATATTGGGCTTAACCGTTTTGATACTAACATAGTGATCCACACCATGGCGGCAGAACCACAGGTCGAAGTTGGATTGTACGGGAATATTGCGTTCATTTCCCTGGTCTTGAACGGAGGCCAAGTCTATGTCCCAGTTGGGTCTTCTGCCCAACTTTCGGGTTCTCAAGCTGCGAATATGGGTAGCAATATTCTCCAATTCTGTGAGGGACAATCGATAGTGAATGCGTTTTTGAGTTTCTGCTGCTTCTGCCCCAGTGGCCAGCGCGACATATCGAGAAACGGTTTCAATCAGCCGTTGCCCAAAACTAGTACTAAAAGAACGCTCAAACCGCGACCAAAAAATAGCCGCCTCCGGTAACAAGATCTCCTGAAAGGGATTGTGATGGGCTTCTTTTCCCTGGGACAGGCGTTGCCGCGCCTGCACCCGCTCAATTGTATCAAGCACACAATTAAGAAATTCTTGAGCGATTAAGCGGCGGTACGGTTCGTTCAAACAGCCCATGGTAAAACCCACTGTAAATTCTCTGACAATAGATCGGTAGAAATCATCGATAATATTGTCTTTATTCAGTCTAGGAGACAGAGAAGCCAAATGGGTCATGCAACAAAAGCAGTACTGGCATATTCCGGAGGGGTTGATACCTCTGTTTGTATTCCATATCTTAAAAATGAGTACGGGGTTCAAGAGGTGATTACCCTTGCCGTTGATTTGGGCCAAGGGGCCGAACTCGAGCCCGTCCGACAAAAAGCCCTAGATTCAGGGGCCAGTGAGTCCCTAGTCATTGATGTTCAAGACCGCTTTGTGCAAGAATTTGCCTTTCCGGCGATTCAGGCCAATGCCCTGTATGAAAATCGCTATCCTTTATCTACGGCCCTGGCTCGGCCCTTGATTGCCCAGCTTTTGGTCGAGACGGCAGAGAAATATGGAGCAGATGCGATCGCCCACGGCTGTACGGGCAAGGGCAACGACCAGGTGCGGTTTGATGTTTCCATCGCCGCCCTGAATCCCCATCTGAAAATCCTGGCTCCGGCTCGGGAATGGGGCATGAGTCGGGAAGAGGCGATCGCCTATGGTGAAAAACATGGCATCACCTTTGCTGTGAAAAAGTCTTCTCCCTACAGCATTGACCTGAACCTGTTGGGTCGAGCCATTGAAGCGGGACATTTGGAAGATCCCTGGACGGAGCCCTTGGAAGAAATCTATACCATGACCCAGGGAATCGCCAATACCCCGAATGAACCAGATTATATCGAAATTGGCTTTGAACAGGGGATTCCAGTCAGTTTAAATGGGCAGAAACTAGGCGGAGTGGAACTCATCAGTCAGTTAAATATCCTGGCCGGAGGTCACGGCGTGGGTCGAATTGACATGGTGGAGAACCGTTTAGTGGGAATTAAGTCTCGGGAAATTTATGAGTGTCCTGCCATGGTGGTGCTGGTTCAAGCCCATCGCGATTTAGAAAGTCTGGTGCTCACCGCTGATGTGACTCGCTACAAACGGGGGATTGAAGAAACCTACAGCCAGCTTGTTTACAATGGGCTTTGGTTCAGTCCTCTGAAGGCAGCCCTGGATGCCTTTGTTCAGAATACTCAAGCACGGGTCACCGGAGCAGTTCGGATTAAATTGTTCAAGGGCAATGCCACAATTGTTGGTCGCCAGTCTGAAAATTCCATCTATAGTTTTGGTCTGGCCACCTACGGTGGAGAGGATGTCTTTGACCACAAAGCCGCCGAAGGGTTCATTTATGTTTGGGGTCTGCCGACTCGCGTGTGGGCTGAAAAACTTCGGGATTAGCAGTTCTGGTTTCTGAAGTGACAGTCATTCACAGCCGTTTTGCTTGATTTAACCCCCGTGCTCAACTCCTAACTTCCAACTCCCTGTCCTAACTGCTGTCCGTGAACCCTCGATGATTGGCCTTTCGCAAAATTTTCATATCAAATCCGGCTTTAAGGGTGACAAGATAGCTGAGATACTTGCTGAATGGAGGATAGAGCGTTCAGTCCGCTAATTCCCTTTGTCCAAATAAGGTACAAAAGGAATGCCACCTCGGAGCGCCCCGCAACCCACGTCGAGAAACTTGGAGCTAGGTTTCAAGTTGTTGGCCAAGAGAAAGTCAAACTGTAACTTCCCAATCTCGTCCCACATTCCACCGACGAATTGACGGTGGAATCCCATTCAAAAAATTCCCCACACTACAGCGATCACCGTTCAGCAAAAGGTAAACACAAATTTTAAACGGCGGAATATTGATGAGAACGACCGCTCTGGTTTTTCTGTGAGTGGTGCTGGAGATGTGAACGGGGATGGCTTTGATGACATTATTATTGGGGCAGGTAATTTTGTAGCCAGCGTCATCTTTTATTCAGTATCAACGATAGCAATAGTGTCACATTCCAAATAGTCACAATTGACGGGCTGACAATTACTGGGGGAGTAACAAGTTTTAGTGGTGGGGCATCTACCAGAAATGAACAAGTTCTTCATCAGTCTGTTTCTATTCTGAAAGGGACTGGAGCAACTGTTGAACCTGATGTTTCCAGCTCCAGCGCTGCATCCACTCGGCCCCATGCTGACCTCGGTGATTTGCATCTGAGCGATTCTGATAAACCTGCTCCAAAACTTCTACCACTTCATCCACGGCTGACTCTCCCCAGCCTTCAGTTCCGAAGGTCAGGGCAGAAGATTCTACTAAAGTCTGATCATGCAAGCCATAACAGTGCTCACCCAGTAAATCAAGATGCCCAGTATTGGCAGATAGAATCGTTGGAATTCCACAGGCCAAGCTCTCCATTGCAACTAAATTCGTGCCCCCTTCCGCCCGATTGGTGAACAGAGCAACATCTGCTTCTCGCAAAAATTGTGGCATTTGTGCATTGGGTAAAGCGTCCAAAGTCACAACAGCCGCTGCCGAGATGCCATTCCTGACCAACCATTCCTTCAGCCTCAAGGAACCATTCGAATTGATCTGGGGTACTCCAACCACATGGCCTGCCTGCTCTAATCCAACCATAAACTGGGGCCAATGGTTGTACCAGGCAGTAACCAGCAAAGCATCCGAATGCCGTTGCTGGAAGGCTCTGAACGCTGCCACCACAATATCCTGGCCTTTGCGATATTCTAGCTTGCCCCCTGAAAAAATGACGAAGCGATCGCCAAACAAGCCGGATTTAGGAGCCGGATGGAACAGGGTTGGATCGATACCCTGAAACACCTTGACACTATGAGTAATTCCCTGGTGTTGTAGAATTTGCTGGTTCCATGTAGAGCCCGTCACGATCAACGGGTACTGTTTGGCCCGTTCAATTGCTGCTGGAGTGATCTGAGTCTCCTCGAAGAAGATTAATCCAATTTTCTTAGGGCTTGAAAGTGTAGCAATTTCCTCGGCAGTATTGAACTGATTGCCTAGGGCACAGAGGACTGGAAAATCCAAGTTCAGAGCCTTCTCTCCGGATGGGTCTAACGGGACTTGCCGAGTGGGGGAACTGTGGAGTAGGGACTGAAGCTGAAATTGATGGGTCGGCTGTAAGGTTTCCCAATTTGCAACTGGCGCTAGCAGAACAGGTTTCCAGTTGGCTCGGCATAACTCCAGGGTTAAGTTGAGGCCGTAGGTTCCCCAACCGGACTGGAGGGCAATGGGCCAAGTGATGCCGAGTTGGCGGGAAGTTGGCGCAGGGGGCTGAATAGGTGGCAGACCGCCTTCAAGCTGTTGAGCTAGCTCCTGCCGAAGTTGTTGAAATACGCTCTGCCAATCCCCCGGTTGGGGCTGATGAAACAAGCGCATGGTGGGATACCAGGGGGTATCGGATCGATCTAATAACCAACGCCAGTCTGGATTGTAACAGAGCAACGTCCACACGGGTTTAGCAAGGGCCCCCGCTAAATGCACCACGGAGGTATCTACGCTGATGACTAAATCCAGTTGTTGAATAATGGCTGCCGTATCTGCATAGGTTTCCAGAACAGAATCTAGGTTATGAACGGAGTTATGCACTGAAGTCTCTGGCGACAACTGATGGAGATCCAAAGCGCGATCGCCTTTTTGCAAGCTGTAGAATTCCAGATTTGGAATCTGAGTAGTCAGTTGTAAAATGGGTAGAAAATCTGTCAATTGGCAAGAACGATTAGCATCATTTTTATGGGTTGGACTACCTGCCCAAACAATGCCAACTTTGAAGGTTGTAGAGGATTGATTTAATCTTAATATTTCAAGTTGATTCTGAGTTTGAGGAACGCTTAAGTAAGGAACTTCGGCTGGAATTGTATCTAAAGTTGTCTTGAAGACAAAGGGTAAACTCATCAAAGGAATATAGACATCAAATTCCCTCAGTCCTAATGTTCCAGCATTGAGAATTTGATCAATTCCTTCTACTGTTTTAAACAATTCTATTAATGATGGAGTACAAACTAGAATTAACCGCTGACATCGTTTGGCTACGATTGGAAGATAGCGACTAAACTGAATGGCATCTCCAGCCCCTTGTTCCGTATGTACAAGCAGCGTTTTATCTGAAATATCCTCCCCACGCCAGAGGGGTTGAGGACATTGAAAGGGGGTAAATTCTGCTGTTTTCCAACGCCATTCGGATTCTGCCCAACCCTGTTCAAACTCGCCAACTTGTAACAAATTCATCCCCAGATTAAAGTGAGCTTTGGCATAGCTACCATCCAGACGAACAGCTTTTGTATAGTGTTCAATCGCCTTTTCTACGATTCTTTGTTTACTGTAAACATAACCCAAACTGTTATGGGCTTCGGCATGGTGGGGTTCAATAGCAATCACTTGATTTAATAATTCAATTGCTTCTGGATACTGATCTAAATCTCCTAACACAACTCCCAAGTTGTATTGAGCCCTGAGAAAGTCGGGTTTAAGGGTTAAGCAATTGCGATATTGGACAACGGCTTCATGCAGTTTTCCTTGGGTATGCAGATGATTTCCCAGGATAAAATGTTGCTCAGCGGCAATATTTTCTGCTGTTGGTTTGACGATTTGGGCTAAAGCCACATCTGGAAGGACATAAGTACTGGACAGTAAGTTTTCATCCCATTCAATGATTTCAGGAAAGCGCAAATTGGGGAGAATTGTAATGGCAAAAATTTCTTGTATCCCTGCTTCAAATCTGAGAAATGCCAGGATTTCTCCGGTTTGTAAATTCACTACCCAAATGCCACAAATTCGCTCTGGATGTTGGGCAATTTCTAAGCCGCTGAATACCGCTGTTTCCCGCACTTGAGACAGGCCAATAAACGCAAGATCTCCCCAAAAATCAATGCCCCGCGTAAAGCCTGGAAGTTGGGTAACGGAGGTTAATTGACCCTGATTTGAATCAACGGTTGAGAGGTAACCTTTGCCCGATTCTAGCACCCAAAGTTGATTGCTATGCCACCGAGGGGAGTGAGGCATGGAAATTCCTCGAACCAGGATTTCATTGGTGTCGATCTCCATCAAAATCCCACCATTGACTTTATTTTGTCGCCATCCCGCTGGGGTGTCTGTCTCTCCCAGGGCTGTCACATATTTGGGTTTGCCATCTCGTAACCCCAAACCGTTGAGGTGACAGCGATCCGTCAAATCATAGGCCGTGACAAATGGGGGTCGCCAGCGGGGCACAAAACTGTTGGGATGCCCGAGGGTGCAGAGACAGGAAAATCGGGTGTTAATAAACCAGAGTTCGTCTCCAGCCCAAGCCATCTCATGAATATCAATGTCACCGGTCATGTGAATTTGACGGGGCAGATAACAGGCATCGTGTTTCCCCGCAGGTTCGAGCTTCGCCGCTGCATCGGGCACGTTCCGCAGGTCAATAATTTGAAAGGCGGTGCCAATGGCCAGTTTTTCCTGGTTCCCGGCTAACCCCATGGGTCGATTGAACAGGCGAAAGTGGGTATTCAGGGTGTCGTCAACGGCCCGAACCAGAATGACTTTCCCCGCTTGATAGGTGGAAACTGCCAGGGAGATCCCCAACTGAGACAAAATCACGGGAAAGTTTGTTGTGTGAACGCTTCGCAGTGGGGAGGTTACGGGATCTAACTCAGAGGGGTTCAGCGGCATAAGACCAGATGATTCTTTTTCCAGGTTAACCCCTGTTGTCTACATTTGCTTGACTAGCCTGATAGTTGTTTGTGAGGGAGAATGGGATCAGCGGGGGAGCAAAAAAGAATCACACCCGTACCGCATGTTAAGGGTTTGAAGTCAGAGCGATTAACATGACCGCGATCGCGTCGCTGGCAAAATGTAGGAATTTCCAGGCGTTCCCAGCGATTCCCTACCCTAGGGTAGGGAATCAGCGATTTTGCATCTTTATGATGCATCTTTATGACGCACTGTTGGCGGGGTGGTCACAATTAATCATCCACGGAATGCCAAATTGATCCACAAGCATACCAAACCGGATAGCCCAGAAAGTTTCCTGAAGCGGCATCTGTACGGTTCCATTCTCGGCTAAGGCGTAAAAGATACGCTCTGCTTCTGCCAGATCATTAAATTGCAGCGACACAGAGCAACCTTGGGGTTCCTGGTAATGTTCAGGGGGAGAATCAGACCCCATTAACTCTGCTGCGTTACCGACTCTGAGACTAGCGTGCATGATTTTATCGTGCCATTCAGGAGGCGTTTCCGCTGCCATGGGCGAACCCTTAAAGGGCATCATCGCTTCAATCTTGCCACCCAAACACTGCTCATAAAACGTGAAGGCAGCCTCGCATTGTCCATTGAAACTGAGATAGGGATTTAACTGCATGGTCTTCTCCTTAAGTAAATCAGTGGTTACCGAGCGCTCCATGAATCGGAGTTGCCAAGATGGATGTAATTTTGGTAGATTTTTGCGCTTGATCTAGTAATCAATATACTAACTTCCTGGAAATTTGCCAAGATGGATGTAATTTTGGTAGATTTTTGCGCCAAGATGGACTGCGAAGACATTAGAACAACCTTGAATACGTTCTGGGCCAGCCATAAATTCTGTCACTCAAACGAGTGACTGTGGGCTTCATCAGGAAGCAGTTAGATTCAATTTACTGACTTTCAATAGCTAATGAGTTTGCGAGGGTAACCATCAGGACAATCCACAAGGATTGTTAAGAATCGAGACACTGAATCTCAAGATATTCTTGAGCTAATGTACAGTGAACGTTGTATGCATGGTTCTGAGGAGAGGGAATCGGATCTGTATAAAACCTACTTCTTGACCCGACAGTTCCGCATCAATCCTTGCACTTGTTCTTCAAGGTCATCTGTCAATCGGACAATGCTCAGAGCGTTCTCGGCAGTTGTTTGGGCCTTGTCTGTAGTTGTGAAAGCACCAGCAAGTTGACGATGAGAGCCGTAAGTTGAGAGACGATCCGTGAATGCTAGAGATCAAGTCGTTGGGAATCACCTAAGATTATTCGCATGGGAGCTTATGAAGAAAAATTCTTTGATTTCTTTCATCAAAAAATTTTGGATTTGGGTTGTTTTGTTTGTGACAATGTTCTTGCTAACGATCACCACAACCTCAGCACAGTATCCCGAAGTTCCCCCTCCAGATTATTTTCCGTTGCCCGTCGGTGCAGTTTGGAACTATGAATCTACAAGTCACACCGGGGGAAAATCCAACTGGTCGCAAAAAGTTCTGCAACTTGAAAAGCAACCGGATGGCTCTTTTCTTTACCAAGTTGAAATTAGCTCTGGTTTTCCCATTCAGGACTGGTATTCTAAGCCGCCCGGATGGGTGCTGATGCACAAAGAGCTTTATGTGAATAATAAGCAGGAAGCTGTGTTCCAGCCAACTCGGCAGTACTTGCGGAATCCTTTGGCAGTTGCCGATACCTGGAAATGGCAAGGCACAGGTATGAACCAAATTGAGATTTCTGAAAGTAGCCAGGTTGCAGCCGCTGAAGAAGTGAATGTTCCTGCGGGTAAGTTTCAGGCCATGAAAGTGGTGACAGATGTCATTCAAGGGGGAGCCTTAGTGAAGAAGACTTACTGGTATGTCAATCATCTAGGGTTGGTTAAGTCCATGACCGATTCCAATGGGGTGCAATCCACCTCAGTTCTGTTATCCTACAGTTTTCCCAAATAGTTTTCCCAAATAGTTTTCCCAAGCCATGACCTGTGGTGCGAGTGGACAGAGGAGATGTGTGCAGAACTATACCCGCCTGTTAGCTGGCTCCTCCCACACAGTGTAGCCACCCAGCCGAATCCTTTGAACAACGGAACACTGCTTCATCCCGCGAGAATCCACCCTGACGGTATGACTCCGCAAAGTCTCCACCGCTACGGGACTTCGCGACAAAGCGCACCACACTCTTGTCCTTCACGAAGACCAAAAGAGAGAAATGGTCGGCCATCTCGATCATGTCTGATCGAGACCACTGAAAACCTAGGTCGTCCTCGATTGCCTCAGCAGTCGTGTAGGGTGCAAAGACGAAGAGCCTTTCCCACGGAAACGAAGTCAGCGCAGACATTCTAACAATAGAAGGGTCACTTCTTTGAGCTTCAGCGGCGATGAGTCCAGCGAGGTGTTGGTCATCACTCCCATTACAAGCTGGAGTTACGAGAAGGAAGGCTATCAGACCGAAGAGGGTGACCTGGCTACCGACTCGATTTTTGAGCTTCGTCATGATCCTGTCCAGCTAACGTTCCGCTTCAGCGGCGGCAAGTAACTTCCAGCTCTCGACCGACCAACTAACGTCCGTCCGTTGCGGCGAGGTGTTAGCCTGCTCTAGACTCAGGCATATACAAACAACCTATCCATATTATGAGCTATCGCGACATTATTACGATTGAGCCCGATAAGCGTGGTGGTAAGCCCTGCATTCGCCAGACGCGGATTACAGCTTACGAGGTTTTAGCTTGGCTTGCAGCTGGTATGTCTATCGCTGATATTATGGACGATTTTCCGGAGTTGACAGAAACTGATATAAGAGCCTGCTTGGAGTTTGCGGCTGATCGTGATCAGTGCCATTCAGCTAATGCTAAAGGTAATGAACAGCCATCTACGCCAACCCCCAAAAAGCTCAAGCCTGATTATTCTGAAACCTTGATCGATTCTCAGCAGCGCCTGCAAGAGACAGAACAACCTCCGTTAAAGTCAAAGCTTTACTCCATCGTTCAACCTTTCACCCAGATGGAGAAGCGGATCTGGGAACCCATACTGTCTTGGGGAGAGAACCAGGCATTGCTCAGCTTGTTGGGTTTGTTGGGTAACCTAGGTCTTATATTTGCTGCACTCACTTATATCGGTTTAGAGGAACAGCGTCGTGAGTCTCAAGTTTATTTGGCGTGGCAGACGATAACTAACGCCCAAGGGCAAAGTGGCAACGGAGGACGAATACTTGCTCTAGAGTTTTTGAATGCTTCACCAGGGGCTAATTGGCGTTTGCATTTCCCCTGGATCTGTGTATCTGAAGATTGGCTATGTTCCAAGTGGGAAGCTGAAAGTTTAGATGGGGTGGACTTGGCAAAGGCTTATCTAGCAAAGGTTCGACTGCCCAGAGCCAGCTTAGTTGAAGCTAATCTGCAAGGAGCAGTCCTGTGGCAAGCTAATCTGCAAGGGGCAAGACTGTTGGAAGCCAATTTGCAAGGGGCAAGACTGGGTGGAGCCAATCTGCAAGGGGCAAAACTGGATGGAGCTAACCTGCAAGGGGCGTTTTACTCCGACGCAAAAACACCCAAAAACATCTGTCTAGATATTACTTCCTCTCCTGCTTACCCTTGCCCTACTCGTTTTCCTGATGGCTTTGACCCTAAAGCATCTGGAATGAAATTACTACGCTAGCAATTGGTTTAGTATCATAAGAGGCTGAAACAATTGAATTGCAAAACGATAATTGCACTTAACATGAACTGTCGCCCGTCAGCCAATTTTATAATTACGTCTTCATCATTGGCTTGCTCAAACACCAAGCGAATCTCAGCAAGATTTTCTGGAAGGGTAATGGTTTTCATAAATCATATTCCTCGCCGTGGATACAGAACTCCCAATTAATATGATTCCATTTGATCTGAGAATGCCAAACAGCGAGTTTGACGTTTTGCTAGATCGTGTTTCAGGGTGCTTTGTAAGAGTTTTGCGTAAAGATGAAATTTATATTGTGTGACTGAAAATTTAGTTGGTAGACTTGGTTGATGGATAGTGAGCAATGTCGCATGGAATTTGAGTGGAACCCAGACAAAGCTGAGTCAAACTATCGAAAACACGGTGTTTCCTTTGAAGAAGCGGCGACTGTATTTAACGATTCGCTGTCAGTAACCTTTCCCGACCCAGATCATTCGATTGAAGAGAGCCGTTACGTTATTATTGGTGTATCTAGGTTTGAACAGCTTCTAATGGTTGCTCATGCTGACCGAGGAGAAACCATACGAATTATTAGCGCCCGAAAAGCGACTCGACCAGAAAGGAGGTTCTATGAACAGGAAAATTGATGCCGAAATGGAAGATGAGTTACGTCCTGAGTATGACTTCTCTCATCTCAGTGGGGGCGTAAGAGGAAAATATGTTGAACGTTATCGAGCAGGTACAAATCTAGTTCTTCTTGATTCTGACGTATCTCAAGCTTTTCCTACGGAAGAATCTGTAAACGAGGCATTACGACTATTGATGCAGGTTGCTCAGCGCCAGCCAGCTAACCAATCGTTGGAGCCGAACGTATTAAAGTGATCGGCTGAGTTCCAAAGTCTATCTGCGTCGGCTCAACTCAAGGCCGTTGTTCATATGGTCTAAAAAGTTGTAAATCCTCTAACGCATCTGGTGTGAAATCAATTTGGAACATTTGCTCTCTCAACCGGGATAGTTCTTAATTATGCACTCCATCCATTCATTCTTGGCTGTGAAGCCTGCACGTTCATAGAAGGTTACGCTCTCTTCACTGATACTGACGATGAGAACATCGATCTCTTGATGCCTTGCCCAATTCAGCACTTGCTGCATCAATTCTGTTCCAATCCCTTGTCTGCGGTAGGCAGGCTTGGTATAGACATTTGAAACATAGCCGTAGGCATTGTTTAGCCAGAACGGTCTTGGAACTCCCCTAACCCGTTGTACAAAGATGTGAGAAACGATTTCTCTCTCTACCTCGGCTATCCAGTAAACCCAGTTCTTCTGGATCAACCCCTGTCGTAGGAAATTACTACAAACTTCTACAAATTCAGTCTTGCTAACAATGGGTGGGTTGTCATTGTCCTCAGTCTGAAATTCCCACCGCATCTCTGCGAGAGTAACTACATCACTTTCATCGGCTGTTCTGTACTTCATCTACTCACTTGGAAATACTAACAGTCTATCTCTCGCCACTGTCTCTACCGAGATATGAAGCAGCCCAACGGTTGAACTCACCCGCCGCCAGTACCCTCTCGGATTCAACGAAAAGGTTCTAAACGGTCGAGTGCAAGCGGATTGTTGGGCTGCGATTATGCAAATAGCGGTGAAGTGTCTGTATAGAATCTGACCGAAGTTACTAACCCCTCTTCATTGCGATCGGTAAAAGCAACGGCTCGAATTGTAACTGCCTTCCCAATTACTCATTGGGAGTTCTCGTCTTTTGAATCATCTCTTGGATTGTTTCGGTTTCGCCAATTTCATAAAGACTAATCAAACTATTCTCAATGGTAAAGATTTGCTGAATTGTTGCATCCGCGAGCAAATTGCCTTGCAAATCTCTGACGATTTGATGAACGGTAACGACATTTCGATTGTTTTCATCTGTCTCGAATTTTAAGGTTTCAAGCTGCACTTGAATAACCTTATATTGATTGATCCAGTATTCGCGCACCGCGTCGCGTCCATAAACGAAACCGCCTTCCACCCCGTTCGCCCATTTCACGTCCGGGTGCATCACCGAGATGATTGTTTCAATCTCGCCTTTGTTGAAGGCTTCGTATAAATTTTGCAGAAACTGCTGACTTGAACTCATAATTGTTCACCATCTAATATGAATGTCATTAAAACAAGAAAGCAGCCCAACGGTTGAACTCACCCGCCGCCAACAGCTTCAGAATTAATCCAATAATACTATTGCGGGTCGAGTGCAGTGATTGGTTAGCTTGACTTGGGCGAGCTGACTGTTTCTTAACTCAGCAAAACGACCAGCGCAGATGATGCAAACCCTCTCTCAACATAGTCAGTCGCCCTTCGGTTCAACTCCACAGGGAACTGTGGTGCGCTGGCAAGATAACGACCAATTTCAGCGGATTTTGAGAGCGGCGATAATTTTTGAAACCCACCCACAATCTCAAATCCGCTCTCAAAATTCCGTTACAACGACTTGTTATGCCGCTGCGATCGCCCTCACTGTTTTATCAAGCATCAATGTCAATGTTTTCATAGAGAGCAGTGATTTCGATTTGAGCTTCAAATGCACTCAAGGACAATGTGACATTCGGATCATCGTATTCTGATAGCAGCCATTGATTAGCAGCCGTTTTCACATAGTGTTCTATATGGATACTGTACTGATCGATGAGCAGATATTCGCGAAAGCTGTCAATAGTACGGTAAGCAGAAAACTTTTCGCCATGATCATAATCTTGGGTTGATTTGGATAGCACTTCAGCAATAAAGCAGGGATTTGTCACGGTGTCGGTACACCCTGTTTGAAGCTGTAGCAGTTTTTCGACAATCATAACATCGGGATAGGTGTAAAGATTGCGATTAGGAATCCAAAGCCGTTGATCGGCTCCGAAAATCCTATAGGCTTTGCCTCGCAAAGCAGATTTGAGGAGGGATGCAAGATTAATTGCTAATTCATTATGGTCAGGCGTGCCCCCGGTCATAGAAATAATAACTCCATTGCGGTATTCACTTCGGGTTTCAGATGCAAGTTCAAGTTCAAGGTACTCATCGGGGGTGTAGATTCGCTGTTCAAGTGCCTGTGTCATGGTGGGGGTTCAGTTCCTAATGTTTCAAGTGGTTGATTTATCAATTCAATGGTTGCTTCCTCACTCTGTTGGCATCTGTTGAATAATTTCCATTGTTTTGACGCTGACGGTGCAAACCCGTTGCAGCAAATCGATGACGTGTTCTTTGTAATCGGCAAACTTGTAAGTGTTGAAGAGTTTGGCGATCGTGGGATCTTTGGGTGTCTTTTCTTTGTATTGGTCAAGTATCCATTCCAAGGCAGAGCGGTTGCCGAGTTTGTAGTCCCAGGCAACGGCGGGGACTCCTTCCAGGGTGGTTTCGGTATCAAGGATGATTTTGCCTTCGGTTTTGTCGGCTTTGAGTTTGGCTTTGGGTGTGGTGCGTTTAGTGGGTTTGGCTGAATCACGTGGGTCGGTGAGGATCAATGTTCCTTGTATTGGCGAGTCACTGGTTGCTTGTTTGCGTCCCACATCGACCCGTCGTAATCCATAGAGTTCGACGGTTTCATAATTCAGGTGCAAGTCCATTAAGGCTTTGCCCCAGGTTGTCCATTGGTGGAAGTCGGCATAGAAGGGCAGGCGAGGAAATTCGCGTTTGAGGTTGAGTTCGTATTTGGTGCGGTAGGCGGGATGGTGGAGAACGGCGTAGGTGTAGTGGAAAATGGCTTCTTTAGTGATGGTGGGGTCGCTGTAGTGGGTCTGGAATTGCGTTAAGCCCCAGTCTGTGATGTTGTCGATGCGGTTTCCGTTTTCGTCGTAGCGGCAGAGGGGAAGACATTGAGACCCGCTTTGAGGCAAAAGATCACTTAGAGAATTAACACTAAGAGCAAAAAAGTCCCAAGCACTACCAACCTTAAACCAAATTACAAGGTTCTCACCATTTAGCTCTTTCCCTAAAATTTCATAATGATTTTGCGTTAATCTATGACTCAACAATTTATCAGCATAGTAGTGCTGTTTAGTATAAGGTCTATATGCAATAGTAATCAGCTTATTCGCTCGAAAACTTAATTTGAGTTTATTCTTCAGATGCTCATCTAGTGATGAACTCCATTTAATCTCTGAGTTATACTCACCCTCCTTTATGCATAGATTATATTTCTCAATGAAGAATTTTATTTTTGTCTCAAGGTTTAATTGATTAAAGTCATAAACCCATTCATCTCTAGTAGTCTCAATTCCTCTTGAAAAGAGAACAAAAATGGCTTCTTCTGAACTACCATCTTTTACACTTTTATCAATTAACGGCAAAAGAATATCAAAATCGTTATCGGTTAAATTAATCCAATTCGCCTTCTGATCGGGCGTAATGTGATCAAACGGAATTTGCTCAAACCGCGTCCGTTCAAACCAGTCGAGCTTTTCTTCCTTCGTCTGCTTATCCTGCAACGTAAAGTAAAAGATCTTCGCTTTGCTCATGACCACACACGCTGAATTGGATACAGATCAAACTTGTTATCTCCGCTCACAATATCTAGCGAATAATTCATTGCTTGAGCCACTAAAATTCGGTCAAAGGGATCACGGTGATCAGACAGCAAAGGTAAACCAAGATAAGTTCGGGTGTCTTCAATATCAATTGGCAAAATCTCAGCCCTCATGACAGCTACTCGATCTACTAAATCATCGAAAGAGCAATCAATCTGAAGCTTTCCAATATTGAGCTTAATGGTGATTTCCCATAGGCTAGCCATGCTGAAAATTAATCCAGATTTCGCTTCAATTATTTCTCTAGCTTTCAGACTTAATCTAGGATTCTTTGTCATATACCAAAGCACGACATGAGTGTCTAAAAGGACTGTCATACTACATATAATCCTTCAAGTCTTCTAAAGGGTCGTCAAAATCATCAGACATCACAATTTTCCCAGCTAAGCTCCCATAGCCATACTTTTTTTCGTCAGCAGCTTGATCGGCAGGGTTCGTTAGTTCCAAAGATGCACCGAAACCCTCTGGTAATGGTAAAACGAAAGTGCCTTTCATAGAACCAGCCAAACGGCGTTTCTTTGGCGTTTCTTCTTGGATAGGTCGTGTTGTCTGTTTCTCCAGCAGAAATTCAATGTAATGGAGTACTTCTGTTTGGAGTGATTCAGGTAGCTTTTCCAGCTTTTCTAGAATGGTTGGTTGTATCATACTCTTTTCTCCTTTTTTATTCTTACTAAAAACATCACCGCAACCCCTAGTTTAATATCGAAAACATTACCACTGGTGTCTCCAGAACGAATATCCCCGCCAATATCGACAATGTATGCATAATCAAATTCTCTTTCAATACACTTACGAAAGCCATCAAATGCTTTAGCATCAATAAACGATCGATTGGTAATAAAGGCAATAATGCCATTTTGACCGAGCCTGTCTGATGCCCAACGAAAGAAGCGGGTGTACATATCGTAAACAACGATCTGATTTTGAGCCGTTCCCTCTTTAATGTAGGTTTCCTTAATGGCTTTATCAATCCCTTTGTAAAGGCGATTGGCGTTGCGCTGGTTGAAGTTTTCCTGGTGGGCGTTATAGGGTGGATTGCCAATGATGACCGAGATGGTCTTTTCATTTTGCTGCTGAATCCGTGCCGTATTTTGCACACTCATGGCAAATAGATCAAATTGATGTCCTTCAGAGGTGCAGTGATCCAATGTATCCACTAAACAAATATTTTTAAATTCTTCGTACTTACCCATCTTTTGCTGATAGGTAAACTCAATATTCAAATTAGCAATGTAATAGGGCAAAATCGCCACTTCATTGCAGTGAATTTCGTGCTTATATTTATGCTCTAGCTTATCCGCTGGCAAATATTCAATCAGTTCCGTCACATAGGTGCCTGTCCCCGTGCAAGGGTCAAGAATCTCCACTCCGCGATCGCTCAACAACTTGCCAAAGTGCTTATGGGTCAAATAATCCGCACTTTCAATCATGAAGCGGACGATTTCATTGGGCGTATAGACAATCCCCAACCGATCCGCCGCCTTAGGGTTATAGGCTTTGTAAAAATTCTCGTAGATCGCCTTAAGAAACTTCTGCTTTTCGTGGTGGTTGACAATGTTTTCCGAATGGCGACGAATCACCGCATAATAGTGTTCGATGCTTTTGAGCGTGTTTTTGCGGGTCGCTCCGGTGAAAAAGGTGTTGATTATCTCCGACAGTTCGCGCGCAATGTTGTTTTCCCGGTGAAACTGCGACTCATGGAAAATATTGGTGAAAATATCCTCCGTGAGAATATGTTGAATCAACATTTCATGGATATCGAAGATCTCAATTTCCGGGTTAATCGACTGGCGACACACCTCTAGGAAGGTGTTGCGGCGTTCTCTAAATTGGGAATTACTCTCCTCCTGCTGAGCAATAATGCTCCGCAAGGCTTCCAAAATATGCGGGACATCTTCCTTAAACTTGACGATCGCCGCCCGAAAGTCGCGCACTTCGGGTCGTTCGTAGTCTACAAACGTGCTGATTAGCCCATCTAGCGCTGCCGCATCCCGCATAGAAACGCGCAACTGCTCTCGACTGTGCTGAATTAGTACCGCTGCTTGGGAGTCTTCAAACAGGATATTTTCATCGGGATAGCCCTTCTCTAGCTTCTTCTCGATTTCTACATCAAGCTTGTCGTATGGGTCTTTACTTTCCCACCAGCCATGCTCCAGACGAATGGCATCCTTCACCGTGCCATCGGGAACAACTGTCGTATTGAACTTGGTCTTAAAGGCCAGTTCTGGGATCAGCAGATAGTTGCGGGGCTTGCAATAGTCATTCAACAATCGCTCAAAGGCATTGCGAATGCTGGTTTCCTTCTTGGAACCGCCATAGCGAATGATCTTTTCAACCTCCGCCTGGTACTGTGTCACCAGCAATCTAGACATATCGCGACTCCTAGAATCATGAAGCTTGGGCACATTGAGGGCTAGTTCCTAATATTGCCACTTATTCTTGATTCTGACTTACATATTGCTATCCCAGAGCAACAAATATAGCAAGTAATGCCGATAATCCTCTAGGGCGGGTTGAGCGATCTCATCTCACCCATTGTCTCTAGATTACGTCCCCACCGAGGACTTGCGGCATAACTAGTTATTAGGTTGAAATTTTCAGTCTAACCGCACTATTTGAGTACGTTAGTCTGACTTTTTCAGTCTAACGCGCACTTTAAAGCAGATTAGGCTGAAACTTGCAGTCTAACCAGTCCAAAATAGTGGATTAGATGGAAATTTTCCGTATATTTCCTCAGGTTATTCAGGTTTTTTCGGCTTAGCATCGATTTATAAATTTTAGACTGAAACTTTCCGTCTATTCCGCAATGGAACAACGCCCCAAAAAGCTGTTGGATCAGGTGCTCGATGTGATTCGACTCAAGCACTATGATGGAAGAAGCTATTTCTAGATCAATCATTGAATAGATCCATAGTGGGTTACGTTTAAGTTCAGATTGATCGTTCATCGAATCCCCATTGATCTCACACTCAGATCAAGTTGATGGCAGAGCATTTGCCCGTTGATCTCATACCAAACCCGCGTTGATCTCATACCAAACCCGCATTGATCTCATACTAAACCCGCATTCGCATTTCACCCAACCTTGAACAGCTACTTTTCCAGGGTCTAATTCGGCGATCGCTTGCTCACACTTAACACTTAGAACTTAACACTTAGAACTTAACACTTAGAACTTAACACTTAGAAAATGATCTAAGAATTCATCTAATAGATCGCCTGCTTCAAGATAATTTTGTAGTTCATCGAGGTCAGTGAGTTCTGGAATCTCTTCTACCTCTGGGGCATCCTCTATTTGATGTCTGGTTGCTCGAATCCAATCTTGATGACTCGTTCGATGCCTCGCAGTCCCATACCGTTGAGATACATTTTGATACACGGTTGCTTGACTTCCTGCGAGTAGTGCCAAGGTCTGTAAGATTTGAGGAATTGACGACCACACTGCTTACACTTGTAAGCCTTGTCTGTCAAGACGGTGTCTGTTTTTGCTTGTTTGAGTTGAATCACATTAAGGACATTTCATCCCACTATATGTAATACCAAACCAAGCATTACTCTTTCAGCAACGCCGAATCAAACTACAGTGAGTACTCAGGAAGTTAGCAGGGCACACCACCAATGACCAGAGACAAATAAACCGTGAAGATGAAAAAAGCACTTTTACAAAAGCTTCACACTTTTGCTTCTGTTCTTTACAAGAGCTTTATAAAATTGTGGGCTGACATCAAGTTTTTTGAATACAATTGTCTTAAGGGTATCAAGTGTTACACAGATTCTTTTTATTAAGGATTTGGCGCGAAGCTACACAAATAATCAAAGATTTTAGTTTTTAGCTACATCAATACTTATGATTGGCATAGCTTTGTGTAGCTTTGACAGAAGGTTACAGGAAACAAGAACTGCGACAACACAGTCCTGCAACTGGGTAAGAAAAATCTAGAAAACTTTACTTTTCTTCATAAAAGCCTCATGTTTTCTTCACGAACTTACACCATACTAAAGTAGGGCTTAGCTGTCAGTTCTGATTTTCTCGGGGCAGATTTGGATTTGAAGGTTGCACTGCTAGTTTTATAGATCAATGGTCTGATTAATCAGGGGCATCTAGGAGTTTGTCAGTCGTGAAATATAGCTAAAAGACATGAATAATTCCTTTCAATGGTCTGGTCTTACGCTTTCAGTCGTCATCCCAGTTTATAACGGTGGTAGCAAGTTTAATCGCTGTTTACAAAGTTTGACCAGATCTGCGCTCATGCCGCTGGAGGTCATTGTTGTTGCAGATGGGGATACAGATGGATCTCGTGACGCGGCCAGACAATTTGGTGCAAGGGTGATCTGTCTTGCGGAATCCGGAGGCCCAGCCAGAGCCCGTAACTTGGGTGCTAAGGCTGCCAAGGGAGATATTGTTCTTTTCATCGATGCTGATGTGGAAGTGCATTCTAACACGATCGATCAGGTTGCTGCTGCTTTTGCGGAAGACTCTGAGCTCAACGCTCTGATTGGTTCCTACGATGATCAGCCTGGTGCCAATAATTTTCTATCCCAGTACCGCAATTTGCTGCATCATTATACCCATCAGATCAGTAGTCAGCAAGCTTCAACGTTTTGGGGAGCTTGTGGCGCAATTCGTCGAGCAACCTTCCTGGCTGTTGGTGGATTTGATGAGAAATATCGTCTTCCCTGCATTGAAGATATTGAGTTGGGTTATCGGATCAAGCGAGCAGGTTACAGAATTGATCTACGAAAAGATATTCAGGTCAAGCACCTGAAGGAATGGCGACCGATCTCTATGCTCAGGGCTGATTTTTTCTATCGAGCCCTGCCCTGGACTGCTTTATTATTGCGCGATCGCCAGTTTAGTAATGACTTGAATTTACAGTATTCCAGTCGTCTCAGTGTTGTTCTAGTCTATGCAGCAATAGGTGCTTTAATTCTGGCAATTCTAGTCCCTCAAAATCTAGTTGTTGCTTCGATATTGGGAATTGTATTGCTCACTTTAAATGCGCCTGTCTATCAATTTTTCTATGAAAAGCGAGGACTATTATTCATGGCTAGAACAATTCCCTGGCACTGGCTTTATTACTTCTATAGTGGTCTAGCTTTTGCTGTCGGTTTAGTTCGACATTGGCTTCAGCAATCAATAGGTTCTGGAGCTTTCAGTCGTGTTACAACACTGTGAACTTTTAGGAGTTCATTGGTATTGATTGATTTAATTAGTTTTCTGGATTTGTAGCGTCCTATTTGAATTGTGAATACAGGTTGAGCTTCTTGACTGAACAGGCTGGAAGCTGTACTACAAAGATTCACAAGTCATCTGAGATGGCTCTATCCGGGTTTAGCATCAGTGATTGATAGCCAGGGTTCTGAGTACTGATAAATCGCAATTTAGCCTAGTACACATTTTCTAGCACTACTGAACTGTGTAGCAATTGGCTCTTGGAGTTTACAGGAACATTACAGAGAAGTTTACAGAGGTTTCTTAAAGTGTCTAATCATTATTCAACGGTTATCGTTGGGGCTGGCCCTGCAGGTTTGACTGCTGCGTATGAACTGACGAAAAATGGCGTGCATCCGCTCGTTTTAGAAGCGGCGGCTCAAGTTGGGGGAATCTCTCGCACGGAGGTTTATAAAGGCTATCGGTTTGATATTGGTGGTCATCGATTTTTTACTAAAGTTGATATTGTTAATCAGCTCTGGCGAGAAGTTCTGGCAGATGATTTCATTCAGGTGCCGCGAATGTCTCGGATTTATTACCAAAACAAGTTTTACGACTATCCCCTATCAATTTTCAAGACATTAACCAACCTGGGATTAATCGAAAGTGTTTTGATCTTATTAAGCTACCTGAAGGCCAAGGTAAAAGCCAGGTTAGAGCCTGATCTTGAAGCTGAAACCTTTGAGGATTGGGTGACAAACTGTTTTGGGGCGCGGCTGTATCGCACGTTCTTTAAAACCTACACCGAGAAAGTTTGGGGCATTCCCTGCAATAAAATTGAAGCAGAATGGGCTGCTCAACGCATCAAAGGATTGTCCTTGAAGAAAGCGGTAATTAATGCCCTATTTGGCAGTAATGATACGAAAACCTTGATTAAGGAATTTGACTATCCTCGCCTCGGGCCAGGAATGATGTGGGAACGGTTTCAAGAAAAGGTAGATGCCAATGGGGGTCAGGTTTCCCTGAATACCCGAGTAGTTAGCATCAAACGAAAAGGCTATCAAATTACTGAGGTGATTGCGGATCAGGGCGGACAACAGACTCGGCTGACGGCAGATAACTTTATTTCCAGTATGCCAGTCACAGCTCTGATCAATCGGCTCGATCCTCTACCCCCAGAGGAAGTGCTTTATGCTGCCCAATCCCTATCCTACCGAGATTTTTTGATTGTTGCCCTAGTGATTAATAAGCGCCATTTATTTCCCGATAACTGGATCTATATTCACAGTCCAGAAGCAAAGGTGGGTCGGATTCAGAATTTTAAAAACTGGAGTCCGGAGATGGTGCCTGACCTGAGTAAAACCTGTGTTGGTATGGAGTATTTTTGTTCAGTTGGCGATCCAATCTGGGAAGCCTCAGATACCGAATTGCTAGATCTGGCAACCCGCGAAATCGAGACATTGGGGCTAGCCCAGGCCAGTGACGTGGAAGATGGCACCATCATCCGCCAACCGAAGGCTTATCCAGTCTACGACCGCGAGTATCGCCAACATTTGCAGGTGATTCAGGAATATCTGGCCCGGTTTGACAACTTGCAAACCGTCGGTCGCAATGGGATGCATCGCTACAATAACCAGGATCACTCAATGTTGACTGGATATCTGGCAGCTCGAAATTTATTGGGTGAGCATTACGATCTGTGGAATGTGAATGTTGAACGGTCTTACCACGAAGAATTTACCAAAGAGGAATGGCAAAAACGGCAAAAACCTCAAGTGGCTGCCCAACCAGGATAGTAACAATCAGGAGATTAACCCGATGAGCGACCCAATTGTAACCATTATTGTTGTGCCCCGTGAACGCTTTAGCTATACCCGTGAATCCCTGGAAAGCATCTACGAACATACCCCAATTTCGTTCAAGTTGGTTTATGTAGACGGGAATTCCCCGCCGGAAGTCAAGCAGTATTTAGAAACCCAGGCCCAGACCAAAGGATTTAAACTCATCCGAACGGATTATTATCTATTCCCCAACCGGGCCAGAAATATCGGTCTGGCTGAGGTTGACACGAAATACGTTGCCTTTGTTGATAACGATGTGATTGCCTCCCCTGGTTGGTTAGAAACGCTGATCGACTGCGCTGAAGCCACGAATGCAACTATTGTTGGCCCACTGATGTGTCAATTTGAACCCGTTCACACTGAAATTCACTTTGCGGGAGGGGAATCCCGTGTAGTTGTGGATGCCAGAGGCAGAAGGCGGTTGCGAGAAAAAATGTATAAACAGGGGCAACAGGTTGTTGGTGTCTTGCCGAACTTACAACGCACCGAAACAGAGCTGTGTGAGTTTCACTGCATGTTGGCTCGGACTGAAATTTTTGAGCAACTGGGCTACTTCGATGAAACCATGCTGAATACCAAGGAGCACGTGGACTTTTGTATGGCGGTAATGCAAGCTGGAGGCTCAGTTTACTTTGAACCGGAGAGTTTGGTCACCTATGTACCAACTTCGCCCCTGCAGTGGTCAGATCTCCATTTCTATATGCTGCGCTGGAGTGATGCCTGGGAATTGCACAGTTTAAGTCGGATTCGGGAGAAGTGGGATTTGGCCGAAGATGGTTACTTCCAGCACAAGTACAAAGCCCTGGGTTGGCGGCGACGGGACACTATCCTAAAACCAATCCTGCAACGGTTGACCTTCAATACCCAGAATATCTTCCTGCAAAAACTGGTAATGTTTGGCTTCCTGGCTCCATTGGAGAAGATACTGAACAATTACTTGACTAGCCAATATGCTCAGAAGCACCTTCAGCCCGAAAGTCAGCCAACCGTAGTGAAGCGTTCTCAAACTCCTGCTATGGCTGGAAAATCTTGATGAAAATCCTGCTGATTCACGATCTGGGAACGCCAACCGGAGGCGCAGAATTGCAAATGTTGTCCCTGCGCCAAGGATTGCGCGATCGCGGTCATGATGCCCGGTTGTTTTCCAGTCGGGCAATGCCTGTGGCGGGAAGTGAGTTCCTGGCGGACTACGACTGTTTTGGAACCAATACCTTAACCCAGGTGCTTTCCCAAACGGTCAATCCCTCGGCGTATTTCAAGCTCCGGCAAATTCTGCGGGAATTTCGGCCCGATGTGATTCATGTTCGGATGTTTCTCTGGCAAATTTCTCCAGCGATTCTGCCCTTGTTACAGAACTTTCCCTGTCTGTATCAAACGGCAGTTTACAAGGCAATTTGTCCCCTAGGAACGAAGCTACTCCCGGATGGCTCTGATTGTGAACAGCAGGCTGGACTGGCTTGCTTGAAAAGTGGCTGTCTTACCCCCCAATCCTGGGCAGTGTTGATGATACAGCACCAACTTTGGCAACAATGGAAAAGCGCCTTTAACTTAGTGGTTACCCTCAGTCACGGGATGAAGGCAAAGCTTGCAGCAGAGGGGATTGAGCCCATTCAAGTCGTTCATAACGGCGTGCCAGAACGTTCGCTCCGACCCCCTTTGAGTGACCCACCCACAGTTACTTTTGCTGGGCGATTGGTTCCTGAAAAAGGAGTGGATGTATTGCTCCAGGCGTTTGCTCAGGTTCGGGATCGGGTTCCTCAAGCCAAGCTGTTAATCGCAGGTCAAGGGGTTGAGTTGGCGGGCTTGCAAAGTTTGACGGAAAACCTAGGCATCACTGAATCCGTCACCTGGCTGGGTCATCTCCCCCGACCTCAGATGGAAGCGGTATTTGATTCAGCCTGGGTTCAGGTTGTGCCCTCTCTCTGGGCAGAACCATTTGGCAACGTTACCACAGAGGCGATGATGCGGGGAACCGCTATAGTCGCTAGCACTGTTGGCGCTCAACCTGAAATTGTTGCAGAGGGCGAAACCGGATTTCTCACTCCTCCAGGTGATGTGAATGCTCTCGCTCAAGCTTTACTGGGTCTGCTACAAGATCGAATCCTGTGTGAACAGATGGGTCAAGCAGGTCGTCAACGGGCAATTGATCACTTTAGCGAAGCGCGTCGAACTGACCAATTTCTAAGAATTTATCAGAATCTCATCGTCAATTCCAAGTGTTATCAAACAGAGACACTCAAGCCCAATGAATTAATGGCTTTAGGTCAATCATTCGATGAGCATCAAGCAAAAAGTATTTAAGGGTGTCATCTGGTCAGCCATTCAAAACTGGGGAAGTCAAGCGGGCTCCCTGATTGTATTCTTAGTCCTGGCACGGTTGCTGACACCTGAAGCCTTTGGCCTAGTAGCATTGGCGAATACATTTTTACTATTCATGCAGATTTTGTTGGAACAGGGATTTACCCAAGCCTTAATTCAGCGACAGGATTTAGAACCTGAGCATTTGAATACGGCATTCTGGACAAATGTTTTGATTGGAATTTGCCTGACAGCTTTGAGCTTGTTGCTAGCCGATTCTATCGCTGGAATGTTTAATCAGCCTGACTTAGCTCCCATCTTGAGATGCTTTTCTATTCTCTTCTGCGTCAATGCTTTGCGGCACGTTCATGAAGCAATTCTCAGTCGAGAAATGGCATTTAAAGTAATGGCAATCCGAACCTTAATTGCTATTCTTTTTGGGGGCATTGTTGGAATTGTCATGGCGATTTCAGGGTTTGGGGTTTGGAGTTTAGTCAGTCAACAAATTGTCTTTGAATCCGTTGCCGTTCTGGTATTATGGCAAGCTGTGAGTTGGCGACCTCAGTTCCAATTCTCAAGCAAACACTTTCAAGATTTATCCAGCTTTGGCATCAATGTTATGGGGTTTAAATTCCTCCGGTTTATCAGCAAACGTTCCGATAATTTGATTATTGGTTTTTTTCTGGGGGAAGTTGCTTTAGGTTACTATGCGATCGCCTATCGGGTTTTGGAAGTCATGACTCAGTTGTTGGTTAGCACCAGCAATCAAGTTGCGCTACCGACTTTTTCTAAGTTACAAGCAGAGCCCGAACGTTTTCGTCATGCATTTTACCGCGTCACTCAGCTCACAAGTTTAGTTGCATTTCCAACTTTTTTGGGCATGGCAACTCTGGCTCCTGAAGTGGTTACAGTTATATTTGGGGAACAGTGGATTCCCTCTATTCCAATCATGCAGGTGCTATCCTTCGTCGGGATTCTGCACTCTCTCTCCTATTTCAATGCCTCTGTTTTAACAGCAATGGGCAGACCAGATTGGCGACTTCGGGTTAATTTTTTGGAAGCAATTTTAAGTTCAGTTGCCTGTTTAGTCGCCGTGAAGTCAGGAATTATTGCTGTGGCATTGGCTTATACAATCAGTCTATATCTGGTTTTTCCAGTGAGTCAGATCGCGGTCAGTCAATTGATTCATGTTCCGATCATCACTTACTTAAAGCAGTTTGTTACTCCTCTGATTAGCACCTACTTAATGGTGATCAGTGTTTTAGTCTTGAAGTACTGTTTGGGCAGTTCAGTTCACCCAGGATTGTTACTGATCATTGGAACGGCTACTGGCATGATTATCTATGGACTTGCTGTACGAATTATTGATCCAGAATTGTTTCATCAACTGTTAAATCTGTTCAAAACCTTAAAGCCTCAAAAACCAAAGAAGGCTCTTCATTAAAGCTACTCGTTAAAGTCATGTTAAATCCGCCCACAACTTATAAAAAGACATCTTATATTCCCACTAATCAATCTGTGATTGAGAATAGTATTATTGCTGCATTTATTATTTTTGGATTTTTCGGCATTCTCAATCACGAAATGTGGCGAGATGAGTTGCAATCTTGGTCACTCGCACGAGATAGCCATTCAATAATTGAACTATTTAATAATATGCGTTATGAGGGGCATCCGGGCTTATGGCATCTTTGCCTATATGGACTAAACCATATTAGTCACAACCCTCTGATCATGCAGGTTTTTCATCTCTTGATATCAAGTCTGATTGTTTATTTAATTGTTAAACATTCTCCATTTTTACTACTGCATCGATTTTTACTCACATTTAGCTACTTCATTTTTTATGAATATACCGTAATTAGTAGAAATTATAATTTAGGGGTTCTGTTTATCTTTCTATTCTGTGCAGTTTACTCTAGATATGGAACCAAGAAGCCTACGTTATTAGCTGCTATCCTCGCTCTGATGGCAAATGCAAATGTTTATGCCCTGATTATTAGTTTTGCTCTTGCTCTCGTCTTTACTCAGGATGCCGTCTATGCTCTTAAAACCAAACTTTTTGCGAGGAAAAAATCATGGATGAGTCTGATCATTTTAGTTTCAGGATGGGGACTTTCAATTGTACAAATTGCGCGGCCTACAATTTTGAAAGATTATGCTCCGAAGCTATTCAATTCTATCACAACGGCAACAGCGGAGATGCAATCTAACCCAGGTTTAAGTCGTGGAATTAAGTCATGTCTGAGAGCAGTTGTAAATATATGGTCGAGTTATTTTCCAATCCCATCTGAATCTGGTACAGAATTTTGGAGGTCAAATATTCTAACCCGAAATCCTTCACTTTCTGAAATTTATCTTGGAGGGGAAGGTGTTGTGATAGGAACCCTAATTGCATTGCTGATCTCCAGTATAATTGCAGTCATTTGTATTAGATTATTGTCTGAGAAACCCTTGGTTCTTTGGATCTATATTTTCGGCAGTTTCAGTCTAATTGTTTTCAGCGGATTAATCTTTGCTGGATCAACTAGACATCACGGTCATTTATTTATTTTACTCATTGCTTGCTTGTGGATATTTGAAGCAAAATACTTAAATCATCAACGTTTAAATCGAAAATTAGATTATCAATTAGAATGCTGTACCACGCCTAGAAATCAGCTTAGAAAGAAAGCTTTAACGATTTTACTTTCTGTTCATTTCATTGCTGGACTTCATGCTTATAGTATAGATACATTCTATCCTTTTTCTATGGGAAGAGAGACAGCTCAATTCATTCAAAAGAATAGCCTGTCTCATTTGGAGATACTAGGAATGGATGATAGACTGACATCAGTCATATCAGGATATCTAAATAAGAAACTTTATTATCTTGAAGTCGACAGATTTGGTAGCTTTTGGAGAGGGTGGGGAGAAAAGATAAGTCAACAAGATCTCTTGCAGAAAATAGAATGGTTAACCCAGCAAAGACCCGAAGGAATCTTGATGGTTTTAACTCAACAGTTAGATCCAGATTTGTTTGCCCAATCTTCTGTAAGGGTTACTGAACTTAAACGATTCAGCAAACATTCTATGGCATCGGAAGAGAGTACTTACATTGTGTATTTAGCTCAACAAATTGATCAGAAACCCTAGAAAACTTTGAATGAAACTTTGAATAAAAACCATGAGTCAGATTAGTTTTTCAATTGTTATCCCAACCTATAATCGACCTGAACGATTGACTAGTTGTCTACAAGCTTTAAGCCAGCTAGACTACCCTCGCGATCGCTTTGAAGTGATTGTTGTAGATGATGGTAGTTCTATGACTTTGACCCCCGTCGTTGAGCCATTTTATCAGTCTCTCAATATTGAATTCGTCACTCAAAAAAATTCAGGCCCAGCCAGCGCTCGAAATACTGGGGCAACCCATGCTAGGGGAAAATACATTGTATTTACAGATGATGATTGTCAGCCCACAAAAACCTGGTTAAAACACTTAGAAACTCAGTTTACCCTAACCCCAAACTCTCTCTTGGGAGGGAAAACCTTGAATGCTTTGCCGGAGAACCTGTTCTCCACAGCAAGCCAGGTTTTGATTGACTTTCTGTATGATTATTATAATTTCAATCCTCAACAGGCAACTTTTTTTGCCTCAAATAACTTTGCTTTACCAAGCGAGATTTTTAACCAAATTGGGAAGTTTGATACTACTTTTCCTCTGGCTGCAGGTGAAGATCGAGAATTTTGCGATCGCTGGCTTCACCACGGTAATTCCATGGTTTCTGTTGCAGAAGCTCAAGTCTACCATGCCCATCATTTGACCTTATTTAAGTTCTGGCGACAACACTTTAACTACGGTCGAGGGGCATTTCACTTTCATCAACTACGAGCCCAAAGAGGTACAGGAAAAATCCAGGTTGAACCTTTATCATTCTATTTTAAGTTACTCACCTATCCATTTCAACAATCTTTACAACAGTTCAGACTGCTAATTTCCGCCTTATTTTTGCTTTCGCAGGTGGCAAATGTTTCAGGCTTTTTCTGGGAGCGAAATCATCAGAAATCCAATGCTTCACTTAATCGGTTTTCCCCTGAGAATAGTTAATCTGAAATTTGTGACTAGATCCTGTTTTTAATCTTCACAGCTATGGTATATTTTTTGATTGTTTGGGCGTTACTAATTGTTACTTGCTTTCCTATTGGGCTAACCTGGCTAAACATCTTACAAGCTAATTGTTTCGATCGATTGGGCGATCGCTTTATTGCTTCTATTGGGCTAGGACTAGTCACTATTTGTGTGGTTCTACTGGCAACATCTCTCGTTTTACCTTTAGCTCCCTGGGTAGGAGCAACAGTGGCAATCCTGATGGTTTTGCTATCTGGAATAGTTGCAAAAACTCGACGAGATGTTATTCAATTTTTATCTGATTTATCTCCTTATTCAATTCTAGGATGCCTGGGTTTAGCGATCATGGCAGCAGCTTTTACCAGTCAGAAAATTGTCTGGTTTGATACCGGCCTCTATCACTTTGGTATAATTCGTTGGCTATCACAATTTGGTGCTGTTCCTGGTGTCGCTTTAATTAATGCCAAGTTTGGATTTACGTCGTCCTGGTTTGCTTTAGCAGCACCCTTAGTACCTGATTTCTTGGGGTCTCAGGTTGGTGCGGTTACCAATGGATTTATTTTTTTTATTGCTGCTGTACAGACCTGCATGACTCTGACTCGGATCTGGAAAGGCAACTCTCATTTTCCTGACTGGTTTTTAAGTATTGCTTCAGGGGTTGCTTTGGTGGTTTATCTCTTAACTGCGGTCACTGGCGCACCAATTTTAATTTCATTTTCTGCCGATATAGCTATCACATTTTTGACTATCATAACGGCCTGGTCAATTCTAATAATTAGCAAGGATAGAGATAAGAATTCTTTGATTTTCAATCACTATCTAGATCCTGCTGTAATTCCCTTGGTCTTGTCTGTTGGAGCCGTCAGCATTAAACTTTCTGCTCTGCCTCTTTTAGTGATTGGCTTTCTCTACTTTATTTTTACTCCGTCAAGTTTTACGGGAATTTCTAAAGAAACAGTTAAACATCCAAGAATTGTTTGGGCTGTTCTGATTGTCATCATAGGGTTATTGCCGATGGTGGCCTTTGCGATAACAACTTCGGGATGCCCCCTTTATCCATCGACAGCAATGTGCCTGGATGTCCCCTGGTCAATTACAGACAATCAAAGGATTGTTACCAATGAAGTAAATGAAATTCGCTTTTGGTGGAAGCTAAATAGTTCTGACGCATCTCTAGATCCAACTTCTTTTTTAACTCCAATTGCACCATTTTTAAACTGGTTTTCTGGCTCCAGCGAGTCTCAAGCCATGATCCTGGCAACGATCATCTCAATCTTTGGTATTCCCTGGAGTTTGCTGAGAGCTAACCGCGATCAAATTCCTGGACGGTATTGGCTAATCGGTTTGGGTTTGCTAGGTATCACATTGATCATGACCCAAAGTCCTTTATTGAGGTTTGGCCTGGGATACTTTGTTTTGGTTCCAGCCTTGATCAGTGCCAAAGTAATCCGGGATATTTGGGCGAGGTTCTTCAATAGGAGCCCGCACAAGGTCAATCCGAATACCGACGAAAAATTGCTAAAACCATTGACTTTTATATCGCTATTTTTAGCAGGTTTGACTCTGGTAGCCATGCTGAGTAGTGAATCTCGTCATCGTTTGTTCCTCCCTCCTGAATTGCCAAGAACCAAACTCTTAACCGAACAGGTGAATGATGTGCAGTATTCTCGCCCTGCTAACCGAGCCCTCAAGTGTTGGGCGGCAGAGTTGCCCTGCGCTTCTGTTCCTGTTCATCAGAACGTTAGACTACGTGATCCCAATCAGGGAATTGGGGGTGGCTTCGTTCATCGCGACTGACTGGATGAAGTAGCCCTTGGGTAGCCCTTGTAATTGATCATCCAACCCGCCTGCAAACCTTGTTTGACAAGTGAAGTCAGCCAGGTTCAAAAAAGGGTCAAATTGGCAGATAACTCCAGCCCAACCCAAGTCCCATAGCAATGATCGCCCCTATCAGAGTATTGATAAAGTTCACAACTTCATTCGTCAACCAACTCAATCGACTTTGAATCGTTGCCCCAATCACGCTTTCCAGGCTAGTCGCCATGAACGCTGCGACCATACACCACAGTATCCCAAGACCATCAACAAAACCCACACTCCATCCGACAATGGCGATCGCCACTGAAGCCCCAACCCCCGCTAGCGTGCCTTCCAAACTCACGGCTCCTTCTGTTCCCCTGGGGACAGGTTGCAAGGTGGTAATTAAAAATGTGCGTTTGCCATAGGCTTTGCCGATCTCAGTAGCACAGGTATCTGAGAGTTTGGTGCTGAAGCTGGCAACGTAGCCCAGGAGCAACAGCGGCAAAATCTGCTGCAGTATTGTCGGTTCTAGAGTTTCCCCAGATGAGGTTAACAGGGAGCTGATTTGCACCCCGAGGGCACAGAAGGTTGCGGTTAATGCTGAACCCCAAACGTTCTCTGGCCCCCGAGCACCACTACGTTTCTCGGCAATTCCAGCGGCCTCCTTTTCGGCTAAACCAATGCGAGTGACTCCTGAACCAATTACGAAATAAAATGCGACGATCAGGTAGCCTTGCCAGCCCAGACATCCCCAGATCAATACTCCCAGAATTCCAGCATGGAGTAGCCCAGCCGGAGTAAGCAGTTTTTTGGGGAGAACTGCGACAATACCCAACAAAATGGTGTTGAGGATAACTGCAAATAGCCAAGGATTCATCCAGAGTGAAGCATATGTAGTTGAATCTGCGAATAAATTTGCTAAACCTGCTAACTTTAACAACTCTAAACTTTCCATAGGACGATTTGCGATGACCAATCCAACTCTATTCCATCTTGCCTTTCCGGTGACAAATTTAGCAGCAGCAAAAAAATTTTACAGAGACGGTCTGGGCTGTGAATTGGGGCGAGAGTCAAAAACAGCCTTGATCATGAACTTGTATGGCCATCAAATTGTGGCCCACGTTGTTCAGGAACCTTTGGCCCCCCAACAGGGAATCTACCCCAGACACTTTGGGTTGGTCTTCACCGTGGAAACAGATTGGCAAACCTTACTAGGACGGGCGCAACAACAACAGCTTATGTTTTATCAAGAACCCAAGCGACGGTTTCCTGGGGAACCCATGGAACATTTAACCTTTTTTCTCAAAGACCCGTTTGAGAACTTGCTGGAGTTCAAGTATTACCGCCAAGCCCAGGCAATTTTTGGCTGCTATGAACAAGCCAGTGTTGGGGAGCGTTGATATCCTTCTCGAATCGCCCAGTAAAACTTTAGGGCAAAACTTTAGGGCAAAACTTTAGGAGAAATGGGATAGAATTAGAGATCCTTGCTTCTAAGATAGAGGCCATTATGTCCACAAGGAGAGTGATTCAATGAAGTCTTTCATCTATGAAACGATGTACATCCTGCGTCCTGATTTGACAGAGGAACAGGTTGAGCAACTGATTACAAAACACCGAGATCTGTTGCAGGAACAGGGCGGTCAGAATATCAAGGTTCAGAATTTAGGGAAGCGCCGTCTAGCGTATGACATTCAAAAGCACCGTGAGGGCACTTATATCCAAATGAATTATGAAGGCCCAGGTCAGCAAATTGCCGTGTTAGAGCGGGCAATGCGGTTGAGTGAAGAAGTGATACGCTATCTCACCATTAAGAACGAAGTCACCGTCGAAAAAGCGCTGCCAGTCGAACCTGAATTGGAGCTTCAGGAAACCATAGAAGTTCCTCCAATCCTTAAGTAACGGTAAAAAACGGTGCAAGAACTGCATAAGTCTTCCCTTAGGATTCAATCAAAACCTGTCTCAACTCAAATTTTGCCGGAATTCCCTGTGAAACCTCTTGCCTAGTGGGGTGCTATGAGAGTATTTTATAGGGACACCTATGTCTTAAGCTGATAGGAGCTGTTAGTCATCGTGAGCCAACCTAGTAACTCAACTCCCAAAGAACTACAAACGGAGATGACTCGCCTCAACGAAGAGTTGAAAATGCGAGATCAATTGGTACAGCAACTTTCTCAAGAGCTTTTTCGGCTTGTGAAAGGAAATGGTACTCCTGCATTACTCGATTCTGAAACCTCTGAGCGCAATCAGATTCAAGTCAAGGCCCTGCGAGATCAATTGCAGGAAGTAGAACAACAAGTGAAGTTCTATCAGGAACAGATTGCCGAGCGAGATATTGAAGTTTATCAATTAGAGCAATCAGTAGAAGAGCTGACTGAGCGCTCTCGGATGTTGGAGCAAGTCGTTCAAGAACTGCCTGGTGTTTATCGTCAGAAATTTGCAGAGCGCCTGCAGGATGTGATGGAAAAGGTAGAGCAGCTTCAGAAGGAAAACCGCCAACTTCATGCTGAACTTCAGAGTGTGAGTTATCGATTGGCTCAGAAGAGTCGTCGGCCTAGTGGGTTGGATCTGCCCAGTTTTTCCCCTGGAGTGTCTGGCTCTGCTGACTTTCCAGCTTTGAAGAACGCTTAAGGGGTTGTTAAAAGTTCTAGGTCTTATTTGGGGCCTCTCTGATGAGAGAGGTCTTTTTGCGTTAGTCCCTAATATTATTAGCCACCTGTGCTTAACGCTTACTGCTTTAAGCAGAAATTCTTAGGCAGAAAGTTGTGGCTCCACAGGATACGACGATAAGAAAGTGGATTCCTCCACAATTTCTAAAGCCTGATCGAGTTGGGTAATTTCAAGTACTAGCTTTACTGTCGAAGACGGATTGCACAGGGTCAGGCGACATCCATGACGACGCGCTAACTTAAACGCTGACACCAAAACGGTAACCCCTACACTATCAATAAAGTCAACTTCAGCGAGATCAATCACCCAAAGTCGCAGGGGTGTTGAGGCGATCGCTCTCAGTTGTTCTTCTAAAATACCGTTAGCATATGCATTCAGAGGGTTCTGAAGCCGAATCACAACATACTCACCCAAATCCAACACTCTGATCATAAGCACTCCTTCACTCAGTCGAACTACCACATGGACTGATCTTTACCCCTAGATTCTAAGACCTTAGACAAAGTTTGCCTTTGTGAAAGTTCCTCAAGGTCTAAGAAAGCAAATAAAACAGCCAGCTGATGTAAGTCTCAAGATTTACATCAAGATACTATAGGAGTATAAAGCTTTGCAAAAAATATAAGAATGTCACGTCCTATGGCCCTAGAATTTGTTTCCCTGGAAACTATCCAAAATATTGCTCATCAGTATGGCTATTGGGCTGTTTTTGGGGGAATTGCTCTGGAAAATGCTGGAATTCCCCTGCCTGGAGAAACGATTACCCTGGTTGGTGGATTTTTGGCGGGCAGTGGAGAGCTAAATTATTGGTTTGTCCTGGGATGTGCAACCGTTGGAGCAATTTTTGGTGATAACTGCGGGTATTGGCTGGGGCGCTGGAAAGGTTGGCCCTTTTTACTGTGGGTGGGTCAAATCTTTCGCCTGCGAGAAGACCAGTTAGTTGAGGTGAGGGAGCGGTTTAGTCAAAATTCAGCTCGTGCCGTCTTGCTGGGTCGATTTGTGGCACTCCTACGAATTTTTGCAGGGCCACTGGCTGGAATTGCCAAAATGCCCTACTGGAAATTTTTGCTGTGTAATGCGGTGGGAGCGGCAACGTGGGCCTCTGTGATGGTTAGCCTCAGCTTTTTTGTGGGACAAGTGGTGCCATTAGCAGAGCTAATTGCCTGGGTTGCCCAGTTCGCAGTTGTTGCCTTGGGGTTGGTCGTAGCTTGGTTTGCCATTCCAATTTGGCTAGAATCCCGGAAGGCAAGTTCATAGCACCCCCACACTCCCAGATAGCCCAAGCCAATACTCTGAGCTGAGATCCCACTTTGGGGCACAGTCGTCTTAACTGCAAGCAGGCATCTTGCCTGCGCTATGGTGACTGAACTTTCATCTGGCTGTGCCAGCTTAAGAACGTACTCACCTAAAAAACTCACCCAAAAAAACCACTTAAAAAACTCACCTAAAAAACTTGTTTAAAAAGTACTAATTTAAAGCAGAAGTCATAGATTCTAACTGAGCCACAAGCTTTAGCTCATACTCACTTTCAAAGGCATCTTTCTTCAGATCCAAGCTCCAGAGTTCCAAATCACAGTTGTCATTGGGATGAACCGGCTTAAGGGTGAGGTGAAACTCATTCGTCTCCCAATGGCACTGAGTTTTAACTTGAGCGATCGCCCCAATTTGACGGCGATCCAAAGCCACTGCAAGGCGTAACAAAGGGCTCAGTTGATCAACAACCTGTCGATGCTTTTTCGACAAGTTCTGATAGCTATCATGTTTTTTCTTTGGGGTGCTTTTGCGATGGTAACGGGCAATATTTGCAATAATTTCAACCTCGGTTTCTGTATATCCGAGTAGTTCTCCATTCCGAATCAAGTAGTAGGAATGCTTGTGGTAGGCAGAATGACTCACGTATAAACCACTGTTGTGCAGAATGGCTGCAGCCCACAAAAGCTCTCGTTCGTCTGCGCCCCAGTTGTGTAAAATCCGTTGAGTTTGGTCAAATAAACTTAGGGAAAAAGCAGCAACCCGTTCACCATGCTCCAAATTAACGTTATACTTTTGGGCTGTTTTTAGGACACTGCGAGGACGAATGGTACTCCCGTAACTCAAGCGATCATCAATCAGTCCGTGGGTCAGCATCCAATCAACAATAACGCCTTCTCGCAGGCTGCGCTCGCAGACCATCAGGGAATCTAGACCTAACAAAATCATTGCTTCTTGCAGGATTAAGGCCCCTGCTAGAATAATCTCAGCTCGCTTGTCAGAAATGCCTGGAATGACCAAACGCTCCTCATAGGAGAGTTTTCGTAAACGGTTCACAAAATTCTGTAAATCAGTCAGAGTTAATTCATACCCGGTTAACGGGGTGGGTTCTATCCCAAATTTCTCGCGGGCATTGATAATTGCTATCGTTTCGATGGTTCCAGACGTTCCAACTAATCGCAGGACTTTACCATTTTCACGAGTATTCCCAAGGTGGCCTAGAAGTTCGTCGGTTGCTCGCTCCAACATTCCTCGAATGTAGGCTTGAAGGCAAGAAAAATCGTTGTAAGTAATCGGGTCACTGTGGACAAATTCCTTCGTTAGACGCACAGCTCCGACCTTTGTGCTGCTGAGAAAGGCTGGCTCTCGACCATCTCCTAGAATCAACTCTGTTGATCCTCCCCCGATATCAATGATGACATGAGGTTGCACTCCAAAATCCATGGCTGAGAGCACACCGAGATAAATCCGGCGGGCTTCCTCTGGGCCAGAAATCAGATCAACCTCTAGGTCTAATTCATCCGCAATTTGCTTGATAAACTCTTGTCCGTTTGGGGCCTCCCGTACAGCACTGGTGGCCACAGCCACAATTTGCTCTGCGTTATGGGCCTTGGCAATAGTCTGAAATCGCTGCAGACAAGTCATGGCTCGCTCCATGACTTCTAGCTTCAGCCGCCCCCTCGGCCCGCAATCCCCCAGCCTCACCATATCTTTCTCACTTGCAACAATGCTAAACGCAGGCAAGGCTGGGTCAATTCGAACAATGACCATGTGAAAAGAGTTTGTCCCCAGGTCGATAGCAGCTAAAATTCGATCCTGATCTCGAGATGAGGTTGGGAGTCTCATCTGAGGAACTGAAGTAATCATAGGAAAAGTAGATGATAGCAAGCAACAACATGTTACTTCAATTGTAGAGGAACTGTTTCAGGCAAAGGTTTGAAATTCCCTTGAATAATTAGCTTAATAATTATCCGGTTTAATCGCCCTCTTACATTGCCCGCAAGCTCCACACGGCCATCCTCAATGAGTGGTGAGATTAGGGCACAGGGGTGTTACCCCTGCTTGAAGACTAATACTCTTGAAGACTAATGTTCTTGAAAACAGGGTCTCCCAACCCCCGTTTAATTCTTGGCGTTGCTAAACTACGGTTATTCAAACGGATTTGCTCTGACTAGAAAAAGTTATAGAGATGGCAAGAGCTTTTTCGCCCGTTCAGCCCGAGCCTCTGCCGAATCCATCACTTCAGGTAACTTTTCCACAATTTCTCCGGGATAGTTTTCCAATACTCGGGTCGAGAGGGAAACTCGATGACGACCTTCTTCCAGACTAATCACCATAGCCTTAATTGCTTGACCAAGGGGAAAGAGATCAGCTAAGGATTCAACATACTTCTGACTGACTTCCTTGATATGAATTAAGCCCGTTACCCCTTGGAGATCCACAAACACTCCAAAAGGCTTGACGCTGCTAACCTGTCCCTCTGCCAATTGACCAACTTGAAGTTGACCAAAACTCAAGGATTGGGACGCAAGGCGCTGGGACAGAACGATTTTGTTGCGATCGCGATCCAACTCCAAAATATTGACCGTCAGCACTTGATCGATCAAAGCATTCAAATTATTCCGTTCTGAGAGATGGGATCGGGGAATAAATCCTCGCAAGCCGTCAACATCAACGGTAACGCCCCCTTTGTTCACGCCCGTAACTTGTGCTCTGAGGGTGATGCCTGTGGCTTGTTCCTGTTCAAGGGCATCCCAGCGTTGTTTGAGTTCGAGTTGTCTCAGGGAGAGGAGAATTTGGCCATCATCATTTTGTTCCCGGATGATCAGAAAGTCTCGCTCCGTTTTGAGGGGCAATAGATCTGCCAAATCTTCAACCACCACTAGGGCCGCTTCTTGACGGGGCAGAAATCCCGTAGACTTCCCGCCAATAATATCGATATAAGCGCCATTGCTGTCATGTTCTAAAACCTGACCTCGCACAATCTGCCCCTTGCTAAATGCATAGCTATGCGTTTCCAAGGCTTGTGCAAAATCATCCATGGAGAAGGCGATATCTTTTTTATTCATAGAATCTGACTCATGAAAAACGATGGGGCAACCGTACCCTTATCCCTATTGTTAAACGGATCTGACTGAACGGGTCTGGCTAAACTGATCCGCTTGAACCTACCTTAAGCTTGGGCTTCGATTACCCAAGGGGCAAAGTAAACGTTCTTAGATATTCCACTATAGCCAATTTCTTCAATAACCTGACGGGGGAACCTGACCCGGAATCCAAGAGTTAGAGTTCCTGAGCAAATAGCTCTTGTACCTGGCTCCAGGCAGCTGCCGCCGCTTCAGGGTGATAGCTAGGTCGCTGATCACAGAAGAATCCATGGTCAGCCGGATAGCGAAAAATTCGATGGCGAATCTGATGTTGGATTAGTGCGGTTTCAATCTGATCAACCTGTTCATTTGGAATTAGGGCATCTTCCGTGCCAAAAAAGCCATAAAGCACACCCCGAATTTCTGGGGTGCGGGTGACGGTAGGTTCTCCGCCTCCCGGAGTTCCAGTCACAATTCCGCCGCCATAGAAACAGGCCGTTGCATTGATCTCAGGCAAAGTTGCGGCCAAGTAAGCAACATGACCCCCAAAACAGAATCCAATGCAGCCACAGCCGCCACTGACCCGTTCTAACCCTTTAAGATAGGCAATGGCCGCTTGAATGTCACTTAATAGTTCACTGGCTTGGGTTTGTTCCTTATACTTGCGACCGAGGGCTAGGTCTTCTGCACTGTACCCTACTTCAAATCCAGGGGCTTGTCGTTGATAAATGGCAGGGGCGATCGCGACGTAGCCAAGCTGAGCAATTCGTTCTGTAATATCTCGGATATGGGCATTCACGCCAAAGACCTCCTGGATCACAATCACGCTGGGATAGGATGGGCCTGTTGTGGGTTGGGCGAGGTATGCTGAGATCTGAAGATCCCCGTTGGAAATATGGACTTGAGCGGTTTGAATCTCTACTGCCATGGTTCTTTAGAGTCTTGAAGATCTTTACCGATTTGAGTCGTAACGTGATGTAGGTCTCTTGCCCATGCAGACTAGAGGTCTACACTACAGGCTTTCAGCAAGCCTCTTGGACAGCTATGAGCTACCGAGGGAACTCCCTAGCAAACTTTTTAGCAAACTCTTCTATACTACAGGTGAACCCTGCCAAAAAATCTCAGCGGTGTTATTTTTTTGCTCGGTGTTTTGAGCCGAGTTTTAATGGGCATTTCCTTCCGATTGGAGGGTAGACTTCTGGAGACGTGTTATGGTTCAGTTCTACATCCAGCCAGATAGTGATATTCCTGCTTCGAATCAGCTATTCAACCAGATTCGTTTTGCGATCGCTTCCCGTCAGTATCCCCCTGGCCATCGTTTGCCCAGCACCCGTCAGCTCGCCATGCAAACTGGGTTGCACCGTAATACGATCAGCAAAGTCTACCGTCAGCTTGAAGACAGTGGTTTGGTCGAAGCTCAAGCAGGCTCAGGAATCTATGTGAGGGCTTTGGGGCATGAAGGGGGCTCTCGGCTAAATTCCCCTATTCTGGAACAGTATCCAGAGGCTAGTAAGGTGATTCAGCGCAGTCTGGATGATTTGCTGAATTTGGGTTGCACGCTGAACGAAGCTCGAGAGTTGTTCCTGGCTGAGATCGATTGGCGACTCCGCTGTAGTGCTCGTGTGCTGGTGACCGCAACATCACAGGATATTGGAATCGGCCAAATTATGGCCCAAGAGTTGGAGGAAGCGTTAAACATTCCAATTCAGCTTGTTCCCATGGAACAACTTGCCGCCACCCTGGACAAAATGCCATCAGGAACGGTCATTACGAGCCGTTATTTCATCGGGGATGCGGAGGAAATTACCTCTCCTCGCTCGGTTCGAGTGATTCCAATCGATATCTATGACTATGCTCAGGAAATCGAAGTGATCCGGAGCTTGCCCCAGGGAACGTATTTAGGAATTGTTAGCTTGAGTTCTGGCTTACTCCGGGCTGTAGAGGTGATTATTCATAGCTTGCGGGGGGAAGAGGTCTTGGTCATGACGGCTCAGTTGAGCGATGTTTACAAGATTAACGCAATTGTCCGGAGCGCTCGGATGATTTTCTGTGATCAGGCCAGTTCTGAGGTGATTCGGGAGGCCATTCATGACAACCGGGATGAAATTATTCGTCCCCCTCAGTTAATTCGGTGTGAAAACTATATTGGAGCAGAATCTATCAGCTTGCTCAAGCGAGAACTGGGACTGAAGTAGATGTCCCGCCCTGATTTAAAAAACCGCTGTGTATTATACTGATGCTAATCCTAACTGGTGGGTAATCTTGTTTGTCTGAGGTCTGACAGTCTGTAGTTGCTAGGCTTTAAATTGTTAGGCTTTACTTAAGCTTTTAACTAAGCGATGGCGGTTCCAAGTTATCAATGCCTGTGGCGCAAGCTTCTAACCTGTTCGGGCACAATGCCTGCTCCACATTTACAGTTCAGATCAGTCTAATTCAGATCAGATCGCTATTAGATTGCGGTAGCATGATATTGTTCCAAGGAAAATGGTATGAAAACAGCCCTTAAAGACAAATCTGTTGAGACTAGACAGTTAGATTCCTCCCCTGAGAATTCTTCTGCAGCCGCTTTCTCGACGACTGACTGGAATGGTACCAACCCCTTTTCTGAATGGGAGAGCAACCCTTTTAGCCCTGAGGACTTGGACGAGATTTCCAATCCGGTTGAAGCCTCCTCAACCGAGGCTGAGGAACCTCTGTCTGCTCCAGAAAACGTCTTGGACAACCAGAGTAGTAAACCAGGAACACCTTGGCGAGAGTTGCTATTCACCCCTCAAACCGGACTCGCTGCCGCTGTTCTCCTGGGTTGCCTGTATGTCCTGACTCGTCCCTGCGTTGTTGGAGAATGTCGTGTTGTTGACACCGCGAAGCAGTTGGCTCAAAAGTCAGAACAGACGTTGCAAACCGTCACATCTTCTAAAGCACCGGGTTTGGCGCAACAGCAACTTGATAGTGCGATCCAGGAACTCCAGCGCGTTCCCTTTTGGTCACCTTACTATCGAGAAGCTCGTTCTTTGCTGTCCGCTTACGAACAAGATTCTCAAAACTTAGAGGCAACGGTGAATGGCCTCAGATTTGCTGGAACTGCAGCGCAGAATTCCCAGAATCCTCCCTATTCTCTAGAAAGTTGGGCCAAGGTGAAATCGGATTGGGAAAACGCAGTGGTTCAGCTTGAACAGGTGTCGAGTGATAGCCTTGCCTATCCCTTTGCCCAACAACGGCTACAACAGTACCGGGCTAATCTTGCGGATATCCGTCAACGGGTGACCCTTGAACAGAAAGCCGACCAAACCCTGAAAGCAGCGAAAAAAACAGCTCAAGTTGCCGAGGCTCGTCAGGGTGTAGCAAAGTACTCGGAGAGTTGGCAGCAGGTCTACGAAACCTGGGAAACAACAACCAATACTTTGGCCCTGATTCCTAATGGCACAACCGCCCATGAATCTGCTCAAGTTTTACTGGCGCGATATCAGCCTAAACTGGAGGCAGCCCGCGATCGCAAAACCATCGAGACGGTTGGGCAGGAAGCTTATGACCGCGCGGTTAGTAGTGCTGATCAAGCAAAGTTATTTGAGGAACGGGGCACTTGGTCTGATGCAGCCCGCTATTGGAGTCGGGCCGTTAGCTATGCCAAGCGAGTTCCCCAAACTAGTTCTTACCATCTCCAAGCAAAATCTCTTGTGAATTCCTACACTCAAGCCTGGAAGCAAGCAGAGGCTCAAAACAAGGCAGCAAATCGGATCAATCAAGCCCGTCAAGATCTGAGCAATATTTGTGGCGGATCTCTTAAAGTTTGTCAGTATAACATCACTCCTGATTTGATTACCGTTCAGTTGACTTCAGAGTATGTTGAACGGCTGCAAAAAACGGCAGCGCCCACTCAATCCCAAGGCGGCAAAACCCGAGTTGAGGCAGAAAAGCATGTCCAAACTTTAGAAGTTGCACTGGCATCTATCAGCGATAATGCCAAGATTGCGATTGAGGTATACAAACCAGATGGGGAGAAAGTAGGAGTTCATTCGCCTCAGTAAGTAAAGCTTGATGGACATAACCCCTCAATTTGGGGTAGCATTTATTTACAGGTATCGTTTTAAACCAGTGTCTTACCAGTTGAAGCAAGGTAGGGATTTGCTTCCTAGAGTTTTATTGGACTTTCAGGGTGAATTGCTAGTTAAGCATCTTTTGGGAGCAATCGCAGCTTTGTAGAGAGAGATTTTTGTAGAGATTAACGTGTAGAGATCAAGAAGATAGTAATTCTTCTGTCTAAATCTTGGTGACTAACATCTTGATTAGCACCTTGGGATTCATATAAATTTCCGGGTACCAACCACAGAGTTCTGAACAATCTATCGCAAGCTTTGTTCTCTCTGTTTTCAAGTGAACGCACTCTAAATCAGGGAGATATTATCTTTGTAGTAATTGACTAGAAATGTCAAGAAAAAATCAATTGATTTTTGTGTTAGGCTCACTGCTTTTAGCAGTAGGAATCTTTTTTCGTTTTTACAACATTGATTTAAAAAAACCTTGGATTGATGAGTGTATTACTCAAGTTAGGATTTCTGATTTTGGGTATTCTGCAGAGGATTGGCAACCGATGCTGAAGGGAGAAATCGTTACAATTGCTAATCTAAAACAACAACTAGAACAGCAACCCCATCAATCTTTCCTTTACCTCCTAACAGAAAAGCTAATCCAGCAGCCAGAACATCCGCCATTGTATTATCTCATGGCAAGAATGGTGGCTGGATGGTCTGATAACCAGATTGCCACACTGCGAAGTGTATCTGCTTATATTAGCCTACTCGCATTTCCGGGCATTTATTGGTTATGTGTCGAACTCTTCGGTTCATTCATTTTTGGTATGGTGGGAATGGGTGTAATTGCAGTTTCCCCACTATATGTTCTCTATGCTCAGGAGGCAAGGCAATACAGCTTATGGATTGTGACAATTCTATTTTGTAGCGCTGCTTTAATCCAAACTTTAAAGAAAAACACTCAGAAAAGCTGGGCTCTGTATAGTATAACATCTATTATTGCACTCTATTCACATTTGTTTTTCTTGCTAGTTATTGCTGCCCAAAGCTTGTATGTTTTTCTACTTCAGATTTACTCTAAAGGCAAGCCATTATTACAGAACTATTTAGGGTCATTAGCATTCAGTATTGGCATTTTTCTGCCTTGGCTCAGTTTGCTCTGGTTTAAATCAACAAAAACAAATAATCAATTTCAATGGTTTAGTGAAAACCTCAGTATACTCAAGATTACCCGGAGATTCTTAGGAAGTATTATCCGCACATTTCTGGATCTAGGTCTTGATGAAAAGACGACGTTGCTGGACTCACCCACTGAATTTTTGCTGATTTTAACAGTATTATTTTTCATTACCTACTGCCTGCTCTACACATTAAAGTTGGCGAATCGAGAGACAAAATTATTTATTCTTACGCTGATTTTAGTTCCATTACTTGTGATCTTTGGGATTGAACTCGTGTCTGGCAAAGTATTATCTCAAGCTCGATATCTAATTCCGGTATGTGTGGGACTTCAACTGCCAATTATCTACTGGATGGGCCAAAAGATTATAAAAATTCCTAGTTTGTTTCTGCAGAAGTTCTCCTTAGAGAGAGCAGTTCAATTGATCGCGATCATGTCTTTTTTTGCGGGAGGCATCTTTTCGTGCTATAGCAGTTCTCAAGCGACCTTTTGGTGGAATAAAGGCGATGCGGAAGATATCAGTCAAATAGCTTATATGATTAACAGTAGTGAGAATCCATTGCTGATCAGTAGTATTTCACTACAAGGTTTGATGACGTTAGGCTATCAGCTCAAACCCACAACATCAGTACTATGGGTACCGCTTGAAGAGGTTGCAAAGATTCCGCCTCCTCAATCTAATTTCCAATCAATCTACTGGTTTGAAGGTGGAGCCCTTTCAGCAACTTGGAAGAAGTTAAAAGCAGATCATTCGGGTTATACGCTTAACTTAATTGCAGAAGTTCAGAGCTCAGAAGTGAGCCTTTATCAAATTAAACAAGATAAAATTAGAAAGTAGCAACACCTTAAGATTGAAACTACAAATACTTTTTGAGGATGAGTTCTAGCTGCTTTATTCGTTCAGCGGGAACTTGATCTAAGGAAGTTAAAATAGCATATTTCAAGGCAGAATGAGCATCGGATTCTGGCAGATGTTCACTCAAACGTCGGACTGTTTCTTGAATAACTTTTTGAGCATTTACTGCATTGCGTTGGAGATTGCCCACAACCATTTCAACGGTGACACTATCATGGTCAGGATGCCAACAATCATAGTCTGTTACTAGTGCCAAAGTTGCGTAGGAAATTTCAGCTTCTCTTGCTAGTTTTGCTTCCGGTAAATTGGTCATACCAATAATAGTCCCGCCCCAACTTCGATAGAGATTCGATTCGGCTTTGGTCGAGAATGCAGGCCCCTCCATACAAACATAAGTCCCCGCTTGATGTAGCTTAACTTCTGCAAGATTCAAACTCTCAATGGCCTCAGAAAGCACTTTTGATAATGCAGAACAGATCGGGTCTCCAAACCCAATGTGGGCAACAATTCCAGTGCCAAAAAAAGTTGAAATGCGGGCTTTAGTACGGTCAATAAATTGATCTGGGATCACCATATCTAATGGTTTTATATCTTCTTTGAGTGAACCTACGGCAGAAGCTGAAATAATGTATTCAACACCCAAACTTTTCAAAGCATAAATATTGGCACGGTAGGGTAATTCTGTCGGGATCAAACGATGGGCACGTCCATGCCGAGCCAAAAAAGCCACCTGCATCCCCGCCAAGGTTCCAACAATAATCTGGTCTGAGGGGCTACCAAATGGGGTTTCAACTGTAATTTCTGTAATGTTTTGGAGGGCATCCATTTTATAGAGTCCACTGCCTCCAATAATGCCAATTTTGACTTGACTCATCATTTCTACAAGATGTAATTGTTGGACTAATTTTAATCCAAAAGTTAAGACATAAAAACTTAAGACACAAAAAAATCAAGATAGACAAAAACTAAGACATAAAAAAAGAGGTACGTTGCCATACCTCTTTTAACGCTGCTAATTTAACCCTGCTAAACTTACCTGACTTAGCCAAGTCACTGAGCAGACAAACTTAGAGCAAACAAACTTAGCTAGCTGGTGAAGGCTGAGATTGCTTGAAGCGCCTTGCTACCCAGACCAAACGCTTGGTTCAAGGATTTGATACTGCTGCCCAACTGATTAATCGTGTTGGTCAGGTTATCTGGATTCACATTGTCAGTATTATTCGCGATCGCGGAGATTGCCTTAGCAACTTGGCTGAAAGCATCTTCGTTTTTCTTGAATTGAGCTTGAACTGGCCCTTTAACATTGGTCAACAAGTCTTCAACAGAACCCTGGAGTTTCTGGTCAAACTTCTCTGTATTTTCTGCTAGTCCAGTGAAGGAAGCAGCAATCTTCTGGAGAGACTTCTGAGTATCCCCAATTTTGCGAAGGATAGCCTCTCGTTCAGTAGGCTTGAGGTCTGGGCTAGCAGCACGCTCTAGCTCATCAGCCAGTTCATTCACGGTTTGCTTGGCTGCCTTGAAATTCTCATCAAAACTACCCTCGGCTGCCTTTGCGTATTGACCCAACACAGAGTTGAGGAAGCTTTTGCCTGAAGAGGTCAGAACATCGGTCATCGCATCTGTTAGCGTGTCTGTTAGCGCAGCAGGAACAGCGGGAGTGCGAATCGGCAGGGCCTGAGCGACACCACCGACGAAGAAACTAATTGTAAAGACTAGGCCCACCAAGGCAACCATAACAGTTCGACTGAACACAGATCTAACTTTCATCTGAGAAACTCCTTCAAGTGATTCAAACATTCAGAGAGATTGTTACTAAGGAACTTTCCAAAAAGGAACTTTCCGAACTAGTGACTTGTCTGGACAAACTTTGTAAGTTGGACTTCTTAGCATCAACTCAACACATCTGTAAAAACCTTAATTTGCGGGTGTTGGCCTCGCAAATTCAAGACCAGCCAACACCCACATCAAGCTAGATCAACTGAGATCAACGCAGATTACCCTTAGGCTAGGGCTGTTTTGAACTGTTCTAAAGCGACTGCTTCCTTCTCAGAGATCTTAGTTCCAGATCCAAATAGTCCACTTCCCGCTGCATTGGCAACAGCCTCGCCACAGGCATAGACAAACTCTTTATACTGCTGAATTTCTTCAGGAGTCGCTTTTCCGTTCAACATTGCCACAGTGGAATTTATAGTGTCAATTGCTTTAGCGACTAAAGCGCCAGACTGAACCTCTTCTGGCTTGATATCTGGCTTTTGCATTTTGGCTCTTCCGCTCTTGAGAGCCTCCATTGAAAAGACAGACTGAATCACTGAGTTGTTGGGATACTTTTCCGCAACCCCAGCAATTTGCTTGGACAGAGCCGCCGCTTCAACCGCAGTTGAAACAATCCCCATATCAACCATTGCTACAGATAGCCCTGTCATCATCGGAGCTTGGGCGATCGCTGTCAGTTCTTCAGGCGTATAATTTTCAGCCATATGACCCTAGTATTATTTACAAAAATCTGAACTCAGCATAGGTATGAAAAATAACAAAAAAATAACAAAAGGGAGGGTGGCTTTCATCAAAAGGATAGAGTGATTAAAATCTTGGAGTATGACAAGTGGTGTGCATTGACCAAAGGGCTCTCTTAAGCTTTAGACAATCAGAACAATGAAATTTTATTCGGAAATTTCTTGAGATGCGGTATCCTTCCGTGTATTGACATTGCTAGGCCAAGAGAGCAACCAGAGGCTCATACTGCAATTTCCACCCTCAAGCCAAAGCTAGGAGAGCCGACCAGATGCGATTGTTCTGACTTATTCAGTTCAGTGGGCCAGGTTGGTGTATGTTCGAGCGTTATCAGTTCATTATTTTTCTACCCTAGAATAGGCTGACGTTTTACTCTGAGTAAATTTTCTAATTAACTTCTAGCAAGGTTCAGAACAATGGGACTATTCTTTGACGTTTTAAAATCAATCAATGACCCGAATCAACAAGGAAATGTTGATCAACTGAGTCATGTGCTCAATGGTGTTCAGCAGTTAGGCGCAGGGCAGGGCGTTAGCGCCTCAACAATGCAGACAGTCATGTCAAGCCTGGGTGGATTTCTGGGCCCAGTCTTAAAGCAACAGGGGGCAGCCGGGGGACTTGGATCTCTGGATAACCTAGTAGGTCAATTTACGGGTGCAAATTCAGGCGGAGGGTTGCCTTCTTTCATTACACCCCAGTTGCAGCAACAACTGATTCAGGGGATCTCCCAGAAGACAGGGCTCAATGCCTCTGCCCTACAGACCATGTTGCCAGGGCTGCTTTCCTCGGTTATGGGTCTAATGAATATGGGAAATCGGCCTGGAACCACAGGTGCCAACTCACTCCTCACCGCGTTCATGGATGGCAATCGTGATGGAAGCACAGATTTAGGAGATGTGTTCAAGTTTGCCAGTCGGTTTATCAATCCTAGCTGATAAACCTACCCTACCTACTCTGCTAATTTGCATCCCCTGAAGTCACTGCTGAAATCACGATTGAAATCGCAGTTGCAACTATGGTGGCTTACAGCCATATCTTCAGGGTGATGTTGACCTAACCCGCCAACTTGTACAGGATTGTTCTTATGAAAATATTCCGCATTGGCCAAACTGTAGTCACCTCCTTAGCTTTGCTCTTGGCTTTTGAGGCATTTCCCAAGCTTCAGGTGACCCTGTTGACCACTCAGCCTGTGTTTGCCCAATCTGAAACACCTACTTCTGAAACACCCACTTCTGAAACGCCCACTTCTGCAACACCTGCCTCTTCAACGTCCACCTTTTCCTTGCCTGAAAGTGTTACTGAAGGCACAAAGATCACAGTCGATGGTTCCTCCAGCATGGAGACCATTAACGAAGCTTTGAAACAAAAGTTTGAGGGTCAGTATTCGGGTACAGAAGTTACCCTATCTGCCAATGGAACTGATGCGGCTCTGCAAGCCCTCAGAGACAGCCAGGTTGACTTGGCTGCAATTGGTCGCCCTTTGACGGATGAAGAAAAGGCAGAAGGGTTTGTAGAGGTTCCTATTTCCCGCCATAAAATTGCAATTCTAGTCGCGCCGGATAGCCCTTTTGATGGCAATCTGACGATTGACCAGTTTGCTCAAATTTTCCGAGGCGAAGTAGACAATTGGGAACAGGTAGGCGGGCCGTCTGCCCCTGTGAAACTGGTTGATCGTCCTGAAACCAGTGATACTCGTCGAGCCTTTGCCGGTTACCCAGTATTTCAAGTGGCTCCTTTTGAAGCTGGCCCAAATGCAACCCAGGTTGAGGATGACACGAAGGCCGTGATTGAGGCTCTAGGAGCTGATGGCGTTGGGTATGCGATCGCCGATCAAGTGCAGAACCAACCGGGTGTTCGGATCATCCAAATGCACCTGACCCTTCCCGATGATCCCAGATATCCCTTTTCTCAGCCTTTGGCCTATGTCTACAAAGGCCCTGAACCTAGCGACAATGTCAAAGCCTACCTAGGCTACGCAACAACGCCTGAAAATGAGCGCGTGATTGCAGAAGCTAGAACTCAGACTGCTAGCCCCACTCCAGTTGCAACTGCTACTCCCACGGTTGAAGCGACTGAAACTTCAACGCCCGTAGAAACGGCTCCGGCAGATACCAGAACTTCGACGACTGTGACCACAGAATCGGAGCGCCGTGGTGGGTTTCCTTGGTGGATATTGCTCTTGCCATTGTTAGGATTACCCTTCTTGTTCATGCGTAGAGGACAGGTCGCTCCGGTCGCCGCTCCTCCTCCAGTTGCTCCACCCCCACCACCGGTTCGTCCAGGGCGAATTATTCTGACTCCTCGCAATTGTCGGAATGCCTATGCGTATTGGGAACTATCTGATGCTGATGAAGCTGCCCTGCGGCGCTCCGAAAATCGGCCTGCGCTGAAGTTATACGATGTCACAGGCATTGATATTAACAATCAGCAACCCCACAGTGTCAAGCAGTTTGAGTGTGATGCTTTTGCCCAGGATATGCATTTGCCGATTGCCCTAGACGATCGGGACTATCTGGTTGAGTTGGGATATACCACAGAGGATGGTCGTTGGGTGAAGACCGCCCGCTCGGAACATGTTCGAGTTCCAAAGTGTACGCCGCTGGATGATGCGGTGAAGAGTAGTGTTGGAACTACAATTGGAACTGTTGCTGCGACTGCAACAGCGGCAACTGCGGCAACTGCAGCAACCCTGGGAATTGCTCAATCCAGACCTCAAGTGGAGACTACAACCCCTTATCCGCCTGTGCGTCCAACAGATGAAGATCGGCTGATTCTGGTAGCTCGTGATTTCTCAGATGTCTATGCATACTGGGAGATTTCCGAGGCAGAGAAGGCAGTCCTACGGGATCAGGGAGGTCGGGATCTGAAGCTCCGGCTCTACGATGTGACTGGCATTGATATCAACCAAGAGCAGCCCCACAGTGTTCGTGAGTTTGATTGTTCTGAGATCGATAGCGATCGCCACATGCCAGTTTACGAAAGTGGTCGGGACTATTTGGTTGAGTTGGGATACATTACAGATGATGGCCGCTGGCTCAGGGTGGCTCGCTCTCCCCATGTTCATGTTCCAGCAGCCCCTGAAACTTCAACGGAACGAAAAACTCGGGATCGAGTCTAATGGCAGCAGCTAGAATTCCGTTGAGGCGTGTTTTATAGATGTTTTTTGAAAGTCTTGCAGTGCAGGGCTTTCAAAAAACAAAGCGAAGAATTTTGGCTGTTGCTGAATCTTAGGATGAATTCGCCCCCCGGCCCCCAATTCTGGGGGAGTTGAATTTCTCATAGCCCCCAAGGTTGGGGGATTTAAGGGGCGAGGAAACTTACAACTCAGACAGATTCATCTCTACATTCAGCAACGCCAGGATGACAACATTGACTTCAGATTGCTGTCTCAAGGGGTTCCAATCCCCCGCAGGTAGGAACGCAGCCCAATAATAAGGGTGCTGATATTCGGGACTCCGCAACATCTCTAACTGGGTTTGGCGCAACGCCTCTGAACGTCCCATGCCCTGTTGTAACCGCTGGTAATACTTCACCATCAAGTCTTTGGTGGCGGCATCATTCACCCACCACAAACTCAAGACGGAACTTCTCGCTCCTACTATGACTAATGCTCGCCGCAACCCGTAAACACCCTCGCTATTTTCCGCTGCCCCCAATCCAGTTTCACAGGCGGAAAGCACCACTAACTCCGTTCCCCGCAGATTCAGGTTCGTCGCGACTTCCAACGCTGTTAACACCCCATCTTCTGAACCGCTTTTGCGGAGGTTGTAACCCGCCAAGGCCAGCCCCGAACGGAGTAACGGATTTTCCTGGAGGGGAATTGCGGGAGCAGCAGCGGCAATTGACCCAAACTCAGGAGTGCGAGGAGCCACCTGTTCCAAATTCTGGAGGAAGAAGCCGTGGGTGGCGATGTGGAGAATCTGGGGAACGGTCAGGTTTTTGATGGCGTTTTCGGTGGCTGCGGCTTGGGTGAAGACCGTGGCAGGGGAACAAGACTTGAAGGGCCTGGGCTTCCTCCGCCGTTCCGGGCAAGGGATAGAAACGGGTAATAGCACCTCTGGACAGGTCACTGGATGGAACACCCCGGGTCGAACTGGCCTGAACCACAACCTTTGTGGGCTTGCCTTCCTGGTCAAAAATCGGATCGGCCACAATCACCGGAGGCTGTTGGCTGGGGATGTCTAGTTGCAACTTCAACAAATCCCGCCCGGTGGTCAGGTAAGTGATAGTGTACTTCTCAAGCAAATACTGGCCGCCCTCATCCACCAACGCCTCGAAGGGAATCAGATTCAGGTTGCCGTCGGGGGAGATTAACAGATGGGTTTTGTTCCCCAACTTCTGCCGAATCGGTCGCATCAACACCTCATCCAACTTCCGGGCCTAGGCTTTAATGGTTTCAGTTTCGCCCCGTCTAGCCTGCTGTGGATCTTTTAAAAACCTCATGAACAATCGGAAGATCACTTCATCAATCGCCTTCGCTGCCCCTAACTCCACCCATTCTGGCTCACCCTGGGACTTGAGAATGTAAGCCGCATAACGGGGTTCACCAAAACGTTCTGAGGGTTTGGCTTTCGGGTCGAAGGGCTGGTACTGAACAATCTCTACCAAGGCCCCATTCTCAGGAATCAAGGGCTGAACCGCCTCGATCTCAACGGGCTGGGTTTCCACCCGGAATTCAGTACTGCGACGGGCTAGTTCGGCTTCGAGTTTCTCGGCTGTGGCTTTCAAGGCTCCAACCTGCTGACGGTACTGTTCCAGCGACAAATTTTCGGGTTGCTTGTAAATCAAGTTGGCAAGCTGAGTGTTCGTGGTTTGCCACTCATCCAACACTTTCTGATTCTCTGGGGTGAGATTCTGACGCAACAATTGCAGGTTGTTCGTCACCGCATCCAGAATCCGACCCTTGCGCCGCAGTAGCGTCGTCAGGGCGAGACGAGCCGCCTGGGAATCAGTGGGAACCGATTGCAGGTGCAGAGAAAGCGTCCAGTCTAACGTACTCGAAAGGGTATTCATGTAGTCCTGCTTCTGCCGCTCCGAACCAATCGCCAACAACCGATCCAGATTCACTTCCTCCACCCCCGTTCCCTGCCGCAGAAACTCAACCGCTTCTGGATACCGACCTTGAGCTTGGTAGAGTCCCGCTAAATTGTTGAGGCTGAGTGTGACATCGGGATGGTCTGCTCCCAAGGCTTTCTCACGGATGGCGAAGGAACGTTGATGCAGGGGTTCCGCTTCACTGTAGTGTCCTTGGGCACGGTAGAGTTCTGCCAAGTTGTTGAGGCTTTGGGCGACATCAGGATGGTCTGCTCCCAAGGCTTTCTCACGGATGGCGAAGGAACGTTGATGCAGGGGTTCCGCTTCACTGTAGTGTCCTTGGGCACGGTAGAGTTCTGCCAAGTTGTTGAGGCTTTGGGCGACATCGGAATGGTCTGCTCCCAAGGCTTTCTCAAGGATGGCTAAGGAACGTTGATACAGGGGTTCCGCTTCACTATAGCGTCCTTGAGAATAGTAGAGTGCTGCCAGGTTGTTGAGGCTGGAGGCGACATCGGGATGGTCTGCTCCTAAGAGCTTCTGATACATTGCCAGGGCTTGTTGGTACAGGGGTTCGGCCTCGGCATACCGTCCTTGGGATGAGTAGAGTGCAGCTAAATTGTTCAGGCTGGTGGCGACATCGGGATGCTCTGGGCCTAGAACTCGCTTTCGGATTGCTAAGGACTTTTCTAGCAAGGGAACTGCTGCATCATACTTTCCCTGTTGGTAGAGCTGAAATGCTTGCTGGTTCAGTTCTGTGGCTTCGGTTAGAGCTTGTTCGTCTGCGGGGGATTGTTGGGTTTGGGGTGTTCTGAGCGGTGAGGATTCCGGGTGCTGTTAGGAAGAGGCTCATGGCTCCACAGCAAGCTGCCAGCCATTTCAGCGAGGGTTCAGTCGGCATTACCAGTTTCCTTCAGGGTTAGAGTCGCTATTTATTATCTATGTCTGAGGGGTGTTGGGTTATGCAGAGTGTTAGGCCCCCCTAGCCCCCCAGAATTGGGGGGGGACTGAAGAGTGGCTGGGGTTCAAAGCCCCCAATGTTGGGGGTTTGGGGGCTCTTGGTTAGGCCCCCCTTAGCCCCCTAAGGCCCCCAATTCTGGGGGGAATTAGATCAAAGCCCCCAATGTTGGGGGTTTGGGGGCTCTTGGTTGGAGAATTGAAAGGCTCAAATGATAACTTCATTTTAGAGAAAGATCAACGCGGGTTTAGAGTGAGATCAACGCTAACTCTCTTCATGTCCACGTTGAAGTTAGATCAAACTCAACCTGAACATGACCTAAGTTCAATCTAAACATGACCTAAACTCAACCTGAACTGGCACACAACGCTTCAGGCTCTCCAAATTTTAGGTAGGTCTAGCACTACTGAAGAAACTGGGGAATTTAAAGCCCCCAATTCTGGGGGTTTGGGGGGCGATGCAAGATTGTGTTTAAGGGTGTTTGTCAGAGGGAGTGTTCGAAGATTGCGCCTCGGCTGATCAGATCTTGCTTAACAGTTTCGGATAATCCGGCATCGTGCCATAATCTTGCCTGGTTGACATTTGCCCCTGTAAAGTCCACACCACTGAGATTCGTTAGAGCTAGGCCCGCCTGATGCAAGTCAGCATTGACCAAACTAGCATTGCTCAAATTGGCGTTGCTGAGGTTGCAGTTACTTAAATTGCCATCCCTTAAGTTCACCTGGCTCAGGTTTGCCCCGCTGACATTAGCCAGGGCCAAACTCACCCGATGCAAGTCAGCATCAGTCAAATCGGCATCACTCAACAATGCCCCACTCAAGTCTGCTCCGCTGAGGTTGGTTGCCCTCAAGTCTGCTCCACTCAAATCAGCATCACTCAAATTAGCACCTCGGAGATAAGTGCCTTGGAATTTGGCTCCACTCAAATCCAACCCCGCTAGATCAGCTCCCAAAAGCCTAGCACCAGCAAAGTCTGCCGTTGCGTCTAACTCTGCTAGCTCAGCCAGTTCTCTAAAGTTGTCAGTTGGCGCTTCAGCAACAACTTGAATGACCCTTCGTAAAGCGCTAAAGTCGCATCCTTTTGCGGCTGCTTGCTGGGTGAAGGCCGATAAATCTTTGGCGGGGATATCAGTGGTAATCTGTTGCGATCGCAGCCAAATTCCCAACTTACGTTCTAATACCGCAAGGCGATTTGGGCTAATATTATGGGGCCAAAGTCCTTCTACACTAGTCATTGTTAGAGTTGTTGAGTTGAAACAAATACAATTCTTACCTTACTATTGTCCTCAAAAATGCCCTCAAAAACTGCCCTTTTGTTTAAAACAGATTTGTTATTATGGCGGTAAGCTAATCTGCATTCAAGTTTCGCGGGCTAAACCTGGATTGATCTTTGTGAACCCAGACTCCAGTCACATCTGGGACATTAGCCGTTTGCCTAAACAGTCTGCCCTGTGCGAATTCTTCTGATTGATGACGATGAATCCCTAGTCGAGTTGCTCAAACACAGCCTGAGCCAGCAAAACTATGTTGTTGATGCGGTAACGACTGGGGAGGCCGGGTGGCAGTATGGTTCAACTTATCCCTATGATTTGGTGATTTTGGACTGGATATTGCCCGGTATGAATGGCATTAGCCTGTGCCAACGGTTTCGAGTGAATGGATATGACGTTCCGATCCTGTTGCTCACCGCCCGAAATAGTAGCCAGGATAAGGTGAAAGGGCTAGATGCAGGGGCCGATGATTATCTGGGCAAACCGTTTGAGATTGAAGAATTAACAGCTCGGATTCGGGCCTTGTTACGTCGGGGCAATTCTGATCCTCTTCCTGTGCTAGTTTGGGAGAACATCCAACTTGACCCTCGCAATTGTGAAGTGACCTACAGCGGTCAGATTCTGAGCCTTACGGCAAAGGAGTATGGTTTGCTAGAACTGTTGCTGCGTCATCGGCATTACGTGCTTGGGGTCGAGGAAATTATTGACAATCTGTGGTCATCGGAGGAATATCCTGCAGAAGCTACGGTGCGATCGCACCTCAGATCCCTGCGCCAAAAGTTGAAGCAGGCAGGTGCGCCCGAAGACTTGATCGAAACGGTTCGAGGGGTAGGCTATCGACTCAAGTTCCTGAATCCAGTGAATTCTCAGCCCTCAACTCCCGCAACTCCAGATCAGTCAGAGCGAGCGGACACTTCGAAGGCTAAACAGACTAGAGACTCAGCCGTGATCGTGGCTACTTGGGGAAAGTATCGGGAGAAACGGCATCATCAGTTGGGGCTTTTGGATCAAGTGGTCACCGCCATTCGCCATGGCAACCCGAGTTTAGCTGAACTCGAACAGGCTTGGTTGGCGGCCCATCATCTGGCTGAAAATTTGGGACTGTTTGGATTTGAGCAGGGATCACAACTGGCTCAGTCCCTTGAACACTTGTTGCAGAATTTCCCCGACTCTCAAAATCAACCGCGATGCCAACTTGAAACAGAATTTGAAACAATACTGACCGCTTTACACCAGGAATTGTCAGAACAACTTGAAGCCGAGCCCTGTCTGAAACGACCGACCGCCGTTACTGCCGCGATTCTGATTGTTGAAGAGGAGAATCCGTTCACCCAATCTTTGCAGATTGCGGCTCACGCTGTAGGATTTCAAGTTTTTTTGGCCCCTACCTTGGCCATGGCAAAAACCTTGCTGTATCCAGAAGGTTCCCTGGCATGGCGGACAACGCCCCTGCGCCCTGATCTGGTCTTAGTGAAATTGTCGTTTAGTGCTGCGGTTGAGTCTGGGTCTGGCTATTTCAGCCTCTCCGAACGTTTGACCCTGATCTCCGAACTCAAGTTGCGATCGCCTACCCTACCCATTCTGGTGATTGCCGATCGGGATCAATTTGAGGAGCGGTTGACCGTAACTCGTCGAGGAGGATGGTTTTTCCTGCCAGAGCCCATTGCCCCAACTGAGGTGATCGTTGCCATTTCACGGTTATTACAAATGGGTCAAGCTGGAGAAAAAATTATGATCGTAGACGCGGATGGAGAATGGTTGAGCCAATTGCCTGCAATGCTTCAACCGTGGGGATTCAAGCTGACCACCCTGGGAGACTCTCGGCAGTTTTGGGATGTTCTCTGTGCGATCAATCCTCAGCTTTTGGTGCTCAGTATCGAGCTGCCTCATATTAGTGGAATTGAACTCTGCCAGGTATTACGTAGTCATCCTCGCTGGCAGGGTTTACCGATTCTGTTTCTGGGTGATCGGGCTGATGGGGTGACTCAGAATCGAGCGTTTGCAGTAGGAGCAGACGATTTTTTAAGTAAACCTGTGATTGCCCAAGACCTAGCCAGCCGAATTCGGAATCGCTTGGAACGGGTTCGGATCTTCAATGATTCATAAGCAACCTTGGCGGGGGAAAACTACTCTACCATCCGGTCAAGACGTTCTCGCAGGGACAAGTTTACCAGCGATCGCACAAATAAAAATGCACCCAATCCAGCAATGCTTAATACGATAATCGCCCATCGATGATAGTCAGTTGCCAGCAAAACAATCCCGGAGAGGAACATGAACCCAGCCCAACAGCCATGAATCAAGCTTTTCAGGGCCAAATTAATCCGTCGCAGGGCGCGATCGCTCTCAACGGAACGGACTCGAAACTTGAGTTCTCCTTCTTCAATCCGTTCCTCTAGCCGTCGAATTAAGAGCTCTCCCTTATTCGGTTGTTGCAGCCTGAACTTGATGAACTCTCGGGTTTGCTTCGCCAGCTCACCCACCATATTCCCGCGCCCGCGACTCAGGGTAACACTCTTAATAAAAGGAGTTGCGCTGGCCACCAAGTTGTATTTGGGATCTAAAGTTCGAGCTACTCCATCCAGGGTAGTCAGAGATTTCAAAATAAAAGTCATTTGAGCTGGAAGCCGAAACGGCTGCTGCTCAAACATCAAGTAAACTTCTTCTTTCAGTTGATTAAAGGCTTGAAAATCAACAGGTTTGTCCGTGAATTCTTCTAACAAAAACCGAACCATCCGCCGAACAGGAGTCATGTCAGGAATAGGCTCAATCAGACCAATTTGAATCAGGCTATCGAGCACTTCATCGGTATCTTTTCTCAACACGGCAAAAAAAGTACGTACCATTTGATCCTTGTCCATGGCCTTGATCTCAGCCATCATGCCGAAGTCATAAAAGATTAAATTCCCTTTGGGGTCAATCGCAATATTCCCAGGATGAGGATCGGCTTGAAAGAAACCATCTTGAAGAATTTGTTTTAAATAACAACAGATTCCCAATTGATTAATGCGTTGAATATCTAGCCCTGCTGCTTCAATTTTTTCTTTATCGTCTGCTTTAATTCCAGGGAGATACTCCATTGTTAAAACCTTGGAGCTGACATATTGCCAGTACACTTTCGGAACAAGAATCCCAGGACTATTTTTGAAGTTTTCTCGAAATCGATCTGCGTTTTTTCCTTCGTGAACGTAGTCGATTTCTTGATATAAAATAATGAAAAACTCATTATAAATTGCTTCCAGGTTATACAACTTTGCCCAGTCAAAATGCCTGTAGCAGAATCGAACGATTTTCCGCATGGCCTCAACGTCTAGGTCAAAAAGTTGCTTCAATCCAGGTCGCTGAACCTTGACGACGACCTCTTCTCCAGTATGTAGACGAGCTTTATGAACCTGGCCTAAACTCGCTGCGGCAATAGGGCGATCGCTAAAGTCGCGAAATAAAGTAAACAGAGAATTGTCCAATTCGGACTCAATAATACTAATTGCCTCTTGACTTCCAAAGGGAGGAACTCTGTCCTGGAGTTTTTCAAGTTCTTCGACGTATTCTAGGGGTAAAATATCGGCTCGGGTAGACAGGGCCTGCCCGATTTTTATAAAGGTTGGCCCCAAGTCTAGCAGGGTCTTGACCAACCATTGAGCTCGCTTACGTCGTTGCTCTGAGCTATTGTTGAGGACGAACCGATCCCACCACAAAAAAAACATCAGTTTCCCAGCGGCAGAGAAGATGTCCAGTTGCCGAGTGATTGGGGAGTATCTCGCGCGTTGCCACCGCAAGGGTCGGGGGGTATTTTTTATCAGTAGCATCTGGAAAACTCTGACCTCTCGACTTAGATTGTAAGTTAAAATTGCGGGTTAAGATAATTAGTCAGTTTTGGAGTGAGTCTGAACAATCACTTTTCAAGTTACCGAATCTAGACGTTGGGGCGCGATCACCAGTAAGATTCAGGAAAGGTTGGCCATAAAGAGGGTTCAAAGTAAAGCGTTGTGTTAGATATTAAGCAAATTCGGGAGAATCCACAGGCTGTTCAGGCCCGCCTGAACCTGCGGGGAACCTATGACCTCCAGCCCATTTTAGATCTTGAGGAAAAGCGGCGACGACTGGAACAAGACCGGGTTCAGCTTGAAACCCGGAGTAATGAAGTCGGGAAGTTGGTCGGTGAGAAGATTCAATCGGGCAGCGATCCGAGGGGACAAGAGATTCAAGGGCTGCGGGATGAAGGACAACAGCTCAAGGCTCAATTGAGTGAGTTAGATCCCTTGGAAAAAGGATTGAATGCCGAAATTGAGTCCTTGCTCTTGCCCTTACCGAACCTGCCCAGCGAGTCAACACCAGTGGGCAAAAATGAGACTGAAAACGTTGAGGTACGGCGTTGGGGAGAGGAATATATTCCCCAGGGGGAGGCGCTGTTGCCCCATTGGGAAATTGGCGAGACTTTGGGACTGTTTAGCTTTGAGCGGGCGGTTAAAATTGCCCAGAGTCGTTTTGTCGCGTTAGTTGGGGCTGGGGCAGCTCTGGAACGGGCTTTGATTCAATTTATGCTGGATCAACATACCGCCCATGGCTATGTGGAAGTGATTCCTCCGTTGTTGGTGAACAGCATGTCGTTAAATGCAACGGGACAACTGCCCAAGTTTGCCGAAGAAAGTTTTAAGTGCAGTGAGGATGATTTGTGGTTGATTCCCACTTCAGAGGTTCCAATAGTGAATTTTTATCGGGATGACATCCTGGGTGCAGAACAATTGCCAATTTATCACTGTGCCTGCACGCCCTGTTTTCGGCGAGAAGCCGGAAGTTATGGCAAGGATACCCGAGGATTAATTCGCCTCCATCAGTTCAACAAAGTGGAACTGGTCAAGCTGGTCACACCTGAAACTTCGGAGTTGGAACATGAAAAATTGGTTCAGGATGCCGAAGGTATTTTGCAAGCATTAAGGCTGCCTTATCGAGTGATTGAGCTTTGTACAGGGGATTTGGGGTTTTCAGCGGCCAAATGTTACGACTTGGAGGTTTGGCTGCCTTCGGCTGGAACCTATCGAGAGATTTCCAGTTGCTCTAACGTTCGAGATTTTCAGGCACGACGGGCCAATATTCGGTTCAAGGATACTAAAGGAGATAAAAAAAAGAAAAAAACAGAATTCGTTCATGCACTAAATGGTACTGGGGTCGCTATTGGGCGGGCGATGGCAGCCGTTCTAGAAAATTATCAACAGCCAGATGGTCGGGTTCGCGTACCTGAAGTGTTACAACCCTATCTCAAACGGGAATTTCTTTGAACGTGTTAGCTTGAGCAGATTAATCTGGGTGTGCTGGGTCTTGCCAACTCAGGGCCAACTGACGCAAACGACTCGTTCAACGGTTCGTTTCACTTTTTGGACTAATTTTTTGACCGACTGAGTCTGCAACTTCAACCCTCCCTTAACAACTCAGCTTAAAATAAGAATAATGCCCTAACAGCCTGCAACTTCACGAATGCCGCGCACCAAACCAGTTCACAAACCTGTCACATCTCCTGCTATGGTTGGACTACATTTGCCGGGATTCAGCCGCTTAGGAATTCGGCAGAAGATTGGCATTGGTTATGCCCTTGTTGTCGGAATTGCAGTGCTTGGCGCAACCGCAGCCTTTATTCTTCAAGGATATTATCAAGCTCAACGGCGACAGCAACTCGAAACAAATTTTACTAAATCTCAACTCCTGACCCAACTGACTCAAAGCATCGAAGATGTTGAAGTAAATCAAGCAAAACTACCTACCGTTCTAGATCAGGCAGAAGAGCGACGACAGATAGTTTCTGCGATTTACTCTGATTTGGACTTTGAAATTGCTCAGAAAATTGACCAATTTAATGAGTTTATTGCAGCTTCTGCTAAGACAACTGATCCCGAAGTCACTCAACAGTTGACCACTCTAATTGAACGCTACGATAAAGCTCGATTAAAGTACAGAACAGAAATTAATCCCCTGCTCGATCGGACAGAATCAACCCGAACAAATCCCAAAGCCCAGACAGCTCTCCAGCAAGAGTTAACTCAGTTTGGACAGAGTTCGACTGCAGCCGAACTCTATGATCTATCCAGAGAATTGATCAATACAGCGGTAGACTTTGGCCAACAAGTGGATCAGACCTTAGAAGCCAATCAAAAAGCAGAGACTTTAGGTCACAAGGTACTCTTTCTCAGCCTGCTCACTTCAGCGTTTTTAGCTTTGGTCTTAGCAACTTATACCAGTTGGGCGATCGCGTCTCCGATTGAAACCATGACAAAAGTAATCAAGCGCGTTGGAGATGAAGCCGACTTTGGGATTCAGATTCCAATGATGGCTCGTGATGAAATTGGCACCCTGACTCAGGCTCTCAACCATCTCATTCAGCAAGTTGCCGACTACACTGAAGAACTAGAAAAAGCCAAAATTGATGCCGAGGCCGCAAACCGTTCTAAAAGTGTTTTTCTCGCTAATATGAGCCATGAACTTCGGACTCCTTTAAATGCCATCATTGGCTATAGTGAAATCCTCCATGATGAATCTGAAGACTTGGGATATGATGACTTTATTCCCGACTTAGAGCGGATTCAAACCGCCGGAAAACATCTGCGAGATATGATCAGTGACATCTTGGATATTTCTAAAATTGAGGCGGGTCATGTCACTTTGTATCTTGAAGATTTTTCAATTGAAAAACAATTAATTCAGGATGTGATTATCACAGCAAATCCCCTGGCTCAAAAAAACAATAATCGTCTCAAAGTTGACATCAAAAGTAATGTGGGTAATATGTATGCAGATTTGCCGAAAGTGCGACAAATCTTGTTAAATCTCCTGAGCAATGCTTGCAAGTTTACCCAAGATGGAACGATTACGCTATCCGTGGAAAGAGTTAAGCGAAAACCTCGGACTGGTAATACAAAAGGCGTTGAAAAGACATCGCTCGGCTCCCAACAGTTCCTGGTCTTTAGAGTTGGCGATACGGGAATTGGGATGACACAAGAACAGCAGCAACATATTTTTCAAGCCTTTACTCAAGCAGATGCGTCTACCACAAAACGATTTGGTGGAACTGGATTAGGGTTGGCAATTAGCCAGCGCCTATGTGAAATTTTAGGAGGTGGAATTAGTGTCAGCAGTCAACCCGGCAAAGGGTCTACCTTCACCGTTTGGTTGCCTGCTCATGTTCGATTATAATCTGGGCTTCTGACCTGTGGTGCAGGCTTCTAGCCTATGGGAATAGGATGTTTACCCTTACCTAAATTAATAGAAATTAAACTGAAACTTTGATGCAGGTTAGAAGCCTACATGGGCAAGATACCATTTCACATTTACCCTTCAAATCAGATCGAACCCTCAACAATAGAACCCTCAAAAAGGATTTTTCAATGTATTTCTCCTGGCTTTTTCAGATTTAGCTTGAATATTCATTCTTAAACGTCATTCTTGAACTTCTGGCTACGGGAATCCTTACTTTTAAGGACGGTAGATTGTACTCTCCCTCTGTTTGGGTTAAGCTACAGTTTAATAATAGTTAAGGCTTAGGATTAGGGTTAACGTTAGACTTTATATGTTGTAATCATATGTTGTAATCAAAGGTGAGTTGTGACAAAATTGCCCTCATCTTTGCGTTAAGGGTAGGGCAGGCTACTCAGATCCCTTGAGGATAAACAGGCAAAAACTGTACCGAGAAATTGTTACGAGAACTTGTTGCAAAAAATCAGAAAACGCGGAGGCAATTAACTCTTATGCAACCTACAGATCCCAGTAAGTTTACCGAAAAAGCTTGGGAAGCTCTGGCCCGAACTCCAGAACTGGTGAAGCAAGCCCAGAACCAACAGCTTGAAAGTGAACACTTGATGAAGGCACTCCTCGAACAGAATGATGGGCTAGCGGCCAAACTATTCAGCAAAGCGGGAGTTTCTACCGCCCAACTGCGGGAACAAGCTGATGCGTTCATCAATCGTCAGCCCAAAGTTACAGGTAGTGGCAGCAATGTTTATCTGGGCCGGAGTCTAGACAGCTTGCTGGACAATGCAGAAGCCTATCGCAAAGAGTATGGCGATGAATTTATCTCCATTGAACATCTGGTTTTGGCCTATACCAAAGATGACCGCTTTGGCAAGGCTCTATTCCAAGATCTCAAGCTGGATGAGGCCAAGCTAAAACAAGCGATCGCTCAAGTGCGGGGCACTCAAAAAGTAACCGATCAAAACCCTGAAGGCAAGTACCAATCCCTAGAAAAATATGGCCGGGACTTAACCGAAGCAGCTTGTCAGGGCAAGCTTGATCCCGTGATTGGGCGAGATGATGAAATTCGGCGGACGATTCAGATTCTCAGCCGTCGCACCAAGAACAATCCGGTGCTGATTGGAGAACCTGGGGTGGGAAAAACTGCGATCGCTGAAGGACTTGCCCAACGGATTATTGCTGGAGACGTGCCCCAATCCTTGAAAGATCGGCAGTTGATTGCCCTAGACATGGGGGCCTTGATTGCCGGAGCTAAATTCCGGGGGGAGTTTGAAGAACGGCTGAAAGCAGTGCTCAAGGAAGTAACTGATTCTAACGGCCAAATTATCCTGTTCATTGACGAAATTCACACCGTTGTGGGGGCAGGAGCTGCCCAAGGATCAATGGATGCGGGGAACCTGCTCAAACCGATGTTGGCCCGAGGTGAATTGCGCTGCATTGGGGCCACAACCCTAGATGAGTACCGCAAGTATATTGAAAAAGATGCGGCTTTAGAACGGCGGTTTCAACAGGTTTTCGTAGATCAGCCTAACGTAACCGATACGATCTCAATTCTGCGGGGGCTGAAGGAACGCTACGAGGTGCATCACGGGGTGAAGATTTCTGACAGCGCCTTAGTCGCAGCGGCAACCCTGTCCACACGGTACATCAGCGATCGCTTCCTCCCAGACAAAGCCATTGATCTCGTCGATGAAGCCGCCGCCAAGCTCAAAATGGAAATTACCTCCAAGCCCGAGGAATTGGACGAGATTGACCGGAGAATCTTGCAGCTTGAAATGGAGCGGTTATCCTTACGAAAAGAGAGTGATCCTGCATCCCTAGAACGGTTAGGCAAACTGGAACAAGAATTGACCCTCCTGAAACAAGATCAACACTCCCTCAACTCCCAGTGGGAATCAGAAAAGGGTGTAATCAACCAAATCCAAGCCTTGAAAGAGGAAATTGATCGGGTCAATATTGAGATTCAGCAAGCAGAACGAGACTACGATCTGAATCGCGCCGCCGAACTGAAATTTGGCAAGATGTCGGAACTGCACAAACAATTGAAGGCCGCAGAGGCCAACTTGCAAGCCACCCAAACCAGTGGCCAAACTCTATTGCGGGAGGAGGTTACAGAAGCTGACATTGCCGAAATCATCTCCAAATGGACAGGTATTCCCATCAGCAAGTTAGTGGAGTCGGAAAAAGAAAAGCTGCTCAATCTAGAAGATGAACTACACAAACGAGTCATCGGCCAGGATGAAGCCGTGACGGCTGTTGCTGACGCGATTCAGCGATCGCGGGCCGGGCTGTCCGATCCCAAACGTCCAGTTGCTAGCTTTATTTTCCTGGGGCCAACGGGGGTCGGAAAAACAGAACTGGCCAAAGCCCTTGCTGCTTACTTGTTTGATACCGAAGAGGCGATGGTGCGAATTGACATGTCTGAATATATGGAAAAGCACGCCGTCTCTCGCCTGATTGGTGCGCCTCCTGGATACGTGGGCTACGATGAAGGGGGCCAGCTTACAGAAGCGATTCGCCGCCGTCCCTATGCGGTGATTCTGTTTGATGAAATTGAGAAAGCCCATCCCGATGTTTTCAACGTGATGTTGCAGATTCTCGATGATGGTCGAGTTACCGATGCTCAAGGTCACACCGTTGACTTCAAGAACACAATCATTATCATGACCAGTAATATTGGCTCCCAATATATTCTGGACATTGCTGGGGATGATTCTAAATATGAAGAAATGCGAAGTCGAGTGATTGATTCCCTCCGCACCAGTTTCCGGCCAGAGTTTCTCAACCGGATCGATGAGATGATTATTTTCCATGCTCTGCAACGGGATCAACTGCGGCAGATTGTATTGGTGCAGGTAGAACTATTGGCAAGTCGCTTGGGCGATCGCAAGATCGCATTAAAACTCTCTGATGTTGCGATTGATTTCTTAGCAGCAGTCGGCTTTGATCCGGTTTATGGGGCCCGACCGCTGAAGCGGGCAATTCAGCGGGAACTTGAAACGCCAATTGCCAAGGGAATTCTGCGAGGAGAATTTAACGACGGCGACACGATTTTTGTCGATATTACCAATGAACGCTTAGCGTTTAAACGTCTCCCAGCAGAGTTAATTAGCTTGTGATCCTCTTGCTGTCCACCCTTCAAATCAGGTTGCCATATGCATTTAAACTGCAACTTTCAAGAGCTGGGATTCAAGTGTTGCGGGCTTAGTCCACAACACTTGAATTTAGATTAGCGTATGAATCAACGTGTTAATTGCCGTCGAGACTGGCTAGTTTTGAACTTTACCTTGCTTGTGCTTGTGGCTCACCCCCCAACAGTTCTGGCTCAAGGTTCAAGTTCTGCACCTCCCCGCTCAACTGTTCCCAACTCAACTGTTCCCAACTCAACTTCTAATCAAGCTCCTGTTGAGGAACCCTATACATTGGGGCCGGGCGATCGCATCTCAATCATCATCTTTCAACTGACCCAATACAGTGGGGAGCAAACCGTATTAGTCAATGGCACGGTGAACCTGCCTCAAGTGGGAGGGATTTCGGTTCAAGGCATGACCCTAGAACAAGTCGCAGCAGCCATTACAGCCCGTTACGAACAGGCTCGAGTGCTTCGCAATCCGAAGGTCACAGTGAGCCTAGTGATCGCTCGTTCCCTTCGGATTGGGGTTGCTGGGGAAGTCAATCGCCCCGGTTCCTATACCTTGGCCCTGACTGGATCTCAGTTGCCCACATTGACAACAGCTCTCAAAACCGCAGGCGGGATTACTCAGTCTGCGGAGTTACAACAGGTGCAGGTTCGTCGCCCCCGACGGGGAGGATCAGACCAGGTCATGATGATTAACCTGTTTCAGTTGCTTCAAAGTGGAGATTTGCGCTATGACCTCACGTTGAGAGATGGAGACACTATTTTTGTCCCCACGGCGACCCTGATTAATCCAGCCATTGGGCCTCAATTGGCGACTGCTAATTTTGCCCCCGATCAAGGTCAACCTGTGAATATTGGGGTTTCTGGAGAAGTGGTGCGCCCCGGCCCTTATACCCTGGCAGCAGCAACGGCAGGGGTGAGTCTGTCTACGGTGACTCAAGCCTTGCAAGCGGCAGGGGGCGTTAAACTGTTGGCTGACATTGAGCGGATTCAGGTGCGTCGGATTACCAAAACTGGCTTTGAGCAAATCGTTGAGGTGAATCTGATGCCCCTGTTGACCGGAGGCGATTTACAGCAAGATTTAATCCTCCAAACTGGGGATAGTATTTTTGTGCCCACCGTGCCCGATGTTAACTTGGTGGCCATTTCCCGTTTACAGACTGCGAGTTTTGCCCCTGAAAATGCTGAGTCCTTGAATGTGGCTGTGATTGGGCAAGTATTTCGTCCCGGCCCCTATACGGTGACTGGAACGGCCCGGACGGGAGCGGCAGGGATTCCGGGTAGTGGGGACAGTAAAGCCAGTAGCACTCCTACCGTCACCCGTGCGATTCAAGTTGCAGGCGGCGTGAAGCCGATGGCAGACATTCGTAGTATTGAAATTCGTCGGACAACCAACGCTGGAGCAACTCAGGTGATTAATATCAACCTCTGGGAACTCCTCCAGGCTGGAGATGCCAATCAAGATGCGATTCTCCAGGAGGGGGATACGGTTTTTGTGCCAGAGGCAGAAGTAGTTAGTTCAGCAGAAATGGCTCAGGTGGCTCAGGCGAGTTTTTCCCCGAATAGTATTCGAGTCAATGTTGTAGGAGAAATCAAACAACCTGGGTCACTAGAAATTCCCCCCAATACCCCGTTGAATCGGGCGCTTTTAGCGGCTGGGGGATTTACGGATCGGGCTCACCAGGATTCTATAGAGCTGATCCGGTTTGATGCCAATGGTCAGGTTGAAAAACGGAAAGTTAATCTTGATTTTGCCCAAGGGCTAAACAGTGAATCCAATCCGGCCTTGCAAAATAATGATGTGATTATTGTTAATCGTTCGACTTTAGCGAGTATTGGAGACACGGTACAAACGATTATTACCCCCCTCAATCAGG